>JBAQLV010000032.1:0-72244 GCA_049302185.1 Thermodesulfovibrionales bacterium | reverse complement strand
GCGGGGCTATCCGCTCCACTTCGTTGCGACTTCAGCCCCTATTCTGACCGACCCGTGAATCTTGCCTCAATCCAGACACAACCTCCTTACACATGCCTGCCATAAAGTGATTGAATTGCATTTCAATCTTTTCTGACAGCCTTCTTTGCCTTTTCAAACAACCCATCCATCCTCTTTGTATTTTCAGCAATCTCTTTAAGTATAGAGGATAATTCGTTATCCCCTGAGGCTGATGCCTTCTCCGCCCACTCAAGATATGTCTTTGCATGTTCTTCATTGTGCTCTGCCCAGTGTTCAAGAAGTTTTTTCAATTTATCCAGTTCTGTCATCTTGCGGGTTACCTCCTTAATAACCTGACTTTCAACTTGCGGCTGTTTATTTTCCACTTTTACGTGCTCGTGATCATGCGTCCCGAAATGGCTGTGCTCATGGGCATACCAGCAGTGCCTGTGGACATGCCTGTGAATAAGGTTTGCCCTGAGAAGCATATCCGTATCCTCCATAACATCCCATGGGTTCCCCTCCGTCAGCAGCCTGTGGTCTTCTCCGATGACCACTGTCCTGTCAGATATGTCTTCAATTATACCAAGGTCATGCGTTGCCGTAACTATTGTTTTCCCTGCGTGCCGCAATTCATTTATCAAGTCCACAAACTCAACCTGACTTCTTGGGTCAAGCCCTGTTGTGGGCTCATCAAGAAGAAGAACATCAGGATTAACGCTGAGACACGTGCCGAATGCTACCTTCCTCATCTCTCCTCCGCTCAAATCCCACGGCCCCCTGTCTCTTAGGTGTTTGATATTGAGCAGTTCAAGCAGCTCCTCTGTCCGTTTTTGTATCTCATTTTTTTCAAGCCCGAGCTGCAGAGGGCCAAAGCAGAGTTCATCCCATACACTCAGCAGAAAAAGCTGGGCATGCGAGTTTTGAAACAGAAGAGATACCCGCTGTCTGAGTTCAGGAGGAAAATTGCTATTTATATTTCTGCCGAATATTTCAATATCACCTGACTCAGGCGTCAAAAGGCCGTTGAGGAGATAAAGCAGTGTTGACTTGCCGGAGCCGTTAGCGCCTATTATTGTCAGGCTCTCGCCTTTTTTAACACTGAATGAAACATTGTCAATAGCCTTTTTGCCGTTTCTGTAAGCGTATGATATTTTTTTTACATTAAAGACTTCCAAAACATCACCCCTATGATTGTTATTGAAAAGATAATCCATAAAACATCAGTTCTCGAAATATCTGAAACTTTTAACCTTTCACTTTGAACTTCAAAATTATAATCATATCCTCTCGCCTCCATTGCCCGTTCAAGTTCAGCGCTCAACCTTATGCTCATTGAAAACAAAAGTCCTATTCTTGATGCAGTCCACCTCTGTCCAATCAGTGACGAGTGACGAGTGACGAGTGACGAGATATTCCTTGATCTAAAACCCATAATGAACTCTTCAACTTTCCTTGTCAGGAAGAATATATATCTGTAGCTTATTGAGATGATTGATTTGAATGCGCCGGGTATAAAGGATGAGACAGCCTTGATAAATTTATTCGGTGATGTAGTGAACGTAAGCAGAAAAACCAGTGAAACAGACGCCATCACCCTTAGAAAAAGAGTCAGAGCGCTTAAAGCCCCCTGCTTTGTGATAGAGATGTGAGCGGGGATTGTTATCTGATAAAATGTGTGCGGTTTTTCAAATTCATAAAGCATCAGCAGCGGTTCTCCGTCAACTATAAGATTCAGCACAGCAGGCAAGGCAATCAATAATGTAAAAACCATTGCTGGCATCAGTCTCTTCAGAAGAATAACCAGCACACCCGACAGAAGCGCCAGCAGCAGAGCAAAGGACAGAAAGACAATAATGCCTGAAACAGTTTTCTGGAAACTCAAAAGGACAATGAACAGGAAGATGCTGACAATCTTTATCCTCGGTTCAATCCCCTGTAGAAGCCCCTTTATTGAAGAGGTTCTTTCATTAAACATTGTATCTTCAACAAAAGAGACAACATGCCGCAGAGTCTTATCAAGAAACCTCTCTCTTGGTCTTTTTATGCTCGTAACTTGTAACTCTCCTCTCGTTACTGTTTTCAGCCAGTCAGGAATTCCCATTTTTCCTCGCAAAAATTTTTCCTATGAGTATTGATACTCCAATAACCAGAGCAGCGCCTATTATTCCTGAAAATATATAGCCTGCGTATGACTTAAACCCTTTGTCCCAGCCTGAAAATGCATAATCAGGGATCGGAGCTTTCCAGAGTTCCGAGAGCTTTTTTAATCCATGAGGAACATACCCTGCAATCTTTTCAATTTCATCTGCGCCCCACTCACCCCATGCGCCGCCTGCCTTTAAAAGTTCCGGGAGTATCAATCCTACAGGTGACAGTATTATCAATATAGCGATTCCTATCCAGAGTTTTTTATGATTTGAAATTTGAAATTTGAAATTTGAAATTTTCATGTCTATCCCCTTATCAACTCAGGATGTGATTTTTTGATGTAAAGAAGCACAAGCACAGTAACCACTGCCTCAACAATTCCAAAAAGAAATATATGCTCTAACATTATTGCAGGAATGGTTATGCTCAGAGGGAACGGGCTGTATAGCGGCCTTCCGTCTGTGCCTGAATGGAGAAGCGGTTGAATTCCGAGTTCTACGGCTGTGAGAAATGCCGCAAGGTTTATCCCTGCGTATGCACCTATTCCGGCTCCTATTAAGTGGCGGGTGGAGAGCGGCGAGCGACGAGTTTCTGCATTTGAATTTTTGAACTTTAAACCTGAAATTAATTTATATATCCCATATCCCACAAGCACACCTGCAAAACCCATATTAAAACAGTTCGCTCCTATGGCTGTAATCCCTCCGTCTCCGAAGATAAGAGCCTGAACAATAAGCGCAATAGATAAAGCAATCACTGCGGGCCACGGCCCGATTAAGATTGCAATCAGTGTTGCGCCTGTTGCATGGCCTGTTGTCCCGCCCGGCAGCGGCACATTAAACATCATTATAACAAAACTGAATGCGGCGCTTAGTGCAAGCAGAGGAACCTGAGATGCCTTCAATATCTCCTTAATCTTTTTTGAGGCGTAAATCCAGATTGGAATAACGGCTGCCCAGAGGCTTCCGTATGTTATCGGTCCTAAATATCCATCAGGTATATGCATTTAAAACCTCCATGTAATGCCTGCGAGAACTGAGTAGTCAGTCTCGGGCTTGTTTAGTCCGCCCTTGATGCCGAAATCAATATCGAAATTCTCCGAGATAGAGTATATCAAACCGCCTAAGATAAAGGCAGGGTGTGTGCCTTTGCCTTTATCTTCATTCCTTTCTATGCCGATATTCGCTACTATTTTCAGGTCTTTAACAACTTCATACTCTGATGCTATAGAAACATGCCATATTCCCCCTCTCTTTTCATCCTTGTCCTTCTGAAGTTTATACTCATTGCGTGTGTAACCTAAATTCAGATGGAACGCCAAGGGCTTCATCTCCTTTGTTGTTATAAACATAAGGCCGTACGAAACCCTTCCATTGCCGAGTCCTTTGTTTTCATCCCCTGTCGGCAATGTAATCCCCGGTTTCAGGGCAAAACTCAAACCTTCCTTTTCAAAAAATCTCCACTTAAGTTCCAGCGAGAGATCAGATATGCCATCCCCTTGTTCGGTTGAGTCGGCGGTGACAACCTCATCTGTCTTTGTCTTTTTCCATTGGTAAGGAAACCCAAGGACTACATCCAAATTGTCTATAATCCCGTAGGACAGAATGGTTGCAAACTCGCCGCCTGTCTCTTTTTTTGTTTCCCATTTGTCCTCGTCCGCGTTATACTGCTGCTCTTTTTCATAGCTGAATTCGCTATTAACTTCTAACTGAAATTTCCCCTTGCCCTGCGTGCCTGTGTCGTCAGTAATCAAAGGATGGGCAGCGAAAGCCTCAGTCGAAAGAGATACTGCGCCTAATACGCACATCAAAAATAAAATCAACCCTTGAATGCTCAAAACCTTAAAGCTTTCATTTAAATTCATCTATCCTCCTGTGCTACGTTAATAAATATCGTGCTACCATAATGACAAAAAAATTATTTCAGATGCTTCCCTGTCGTAGTAAGAGAGAGCTTACCGTGTTTCACGCCTTTAATGCCTATCAATCTGTCGGCAATAGCCTTGATATCCTTCGCCTTGCCTTTAACCACGATGACCTCAAGACAGTTGTGTGCGTCCAGATGTATGTGCATGGAGGAGACGATGGAATTAAAATACAGGTGTTGAAGATCTGTAAGAGTGTCTGTAAGCTCCCTTGTGTCATGAGAATAGACGATGGTTATTGTTCCGACAGTCTCTGCAGTAGCCGACTCCCATTCCTCCATGACAAGGCTGTCCCTGATAAGGTCTCTGACCGCTTCGCTTCGGCTCGCATAGCCTTTCTTTTTGATAAGGCTGTCGAATCTTTCAAGCAGCGGATTTTCAATCGATATGCCAAATCTAACAATCGCCATAGTGTTACCTTTTTATTAATTGTGCTACTATAAATTATCCCTAATCTGTTTGTCAAGGCGGTTTGCTCTTTTATAGTAAAAGCTTCCAGCCGCATTCCTTTGTGCGCATTTTGTGATAAAATAAACGATTCCAGATTAATCCCCTGATGGACTATGCCAAAGGATATACGTAATTTTTCCATCATAGCTCATATAGACCACGGGAAGTCGACTCTTGCTGACAGACTTCTTGAATATACAGGTGCGCTCAGCGCAAGGGAAATGACAGAGCAGGTTCTTGATTCAATGGATCTTGAGAGAGAAAGGGGCATTACAATTAAGGCGCATTCAGTGAGGCTTTTGTATAAGGCTGATGACGGAAAGGAATACATTCTCAATCTCATAGACACACCGGGGCATGTTGATTTTTCATACGAGGTGTCAAGAAGCCTTGCCTCGTGCGAGGGCGCGCTTCTTGTTGTTGACGCATCTCAGGGAGTTGAGGCGCAGACCCTTGCCAACGCATATCTTGCAGTGGAACATGATCTTGAGATGATTCCGGTCATAAATAAAATAGACCTGCCAGCGGCAGAGCCTGAAAAAACAAAGGAGCAGATAGAAGATGCAATCGGGCTTGACTGTTCCGAGGCAATACTTGCAAGCGCGAAGGAAGGCATAGGCACAAAAGAGATTCTTGAAGCGATAGTGAAGAAAATTCCGCCGCCCAAAGGCGATGATGATAATCCGCTCAAGGCATTAATATTTGACTCATGGTTTGATAATTATCAGGGAGTAATCGTGCTTGTGAGGGTATTTGACGGGACGGTGAGGGCAGGCAAAAAAATAAAGATGATGGCAACAGGGAATGAATTTGAGGTGGCACAGGTGGGGATTTTCACGCCCAAGATGCAGCCCTCAGAAGAACTTTCCTCAGGCGAGGTCGGCTATATAATTGCAGGGATAAAAAACGTAACAGATACAAATATTGGAGACACGATAACCGATGCGGATACTCCGGCACAGGAGCCGTGCCCCGGATACAAGGATATAAAGCCAATGGTCTTCTGCGGGCTTTATCCGACAATACCGCATGAATACGACAGCCTGAGGGATGCGCTAAATAAACTGAGATTAAATGATTCATCCTTCAATTACGAGCCTGAGACTTCGCTTGCGCTCGGGTTCGGGTTCAGGTGCGGTTTCCTTGGACTTCTTCACATGGAAATAATAAAAGAAAGGCTTGAGCGTGAGTTTGACCTTTCACTCTTAAGCACAGCTCCGACAGTTGTTTACAAGGTGACAAAGACCGACGGAGAGGTCATTCATATTGAAAACCCATCCCTGCTGCCTGACAAGTACGAGATGGTAGAGGAGCCTTTTGTTCTTGTGACCATATTCGTGCCGAAGGATTACATAGGCCCTATTTTTGACCTTTGTCAGGAAAAAAGGGGGACACAGAAGAATTTCACATTTATAGGGAAAGACAAGATTAAGGTTGAGTATGAACTGCCTCTGAATGAGATTTTATGGGATTTTTACGACAGGTTAAAATCAATTTCAAAAGGCTATGCATCAATGGACTATGAATTCCTCGGCTTCAGGGAATCAGACCTTGTTAAGCTTAACATCCTCATTAACGGTGAGATTATTGACGCCCTCTCCCTGATAGTGCATGAGGAAAAGTCATATTACAAAGGCAGAGAGCTGAGTGAAAAGCTGAGGGGGATTATCCCGAGGCAGATGTATGAGGTTGTGATACAGGCAGCAATAGGAAGCAAGATTATAGCGCGTGAGAGCGTAAGGGCGCTGAGGAAAGATGTTCTTGCAAAGTGCTACGGCGGTGATATCACCCGCAAGAGAAAACTCCTTGAGAAGCAGAAAGAGGGAAAGAAAAGGATGAAGCAGATTGGAAGGATAGAACTTCCGCAGGAGGCTTTTCTGGCGGTGTTGAAGCTGAAGTGAACGCCTCAGCGGTGCGGGTTTGCAGGATCAAGGAATGGGTGTGTGTCCCTCATTGTTAACACGCCTCCTTTGTAGGGCTAACAATTAAATCAGCCGCCGCTTTCAGAGGTCGGCTGGATTTTTTTGTTAGCTAATTGTATCATTTTACCTTTTCCTGTTTTCATATAAAAAATTAACACCTTACTGTGTAAAAAATCAATCAAAAAATAGGTATAGTGACAATGTAGTGACATGAGCAAATTACCCGAAACATTACAAAGGGATATAAATTCTTATAACCCATTGTTATACCTGAATCTTTTAAAGAGCCGGAGATGGGACTCGAACCCACGACCTGCTGATTACGAATCAGCTGCTCTGCCACTGAGCTACCCCGGCAGCTAAACAAATTCAAGATTCAAGATTCAAAATCTTGGAATTCTTTTATTTTGAATTTTTAATTTTAAATTTTCAATTATTCTTTATTATATTCCAGCATCGCCTCTTTTTCAGGTGCGTCAGGGCATTCCCTGTATTTCGGAGAAAAGTGCATGACAACAAGGTTTTTAACGCCTGCCTCTCTCGCTATCCTTCCTGCGGTTTTTGCAGTGAGGTGATGCCTCTCTATTGCCCTTTCCCTGTCTTCCTCAAGGAAGTAAGCCTCGCAATAAAGAGTATCGGAATCTTTAACGAGGGTTATAATTTTTCTTATATTCTCCTCGTCCATAGAGGAATCAATAACGTAGGATATTTTTTGCCCCTCTGTTATCATCGCGATTTCTACGAGTTCTTTTTTGGTATATACTCTGCCGGATATTTTAAATCCCGTGTCATCGTCTGCATTCTCCCTGACAGCCCTTTTAAATTCTGAAAGCCATGGCCCTACCGGAAGCGCCAGCCTGTTCAACGCTGCCTTATCAATATTTATATGAAAATCCTCTGTAAGAGAAAAGCAGAGGCATGGTATCTGATGCGTGAGGCGCGCTGCTTTAACCTCAAAATATCCTTCTTTTAATAATGTCCCATCAAATGGTTTTTCGCCATAATCTGTTCTGTTAAAACAATTCTCCGCATAAAAACCTGCATGGCTGATATGGTTTTCGTTTATGCCGAAGACCTCTATTTTTAGCGGATACTCTTTTATCAGGTTCCATGTGTATCCACGGAGTTTCCCTTCAATGCACTCAGTGATATTGGAAGGCCCGAATATCCTTAGTGGAGTCTCTCTTCTCAGAAGCGCCCTTAAAAGACTGTCAAACCCTATGAAATGGTCTATATGGGTATGCGTTACAAAGACATCTGTTATTTTCTGGATGTCGTTTGGTTTTAATCTGGTTGTATAGCCAAGGTCAAAGAGAAGCGCCCGTTTTTCCCTGAGCACCCTGACATATACGCAAGGGTCGTCAAAGGGATCGTTTATGGGTCTGTGATGAAAAGTCGGTTTCATAGGGGATTATATCCTATTGTGATATAATATGAAAATTAAAATGTAAAGAGCAAAACTTAAAATTGTGGAATTCATTTATTTTTAACTTTTAACTTTTAATTTTTAATTCTTGCGGAGGGTGTATGTCTGAACTTAGAAAAGATCCGATTGTCGGGCGGTGGGTTATAATCTCTGTGGAAAGGGGCAAGAGGCCGACGGACTTTATATCACCTTCACAGAGGAAGAAAGGCGGTTTCTGTCCGTTCTGTCATGGCAATGAGCATACTGCTCCGCCTGAGATAATGGCATTCAGGCCTCCGGGCACTCTGCCTGATTCTCCGGGCTGGACATTGAGAGTTGTACCGAATAAATTCCCTGCGCTTCAGATACATGGAGAATTGAACAAGACAGGGGAGGGAATATTTGACAAGATTAACGGGATCGGCGCTCATGAGGTTGTAATAGAGACGCCAGAGCATAACCTTTCACTATCGACTATGCCCTTAAAGGCTGTGGAAGATGCGTTGTGGGCATATTATATGAGACTTAATGACCTGAAGAAAGACCAGAGATTCAGGTATGTCCTGATATTCAAGAATGAAGGCGAGGATGCCGGGGCTTCGCTTGAACATACGCATAGTCAGCTTATCGCCCTTCCTATCGTGCCCAAACTTGTCAAAGAAGAAGTTGATGCAGCGGAACAGTATTTCAATTTTAAGGAAAGATGCATTTTCTGTGATGTCATAAATCAGGAACTTGAGGACGGCAGGCGCGTGATATACGAAAATAAGGATTATCTCGCCTTGGCGCCTTTTGCGCCGAGGGCGCCGTTTGAGACGTGGATTTTACCGAAAAGGCATGAATCGGCATTTTACCCCCCGAATAAGGACTTCTCATTGCTTGCGGAAATACTGCAGAGAATACTTAAGCAGATTGACAGGATACTTGATATTCCGCCATATAATTTTATTATCCACACATCACCTTTTTATAATGAGACAAACGAATACTATCACTGGCATATTGAGATAATGCCCAAGCTGACGAAGATCGCAGGCTTTGAATGGGGATCGGGTTTTTATATAAACCCCACACCACCTGAAGAGGCGGCAAAATTCATGAGAGAAGCCAAGATATAAGTGAGAAGTGAGGATATGAAGATACTTATTGCAACGCCGGAAGCAGTCCCTTTTGCCAAGACAGGCGGCCTTGCAGACGTCACCGGCGCACTGCTGAACGAGTACAGGAAAATGAAGGAAGAGGCTTATCTTGTGATGCCTCTGTATGGAAGAGTCAGGGAGAATTTCAAGCTCAAGGATACGGGTTTAAAAATAAGTGTTCCTCTGGGAAACAGGGAATTAAAAGGCAGGATATTCAGTTATGAGAATTCAGCATATTTTATTGAGTGCGATGAGTTCTTTGACAGAGAAGAGATTTACGGCACACCGCGCGGTGACTATCCCGACAATGCGGCGCGATTTATATTTTTTTCAAGAGGTGTGCTTGAAACATGCAGGGCATTGGGATTTAAACCTGATATAATTCACTGTAATGACTGGCAGACAGGGCTTATTCCTTTATATCTTAAGACCATATATAGTTCAGATAAATTTTTTGACAGGACTGCTTCCATAATCACAATCCACAATTTGGGCTATCAGGGTTTGTTTCCGCAATCAGATATGCTGCTTACAGGGTTTGACAAGAATCTGTTTACGCCTGAAGGCATAGAATTTTATGGGAAGATAAATTTCCTGAAGGCAGGACTGATATCAGCAGATTCTATAACTACAGTGAGCAATAATTATGCAAAAGAGATACTGAGCAAGGAATACGGATTCGGGCTTGACGGCGTTTTAAGGAAGAGGGCCTCTGCGCTTACAGGAATTGTAAACGGCATAGACCCCAAAGAGTGGAATCCGGAATCTGATGCCTTTATAAAAAGGAATTACAGCCTTAAGGACATTGACGGCAAAAAAGAGTGCAAACTTCAGCTTCTGAAAGAATGTTCTATAAGGTCAGATGCTGAAATGCCTCTCATAGGCATGGTGGGCAGGCTTTCCGGACAGAAAGGGCTTGACCTTATTCTGGAATCTCTTGATGAAATCCTTTCTGCAGGTGCAAATCTCATCATCCTCGGCAGGGGTGATGAGATGTTTCACAGAAGATTATCATCTGCTGCAGAAAAGTACAAAGGCAGGATGTATGTGAAAATAGGTTTTGAAGACAGTCTTGCACATAAGATATATGCAGGTGCTGATATATTTTTAATGCCTTCGAGATATGAACCCTGCGGCATCGGCCAGCTTATCGCTATGAGGTATGGGACAATCCCTGTGGCACGGAGGACAGGTGGGCTTGCGGATACAATTTTGGACCACCGGCCGCTTGTCGGTACGGCTCGCAACCGAGAGGGTGAAGGAACCGGGTTTCTATTTTCGGATTATACTGCCGATGCGCTTCAGGACTGTCTGAAGAGAGCGCTCTGCGTGTATGTCAATAAGGCAAGATGGAAAAAGCTGATCCGCAGCGCAATGAAGATGAATTTTTCATGGCCGGATTCGGCAAAGAGGTATATAGAGATGTATGATAAAGTTTCAAGAATGAAAAGGGAATAATGAGGACTGTATGAGCCTGAGAGCTAAGCTGACGGTTTTTACAATAGTTTTTTTTCTGCTGACCGCTGCGCTAATTGCAGGCAGCTTTCTTATTTTCAGCCGGTTAAGCAGCACTTTCGACATCCAGAGATCGCTTATGAATGAACGTAGCCTGCATGAGGACTGGAAATCATCCATAGTAAGTGTTGTGATGGCTGCCGAAGGATGGACTGTTACCGGCGATGTCAAATTTCAGAGGCAATACAAACAGAGACTTAAAAAAGCATATACATTTTTTAACGGGCTTCCTGAGGCTGTGCGAAATAAAGAAGAAGTAAAAGCCATAAGAGCCGACTTTGACAAGATGAAAGAGTTTGCAAGCGCAATAATGTCGGCAAAACAGCCTGTAGGAGACATTCATGTTCTTTTTGCGCTTCGTATGCTTAAAGATAAGGAGAGAGAGGCATATGAGAAACTCGGCGCTATTCATAGCGAATCAGTATTGAATCTTACTAATACTATTGCGCAAGGCGAGAGAATTGAAAGGCAGATGGGTTTCTATCTTGTTGTTCTTTTTGGCCTGAGTTCACTGGCATTTATGTCTCTTATTATCTTCATGAAAAGAATAATTACGGCTCCGTTTGACGACCTGATGAAGGCTACAGAAAAAATAAGCGAAGGCGAACTTGATTACAGGATAGGTTCTGAGAGAAGAGATGAGTTCGGGATAATAGCAGGCAGATTTGACGAAATGGTAGGAAAGTTGCAGGCGTCTCGCGTCAGCAATGAAGAGCTTTATGCGTCAACAAAGAATCAGCTTCAGAAGCTTACAGTCCTTTATGAACTCATCACCTCTGTAACATCTGCAATGGATCTTGACGAGATACTGGGGACAGTTACATCCGAAATTACAAGGCTGCTTGGCGCAAGGGGCTGCATTATAAGATTGCTGATGGAGGGCAATATCCTGAGAATAAAATCCTCCTATGGCCTTGCAGAGGATTTAAAAGAGCATATGGACCTGACAATAGGAAGCGGTATAGCCGGATGGGTTGCGAAAGAGGGTGAACCACTGCTTGTTGAGGACGTGGCAGCGATGCCTCCTGATATGCAAGCGCCTTTAATCAATGTGAAGTCTGTGATATGTGTGCCGCTTAAAGTTGAAGGCAAGGTGATAGGAACCCTTGGTATTTACGATAAGGCAGGTTCTGAGGGAAATATCCTGCCGTTCTCGCCTGATGACATGAATACAGCAGCTACCTTTGCCTCTATAGCAGCTGTCGCCATAGAGAAGGCGAGGACTTATGAAAGCGAATGCCTCAGCAAGCAGGAAGCTGTCGAAGCAAAAAAGAGGATGGAGATTCTCTTTGACAGCGTTCAGGGAGGAATTATTACAGTCGGAAGAGGCTACGAAATAATATCGGCAAACAGGTTTGTTAAGGGATGGACTGACATGGCTGTTGAACAATTGACAGGCAAGAATGCTCTGGATGTTTTTCATGCCAAAGAAGGAATCTGCCCTCACTGCGCTGCGAAGGCAACGTTTGAAACAGGACAGATAAATTCTATTACGCAGTCGCGCGGAATGAACTATGCAGAACTGACGTCTTATCCGGTTAAGGATGATGCCGGGGATGTTATTGAGTGTGTTGTATTTATTCAGGATATAACTGACAGGGTGCTTTATCATGAGGAGATGCTCAGTCTGTATAAAGAAGTGGCTCAGACAAAGGAATATATTGAAAGCCTTATAGAAAATTCCGCTGATGCGATAGTCACTTCTGACCTCGATGGGAATATAACTTCATGGAATTACGGCGCCGAAAGGACATTCGGCTACACAGCGGATGAGGCTGCGGGGAAATTCCTGCCGTTTGTCCCTCAGTTCCTTGTAGACGCTGAGAAGGAATACATAGGAAAAATCAAAAATGGAGAAACGCTCAAAGATATAGAGACATTGAGACAAAGGAAAGACGGCACAATAATTGAGGTCAGCCTGACACTTTCACCCATAAAAGATACCGCAGGAGAGGTTATAGGCATAAGCGGGATAACAAGGGATATCTCCGAGAGAAAACGCGTTGAAAAGGAACTTGTAAGGAGGAATAAGGAACTCTCAAGGTTGTTTTTTATAAGTTCTGCTATGAGGGGCACCCTTGAGCTCGACAGACTGCTCAGGATGGTATTGACTGCAGTGACAATGAGCGAAGGCCTTGGTTTCAACAGGTCAATACTCTTTCTTATTGATGAAAAAAAGGGAACTATCAAGGGCGCTATGGGTGTCGGGCCTGCAAGTTCTGATGAAGCATGGAAAATATGGGAGAAACTCTCCATCGAGAGGAAAACGCTTCCGGATATACTTTATGACATAGAAACCGGGCCTCTGAGAAAGGATTCATTCCTTGACAGGTTGAGCATGGGGATGGAGATCCCGCTTGACGAAAAGACTATACTTACGCGCGCGGTTAAGGAGAAAAAGGCTTTTAATGTCCCTGATGTCAAGGACGAACCGATGGCTGATGCTGTTCTTATTCAGCAGCTCGGAACCCAGGCATACGCTGTAGTGCCTCTTATCTCAAGAGACAGGGTTATAGGAGTATTGTGGGTGGATAACCTCTTCACAAGGCATTTGATTACCGATGAGGATATGAAGTTCCTGATAGGTTTCTCAAATCAGGTTGCGAGCGCTGTGGAAAACGCAAGGCTTTTTGATCAGGTGGCGCGTGCCGAGGCAGAACTTGAAAATATTTTCAGGTCTATATCTGATATGGTTTATATTACAGATAAAGACTATACGATAAAGAATATAAACAAAGCGGTGATTAATAGAATCGGGAAGCCTGCAGGAGAGATAATAGGAGAAAAGTGTTACAAGGTATTCCATGGGATGAATGAACCGTGGACTGAATGTCCTCATCACAAAACTGTCCTGACGATGAAGGCGTATATAGAAGAGGTTGAAGATTCGCATCTCGGAGGAACGTTTCTGACATCAGTCTCTCCTGTTTTTAACACAATGGGAGAGTTCTTGGGAACGGTTCATGTGGTCAGGGATATTACAGAGTTGAATAACCTGAGAGAGAAATTAGTTGCAACGGAGAGGATGGCTGCCCTCGGTGAAGTCGCTGCAAAGGTTGCGCATGAGATTAGAAATCCGCTTGTATCGGTCGGAGGTTTTGCAAAAAGACTCGAAAAGAAACTTAGTGGAAACCTTAAAGAGTATGCAGGCATTATAGCGAGAGAGGTGGACAGGCTTGAAGGTATTCTCAGTGAGATACTCGGGTTTGTCAAAGAAGCCAGACTGATGAAAGAAAAGGTTAATGTCGGAGAGCTTGTTGACGATATGATATTGCTCATGCAGACACAGCTCAGGGAAAGGGACATTAAAGTTCTTGAGGAAAAAGGAGAGATGCCGCTGGTTTATATAGATCCCAACAGGGTGAGAGAGGCGCTGCTCAATATATTTAATAATGCAGTTCAGGCTGTGGCAACTCACGGCACAATCACCGTAAAGACATATACGGCAGGCAGTAATGCAGTGATAGAGATAAGCGATACGGGCCCGGGGATAGAAGAGAAAGATCTGCCTTTTATTTTCAATCCGTTTTATACGACAAAGGCGTCAGGCACAGGGCTTGGCCTTGCAATCACTAACAGGATTATAGAAGAGCATAAAGGTAAGATAGAGGTTGACAGCGCACCCGGCAAGGGGACAACATTCAGGGTGTTTCTGCCCGGTTAGAAATTTTATTTTCAAGGGAGTACAATCTTAATAAGGAGGGCATATGAAAAAAATACTGGTGGTGGATGACGACCTTCATATTCAGAAGCTTTACAAGGAAGAGCTGGAAGAAGAGGGGTACGAAGTTATTGTGGCAGGCAGCGGCGTCAAGGCAATGGAGCTATTCATTCAGGAAGACCCGGATCTTGTTACGCTTGATATATTGATGCCTGATGTGGACGGTATAAAACTTCTTAGACAGATGAAAGAAAAGAAACCAAGGCTTCCTATAATAATGTCTACGGCGTATGACTACAGGGACGATTTTGCTGTCTGGGCTTCAGAGGCGTATATCGTCAAATCAGCAGACCTTGATGATCTGAAAAAAACAATAAGGACGCTTCTGGCCAAACCATAATGTCACAGATAATAAAGGCACAATCCCCGGTCTATGGCGGTTATATAATTGCGCGTGACAGCGGAGTAATTTTTATAAAAGGAGCTATTCCGGATGAGGTTGTTGAAGTTTCTATCAGCGAAAAGAAAAGAGATTACTCCATCGGCACGGTTACAAATGTTATTGAGACCTCTCCTTACAGGATAAATCCTCCATGTTCAGTATTCGGCACATGCGGAGGATGCCATTTTCAATTCATATCTTACGAAAGACAGGTCTCCATGAAAGAGGAGATACTGCTTGATTCTGTCAGCAGGATAGGCAAATTGGAAGCGCCGCTGTCCCCGGCTCTCACGGATAGGAATTACAACTATCGTTACAGGGGACAGTTTAAAATTTCACGGGAAGGCAAAATAGGCTTTTATAGAGAGGGCACAAGGGATGTCGTGCCTGTTGAGGAATGCCCTCTGATGATAAAGGAGATTAACCGCATTGTAAAGGAGCTGAATAACAGGAAATTATCCGGAATCAAGGAGATACATATCTCTTGCGGAGATGCTGCAAATGCATTGATTAAGTCAAAGCTTGCAACAGAGGATATTGAAAAAATAATGAGCGGCGCGGGGTTTTCAGGTATCGCATTTGAGACCGGAGAATCAACAGGCAGGGATTACATAAGGCTTGACCTTAACGGACTTCAGTATACTGTTACTCCATGGAGTTTTTTTCAGGCGCACTGGAATCTTAACAGAAAGGTTGTTGAGTTAATAATAAATGAACTGCAGCCATTGGAAAACATGCGTGTCCTTGACCTTTATGCGGGAGCCGGGAATTTCTCCCTGCCGGTGGCAGTATATGCATCTCAGGTTGTGGCTGTTGAAGAGAACCGGCATGCGGCAGATGACGGGCAGAGGAATGTAAAATTAAACAACATAAAGAATTGCAGATTCATTAATTCATCGGCAGAGAGATACAGGATTCAGGAGAAAATTGATATTGTGTTGCTGGACCCTCCGAGGCGGGGACTGCATTCTGATGTTGCAAGGAAAATCATTGATTCGTCTCCGGGGAAAATTGTTTATATCTCCTGCAATCCTGCGACTCTTGCGAGGGATTTGAGGAAGTTCAGCGAAAAATACAATGTAGATTCCCTTCGTATGATAGATTTTTTCCCCAATACGTATCATGTTGAAGCGCTGGCACTCATGAGTTTAAAGTAGTAATGGCATGCATGCCTCCATAAAAATGCGGTTGATCTTTACATGCTAATGCATTTTTCGAATTGACATAGTAATTATTGACAATACACCTCAATTGTGTTAGAAAAGTTGCATGAGCGAAAAGCAGAAATTACTCAAGGAATTACCCTCTGTTGATGAGATACTCAAGAGCAATGACGGGGTTAAGTGGTGCAGGACATATCCGAGAAAATATGTTCTGCAGGCAATCAGGGATGTGATTGACATGAGGAGAAAAGAGATACTTGTCGTAGACTCGTCGGTTTCGACTCGAAGCGAGACTCTACGAGAGGTGTCTTCCTCGGATGTATCCATCGAAGGGATGTCAGGGGATATAGAGATGAAGATAGAAAAACTTTCGGCTTTCAGCCTTCAGCCTGTTATAAATGCAACAGGCATAGTAATACACACAAACCTCGGCAGGTCAGTATTGTCAGAGAAAATACTTGATAATGTAAGAAAGATCTCAGAGAGCTATTCCAATCTTGAATACAATCTTGAGGCGGGCAGGCGCGGAAAGAGATATGCCCATATCACGAGAATCCTCAGGGAAATTACAGGCGCTGAAGATGCTTTGATAGTCAACAACAATGCTGCTGCTGTTCTCCTCTGCCTTAGTGCGCTGGCAAAAGGCAAGGAAGTAATTGTCTCAAGAGGAGAGCTTGTTGAGATAGGAGGCTCGTTCAGGGTGCCTGATATTATGTTATTAAGCGGCGCAGTCCTGAGAGAGGTCGGAACAACGAACAAGACGCATCTGTATGATTATAGAAATGCGATTAATGAAAACACGGCATTAATCCTCAAAGTGCATCAGTCAAATTACAGGATTTCAGGTTTCACAGAGGAAGCGCCTGTTGCTGATTTAAAAAAGCTTTCAGAGAAATATCACATCCCGGTGATGTACGACCTCGGAAGCGGATGCATGATAGACCTGAAACCCTATGGAATACATTCTGAGCCTGTGGTTCAGAATATAGTAGAGTCCGGCGTGGATATTGTAACCTTCAGCGGTGACAAGCTCCTCGGAGGGCCGCAGGGAGGCGTTATCGTTGGCAGAAAGGAATACATTGAAAAGCTCCAGAGGAACCCTCTGACAAGGGCGATAAGGATAGACAAGCTCACCCTTGCCGCATTTGAGGCAACGCTTATGGAATATCTTGATGAAGATAAGGCCGTAGAGAATATTCCTACGCTTAAGACGCTTCTCCAGAAGCCAGAGAGGATAAGGGAAAGGGCGAAAAAGATAGCGCTGCTGTTGAAGAGAAAGGTTAAGGCTGCAAAAATAGAGATAACAGAGGACACGTCAAAGGCAGGAGGAGGCTCTCTTCCTGAGATAGAATTCCCGACATATGCTGTGTTAATAAGCCCTGACAATATCTCTGTCAATGACCTTGAGGAAAGGCTGAGGAAAGGGGCTCCCGCAATTGTTGCGAGGGTTAAAGACAATGCGCTTTTGCTTGATGCAAGGACAATAAGAGAAGATGAAATAGGCATCCTTGTAAAAGGCGTTCATGCTGCTCTTTATTAAAAATGCATTCAATAAAACTTGAAGATGACAACTACTGTTTTGCCTGCGGCAGGGAAAATCCCTGCGGGTTAAAGCTGTCCTTTAATTATTCCAACGGCAAACTCACATCCGAATTCACACCCTCAAAGATACATCAGGGATATAGGGATATAACGCACGGCGGGATTATAACAACCGTGCTTGATGAGGCAATGATACAGGCTGCTATAGCCGAAGGCATAAAACCAGTAACTGCCGAAATAAATATAAGATTCAAGAAACCTCTGATGGCGGATGAAGAAACAATCGTAAGGGCAGAGATAACAAAAAGAGGCGCAAAACTTATTGAGGCATATTCATGTCTTTTAAAGAAGGAAGACGGCTCCATAATCGCCGAGGCGCATGCGAAGCTGATACCATTAAAATAAGCTTAGGACTAACACGGTATCAGAGTTCCACGGGTTTGCCTGTGGGTATCTAAATTATCATTATATTTGCTGCAGGAGACGACAATGACTGATATAAGCATTTTAAATCCGTTTTTATCAGCGTTACTGACACTCATGACAGGGTTCGGACTGGCGACAATACTCACTCCTGTCTTTCTCATATTTTACGATGTAAAAATTGCCATACTAATAGTGGCTGTTGTGCATCTCTCAAACAATCTCCTAAAGGTTTCCCTATTCAGCAGGCATATAAGTATTGATATTTTAAAACGCTTCGGCGCTTTAACACTGATAGGGGCTTTCATTGGCGCATTTTTGCAGGGCAGGATGGATTCTTCAGTCGTAAAGATTTTACTCGGCATAGCTCTGATATTCCCCGCCCCTGGCTTCTTCAACACACTTAACAAGCGAGTTTATAACATTTCTGATTTTGCGCACCGTAAGAGAGCTATCCCTTAACCGTTGCCATGTCTTCGAGTGTTTTAAGTTTCGGTATTTCACCAAGTGCTATCAATGTATCACCTGCCTTAATGGCAGTCCTGAAGGTGGGATTGAACTTCATATCACCGCTTGCCTTTTTGATTGCCACAACTATGATGCCCAAATCCCTGCCGATACCGCATTCATCAAGCGAAAGTCCTGCCAGTTTAGAGTTGTTCTGGACGGTTATTTCCTCCATCTGAAGGTCAATGTTACCGCTTTTTGTTGCGAATTCTATAAAGTCCACAACAGCAGGCTTTAACACCGTATGCGCTATCCTGAGTCCTCCGATATGATACGGCGAGACAACCCTGTCAGCGCCTGCCCTGAGCAATTTCTGCTCTGAGCCTTCTTCCCCTGCCCGCGCGACAATGAACAGATTGGGGTTCAATTCTCTGGCGCTCAGAACCACAAAAAGGTTTTCAGCGTCGGTCGGAAGCACTGATATAAGCCCCTTTGCCTTTTCTATCCCCATCTCTTTTAAAAGTTCATCTTTTGTGGCGTCTCCTTTAAGTATAATAGTTTCTTCGTCGGCTTTAAATGTGTTAGGCTCTTTTTCAATCACGCCAAATTTTATGTTTTTCCCCTTTAGTTCCCTGCATATTATCCTGCCCATTCTGCCGTAGCCGCAGATAATATAATGGTTTTTCAATTCTTTAATCCTTTTTTCCAATTTCTTCCTCCCGAATATTTCTTGAATTTCGCCCTCTACTATAATCTTTGCAATTGTAGTAAGCGCATAAGTCACACTGCCCACACTGCTTATTATAAGAATAATGGTGAAAATTCTTCCATTCGGAGACAGGTCGTGGATTTCCTTGTAGCCGACGCTTGCAATGGTTATGATTGTCATGTAAAGAGAATCCATGCAGCTCCACCCTTCTATGAGCATATATCCTGCAGAACCGGCAATTACCACGCAGGTTATAAATATCAGAGCGAATATCAGCCTTTTCCTAAGCCCTCTCAATGTCCGTCAGCCCTCCCTTCCGAATAATATTTACTATTTTATCATCTAATCTTTACTTATGTGTGATTTAATGTATTTTTTTAGGCTTAAATAGGGATGCCCCATGTTTTCTAAACGGGGCTTACGACGCAGCGGGATTTTGTTATATGGGTTCTTTAAATCCATTGGGATTCAAATATGAATACTTCATTATTACCATGGATGTCTCACTAAGGTGCTGCCGTAAGGCTTTTTCTTCACACATGCCTGCCATGAGAGGTATGGATGGTAAAATGTGATAGGAGGCTGTGTCTGGATTGAGGCAAGATTCACGGGTCTGTCAGAATAGGGGCTGAAGTCGCAACAAAGTGAAGCGGATAGCCCCACCTGAGAAATTGTAACAGCTTAATATGTAGTACTAACTTTTGCACTTTTACAAGGGTAGTTTAATATTGCCGAAAGACAGGCACAGCCTCCTGTCACCCATGTCTGCCGAACATTTTGTCAACTGCCTTTTACTTCATCAGCAGTTCTTCTGCCGCGGCAACGCCCGCTCCGAGCTTTACCGGATGCCCCATCCCTTTCAACACCATTTCTAAGCCTGCAATCGCAATAATGACATCAAAGGTGTCGGCATAGCCGAGATGCGCAATCCTGAATATCTTTCCCTTGACATGGTCCTGCCCGCCTGCTGCCGTTATCCCGTATTTCTCCCTCAGGTTCTTATAAATCGCCTGTCCGTCAATGCCTGATGGTGCGCATACCGCAGTCACCGAATTGCTCGGAGATTCCTTGGGATAAAGTTCAAGCCCCAGCGCCTTAACAGCCGCCCTTGTCGCATTTGCAAGCCTTTCATGCCGCTTGAATACATTCTCAAGCCCTTCTTTCCGGAGCAGTTTAATGCTTTCGTTTAATCCTATAATCAGAGTCACGGGAGATGTAAAGTTTGTCTGGTTCTTTGCGAGGTTTTCACGCTCCTTTTTAAAATTGAAATAGAATCTCGGACACTTTGACTTTTCTGAGAACTTCCATGCCTTTTCACTTATGCCTACGAATGCAAGTCCGGGCGGAAGCATCACACCCTTCTGCGAGCCGCCTATCATTACATCTATACCCCATTCGTCCATCCTGAGGTCATGGGCCACAATCGCTGATATGGCGTCAACAATAAGGATTGTGTTTTCATATTTTCTTACAATCTTGGCAAGCGCCTCTATATCATGATAAACACCTGTTGATGTTTCTGATGCCTGTACAAACACTCCTTTGATGGACGGGTCATTTTTTAATTTTGCCTCAATAGTCTCAGGTTTTACCGCATATCCCCACTCAACAATAATCTCTTCTGCCTGAAGCCCGTATGCCTTGCATATCTTTGTCCATCGCTCGCCGAATTTACCGCCGTTTACAGTAAGAACCTTATCTCCGGGGCTGAAAAAATTATTAACAGCGCCTACCATGCCGCCTGTTCCTGTGGAGCATAGGATAAGCACATCGTTTTTTGTCTGGTAAAGCCACTTCAGTCCATTTTTTGCAGCATCAAGCACAGGGATGAAATCAGGCGAACGGTGATGTATAATCGGCATTGCCATCGCAAGAAGAACCTCTGAAGGCACAGGGGTAGGTCCCGGCGCTAACAGGTAACGTTTTAACATGAAAAACCTCCTTAAGTTTAAGTGGATGAATAGTTTAAACTTTAAGTATTATCAGAGTCAAGGATAACGCCGAAACAGGAAAATTGCTGTTATCAGATGGTATAATTAACGAAAACAATGCGGAGGGTTTATGGCGTGTATATTCTGCGAGATTATAAATAAGAGAATACCCGCAAAAATAATTTACGAGGATGAGTATGCCGTCGCCTTTGAGGACATTAATCCTCAGGCGCCTGTGCATGCCTTAGTCATACCCAGAAAACATATCTCAACCAATCTTGATCTTAAGAAGGAAGATAACGGACTTTTAGGCCACCTTTTTCAGGTTGCAAATAAGATTGCAAAGGATAAGGGGATTGCTGAAAGGGGGTTCAGGCTTGTCATGAACTGCAATCCTGAATCAGGCCAGACTGTATTTCACATCCACCTTCATATCCTTGGCGGAAGACACATGCACTGGCCTCCGGGGTAGTGCTACGGCTTGTAGTATTTCTTTTTCTTCTTCAGATATTCCTGCTCGATTTTGCCTTCAGGATAATCATGGGGATATTTATATCCTGTTCCATGCCCGAGTTTTTTGGCGCCGGGATAATTACTGCCTTTTAAATGGTCAGGGACTTCCATTGTCTCTTCCTCTGCGATGTCTTTCATCGCCTCCTCTATTGCCATGTAAGCGGAATTGCCTTTGGGCGCATTGGCTATGTAGATAACCGCCTCTGCCAAGGGGATGCGCGCCTCAGGCATTCCTACAAACTCAATTGCCTTTAATGCCGCTATTGCAAGAACCAGCGCCATCGGATCTTTAAGCCCTACATCTTCTGCGGCGCAGATGACTATGCGCCTTGCTATAAAGCGCGGGTCTTCGCCTGCATACAGCATCTTTGCAAGGTAATATATCGCCGCATCAGGGTCAGAGCCTCTCATGCTCTTTATGAATGCGGATATTGTGTCATAGTGCTGGTCGCCTTTTTTGTCATACACTATCGCCTTTTTCTGGATGGATTCCTCTGCAATCTCTTTTGTGATTATCATCTTTCCGTTTTCACCGGGCTGTGTTGTGAGGGCAGCTATCTCAAGCGCTGAGAGCGCCTTTCTTGCATCTCCGTCTGCCATTTTTGCGATATGCTCGAGGCTTCCTTTCTCAGGAGAAATGTTTAAATTCCCAACGCCTCTTTCCTTATCAGATAATGCACGGTTCAGGATTTTAAGAATATCTTCTGTTAAAAGGGGTTTCAGCTCAAACACCTGGCTCCTTGAAAGAAGCGCAGAGTTGACATAGAAGAACGGGTTTTCTACTGTTGCCGCTATGAGCGTGATATTCCCTTCTTCCACATCAGGCAGAAGCGCATCCTGCTGGAGCTTGTTGAATCTGTGAATCTCATCAAGAAAAAGTATTGTCCTTGTGCCCGCCTTTTTTTCATCTCTTGCTCTTTTGATAACCCGTCTCAGTTCATCAAGCCCGACTGTTGCTGCATTCAGCCACTCAAAACGTGCGTTTGTCTTATTGGCGATAACCTGCGCCAAAGCTGTTTTGCCTGTGCCGGGCGGGCCGTAAAGAATAAGGGATGTGATTCTGTCAGCCTCTATCGCCCTTCTAAGGAGTTTTCCCTTTCCAATGATATGCTCCTGCCCTGCATACTCATCCAATGTCTTCGGAGACATTCTGTATGCAAGAGGGTCTTTTATATTTTCATGTTTATTAAAGAGGCTCATATAGACTAAATTTCTATCACAGATTCAAGTATAGACACTATTTTTTCTTGGTTGCTTTTCTGACCGATTTTTTCAGGGTTAAGGAGAGTTCGAGAAGCTCAAGTGCAATCTCGATATTTTTGCCGTTTGGTTTTAGTGGCTGCTTTTTCAAATTTTCACCTCTGTCTTAGCTACATTATAACCTAAAGATGGCAATAGATAAAACTACATCCGAGCTTCCATTTCCCTGTTCCAGCGCTTTTACATTTCTGCTCTATTACCCTTCCGCGCTTCCCAAGTTCCTTAGTCCCGAAGTTCCTTAGCACCGAAGCTTTTTTATTGTATTTTAAAAAACTATGGGACTTTGATTCTATGGAACTATGGCACTTTTTTTCTGAAACACAAACAAATGCTCGTGCATTATCAGGAGAAAGTTGTAGAGCTTTGATTTCTTTACCCCGTTAGAAACAGAACAGCATGATGTAGGTAATAAAAGATGTAAAGGCATATAGCTGATCGATGGTAATTTCTCTTGCAGCTTTTCTAACGGGGTGAACCCAGAAGCCCGTTGCTTTGCAGTTGGGCTGAACCTTGATGATATTTTTTATTATAAATTATGGTAAAATTAGCTCTACCGGACAATATTGAATGGAGAATTTTTTTGTTAAAATTTAATGTTCAAAAAACAATCCAATACTGGCTAAATGGAGCAGAATATGATATTGGAGTTGCCGAGGCTATGTTTGAAAAACGCAAATACCCGTATGCTTTATTTATGGGGCATCTTGCGATTGAAAAACTACTTAAAGCGCTTGTTGTAAAATCAACCGGAAAACACGCTCCATATACACATTCATTGCCTCTATTGGCGGAAAAATCAGGGCTTGACATGCCGCAAAAAACAATTAAACGGCTGGCAGGATTTATGGAATTCCAGATAGAAGCAAGATATCCCGATGAACAGAAAAAATTCTATAAAAAGTGTACAAAGAAATTCGCAGATAAGAAATTGGAACAAATCAGAGAGGTATATGTATGGTTGAAAGAAAAGTTATAAAAAAGGCGCAGCAGTTTATAAGGGAACTCAAAAAACATAAAATCAGGGTTTCCAAGGCAATCCTTTATGGTTCAAGAATCTCGGGAAAGGCGCACGAGTTCAGCGACATAGATATTGCGATAGTTTCTCCTGATTTTGGAAAAAACAGATACAGGGAAGGCACAAAGCTTTTCGAAATAGCTTCTACGGTAGACCCGCGTATAGAGCCTGTTCCTATATCAAGCAAATCTTATAGAAACGATACATGGCTGCCTCTTATCTACGAAATAAGAAAAAATGGCGTCCCTGTAAAAATATCTTCAAAGTAATTATTATCGCAGAATTCTTCTTACCTGTTTTTAGATGTTAAGTTTTTGCTTTTCGACTTTTGTTCTATTGCGCTATTTGCCTTTCCAAAACACAAACAGATGCTCATGCATTATCAGGAGAAAGTTGTAGGGTTTTGATTTCTTCACCTCTACGAGTCTGTGACCAAAAGCCTGTTGCCTTGCAGTTGTGCTTATATGAAAATAACTTCGCCTGTTTCCCGCGCAGCGAGGCTGTCGAATTTATAGTTTTTAAGCCATGGAGATTCATGTTTCAAGTTTTTTAATGCGTTCTTTGGGGTTGTACCTTTTGCAATCCCAATGACAACCGCATCTTCTGTACTTTGAAATTCTTTGTCTTTCATGAGAAATTCAGTCCGGCAGGATGAGCCAATTTCATAAAAAATAAAAGTTCTTAATTCTTTTTTCATATAACCTCCTTTTCTTGATCATTGATCAAAAAGGCGGGGTTTGTCCATAGACTATAAGTCTCACAGGGAAAAATTAGGTGGGGATATATTTTCTTTCTACGCCCTCAATGTATCTTCCATTCGGAAGGTTAAGCATAACTGCAATGTTTTGTCTTCTTACTGCACGCCTGAATGTCCTAACTTGCCTATCAGTCCATCCTTTGTGGATATAATATTCCTTTTCAGATTGCTCCTTCGCACGAGGTTTGTAGCCATCTGTAATGCTATCTAAAGGTCTAAATCTGCAATCGATTACTCTTACTCTCCATCTTCGACATGCATCGAGTTTTGCTCTCATTTCTTCGCAAGAGAAGTCATGATTATAGAGCATGAAAATAAATATATCCTCAGACTGGAATTCAACATCTTTTAAAATTTGAATTTGTTCTTTAATTTTAGGCCAGATTTTGTAATGGCCGTCCCATGCAATACGGGGATGTTCAAAACGAGCCTTTTTCAATAAAGTTGCTATTTCGGAATTATTAATTAGCAATCGTCCATCTAAGCCGCTTTGACTCTCACAGCTTACTCTGCTGTTATCTTGAAATTTGAATTCTGCTATTTCTGAAAGTATATCTTTTATATGAGGGTTTGCTATTAAATTATTATCGTAAAAGACCAGATTCTTTTTCTTTATTTCGTCTTTAATGCTTTTTTTGTATGTAACATCTGGCTCTATCTTCCATGTCCCACAAAAGTTGCACCTCCTAAAGCATCCTCTTGAGGCGTGTATTATCTGGTAATCTACATCAACCAAATCATACGCTGGGTCGTATGCTTCAGCTACCCCATTCCTGTAGAGGCCAACCTGCACATCATCACATCTTGACTGTTTAGCATGTTCGGGCATTAAAGAGGCATAGATACCGCCGACTTCAATATGTGCTTTTGGATAAAGATTTTTGTAAAAACTCACACTGTCCATTACATGTTGAGACCAGTAAGTAAACAGAGAAGTTATCTTTATTTCTTTAGGATACGTTTTTGCCGAGAAATTGCCTCTATGCAGTTCAACTTTATCGCCTTGTTTTCTGTGATAGGCAGCGATTTTCAAAAGACCGATGGGAAGAAAATTACAATGATTTTTGCTTTTCGCTGGGATTGGGAAATCGGGTTCAACGAGTAAGAGGTTCATCTTAACTTTGTGTTGTTCAGGATTAAATTATATACATTTTCAAAAATCGAGATAATCTCATTAGCTGTCAGTTGAATGTCTGTTGGGTGTGCGCAATGGTTTCTAGTTTTATAATTAAAATATAGTTTCTCAAATTGTGTAGCAGAAATAATGCCTTTGTATGTAAGATAGCATAATAGTTGGACATCTTTGCTGTTTTCGCGTATGTCTTCTGTTGAGTCAGCTTTATTCATAAAATTTTTAGCATGATGCCGCCAAACTGATTTAGGGGATTGTTTCATTGATTGAGAAGCGTTATTAAAATCGATCAAGTCTTTATTAATGTATCCTAATATCCTGCTGATACCAGTTGACCAAATCATTAAAGTAGCAGCCTTGAGACAATTTTTTTCGAGACATAATAGTGCTTCAGAGATATATTCATTTTCTTCACCAGAAAGAGTTTTGCCAGCTTGTTCAATTTTACCCCTTATGTCTGCTATTGTTGTTATGTTTTTTCGTGTTACTTTAATTGCTTTATAATGGAATTTTTCCAGCTCTTGGGTGCCTTCTATAGTTATTTCTTCTTCCGTTTTTGCTTTCTTATTTTTATCGATTTCTTTAGTGGTTTTTAGTGTAGGCTGACTTTTTGTTTTTGTTAGTTCTTCATATTCCCTGAGAGTTTCTCTAATAGATTTGTCTTTATAATCTAAGAAATTTACCAGAAGCTCAGAAATTTTGGTTTTATATTTAGCATTTATGTCGATATCGCTGAAAACGACCCTAAAGTAAACCATAAGAAAGCGGGTGTCTACTAAATGGCCGTCTAGTGCTTTTTGTATCAATACGTCTCGCAACTTATCTATACCATATTTATCAATGATTTCAGGGAAACGTCTCCTTAGCGGAGCGATAAAATTTGACTCTATCTCAACAGGATAACTTTTATGCAATTTCTTAGATATAATTTTATCAATTGTTTTATCGCTATAATTGATTAATTTTAATATGGTTGCAAGTTCATGGGTCTTATGTGCAGTAATTTTTGTTAGTTCTTTCTTGATTTCCGCATCTGTAATATCGGGGTTATCGGTTCTTATATCTTGAATTATTCTTTTAATTGCTTTTGTTTCGGCAGCCTTATCCCAATTTTCGCGTAGCATGTGAGCATGATAAGCTAATATTCTGCCGTCAGTATCATCCTTGGCAAATCTCGCAGGAACTTTCTTTACTTTTGCAATTTGAGCAGCTCGCAGCCGCCTTTCACCGTCAATGAGCATATAAGTCTTTGTTTTTGAATCGGCTGGCTTGACGATTAACGGTTCAATAATACCATGCTCCCGAATTGAGTCTAATAATTTATCGAAATGTGGAGATGTAACTATTTGTTCTTCTGTCAAGCCTCTTGGATTATTTATGTCAAATTCAATATTATTCGGATTAAGATAATGCAATTTGCTATATAACTTTTTCATTGGTCCTCCTAAAAATGGCTATCGACTCCATAATTTTCTATAAACCCCTCTATCCACAAATTGCAATAACCCTAAATCTCTTAGCATCTGCAATTGCTGCCTGATTTTATCTTGGACATATTGATTACGAGGATGAAGTGATTTCAACTTATTTTCATATTTATAAACATCTTGCAGTTTAAAGACATCTGATTCAATCTCGTTCAGAATATCAAATACATCTTTTACCCATCCGGACAGATTTTTCTGAATGGATTCGATGCCACCATCATATCTATCAACTTCTATGTCTTCTTCTGAAACTTTTTTGAAAAGCTCTTTATCTTTCAGTTCGAATCTGTGTTTCTTTTCCTTTGGCACAGATTGAAGTATCTGGTACGCCTTATTAATTATTTCCTCTGTGATAACGCCTGTTGCTTCAGTATCTTTAAAAACTTTCCTGTAATCTTCGGCTATTTTAAGAGTAAGTTCTTCATCATTGATTAAAAGACCATACTCATAGTTATTGAGCAAGCCTCCGGAGGTCAGATTGCCTGAGGTCACGACAGATTTTCTTTTATCGAAGATAAAGACTTTTGCATGTAACTGATGGTAACTTTTGATAGTCGCATCTCGTTTATGAAGGATTTCCAGAGCTTCAAGGTCTGATGCTCCTCTGTAAAAGTTTGAGAGCTTAAAGCTGTTTAGGTAATCAATTTTAACGCTTGGGGTTGCATGGTCAACAATTAATGAGGCAACACTTTTTTTGATATAAGGACTTGCGAGTTGAATACTCTTTCGAGATTCTTTTATGAGCCTGATAAAGTCAGATCTCCACGGAGATTTTAATATTCGGATACTATCCAGAAATCCTCCGATAAAATTTTCTGTAATATTAGATCATCAACTGTCTATACTTGTCAACATCCCCTCCGCCCCAAAATCCGTCAGCAGTTGCAGATTTTGAGAGACAAAGGAATTCTGGAGTTTAAAGGGAAGGGGAGATATCAGATATTTTAACTTTTATCTTTTAAGATTTTATTTTCTTGTTAATCCCCTTTGATTTGCTGACAATGTATTCTGCTTCGTCTAAAATGTGCTTTAGATATTCACTGTAGAACATATTCAACTTCTTTAAGTATAGTGGGTTTCAGGTATGGACTCAGACTTTCAGGGGTAACAAGCTCTACCTTTCGATGGAGCAGGTCTTCAAGAAGAAAGGCAAGATATATGAAATTTCTGAAATTTTTCTTTCCCCGAATAAATTCTACAAGCAGATCAACATCACTTTGTTTGTTCTGTCTCCCCTTTGTAAAAGAACCAAAAAGGCCTACGCGTTTTACGCCAAATTTTTCTATCTCTTTTCTGTGAGACAGAAGGATACTTGAAATCTCATTTCTTGTCTGTACAGCTTTCATAATGATTAATTATACCAAAACAATGGCTTAAATAAGCATTCCTACCTCTAAAACAATTTATTTTGCCCCCAAAATCCGCCGCACGATAGCAATCAATCGCAGCTCGCCACGGTGCGTCACTCAGTGAAAGAGCGGAAGCGATGGCTTGATTCAGGTATAATAAACCGAACAAGATATGAAAAAGCCATTTCAGAGTAAAACAAAAATCGCACCATATATTACACCTCAGGGGCAAAAGCGTTTAAGCGAGGAGCTGTCATATCTGTGGAAGGTTAAGCGCCCACAGGTTACTCGGGCTGTTGCTGAAGCTGCCGCCATGGGGGATCGTTCTGAGAATGCAGAGTATATTTATGGTAAAAAACAGTTAAGGCAGATTGATTCCCGTATCCGTTTTCTTGCAAAGAGATTGAGCGAGTTGATTGTAGTGGACAGGATACCAAAAGACACTTCAAAGGTATTTTTTGGCGCATGGGTTGAAATTGAGGATACAGAAGGGAACGTGAACCGGTATCGTATAGTAGGCCCTGATGAATTTGATCCTGAGAAGGATTTTATAAGTATTGATTCACCTATGGCCCAAGCATTGTTAAACAGGACAGAGGGAGACGAAGTTGTTGTGAGAAGGCCTAATGGTAATGCTGTTTTTGTTGTGACATCCATACGTTACCCTAACGCCAAAAAGAGCAAAAGTTCAAAAGTGCAATAGCGCTGAAGGACGGAACGCGGTTGTTATTATCTTTACTAACTGTTAGAGGATGTGTTAGTATGACAGCAGAATTTTAGAAGTTTTTGCAGTTTATGAGGCCACAAAGACTTTTCAACTTTGTGGCCTTTTTTATTTGTTGAGACCTTCTGAGATTTGAGTTTATAAAAAAGGAGGTAAAAGAAATGGCTAATGGAAAAGTAAAGTGGTTCAACGACTCAAAGGGTTTTGGCTTTATCACAAGCGAAGACGGCAGTGATGTATTTGTCCACCACACTTCAATCCAGGGCAACGGCTTTAAGAGCCTTGCCGAGGGTGACTCAGTCAGTTTTGACATTGAAAAAGGCCCGAAAGGCCCTAAGGCAATCAATGTGGTTAAACTGTAATTAGATGGAAAAGGCTTCCTCAGGCTGAGGGAGCCTTTTCATTTGGGAGGAACATGAACAGCAGCATGAACAGCAGAAAGAGTGCGGCAAGGGCAGAAAAGCTGCAACAGAGGATTGGTGCAGGCTTTGTAGCTAAACACTTTCCTGAGGTTGCAAGCATAGTCATCAACATGACATACAATCAGAGGGGGATACAGAAATCATTACCCCGGATAGTTAATTTCTTTCCGAGCAGTTATGCTCTCTTCAGGGTACACTGTTTGAGTAAGGGCTGCGTTGATGGCGGGTTCGATTTAACCCAGATTATAACTGCGATGATCAGAAACCGCAGAGAGACAGCAAAAGGAGATCTCAGTTGTGAAGGTAATCCTTCCCCCGAGCACTCAGCTATTGTCTACGAAGTTGCAATACAATACTCATAAAAACAGTCTCCGTAAGAATCAGGGACGGTTGTACTATCTCACTAATTCGGTAACTTTCTGGAGTTTATCAAAAGGTGTTTCATAGTTCAAACCCCCATATTTTCTCAGCAACAGCACAATAGCGCAGTTCGCCACGGCGACTCACTCCGTGAAAGAACGGAAGCGCGGGAGACTGGAAGAGCAGATAAAGGGATTCTAAAGTTCAAGGAGAATGGGAAGTATGGGATTAAGTAATTAGATTTTTGCTTAGCAATTATTCTTCAATCGTTCTTGTGCCAAAGTTTTCATCAAGCTTGAATGTCATCCTGTTATTTAGGCTTAAACCTCTACAAATCGTTCCCTTGACATCTCAGCTCCATACGCAATAGCAGCAAGAATATCTTCCTCTGTCAAGCTTAGATATTCGTCAAGATTTTTTTTAATGCTCAGCCCGCTTGCAAGAAAATCGAGAATTAATGAAACCCATATGCGGGTGCCGCGTATACAAGGTTTGCCGAAGCAAATATTAGGGTCAATAGAAATGCGTTCTAAAAGCGGATTGCTCATGATAATCATCCTTAAAGCTAATTATTAACATTCTACAATATTTTAAAACAAAACACACCTTCGCCCCCAAAATCCGCTCTCCTCAACCTTCGGCGGAGTGCAATAGAGCAAAAGTTCTATAGAGCAGAAGCGCAATAGTTCAAAAGGGCAAAAGCACCAAAGTATCAAAGTGTCAAAGTATCAGAGTGTCATAGCAAAGAACAAAAGCGCTGAGGCGCAGAACGGTTTTATTTCTCGAAGCCTTCCTGTTTGAAATGCTCATCAAGAGCAAGGCATCTCTTGATGTTAAGCCTTCGCATTACAGTAAAGCTGGTGCAATCAGTGAAGCTGTATTCCTTATCGGTGCGGGAAGAAAATAAAAGCCATGCATCCTTTTCATCTGTCTGGGTAACCCATATGCCCTCTATCTGTGGGGAATTAAGGAGGATGTCGCCTACGATAACTGCTGTTTTATGTCCAAGTCGGGCTAAGACCAGAGTAACGATTTCATCGAAAACGTAGTTGGTTATTGCAAGTTTGTCTTTAAAGTTATCTATAAAACTTTTTATCTTTCTGTGGTCAGGGTCTTTTAGGTTTATATAGGCGTAGATGGCGCTTGTATCAAAGAATACCTTTTTCATTATTTCTTTTTGTAAAGCCACTTATCGTGGTCTCTTCCGTATGCCTCACGGTCTTCCGCGATCCCTTCAATCTCTGAGAGAGAAAAAACGCCGGTCTTTTCAGCATAACTGTCAATTATCTCCCTTAATATCCGGGAAATACTCTTATCCTTCTCTTCTGAGAGTCTTTTCATAAATTGATATTGTTTTTCCTCAAACATGACCTGTGTCCTATGCATTACATCACCTCCAGCTACATCATAATCTAATGTGTAATACAAGTCAAGTTGGGGTCTTGATATTTAAAGGTCAATTCCCCCTCAAGCACCAGCGTTATCTGTTCTGCCTCATGATGATGCTCGGGGAATACAGTATTCGGCTCAAGCTCAAAATATGTGAGCATTGTTTTTTCCAATCCCACAGCCCACATCTTTGCGCCAGAAACGCTGGGTTTTAATTGTAGATCAGTTTTCGATATAAGGTTATTTTATTCATAAGACCCCCTTACCCTTTCATTCAAACACAGGCCGCCTGCTATGGATGTGTGAACACCAAGCCTTCTCATATCAAGATAATACAGGGTTTATTTTTTTGAGACAAGCATATCCCCTATGATATAATTTGGCCATGGTTAATCTAAAGGACATTCAGGATGCCCTTAAGAATATTCAGCCTTTTGTCCACAAGACCCCTTTAATCCATTCAAATTCATTCAGCAGGCTTATTAATGCGGAGGTTTATCTCAAGGCGGAAAACCTTCAGAAGACAGGATCGTTTAAGGTGAGAGGCGCGTTCAATAAACTGACCGGCATCAAGGGCGGCAAGGTGATAGCTGCGTCAATGGGCAATCATGCTCAGGGTGTTGCGTTCGCTGCAAATGCTCTCGGAATTCATGCAAAGATAGTGATGCCGGTAACAGCGCCGATAGTAAAGCAGGAGGCTACAAAAAGCTATGGCGCGGAGGTCATCCTTTACGGAGAAAACTTTGGTGATGCTTTAACCCATGCGCTTTCACAGAGGGATTATACCTTTATACATGCCTTTGATGATGAAAGTGTCATTGCAGGGCAGGGGACTGTCGGCATTGAGACAACAGAGGATTTAAAAGGCATAGATTTTATAATTGTTCCTGTCGGAGGAGGCGGGCTTATCTCAGGCATAGCATCTGCTGTTAAGGCATTGTCCCCGCAAACAAGGATTATAGGCGTGCAGACTGAATCCGCAACATCAGCGTATGATTCGTTCAAGGGCAAAAAAATATCTGACAAGATACCTTTACCTACACTCGCTGATGGAATCGCTGTCGGAAGAATCGGAGAAAAGACATTTGAGATAATGAATAAGTATGTGGATGAAATGCTTCTTGTGAAAGAAGAATCCATTGCAATGGCAATACTGTTCTTTCTTGAACGGAAGAAGCTTGTTGTTGAAGGAGCAGGCGCAGCGCCATTGGCGGCATTGATAGAAAACAAGGACAGGTTTAAGAATAAAAGGATTGTCCTTGTTGTCAGCGGAGGCAACATAGATTTTACGCTCATTGACAGGATAATTCACAAGGGGCTTGTATCAAGCGGAAGGATAGGGGTCTTTGAGGTTGTTGTTGATGATATTCCAGGCAGCCTGCATTATGTGACCGGAGTTATAGCATCGCACAGGGGGAATGTGCTGGATGTTGTCCATGACAGGCTTGCAGGCGACCTTTCTGTAGGCAAGACAAAGGTTGTATTCACAGTGGAAGTAAAAGGCAGGGAGCATCTGGATGAGATACTTTCTGACCTTGAGATAAAAGGGTTCGGAGTGAGAAGATATAAATGAGCGATTCTTCTCTGCACAGACAGGGAATGTGGATTAAGCAGAATATAGCTTGAAAAATTTTACAACCGGGATTATCCTATTGCTGAGACACAGTGAAACAGGCGGGATGCAGGATAACTGCTTATGCTGATATAATTTAAAATGTTTTATTGGGTGAGGAGACGCTTATGAAAAAGCTTATTTTTATCGTCCTTATGGTTTTTACCTTATCTGCAGTGTATGACACAACTTTTGCGGCAGAAAACTCGGAATTCGCAGAGGCTCTTAAATATTACAACAGCAAAAAATTCAAAGAGGCTGTTGAGCTTTTTAAAGAGCAGGCGCAAAAGAATCCAACCCCGTCAGGCTATTACCTGCTTGGCTATTCGCTTTATAAGCTCGGAAAATTTGAAGAGGCGAATGAATACTTTAAAGAGGCATACCTGCTTGACCCTGAGTTTTCGCTTGAGAAAGCCGGGCTGATAAAGAAAACGCCTGAGGCTAAAGCCGAAGAGGCAGAAAAACCATCGATGGAAAAGGTTCCCGATGCAGAAAAGCCGCCTGTCTCTGAAACAAAGAAATAACAGTCTTATTTTAAATTTGCCGCTCAAAATAATAGGCTTGTCAGGAACATATTCTTAGGTTATACTACATGAAACTCGCTCCTAATTTTTCTTATGCGTATAGAAAAAATCGAACTCATAGGTTTTAAGTCTTTCTCCGAAAGAACTGCGTTTAATCTCCATCCCGGGATTACGTGCATAGTCGGGCCCAACGGCTGCGGAAAGAGCAATATAGTGGATGCATTCCGATGGGCATTAGGCGAGCAAAGCGCAAAGAGCCTGAGGGGTGAAAAGATGGAGGAAGTGATATTCAACGGCTCTTCAACAAAAAAACCCAAAGGGATGGCAGAGGTAACGCTTGTTGTATCAGGCATGGGAGACCCCACGCAGGACAATGGCAATGACCCCCAGAACTTCACATCCGTGACAAGAAGGCTCTACAGATCCGGCGAGAGCGAGTATATGGCAAACAAATCCGTATGCAGGCTTAAGGACATAAAAGACCTGTTCCTTGACACGGGGCTTGAAGTTAAGAGCTATTCAATACTTGAACAGGACAGGATAGCAGCGGTACTTAATTCCAAACCACAGGACAGAAGGTTCATCATAGAGGAAGTCGCCGGCGTGATGAAATACAAAGTCAGGAAGACAGAGGCTCAGAATAAACTTGAGGCATCAAGATTAAACCTGCAGAGGATAAACGATATTGTTTTAGAGGTAAAAAGACAGATAAATGCGCTTGACAGACAGGCCAAAAAGGCTGAGCGGTATAAAAAACTCTCGGCAGAGATGAGGACAATAGAACTCAAGATTGCAAAGAGAGATTATCAGACGCTAAGAGAATCTCTGGAAAGGATACTTGCAGAATACACTGCCCTTAAAGAGAACGAGGCCATGAAGAAGGCTGAACTCACAAAGATTGAAAACATTTCAGAAACAAATCGGCTTGGCATCTTTGAAAAAGAAAAATCCCTTGAGGTAATACAGCAGGAATTCAGAGATGCGGAGAAGGCGATAGCGGAAACCGAAATGGCAATTGCCGTGCTTAATACGGACAGGGACAACCTGAAAGAATATCTGGCAAAACTCTTTGCTCAGAGAGAAGAGTTCGAAACCAAGAAAAAAGAGTTGTCTGAAAAACTTGGCGAACTGAACGGAACAGACGCAAGGCTTTCCGGTGATATGGAAGGGCTTAAGGAAGAGCTAAGGCTGAAAAATGAGCTTATTGAGTCGGTGGAAAACGAACTCTCGGGAAAAGAAAGCTCTGTAGATTCAAAGCGGAGAAATGTATTCAGCGCATCAGAGGAACTGAGCGCTCTCAGAAACGAGACAGGCAGAATGCAGGCGGCTCTTGAGGCGCTGGAGCGCAAAGAAGTTTCGCTGATAAAAGACGCCGAGGATTCAAAGAAAGTTTTAGGCGAGATTGATTTATCAATCAGGGACGTGGAGGGTTCGCTCAGAGACAAAAACGCCGAGGTCCTTCTGCTCAGTGAAAAGAAGAGTGTCTATACATCAGAGGCCGCTTCTCAGAGGGAGAAGATTGAACATCTCAGGGATGAGCTGTCAAAAACAAAAGAAGACCTTGCATCAAACATATCCCGCATGGGATCTCTGAAGGAACTTGTCCTTGACGCGCCTACCCGTGAAATACTCCAGGACGGGCCTAATCTCCATATTGTCTCTTCGCTGTCAGATATACTCAATGTTGAACCTGAATATGAAAAGGCGGTTGAAAACGCCCTCTCAGAAAAAATAAATTCGTTCATACTCAAATCCCTCGCTGACATTGAGATTGCCATTTCCACATTGAAATCAAAGGGCATGGGCAGGATGTCTTTCATCCCTCTTGATTCCAGAATAACGGATGAGTCGTCTGACGTCCCTGCAGGCATAATCGGAAGGGCATTGGATTTTGTAAGGGTGGATGCAGAGTTTGCAGGCATAGCAAAAAATCTTCTAAGAAACATTTTCATTGTAAAAGACCTGAAGACAGCCCTTGAACTTCATTCAACATTCAACATTCAACATTCAACAGTTTTTGTAACTCTTGACGGTGAGATTGTTGAGCCTTCGGGCGCAGTCATAGGCGGAGAAGGCAGAGGCGTTTTAAAGAGGAAGAGAGAGTTAAGGGAGATTGAAGAGTTAATAGGGCAGAAAACAGATTCAATATCCATGCTGCAGGAAGACATCAACAGGCTTCAGCAGGAACTTTCAGAGAAGGAATCAGGCATTAGGGATATTGAGACTGCGGTAGTTAATGCAGAAAAAGAGATGTCTCTTTCCAAGTTTACCTCCGCAAACTATCAGGAAGAAAAAGAGAGGACAGACAGGAAACTTGCCTATCTTTCAATAGAGGTTGAAGAGATTATCAGGGAAAAAGAATCGCTCAAAAACATGATAACCGAAAAGGAAAAAGCAATAAATGCAGGAGAAACAGAAAAGAGCGCCATAGAAAAAGATATGGCAGACCTTTTGGAAGAGATAATCCAGAAGAAGATGAGGTATGAAGAAGATCGCTCGCATATAACAGACCTCAGGCTGTCAATAACCGCTCATAAAGAAAAGATAGAGGCGGTACAGAAAGAGATAGAAACAACTGGCAATGCTCTGGAAGAACTGTCGCAGAAAGACAATTCTTTGAATGGCGAAATAAAGTCTGTTGAGGAGCGCATCTCACAGAGAGAGGCAGAATCAGTCGAAAACGAAGAGAAGGTAAAGGGTATGGTTTTAAATGCGGACAGGCTTAGGGAGGACATATCTGCGAGGAAAGAGGCGCTTGAGCAGGAAAACCAGCAGATGCTCTCATATGAGCAGGCGGTCAAGGCGCTCAGGCATGAGATAGATGCTCTCACATCTAAAGTCTCAAGGCTTGATGTAGAGAGAGCAGAGCACAGGCTGAAGATTGAAAACCTCACTGAAAATATAAGACAGAATTACGGGACAGAAATAGATTTGCTTGAAACAGAACCGCTTTTGCCTGAAGATGAAGATCGGCTGGCTGAACTTAAGGAAAAGATACAGGAACTCGGGCCTGTGAACCTCGGCACACTTGAAGAATATGAAGAATTAACAACAAGGTATGAGTTTCTTTCAAAACAGCAGGATGACCTTAGCAGGTCAATTGCCGAACTTGAAGAGGCGATAACAAAGATAAACAGCACAACAAGGAAAAAACTCAGAGAGGCATTTGAGGCGCTAAAGGTAAAATTCTCTGAGGTCTTCATCTCACTCTTTGAAGGCGGAAGGGCAGAACTCATCCTTACAGATGAAAATAATATTCTTGAAACTGGAATAGATATAATTGCACAGCCTCCCGGCAAAAAATTGCAGAACATAAGCCTTCTTTCAGGCGGAGAAAAGGCGCTGACTGCGCTGTCTATTTTATTTGCAAGCTTCCTCATAAAGCCGACTCCGCTCTGTATCCTTGATGAGGCGGATTCGCCGCTGGACGACTCCAATACCGGAAGATTTACTAAGATGCTAAGAGGACTTTCAAAGGACATTCAGTTTATAGTAATAACACATAACAGGGTGACTATGGAGTCATCTGACTACATCTACGGGATAACAATGGAAGAGCCGGGAGTGTCAAAGGTCATCTCAATGCAGCTTGCAGAGGCATAATGATTGGTTCATTAAGAGGAAAGCTTATTTCAAGAAGGCCCGATAATGTCATCGTAGAAGCCGGCGGTGTGGGTTATCAGGTAAATGTCCCTTCAAGCATACTCTCAAATCTTCCGGAAGAAGGCAGCGCTGTTTTTCTGAATATCTATACTCATGTGCGTGAAGACGCACTCCAGCTATACGGATTTACCACCGAGGATGAGAAGAAAATATTCACAACCCTTCTCGGCGTAACAGGCATAGGCCCGAAGATGGCGTTAAACATACTCTCAGGAATATCACATGATGATTTTATGCATGCAATGGAAAAAGAGGATGTTGCGCTCTTATGCCGGATACCCGGGCTTGGCAAGAAAACAGCGCACAGGTTAATACTTGAACTGAGGGAAAAGCTCCCCCGGGCAGAGAAATCCAGAGACAGGCTTTTTGAAGATACGCTTTCAGCACTCGTTAATCTCGGGTATAAAAAATCAGAGGCGATAGAGTCGCTGGAGATGGCTTATAAAAAAGGATATAAGGATATAGAAACTTTGCTAAAAGAATCTTTAAAATATCTGACAGGCAGCGAGCAGACATAGAGGAGAATTAAAATTAAGAACATGGGATTAATTTTATGATACGTAAAGATGACTCACCTCAGCGAGTCGCCCGAGGCGACCAGCCTGACTCCGAGCAGCTCGGAGTCATAAAAGAGGAAGACTTAACCTATGAGCTTAATCTGCGGCCAAAGGCATTCAGCGATTTTGTAGGGCAGGAAAAGATAAAAGAAAATCTCGGAGTATTCATCACTGCTGCAAGGCAGAGGAATGAGCCTTTAGACCATGTCCTTTTCTGCGGGCCTCCGGGGCTTGGAAAGACGACCCTTGCAACGATAATCGCAAATGAGCTTAAGGTAAATATAAGGTCAACATCGGGGCCTGTGCTTGAAAGGCAGGGAGACCTCGCTGCAATACTTACAAACCTGTCAGACTTTGACATCCTCTTCATAGACGAGATACACCGGCTCCCGAGGATAGTGGAGGAGGTTCTTTATCCCGCGATGGAGGATTATCAGCTTGACATAATTATAGGGCAGGGGCCTAATGCAAGGACACTGAAGTTAAGCCTGCCAAGGTTTACCTTGATAGGAGCAACAACAAGGACAGGGCTTCTCACATCTCCCTTACGAGACAGATTCGGAGTAATAAACAGGCTTGAATTTTATGGGCACTCTGAACTTAAAAAAATCGTGCTGAGGTCTTCAGGGATTATCGGCATAGAGATTAAGGATGATGCCGCACTTGAGATTGCACTGCGCTCAAGAGGCACTCCAAGGATTGCAAACAGGCTTCTCAGAAGGATAAGGGATTTTGCGCAGGTGAAAGGAGACGGCGCAATTGATATGAAGATAACAAAAGACTCTCTTCTTGCCCTTGATGTTGATGAAAAGGGCCTTGATGACATAGACAGGAAACTCCTCTCTACAATTATAGAGAAATTCAGCGGCGGGCCAGTCGGCGTGGATACTCTTTCAGCAGCATTGAGAGAGGACAAAGAGACAATAGAAGATGTCTATGAGCCTTATCTCCTTCAGGAAGGTTTTCTTGAAAGGACTCCCAGAGGCAGATTTGCCACAAAGCATGCATACCAGCATCTCGGGATAAACATACCTAAGGGGCTTTTCTAAGAAGCAACTCCCCTATGAGAAAGGAAATCGGATGAAGATAGCTGTTACCGGACTTGCGAATTCAGGAAAGACAACAATATTTAATGCCCTGACAGGCTTAAACCTTGAGACGACAATATATCCCACTCTCACGGCAGAACCTCATCTCGGCGTCGTAAAAGTCCCTGATTCAAGGATTGAAAAACTGGCAGCGATTTATAAGCCGAAGAAGACGACATATGCAACAGTAGAATATGTTGATTATATAGGCATTACAAAAGGCGATATTGAGCAGAACAGAAAAGTATCTGACCTCATAAAGGACGTTGATGCTGTAGTCCATGTCATCAGGGGCTTTGAGGATGAATCCATAGTCCATCCGATGGGAAATGTAAACCCTGTCCGTGATGCTGAGACTGTAGAGCTTGAGATGATTTTCGGAGATATTGAACTTGTTGAAAAAAGGCTTGAGAGGATGGAGCAGGGGAAAAAGAGAGGCAAGAAGCCTGATGAGACAGAAAAGAAAGTTCTTGTTAAGTGCAAAGAGGTTCTTGAAAAGGAAATGCCTCTCAGGGATATTGAATTTTCAGAGGAAGAACAGAAGACAATGAGGAATCTCCAGTTCATGTCAATAAAGCCTGTGGTTATTGTTTTAAATGTTTCGGAAAAAGATTTGAATTCTGAAAAGACTGCCGGCACGACTTCTGAACTTCAGAAATTTTTCAAAGGCAAACAGGTAAAAGTATTAACCCTCTGCGGCAAGATTGAGATGGAGATTGCGCAGTTGTCTCCGGAAGAGGCAGAGGCATTTCTTGATGACCTCGGTATCCATGAGCCTGCCTTGAACAGATTAATCCATGTTTCGTACGACCTCCTCGGCCTTATATCATTTCTTACCGTAGGAGAGGATGAGGTCAGGGCATGGACAATAAAGAAAGGCACAGATGCGCAGAAGGCGGCAGGAAAAATTCATTCTGACATTGAGCGCGGATTCATAAGAGCAGAGGTTGTATCATTTGATGATTTCATATCACACGGCAGCATGTCTGCCGCGCGTGAAAAAGGGCTTCTGAGGCTTGAAGGTAAAACTTACGAAGTAAAAGACGGGGATATAATCAATTTCAGGTTTAATGTGTGATGGCAATTTCAATTCATTTTCATTGACTGCTTTACTGCCTTATGTGATAATTAGGCATGATAAAGTATGAAAAGCTGCCCAAAAATATCTTATCAAAAATTCAGAATTTGAAGAATGTCCTTCTTCAAGATGACAATATTGTGTTTGCATATCTGTTTGGCGGTTTAACCAAAGGAGAGGTAAAAGACCTTTCTGATATAGATATCGCAGTCTACTTGAAAGATACCGGCAATCTCGCAGGCTATAAGCTCCAGCTTTTTGACAGGCTTTCAAACGCCCTTGGGACATCAGAACTTGACCTTGTGATACTTAATACCGTGTCTCTCAGCATTGCCGGCAGAATACTTCAGAACAAAAAACTTCTTATTGACAAGGAACCATTCAGGCGTCATATATACGAATCAGTAACATTAAGGGAATTTTTTGATTTCAAGCTGAAAGAAGACGCCTTTTTTGCAAGGAGATACGGGATTGGTTGATAGGAATGTTATCCTGAGAAAGATTTCAGAACTTGAGACGTATCAAAAACAGGTTGAGGAGTTTTCTGATATAACAATTCAGAGCTATAAGTCCGACTGGAAACTTCAGCGTATTATTGAAAGGACATTGCAGATGATGATCGAGACGTGTGCGGACATAGCTCATCACATCATCTCTGATAAGGACATGAGACCGCCGACAAGTTATGCCGACACTTTTAAGATCCTGCTTGAAAACAATATTATTGAGCCGGAGTTATATGCAATTATGGATAAGATGATTAAATTCAGGAATATTGTTGTCCACAGATATGAAGATGTTGATGCTGAAATTGTAGTGACAATTATTAAAAAGCATATCGGAGATTTTAACGCCTTCAAAGATGTGATATTGAAATATCTAAAAGAATCCGGCAACTGAAAATAACTTCCCATTGCCTCAGAAATAAACAATACATTTAACAAAATGTTTCGGCAAGCATATGGGATTCAAAACCTTTACCCCGTTAGAAAGCTCTGCCATTTAACGTCAGGGATGCTCCATGTTTTCTAAACGGGGTTTACGAAGCAGCGGATTACCACTCTGTTCTGTAATTCGGCGCTTCTCTTGTGATGATGACATCGTGGACGTGGCTTTCCCTTAGCCCTGCGTTTGTAATCCTGAGGAACTTTGCCTTCTGCCTTAATTCATTGAGATTTTTGCATCCGCAATAGCCCATTCCCGAACGGAGTCCGCCCATTAACTGATGCACGCTATGTGAGAGAGGCCCTTTATTGGGAACTCTTCCTTCAACTCCTTCAGGAACGAGTTTTTTACTTTCAACGCCTGCCTGCTGGTATCTGTCCTTTGAGCCCTGCTCCATTGCGCCCAGAGAACCCATTCCCCTGTAAACTTTATAGCTTCTTCCCTGATAGAGGATTGTTTCGCCCGGTGATTCATCTGTTCCTGCAAAAAGCCCTCCTATCATAATAGAGTGCGCTCCCGCAGCAAGAGCCTTTGTTATATCTCCGGAATATTTTACGCCTCCGTCTGCAATGATGGGGACTCCGTATTTTTTTGCTACCGAATAGCAGTTAATTATCGCTGTAATCTGCGGAACTCCTGCGCCTGCAACAATTCTCGTTGTGCAGATAGAGCCGGGACCTATTCCAACCTTGACTGCATCAGCGCCTGCTTTTATTAAATCCAGCGTCCCTTCCTGAGTTCCAACATTTCCGACAATGACTTCTATGTTGAATTTTTTCTTAACCTTCTTCAAGACCTCTATGACCAACTTTGTATGGCCGTGAGCTGTATCTATTGCAAGCACATCAGCGCCTGCTTTTACAAGGAGACTTGCTCTGAAAATGGCATCCTCTCCTACGCCGATTGCTCCGCCAACCCTTAATCTTCCTAACTTATCCTTGCATGAATGAGGATACTTTCTTCTCTTCTCGATGTCTTTGATTGTTATAAGGCCTTTCAGGTTGAAATCCCTGTCAACAATCGGCAGTTTCTCTATTTTGTATTTGTGAAGAATCGCCTTTGCTTTCTCAAGGTCTGTTCCTATAGATGCTGTTATCAGATTTTTCTTTGTCATAACGTCTGAGACCTTTTTGCTCAACCCGGTCTCAAATTTTAAGTCCCTGTTTGTGAGTATCCCAACGAGTTTTCCTTTTACTGTAACAGGCACGCCTGATATCTTGTATTTTTCCATCAGAGCCATTGCCTCTGAGATTGGCTCATCAGGCGAGATTGTCACAGGGTCTATTATCATGCCGCTCTCTGATTTCTTTACCCTGTCCACTTCTGACGCCTGCCTCTGCGCAGACATTGCCCTGTGGATTATTCCGATTCCGCCTTCGCGCGCTATTGATATTGCAAGATCTGATTCTGTGACTGTATCCATGGCAGCGCTGAGCAGGGGGATATTTATTTTTATCTTCTTTGTAAGGCTGGTAGATATGTCAGCGTCCATTGGAAGGATATCTGATTTCGCAGGAATAAGAAGCACATCATCAAATGTTAAACCTACAGGTATTTTCTGTTCTATCATTTCTCGCCTCTGAAAATTTTCATACATTCTACCATTTCTGAGTGAAACAAGGCAATCAGGATATATTCCGATGCTAAAAAATAATGCGGGAGCAGGAAGAATAAAAAGGCAGGCAAATAAATCACTTTCACTGAGGCGGGAAGTGATTTATTTGCCTGCCTTTAACTTAAACTAACAAAAATCGCTGATTCGATTCTTAGCTCATATGTTTGCTGACCAGCTTGGTCATCTCAAACATTGAAACTTTGCCCTTGCCTCCGAATACTGCTTTCAGATTTGCATCGGCATTTATCATCCTTCTGTTGACTTTGTCCTGAAGCCCGTTCTTCTTGATGTACTGCCAGAGTTTCTTGGTAACCTCTGTCCTTGGAATAGGTTTGTCTCCTACAACTAATGCAAGGGCGCTGCTGATCTTCATGGGCTTCATGAACGCAGCATTAGGTTTCCTCTTTGTCTTAGCCTTCTTTACAACCTTTTTCTTTGCGACCTTCTTTACAGCTTTCTTTGCTACTGTCTTCTTTGCTGCCTTTTTCTTAATCATACCTTACCTCCTTCTATAATTCTTCCCGATAATATCGGGATTAATACACCAATTCTTAGCTATCAAAATCCTACCAGACATAATACATATTGTCAACAAGTTTTTCTCAATAAAATTCTACCTGAACTTTCCGTCAACCATCTCAAGAACCCTGTGGCACTGTCTTGACAGAGATTCGTTATGTGTGACTATTACGAAAGTGATTCTTTTCTTTTCATTGAGATGCAGCAGAAGCTTGAAAAGCTCTTCGCCTGTATGGGTGTCAAGATTTCCTGTAGGTTCGTCTGCTAATACGACCTTCGGTTCATTTATCAATGCCCGTGCAACGGCAACCCGCTGCTGCTCTCCGCCCGAAAGTTCTCCGGGACGATGGTTCTTCCGTTCAGATAACCCCAGTTCTCCTAAAAGCATTTCCGCTCTCTCTTTAATTTCTTTGTAACCAGACATGTTTATCAGTCCCGGCATTAATACATTCTCAATTGCTGTAAATTCAGGCAGAAGATGATGAAACTGGAAAACGAAGCCTATTGATTTATTCCTGAAACCGGCAAGTGAATAATCATCCAGAGAAAATACGTCCCTGCTTTCATATAAGACGTTGCCTGATGTTGGTTCATCCAGCGTGCCCATGATGTGCAGAAGGGTGCTTTTCCCCGCGCCTGATACGCCGACTATTGCGAGCATCTCTCCCCGACTTATAGAAAGGTCTATGCCGTTCAGAACCTTTACTTCTCCTGCAGGCAGGAAAAAAGACTTTTTTAATCCCTTTACTTCAATCATTTCTTGGTTTTATTTTCATTCATACCGCAGCGGTTCTACAGGGTTCAGTTTTGCCGCCTGCCATGCAGGATAGATTGTTGCAAGAAAACTTATTGTCAATGCAGATAGAGATACAGCTATGAAATCAATGAGCTTCATTTTTATAGGCAGATGGCTGAGATAATATACATCTGCAGGCAATCTGATGACATTGTTAAACATATAGCCGAGTATGTATCCGCCGACAATCCCGAGCAATGTGCCTGCAAGTCCTATAAAAAATCCCTGGAGCATGAATATGGCCATAATGCCTTTTTTTGTGGCTCCCATTGCCTTGAGGATTGCTATCTCCCTGCTTTTTTCTATGACATTCATTATAAGCGTGCCGACTATATTGAATGAGGCGACAAGAATTATTAGAACAAGTATGACAAACATCGCAAGTTTTTCAAGTTTCAGCGCTGAAAAAAGGTTCTTGTGCATCTGCATCCAGTCCCTTCCGTAATACGGGAATGCAAGTGTTTTCTGAACCCGTTCCCTTACCTCCTTTGCCATGTACACATCCTTAATCTTGAGTTCTATGCCTGTTACGCTATTACCCATTCCGAAAAAATCCTGGGCATAAGAAAGTTCTGTAAGGACAAGGTTTGAATCATATTCAAACATTCCCACTTCAAATATCGCAGCCACTCTGAATTGTTTAACTTTCGGCAGCATTCCCATAGGCCCGATTTCTCCGACAGGAGATATGATGTTTATTATGTCATTCCTGAGAACACCGAGACTGCTTGAAAGCTCTTTCCCTATTACAATGCCCGGAATGCTGTCTTTGGATTTCAGGTCGTCAAGTTTTCCGTCTTTTATGTATTTAGCTATCTCTGTGGTATTTGCCTCAAGAGAAGGGTCTATTCCTCTTAAGAATACACCATGCGCCCTTTTGCCTGATGAAGACATGACCTGTCCGAGAACAAAGGGCGATGCAGAGACAACATCTTTTTCTCCGCTGACCTTCTCTAATACTTCTTTGTAGTCAGTCATAGCCCCTCTGTAGCTGAGCACTATAATATGCGCATTTACACCAAGTATTTTTCTCTGCAGGTCCTCATGGAAGCCGCTCATAACTGAGAGGACAACAAGGAGCGCCATGACACCGACTGCCACACCGCCAACAGAAATTACTGTATTAAGAGAAATTCCCTTATGTCTTTTTCTTGATTTAAGATAACGGAACGCTATAAAAAAATGATATGGCACATTTCTTCGCATGCAAATGAATATATCATGAATTGATAGGTTTCAACAAGAATGAAATTGAAGTCGCTCAAACTAACCCTGCCTGTCAGAAAGTCTATGTGCGCGTTGACCCCCTATAGCTTATATGGCATAATAACATCATGTATAGAAAAATCCTGTTAATACTGCCGGTGCTCTTTGTCTTTTCATGTGCTCAGATATTTCGTACAGAGCCTGCCGAATCTCCTGATATTCCAAAAGAGGCTTATTATCATTATATCCTCGGCTATGAGGCAGAACTTTTAGGCAAATGGGAAGACGCGCTGAATAACTATTCAGAGGCGCTTAAGATAGACCCTTCATCTCCTTACATCAGAACCCAGATAAGTTATGTGCTTCTGAGGACAGGCAAGATTCCTGAAGCTATCGCAATGACAGAAGAGACTGTGAAGGCAAATCCTGATTATGTCCCGGCGCTTATGCTGCTTGGTGAACTTTATAACAGCCAGAAAAATACAGACAAGGCAATACGGATTTTTGAGAAGGCGCTTAAACTTGATAACACACAGGCAGACGCATACCTTTTTCTTGGGGTTTTGTATGCTGCAGAAAAGCGATATTCCGATGCAAAGGAAATCCTTGAGTCTTTTCTCAAAACAGACCCCGACAATGCTATGGGCATGTATTACCTTGGCCTTATAAATATGGATTTGGAGGATTACGATAAAGCGGCGGAATATTTCAGCAAGGTCACAGAGATAAGACCAAATTTTGATGCCGCATACCTTAACCTCGGGGTGATAAGCGAACTTAAGGGAGATTTGAAACAGGCGGAGAAGCATTATAAAAAAAGCGTGGAGCTTAATCCGCATAACACGATTGCACAGGAACGGCTTACGCAGATTTATCTGAAAGATAAAACCGTTGACAAAGCCATAGAGCAGCTCAGGAATATGAGCATTCAGGAGCCGGCAAATCTTGATATACACAGAAGACTCGGATTTCTCTATATAGAAAGCAAGCAGTATGACAGGGCTATAGAAGAATTCAGGATTGTCCTTACAGCCAAGCCTGCGGATGTGCAGATTAGATACTATTTAGCCGTTACCCTTGAAGAAGTAGAAAGATATAAAGAGGCGTCAGAAGAACTGAAAAAGATTATTGCCGTGGACCCAAAAAACATAGGGGCATTCCTGCATCTCGGCTTTATCTATTCAAAAGAAGGGCAGCACACTGATGCGGTAAAAATGTATGAAGAGATACTGAGCTTTGAGAAAGGCAAGCCTGAAGTGTATGTCTATCTCGGTGTTAGTTATATGCAGTTAAAAGACTACAAAAAAGCAGAGGGAATATTCTCGGAGGGGCTGGGACTTTTCCCCAACGACGCCGAACTCAATTTCAATATGGCAGTGGCGCATGAAAAAACAGGCAGATTTGAAGAGATGGTGAAATATCTTAGGCGCACTATCGAGATAAATCCCGAACATGCCGACGCCCTGAATTACCTTGGATACAGTTACGCTGATAAAGGCATAAACCTTGAGGAAGCCCTTTCTCTTATACAGAAGGCGCTTAAGTTAAAACCTGACAATGGATATATGATTGACAGTCTTGGCTGGGTGTATTTCAAGATGGGACAGCATGAGGAGGCTGTAAAGACATTGCAGAAAGCCTTGAGCATAGTAAACAATGACCCTGTAATCCATGAACACCTTGGAGATGTCTACCTCTCTCAGGGTCTGAATAAAGATGCGCTGGATGCATGGGAGAACGCGCTTAAATTCCACGAAAAAGAAGAGGGGCTTAAAGGAAGAGTAGAAAAGAAAATTCAAGATTTAAAATTAAAGATTCAATAATAATAATGAAAAACTCGTCACTCGTCACTCGTCACTCGTCACTGTCTTTAAAGACGCCTGCAAAGATAAACTGGTTTCTGTCGGTTCTGGGAAGAAGAGAAGACGGCTATCATGAGATATTAAGCCTCATGCAGAGCATCTCCCTCTATGACTATCTCACTTTTGGATATTCTGACAGGATTGAGGTAAAAACAGACGCCGATATACCTCTTGAGGAAAATCTCGTCTATAGGGCCGCGGTTCTTCTTAAAGAAAAGTTATCGGTCAATAAAGGGGCAGTCATAACATTGAGGAAAGAGATACCGGTATCTGCAGGACTGGGTGGAGGAAGCAGCGATGCGGCATGCGCCCTTTCCGGGCTGAACAGGCTGTGGGAACTCGGATTGAAAGATGAAGAGCTGATAAAATTCGGCGGGATGCTGGGATCTGATGTCCCCTTCTTTTTTAAAGCCCCCGTCGCTGTTGTTAGAGGCAGAGGTGAGATAGTCACGGGACTTGAAGCCGTCAGCAGACATATTATTGTTATTGTGAAACCTGCTCTTGGCATATCAACAAAATGGGCATATTCAGAAATGAGCAAGCTGCTTCCGGAGTTGACAAAGAGAGATAATAATATTAAACTTTTCTGTCAAGCCCTTGAGAGGCAGGATTTTAAATCAATAGCCTTAATGATGAAAAATGACCTTGAGCTTCCTGTGATAAGGGAGTTTCAGGTAATAGGGGAAATTAAGGACAGGCTGCTTGCCATGGGGGCAGAGGCTTCACTTATGAGCGGAAGCGGGCCGACCGTCTTCGGTGTATTCAACAGCAGAGAAAAAGCTGAGGATGCTGCGGAGGCGATGAAGCCTTGCTGGAGCAGGGTTGTTGAGACACTAATAGAAGTGAGAAGTGAGAAGTGAGAAGTTTATACTTCCCATTTCCAACTTTCTACTTCCTACTTGTCATGTTGGGGCGTCGACAAACGGCAAGTCAGGAGATTTTGGATCTCCCATATGGAGGTTCGAATCCTCCCGCCCCAGTTAGCTCGATTTTGCGGGGCAAAATCGAAAGGTTTTAGGTTTCAGGTATTAGTTGTCCGTTGACTAAAACCTGACAGCTGAATACTGACACCTGAAAATGGAGGAACAATGCCAAACAGCATAAAGCTTTTGACAGGGAATTCTAACAGGAAGCTCGCAAATGAGGTTGCGGAATATCTCGGGATTCCTGTCTGCGATACGCTGATAACCACATTCAGCGACGGCGAGATCATGGTTCAGATAAACGAGAATGTAAGAGGCTCTGATATATTTGCGATTCAGTCAACATGCACCCCTGTAAATGATAATATTGTAGAACTCCTGCTTCTCATTGACGCATTGAAAAGGGCTTCGGCAGGAAGGATAACCGCGGTTATCCCTTACTATGGATATGGAAGGCAGGACAGAAAGGTTCAGCCGAGGGTGCCTATATCCTCAAAACTGGTGGCTGACCTTATAACAGTGGCTGGCGCTAACAGGGTGCTGACAGTTGACCTCCATGCAGGACAGATACAGGGATTCTTCAATATACCTGTTGACCATCTTTATGCTTCGCCTGTTATCCTTGATTACATTAAAAAATGCAATATTAAGGACATTGTTATAGTTTCACCTGATGCAGGAGGCGTGGAGAGAGCAAGGGCATTTGCAAAAAGGCTCAGCGCATCGCTTGCGATTATAGACAAGAGGCGAGAGAGGGAAAATGAGTCTCAGGTAATGAATGTAATAGGTGATGTAAGGGGGGGAAATACAATTATACTTGATGATATGATAGATACGGCAGGCACGATTACTCAGGCTGCATCTGCGCTCAAGGAGAAGGGGGCAAAAAAGGTTCTGGCAGCATGCACGCACGCTGTCCTTTCAGGTCCCGCGATAGACAGGATTAATAACTCAGTTATAGAGGAACTGATTGTAACAAACACAATACAGCTTGACAGCAAGCAGGAGAAATGCAAAAAGCTCACAGTCCTGAGCATAGCGCCTCTGCTTGCCGAGGCAATAAAAAGGATTCATGAAGAATCTTCAATAAGTTCGCTTTTTGTATAACCCCGAAATTTCTTCGGGGATAAAGGAGGAGCAGGATAAGATGGAAAGGGTTACACTAAATGTGGAAAAAAGGGATAAAGCAGGGAAAGGTATTGCGAGGGCGCTGAGAAGACAGGGCATGATACCTGCAATTATCTACAGGGGAGGCGGTTCACTGCCAATAGCAATATCAAAAAAGGCTATGGCTGAATTTATTGACTCTACGGCAGGCGAGCATACAGTTGTTAATCTTAAGTTCTCAGATGGCGACAGAAAACTGGCTATTCTTAAGGAATATCAGACAGACCCCTTAAAGGGAGATATCCTGCATACGGATTTTTTTGAGATATCTCTTACGGAAAAGGTGACTGTGAATGTCCGTATTGTGACTCATGGAGAGCCGATAGGCGTGAAGCGGGACGGCGGCATCCTGCAGCATGTGCTCAGGGAAATAGAAATAACGTGCCTGCCTGATAAGATACCGGGGCATCTTGAGGCTGACATATCAAAGCTTGAGATAGGCCAGTCCATTCATGTTAAAGACATCCAGGTGGGGGAGGGGATAGAGGTTCTTACCACACCTGATGAAGTTGTTTTGAATATTGTTGCTCCTGCTGTTGAGAAAGAGCCTGAAGCTCCTGCTGAGGGCATTGTTGCTGCTGCGCCTGAGATAGTAGAGCCGGAAGTAATAAAGAAAGGCAAGAAAGAAGAAAAGGAAGAGGCAGAAGGGAAAGCAGAGAAAAAATAATTGTGGGCTATAATCGGACTCGGCAATTATGGCAGTAAGTATTCAAAGACCAGGCACAACCTCGGTTTCATTGCGCTGGAGGCTGTTGCTGAGTCCTTTGATATAACCTTACAGGAAAAGAAAGAATATATTGCAGGCAGAGGCTCTATGGCAGGACATGACGTTCTGCTCATAGAGCCTCTGACTTTTATGAACCTGAGCGGCATTGCCGTAAAAGATGTTCTCAGGAAATTTAATGTCACTTCTGAAAACTTGATAGTAATCCATGACGACCTTGACATGGACACAGGAAAGCTCAAGATAAAACGGAACGGCTCCGCAGGCGGACACAGAGGCGTTGAGTCAATAATCCAGAGCATCGGCACAAAAGAATTTATCAGGGTCAAGATAGGGATAGGGAGGGAGCCCGGAATATCTCCTGAAACCTATGTCCTCAAAAAATTCCGGAAAGACGAACTCCCCATGATCAAAGATGCCATTGAACGCGCAGTTGATGCTGTCACTGCGATTGTCTCAGGCGGCGCTGCAAAGGCGATGAATAAGTTCAATTGCTGATAGTAAATATTATTCTGAAACATCTGATAAAAAATTTATTGAATAAACATGAACTTTTGAATAAAATAGGCGAAAAATCAGGCTGTTTCGGAAATAACTAAAAATTTAAAACGTGCTGAACGCCTGCGACAGGCGATTTTGAAAAAGGCTTTCGCAGGCAAGCTGATTTAGTTATATATCCGAACTACAAGCGACATAGGAGAGAAAAAATGGCTATCTGCAAAACGAAAACTGATACCGTCATTAAACCGCCGGAATGGGCAGAAAACCAACCGGCGTGGTTACGACTGGATGACCAGTTGTCTTGGTATGATCAAAAAAGTGGCTGCGCACAGAGATGGTACAAGTGGCTAAAATTTATCCAGGTTGTTTTGGCAATTAGCATTCCAATCGTGAGTCAAATTGACAATTGGGGGAAATGGCTTGCTTCAATTGCCGGTGGTCTAATTGCGATAATCGAAGCGGTACACCATATGAACCAATATTCATCACTTTGGATTACATATCGCTCAACAGCCGAGCGTTTGAAACATGAAAAATTCCTATTTCTTTCAGCGGCTGGCCCATATCGCGGACTCGGAGAAACAGACCGTCTTATTGTTCTTGCCGAGCGTGTTGAGGAACACGTTTCCAGTGAGCATGCGAACTGGTTTAACGAGACCTGTCGGATAGCAGCCGACACGAAAAAGGATAAAAAATAATGACTGTACAGCGCCCACGAGACTTAAAGGTCGGGGAAAGGCAACTTAGTTTGCCTATATACTTCCCCTCCGTCTCGTCTGTAAAAACATCGATCAGTCCCTTAGATTGCGTATTAGTTCTTTCTGCATTGCATGCAGAGCAGTTTTTAGTGTCAGCGTTTGACGTGCACTACGCTGGCGCAGACGTGCAAAAAATTATCAAAGGCAAAATAACAGATGCGATGAGTAAAGGCGTTACAGTATTGATAGATTCTGGAAATTACGAAAGCTTTTGGAAAGAAAAAAGCAAGTCATGGCTGCAAGAGAATTATCATGCAATGCTGGCAGAAATCAACTGTACATTTGCCTTTGGCTTTGACGAGCAATCACCACCAGACGACTTCTCGTCGCATGTCAGCTTGATTTGTGAGCGGCATAAACAAGATCAAGCAGTCAATGCTCAAACTCCCATCATTCCCATCGTTCACGGCAAAGCAGAAGCCCTACCATCCTTATGCTCGAAGGTTGCTGACATAACAGGGGTTGCAATGATTGCCGTTTCGGAAAGGTGTCTTGGAAAAGGAGTCTTCGCCCGCGCGCATTGTATCTCGGAAATACGCAAAGCTATGAATGCGACAAACCGTTATGTTGCCCTACATTTGTTAGGCACAGGCAATCCAATATCCATAGCGATTTACACATTAGCTGGTGCAGACAGCTATGATGGACTGGAATGGTGTAGAACTGTAGTCGATCATGAGACAGCTACACTCTTTCATTTCACGCATGCGGACTTTTTTAAAAGACAGACAGAATATGGAAATATGGATATAGACTTTCAACCTCGGACTTTGGCGCACAATTTAGCATTTTACCGCATGTGGATGGAGAGACTATCGAAAAGCGTTCATGATGAACGAGGGGTTGAATTCTGCAAAATAAACTTTCCAGATCGTATTTTCTCTGTTTGCGCGGATGTATTGAGGTGGAAGCCATGAGACTCAATCGGTTAGCAATAGATCGAACAATTCGGCAAATGTGCGCTGAAGTGAACAATATAAACGATGAAAGGGATAGTTGGAGTCGCCTTTCGGAAGACGAACTATTTTATGAGATTGCCATATGCATATTTGGTAGTCAAATGCTTTATGAGCATGCTTTAGCCATGGCAGACTTCGTTAAGGGGCAGGGCATGTTGTGCAAGTCTGCTTGTGTGGCTGATTATAAACAATACACCAAGAATCTTACGGCAATGCTTTCGAAGCCTTTAGAGATAACAAAGGATGGCAGAACTCGAAAGATAACTCCGAGGTTTAAAAATCGCTTGCCTAAATTACTGTCTGAAACAGCACAGAACGTTTACGGTAATGCGCTTACCATCAAGCGCATACTTATTTCAGCAACAGATCCTTTGCATGCGCGAGAATTGCTGGTACACAATATAAGCGGCTTTGGGCCAAAACAGGCGAGCCTATTCTTGAGAAGAGTTGGCTACTGCTCCGAACTTGCCATACTCGATACACATATCCTTGACTATTTAAAGCTGGCTGCTGGCATCGAGCTAAAACCATCAGCGTTAGCCAAGCTGAAGTGGTACGAAAACGTGGAGTCAGAGTTTAAACGGATATCAGAGGATTTTGGTTACAGTGTAGGATGCGTCGATTTGGCAATGTGGATCACGATGCGTGTAGCTAAAAGGGAATATGCAATATGAGCATTGTCAATTTAGTCTCTGGTGGCTTGGATTCAACTCTAATTGGTGTGATGTTAATAGAAGAAGGATTACAAACCTATCCACTATTTGTCGATTACGGTCAATTATGTGCTCAACGTGAGTGGAATGCCTGTCTTGCTGTCCACAGTAAACTTGAACTTCCGAAACCCGAATGCGTAGACCTTTCGGGTTATGGGAAACTGATCCTTTCAGGGCTTACATCAGGCACGAAGGATGTTAAGGCAGATGCATTTACGCCAGGACGAAATCTTCTCTTTCTTCTTGTAGGTGCAGCATATGCATTTCAAATCGGGGCAAAAGCTGTAGCGATTGGGTTGTTATCGGAGCAGTTCAGCTTGTTCCCTGATCAAAGGCGAACTTTCATAGAGTCAGCGGAAAAAGCAATTCAGAATGCACTGAGCAGAGAAATACGAGTGACAACCCCTCTCTTTGAATTCAACAAAGTAGATGTTGTCGCCTTGGCAACTCAGCGAGGTATTACTGGTACATATTCATGTCACAAAGGAACGGACAAACCTTGCGGATATTGTATTTCGTGTTTAGAATTAGTTGGAACAAATAAACATTAAAAGAAGGAGGACATTATGGGTGGTAGCGGAGGTGGAGGATTCCGATCTTCTGATCTGGAGCGTTTGGAGCAGAAAGCAAAACAAAGCTTGAAAGACGCAAGTGCTGATGTAAGTCCCCATGTGTTTATCAGTTTTGCCTATGAAGACCGCGATGAAGTGAACTTGCTACGTGGTCAAGCGAAAAATGATAAAACAGAACTGCAATTCGATGACTATTCTGTAAAGGATGCCTTCGACAGCAAGAACGCTGACTACATCAAGCAACAAATTCGGGACAAAATGGAAAAAACATCTGTAACCCTTGTTTATTTGTCTCCAGAAAGCGCAAAGAGCAAATGGGTTGACTGGGAAATTCGTGAAAGCCTGAAACGTGAGAAGGGCGTGGTCGGAGTATATAAAGGTGACAAACCACCTATAGAGCTACCAACTGCCTTTAAAGAGTTTAGACTTCCTATCGTAAAATGGACTCATGAGGATATAACCAAAGCTATTGATAAAGCGAGGAAGTCTAAATAAGGGTCAGCTACATTTAACGGTTTTTATTCTGGGCTTTCTGAGTTGCCGCAATCTCGCGCATCCTCTTTTTCATTTCTTTGGAGAGTTTTGGATATTTTGTAAGCATACCTTCCACGGCGGTTGAGGAAGAAACGGTCTGAGAGAGCAATGCCTTGCCAAGCGAAGGGTCTTTTAGATAAGGATTTGTCTTTTTTAAAGACTTCTTAGACATGGTTTATTTTAACATATGGTTCATAACTAAGAAAGGATTTAGTGTATGACTTCAGCAGCAATTGTTCAAAAACTCTGGGAAAACAAATTTGGTGGCGGTGCAGGGAATCGAACCCCGGACACTGCGGATATGAGCCGCATGCTCTAACCGACTGAGCTACACCGCCTCGCAAAACAGTGAATAGTTAAAAAATAAAAGTTGAAAGTTTAAAGTTAAGAATTAAGAGTTATTAATTATAGCAGAAGAGGCGTTTTTAATAAAAGAGTTCAAATCTCCTTATCCTTATGTTTATGAGGATGCCTGCGGCAATGAAGTTTGAGAGAAGCGCTGTGCCGCCGTAGCTCATAAAAGGCAATGGGATTCCGACCACAGGCATAATACCGAGGGTCATGCCTACATTTATAAAGAAGTAGGTTGAAAACATGGCTGTTATTCCGGCAGCGAGGAGCCTGCCGAATTCATCTTTTGCCTTTAATGCAGTATCGAGCCCCCTGAGAATTAAGGCGAGGTAGATAAGCAGAAGGAAAATGCTTCCAACAAGCCCCCATTCCTCTGCGAACACCGCAAAGATAAAATCAGTCTGTTTCTCTGGAAGAAACCTGAACGGCCCTTGCGTTCCCTTCAGGTAGCCTTTTCCAAGAATACCGCCTGAGCCTATCGCAATCTTTGACTGGTTTATGTGATAGCCGATACCTGCCGGATCTGCCTCAGGCTCCATGAATGCAACAATCCTGCTTTTCTGATAATCTTTCAGCCCTTCCCACATTATGTTGCCGATGAATGGAATTGAGATCACTCCGAGTACAATCAGAAGTACGACAACTTTTTTTTGCAATCCCTTCACAATGCTGAGTGATAAGAACATTATTAAGAGGATAACTGCGGCGCCGAGGTCCGGCTGCTTGAGTAAGATTATCAGCGGGATAAACGTGAACGCCAGAAAAATTTTCATCATAGAGATCAATCCCATTGTGCCGCTGATTTCCATGAAATGCCGAGCTATTACTATTATGAACATTAGCCTGAATATTTCAGACGGCTGAAAAGAAATCGGCCCGATGGTCAGCCATCTTTGCGCTCCCATGCCTGTCTTCCCTGCGAAGAGGACAACTAAAAGCAGGACTACACCTGCCGCATATACAGGATAAGCAAACCTGCTTAGCCAGATATAATCAAAGCTTACAATAAAAAATAACGCCGTGATTCCAAGCAGGAGCCAGTATATCTGCTTTATGTGATAATTTGGCTGTTCATGAGGAAGCAAGGGGCGTGTGGCGCTATAGATTGTCATTATGCCTATAATAGACAGAAGGATCACTATGAAGAAGGTGCCCCAGTCAAAATTTTTAATCAACCGCCTGTTTATGTTTATGTTCAACATAAGTTTAACCATCAGCGCAGCAGAGCAATAGAGCAGCAGAGCAGCAGTCTTTAGTGCAGAAATCTTTAACTACTGCGCTACTGTGCTACTGAGCTGCTGTTCTGTTTGTTCTTCAGATATGCTTCGATTGCCAGCTTTGCAATAGGAGCTGCAGCTCCGCCGCCGTGACCGCCATGCTCTATAAATACGCATAATGCAATAGCAGGTTTTTCTACAGGCGCAAATGCCACAAACCATGCATGGTCACGAAATTTTTCAGGCAGGTGATGAGAGCTTTTCCTTATGCTTACTACCTGTGCTGTGCCTGTTTTCCCTCCAATTGCCGCAATGTTTGATTTTGCCGCGCCGCCTGTCCCGCCGCCTTCATTTACAGCACCGTAAAGACCGTCTCTTACAAGGTCAAGAACCTGAGGTTTTATATCCACACTCGCAACAGGCTGTAACGGCGCCTCTGCCTTAACCATTACAGGCCTGTATATTAAACCTCCATTGGCAACGATGCTCATGAGTTGAGCCATCTGCATCGGCGTGACGGCCACATAACCCTGACCTATTGCTGCATTGAATGTCTCACCGAGATACCACTGCTGGTTTCTCTTCTCATGCTTCCACTTGGTGTCCGGTATCAGTCCTGAGCGCTCTTTTACCAGCTGTAACCCTGTCTCGCTTCCGAGTCCGAGTTTTCTTGCATACTCTGCAATTTTATCTATTCCGAGACGTTTTCCTGCTTCATAAAAATAAACATCGCATGATTCAACTATAGCCCGGTGCAGAGAAACGGTTCCGTGTCCGCCCTTTTTCCAGCAGCCAAACTGCCACTTCCCGTAGGTTATTCCTCCGGTGCAGGTAACTTTTGTGTCGGGTGTGATTACTCCTTCATTGAGCGCCGCTATTGCTGTTATTATCTTAAACGTAGAGCCCGGCGGATACTGACTCTGGAGCGCCCTGTTCAACATAGGCGTTTTTTTATCCTGAATCAACTCTGCCCATTGACTGTAATTTATACCGCGCGCAAACAGATTCGGGTCAAAAGACGGTCTGCTCACAAGCCCGAGTATTTCTCCTGTGTCAGGCTTCAAAGCAACCACTGCGCCTGCTCTTCCTGCAAATGCATCTTCCGCAGCTTTCTGAAGATTGATGTCAATGCTCAATTTTAAGTCTTCTCCTGTAACAGGGGGATTCTCCTGCAGAAGTTTTATCTCTCTTCCAATGGCGTCAATTTCTATAATCCTTTCTCCGGGTATCCCGCGCAAAGACCTGTCAAAAAGAAGTTCTGCGCCCCACTGCCCGATAAATGCCTCCGGCGGCACATCTTTGAATTCCGGATTTTTTGACTGGGAAGGGTTAAGTTTACCGAGATACCCGATGAGATGGGCTCCGATATCTCCGTACAGATATTCACGGCTCATGTCAATGTCAATTATCAATCCCGGAAAATCTGAGCGCCTTGCTTCTATCGCCGCTATTTCTTTGAACGTGAGTCCTTCCTTAAGTTTTATAGGCTCAAACGGGCTCAGTCCTTTTTTGTTTATTCTGGCATAAATATCACCGGCGTTAATTCCAAGAATATCTGCTAAATATTGCACATTGACTTGTTTTAAATTCTCGGGCATGAGTGAAGCGTAAAAATACGGAGAATTTTTTACCAGTGGAGCGCCGTTTCTGTCATATATTATTCCTCTGGGAGCGGGGATTTTAATTATACGCAGCATGTTCTCCATAGATATTTTTCTGTATTCTTTTCCCTGAAGAACCTGAAGCTGCCACAGCCTGATTGCAAACAGTGCGAATAACCCGACGATAACGTAACTTGCCAGCAATATCCTGTTTCTGCTGTTATTGCTCATTTTGAGGCCTCATGAATATGCCGAATAAAGAATTTATTATTGCAGCGGTAAATATTATGGATATTGCGCTCGGGATAGAAGTGGGCATATGCTCAAATATGGTTTTAGAAAGGAATACAATTATTCCGTTGAGAGCGGTCAATAGAGAAATGCCTATTACTCCAAGAACCGGCGTCCATCTGAAAAAGCTGCCTGACATAAAAGCGGAAAGAAAGCCTACCATGCCCTTCCCTAAGATATTTGGACCGAGAATACCTCCGGAAAGACTGTCGCCTATAAGCCCTATAAATGAACCAAACAGCATCCCCTTGGTTTCTCCGTTTTTTAACCCGAAATAATAGGCAATAGCTGCCGCCAAATCAGGCTGTGCGCCAAAAATTGATATTCTGCTCTCAAGAAGAAACGCTGAGAATATGATGAGGAGCAAAACAATTTTCTTCATCGTCCTACTATCACGACTTCTTCAAGTTTTGCGCTGTCCTGAAACGGAGTAACCTCTATGTTCTGGAAAAGGCCCGCGCCTTTTTTTGCGATTCCGGTTATAGCGCCGACAGGTATTCCGGGAGGGAAAAGAGAATCAAGCCCTGATGTAAGCGCCATTTCGTTTTCTTTTACTTCATATTCGTGAGAGACATATTTCAGCATACATGTTTTTGAACCTGTTCCGGAGATTATTCCTTCAGTTCTGCTTTCCTGAAGCCTTATTGCCACCGAGAAATTCACATCATTGAGCAGAAGGACATATGAGTAAGAGTTCAATGCGGAAAAAACCTTGCCTACAAGCCCTTTGCCGGTTATCACCGTCATATCCTTTTCTACGCCGTCATGCCTGCCTTTGTTTATTACAAGCGTGTTTGTCCACTGGTCATTGCCTCTGGAGATAACCCGTGCAGCAGTGACGTATTTTTTTTCTTTTTCTTTCAGGGCAAGCAGTTCTCCGAGTCTTGCATTCTCAAGAATTGCCTCCTTGTATTTATGCTGCTCCATAAGCAGATTATCAAGCTCCAGCTTCAATCTCCTGTTTTCTTCATCGCGCAGTTGTATCTTTTTGAAGGCGACTTTTATTTTTGAACAGACAGAATTGATGGCGTTATTCGCAATGTTGACAGGGTAGTTTATAAGGCGCAGAGGATTAGGCAGTCCCCTATTGCTCTGGTATGTCATCAGAATGAATGACGCAATGATAAGAGAAAAAAAAAGCAAAAACCTTTTCTTGGGCATTAATTAATAGATATCTTCCTTAGAAGTTCGAAGTCGTCAAGCATCTTTCCGACCCCTCTCACAACTGCAGTCAGAGGGTCGTCTGCCACTATTACGGGAAGTCCGGTCTCCTCTCTTATATATGTATCAAGCCCCTTTAAGAGCGCTCCGCCGCCTGCAAGCACGATCCCGCGGTCAACGATGTCTGCCGCAAGTTCAGGCGGTGTGTTCTCAAGGGTGACTTTTATCGTGTCAAGAATTGTATTTACAGATTCGCTAATGGCCTCCCGTATTTCATCCTCGTTTATGGTTATGGTTTTCGGAATACCTGATATAAGGTCTCTTCCTTTTATCTCCATTTCACAGCGGCCGTCTCCGTCTGAAGGGTATGCAGACCCTATCTCTATCTTTATCCGCTCTGCTGTCCTCTCGCCTATCATGAGGTTGTAACGGCGTTTCATATATGCGATGAGTTCTTCATCCATCTTATCTCCGCCTACCCTTACAGCCTTGCTGTATACGATACCGTCAAGCGAGATGACCGCTATATCAGTGGTGCCTCCTCCGATGTCAACAATCATATTTCCTGCCGGTTCACCCACAGGCAGCCCAACACCGACTGCCGCAGCCATAGGCTCTTCAATCAGATAGACTTCCCGCGCGCCTGATGCCTGAGCGGCATCTTTTACAGCGCGCTGTTCAACCTGTGTTATGCCTGACGGGACTCCTATGATTATCCTCGGCGATACAAAACTGCGTCTGTTATGCACCTTTGCAATGAAATACTTGAGCATCTCTCCTGTGGCGTCAAAGTCTGCTATAACGCCATCCTTCATTGGTCTTATAGCCATGATATTCACAGGGGTTTTGCCAAGCATTTTTTTTGCTTCGGCGCCGACTGCAATAGTTTTCTTAGTGTCCTTCCTTATAACAACGACAGAGGGTTCATCGCATACAATCCCTTTGCCTTTAACAAATACGAGAGTATTTGCAGTGCCAAGGTCTATGGCAAGGTCATTTGAGAATAAACCAAGAATATTGTTTAAGAACATTTCTTCTCTCCTTCTTTCACTTTTAACTTTCAACCTTCAACTTTTAACTTTTCTTCTATTATAACAGTTGTCTTGGCAATCTCATCGCCAAGCCTCATCCCTTCTTTGCTCCCGAGAAGCATTACGAACTCAACCCCCACTATAAGCAGCGTAATAACCCATCCGATTAATGGGATTCTCCATAGCGCGGCGCCGATACACAGCACAAGATTTCTCAATATTGACTCTCTGACTGAACACGCCTTACCGGTTGCAATGGAAACAACCTTTAATCCTGTAAGCTGTTTCCCGAGACTCTTGCCATTAAAAAGCCCGTCACTGATTAACAGATAAGCAAGTCCGGCAAAAAATCCTGCCCTGGGAATAATCTCTGCCGCAGCAGCGACAATTATAAGGTCAATCGTCTTTGCAACACTTCTGAGAAGCAGGCTTGCTCTTTTAGGTTCTTCCAACATCTTAGATGTTAACAAAAAACGGCTTGCTTTTCAATTATAATTAACTATCATGCAGGCACTACAAACAATTATACTGATGCATGGTTCATAGGTTTTGACGACAGTCTTGCGGTTGGTGTCTGGGTCGGAAGGAATAACCACAAGCCAATCGGTAAAAAAGAGGCCGGTTCAAGAGCAGCCCTGCCGATATGGATTGAGTTTATGAAAAAAGCGCCTCCACAAATTCCTCCGGAACAAAATCCCTGAGGTCGTCAATCCCTTCGCCGATTCCTATAAGCCTGACAGGTATGCCAAGTTCTTTTTTTATCGCAAATACGATTCCGCCTTTTGCCGTGCCGTCAAGTTTTGTGAGCGCAATACCTGTAACGCCGACTGTCTCGTTGAAAATCTGCGCCTGCCTTAACGCATTCTGTCCTGTGGTTGCATCAACAACAAGCAGAACCTCCTGCGGGGCATGAGGCAGTGACTTCTGTACAACACGTTTAACCTTTTTCAATTCCTCCATCAAAGGACTTTTTGTATGAAGCCTGCCTGCTGTGTCAATAATAACAATGTCAATCTTTTTATGCTTTGCAGACTCTATCGCATCATACGCAACAGCAGCAGGGTCGGAGCCGCTCTGGTGCTTAACAATAGAAGCGCCTGATCTTTCAGCCCATATCTCAAGCTGCTCTATCGCTGCAGCCCTGAATGTATCAGATGCTCCAAGCAGGACTGAATGTCCCTCTGACCTGAACCTGCTTGCAAGTTTGCCGATAGTAGTAGTCTTGCCTGCGCCGTTAACGCCGACTGTCAGGATAACAAACGGCTTCTCACCGAACAGGACAACAGGCGAAGAGGAGCCGAGCAGAGAAAGCATTTCCTTTTTCAGAAATTCCTTTGCTGAAGCGCTGTCTTTGACTTCGCCTTTTTTAATCTTGTCTTTCAAGAAGTTGACAATTTCTGCCGCAGCATGCACCCCGATATCAGATGTTATAAGTATTTCTTCAAGTTCATTGACAACTTCTTCATCAATCGTTCCATGCATTAAAACAGATTCAATTTTTTCAATAAAACCTTTTCTTGTTTTTGCAAGCCCTTCTTTCAGCCTGTCGAATAAACCCATCAGCCCTCCTGATTTTCTTTTCTCCTGATATAATACACCATGAACTTCTATAAATTCATAATCGCACGCCTTAACGGCAGGGATATTGAGAAGGAATTTGATTATTACCTGAGGCTTGTAAAAAAAGGCATTGCAGGGTTCATTGTTTTCGGAGGAGAGCTGAACACGGTAAGGCAGGGGATAAGTGAACTTCAGAAGGAAGCGGATGAGAGTTTAATCATTGCCTCTGACCTTGAACAGGGATTAGGACAGCAGCTTGTCGGAGACTCGACTCTCCGAGAAGGAGGCACGATATTCCCGCCTGCAATGGCAGTTGCGTCTGCAATCAAAAAAGACAGTTCACGGTTCACAGTTCACGGTTCACAGTTAAAACTTTTGAGAAAAGTATTCAAAGCGATTGCGATTGAGGCGAGGTATGCAGGTATAAATACAATCTTTGCTCCTGTTCTGGACATAAACACTAACCCGAGAAATCCGATTATCTCAACAAGGGCATTTGGAGAAGACCCTGAGAGCGTATCTTTTTTCGGATGCGAGATGATAAAGACATTTCAGTCCCACGGCATTACTGCCTGCGGCAAACACTTTCCGGGACACGGCGATACGGAAACAGACTCGCACATAAAACTCCCGAAGATAAAAAAAGATATTAAAGCTCTATCAAAGACAGAGCTTGCGCCATTCAGGAATGCAGTTAAAGCAGGCGTAAGGATGATTATGATGGGACACCTGAATGTCCCGGCATTGGATCCGTCAGGCATCCCTGTATCGCTCTCGCAAAAGGCGGTCAGTTATCTCAGGAAGAACCTCGGATTTAAAGGCATTGTAATTACAGATGCTATGAACATGGGAGGCATAGGGAGATATTCGGAGGAAGAGGCATCACTTATGGCTCTTAACGCAGGCGTTGATATACTGCTTCATCCGACTAACCCTGACAATGTTGTTTCCTATCTGTCAACACCCCCCCGGTCCCCTTTATTAAGGGGGGGATTAAGGGGGGGTAGGCGTTTACGGATATTTAGGGACGGACTAATTCGTTTTCCTTCTAAAGCCCTGCCTGATTTTGAGTCTCACGGAAAGCTTTCTGAAGAGTTAACGGAAAAGGCAATTAAGGTGTCGGGTGAGATTAAGATAAAAGGGGAACCATATCTTGTTGTTTTGAGCGATGAAGAAAATCCCCCCTTACCCCCCTTTACTAAAGGGGGGATGGGGGGATTTTTAGGCAATGTCCTTGCTGAAAAACTTAAAGGAAAATTTCCTGATTTAAAATTGCAGATTATAAAACACGATTCTGAGATTCAAAAAGTAATCTTTCCTGATAACTCATTCGCTATCGTAGCAGTTTTTTCAGGTATCAGGGCGTGGAAGGGCGGCCCAAGCCCTTGGCTTTTGAAATGTATAACGGAATTAAAGGATAAGGCGAAGATATTTGTATCTTTTGGAAGTCCATATCTCCTTGATAGGGTTGGGAATGACACAGCAAGAATATACGCATACTGGGATTCTGAGGCAGCGCAGAAGGCAGTGGCAGAAGTTATCATGCAAAGGTAACGTTTTGGGTAAATCGTTACCCTTGCAATGCTCCTGAGATTATGTAATGCATCATTGCTATTTACTTGACACGAATTGACTCACTTGTTATTATATGAGCAAACGAGATTCAAGCTGCTTAATTTTAGGATATTAAATTAGGATATTAAATTAGGGTTGAGGTTTGATAAGGTTATTGTAAGGACGTAATTGGTCTACGACTCGTAGAGGGAGATGGTAAATGTCACCTGCAGTTAAAGACTACTATGAGATGCTCGGCGTAAACAAAAACGCCTCTCAGGACGAGATAAAGAAGGCGTACAGGAAGCTTGCGCGAAAATATCACCCTGACCTTAATCCCGGCGACAAAACCTCAGAACATAAATTCAAGGAGATAAACGAGGCATACAGTGTGCTCGGCGATGAAAAGAAACGGGCTGATTATAACCAGTTCGGCAAATCTCCTTTTGAGGCAGGCGGACCGTGGTTTGAAGGGGCAAGGCCTGATTTCGGCGAGACCTCTGATTTTGGCGGATTCGGAGATGTTTTTTCCGACATCTTCGGAGCAGACAGAAGGCATGGACAATTCGCGAGAAAAGGCGCTGATATGTTCATGACTATTGAACTTTCCTTGGAAGATGCATTCACAGGCGTTACGCGTCCTGTTACCATTACAAGAGAAACCCCATGCAGTGCGTGCAATGGAACAGGCGCTGAGTCCTATCAGACATGTGATAGATGCAAAGGAAGCGGGAAGCTTCAAACATCAAAAGGTTTTTTCAGGATGTCCCAGACATGCACATCATGCGGAGGAAGCGGCAGGAAGATTACGAAAACATGCAAGGCGTGTAACGGCAGGGGAAAGACACTCCAGACAGATACAATAAAGGCAAAAATACCTGCCGGCGTTGATACCGGTTCAATAGTGAAACTTAAAGGCATGGGAGGCAGAGGCGAGGCAGGCGGCCCTCCGGGAGATTTGCGTATAGAGATGACTGTAAGGCCGCATCCTGTATTTACGCGAAAGGAAAATGATATTTATGTGGATTTGCCAATCACATTCGGCGAAGCAGCGCTCGGCGCAAAGATTGAAGTCCCTACAATAGACGGAAGCACAGTGATGACTATTCCATCCGGAACGCAGGGGGGGCAGAAGTTTAAGCTTTCCGGAAAGGGTTTCCCTTCGCCAAAGACAGCTGGAAGGGGCAATCAATATGTTATTGCCCAAATAATAGTGCCAAAAGATATCAACAGCAGGGCAAAAGATGCGATAAAAGAGATAGAGGCATTATATAAAGAAAATCCAAGAAAAGATATTATCGGGAGAGGGCAATGACCGAAAGGGACAAGAAACAGCCCTTATATGTGATAAGCGTTGTGGCAGAGATGCTTGGAGTGCATCCTCAGACACTGAGGATGTACGAGAGGGAAGGGTTTGTGATGCCCCGCAGGACAAAACGGCTGAGGCTGTATTCTGAAGAGGACGTGGAAAGGCTTAACTTTGTGCTGAGCCTTACCAAAGAACTCGGTGTGAATAAGGCAGGCGTGGACATTATTTTAAGGATGAGACAGAGGGGTGAAGCGCTTCAGCATGAGATGGAGGAGATGATGCGTCTGCTTGATGAGGATATGAAGCATGATTTTGAAGAAAGGATAAGAAGGATTTTTCGGGAGGAGGAATAAATAATGAGGATGGATAAATTGACAATAAAGAGTCAGGAGGCTGTGCAGGAGGCGCAGAGGCTTGCTGAAAGAAAAGGGAATCAGGAACTCCAGCCAGAGCATCTCTTGTTTGCCCTGCTTGATGATAAAGAGGGGATCGCACCTCAGATATTGACAAGGCTTGGAGTTGATTCAAATACTCTCCAGAGAGATGTTGAAGAGGAGATAGAAAAATTCCCGAAGGTTCTTGGCGCAACTCCTGCGGGCCAGATATATATTTCACAGAGATTAAAGAATGCAATCGAAGGAGCTTTCAAAGAGGCAGAACATCTGACAGATGAATATGTGAGTGTTGAACATCTTCTGCTTTCTCTCATATCCGCAGACGGACATTGCTCAGAGCTGTTAAAAAGATACGGGGTTACCGCTGACAAGGCAATGTCTGCGATGCGAGAAATCAGAGGCGCGCAGCGCGTAACAGACCCGAACCCTGAGGATAAATATCAGGCTATTGCCCGTTACAGCCGTGACCTGACAGAGCTTGCAAGGAAAGGAAAACTTGACCCTGTTATCGGAAGGGATGATGAGATAAGGCGTATCATACAGGTGCTTTCAAGAAGGACAAAGAATAATCCGGTTTTAATCGGAGAGCCGGGTGTTGGAAAGACTGCTATCGCTGAAGGGCTTGCGCAGAGGGTTGTGGCAGGCGATGTGCCTGAGACGCTTAAGGACAAGCGTGTCGTTGCCTTAGATATGGGATCGCTTGTTGCCGGCTCAAAATATAGAGGAGAATTCGAAGAGAGACTCAAAGCTGTTTTGAAAGAAATAGAACAGGCAGAGGGCAGGATAATACTCTTCATAGACGAACTTCATACTGTTGTGGGCGCAGGCGCCGCTGAAGGCGCAATCGATGCGTCAAATATGCTCAAACCCGCGCTTGCAAGGGGCGAATTGAGATGTGTCGGCGCAACAACGCTTGATGAATACAGAAAACACATAGAGAAAGACCCTGCTCTGGAGAGGCGGTTCCAGCCTGTTTACATAAAAGAACCCTCTGTTGAGGACACCATATCAATCCTCCGCGGACTCAAGGGAAAATACGAGGTGCATCACGGAGTCAAGATAAAGGATTCGGCTCTGATATCTGCCGCTGTTCTTTCTCACAGATATATCTCTGACAGGTTTCTTCCTGATAAGGCGATAGATTTAATTGACGAGTCAGCGTCAAAGCTCAGGATGGAGATAGACAGCATGCCTGTTGAGCTTGACGAAATTGAGAGAAAGCTCCGCCAGCATGAGATGGAAAAACAGGCTGTTATGAAGGAAGATTCAAAAGATGCAAAGGAAAAGCTTAATAAGATAAAAAAGGAAATGGCGGAGTTTCAGAGCAAAAGGGACGAACTCAGGGCGCAATGGCTTGCTGAGAAAGAGATAATTTCAAGGATAAGAGATATTAAAGAGCAGATTGAAAAGACAAAGATAGAATCAGAGCGCGCTGAACGCGAAGGAGACCTGACAAAGGCATCAGAGCTGAGATACGGAAAGCTCCTTGAACTCCAGAAATCACTTGAGGGTGAAAACAAAAAACTTGCAGGTGTTCAGGAAAGAAGAAAGATGCTCAAAGAAGAGGTTGATGAAGAAGACATAGCAGAGGTCGTTTCAAAATGGACAGGCGTGCCTATATCAAGGATGCTTGAAGGAGAGATTCAAAAGCTTCTCAAAATGGAAGAAAGGTTCAGGCTCAGAGTTGTGGGGCAGGATGAGGCAATAGGCGCTGTTTCAAATGCAGTCAGGCGTTCAAGGGCAGGGATTCAGGATCCTAATCGGCCAATCGGTTCCTTCATATTCCTTGGCCCCACAGGAGTTGGAAAGACAGAGCTTGCAAGGGCACTTGCAGAGTTTTTGTTTGATGATGAGAATGCAATGGTGCGTATTGATATGTCTGAGTATCAGGAAAGGCATACGGTTTCAAGGCTCATCGGCGCGCCTCCGGGCTATGTCGGATATGAAGAGGGAGGACAGCTTACAGAGGCAATCAGGAGAAGGCCTTATGCTGTGGTGCTATTTGATGAAATAGAAAAAGCGCATCCCGATGTCTTTAATCTACTTTTGCAGGTGCTTGATGACGGAAGGCTTACAGACGGGCATGGACGGACAGTTGATTTCAGAAATACGGTTCTGATAATGACGTCAAATATCGGGAGCACGCATATACAGGAACTCCTTATAGAGAGGACGAAGAGGCCTGTTGCATACTGGGGTTCTGCAGAGGAAGAGAATAATAAGGAAATGAAGGACAAGGTAATGACAGACCTTAAGGCATTCTTTAAGCCTGAGTTCATTAACAGGGTTGATGAGATTGTTATATTCAATCCCCTCTCAATACAGCTTCTGAAGCAGATTGTTGAGATACAGGTTAACAGGATGAAGAAATACATAATGGAGAAGAATATAGATATAACCCTGACAGATGCCGCAAAAGAGCATCTTGCAGAGACAGGGTTTGATCCTGTTTATGGCGCAAGGCCATTAAAAAGGGCTATCCAAAAGGAGATACTTAACTCTTTGGCATTAAGCATTCTCGATAAGACATTTAAAGAAGGGGATGTTGTGGGGGCTGATTTTAAGAACGGCAAATTCGTATTCAAAAGGGCTGCAAAATCAAACAAGGAAAAAGTAGAGGTATCTTAAGGGAGGCAGGGCATCCGAGGATTGTATTTGACAAAATATGTTTAAAAGTGTAGATTAAACATATGGCAACTACTGTTAAGATAAGCCCTGGCGGTCAGGTAAGAATACCAAAAGAGGTCATGGAGAGGCTTCGTATCTCCAGTGGTGACTACCTTGATTTCGAGTTTGCTGATGACAAGCTTATAGTAAAAGCAAAAAAGCTTATAGACGCTGATCAGGCATGGTTCTGGACAAAGGAATGGCAGGAGGCTGAAAGGGTGGCTGAAGAAGATACCAAGAAAGGCCGTGTCTCAGAGATTTTCACCTCTGCGGAAGAGGGTATTTCCTACCTGAGGAAAAGACGAAAAGAACTCGGAACTTCCAGAAAAAGCCGCTAAACCTTTTTTCTTTCAAGAATAGAATGTGCCCCTATGTTTCTGAAAATAATCTTGCCTTCCTTATCCATCTCGAACGTGAATCTATAGCTCATTGTCAATAAAGCCTCCCAGATATACGGATTCCTGAACCCCTCCATCTTCTTTGTCCTGAATGACGGATGAAAGATGTCTTTCAGAAAAACGGGCAGTTTCTTCTCAAAAAGCTCTGCAATATCATCAGGGAGCTTTGAATAAGACTTTTCGAATTGTGCCGTAAAAACATATTTGCGCATTGTCAGCTATTTTATCATAGTAGAAATTTTGTTTCAGCAACAGCGCTATCACGAACTGACTCGCTTCCGCCTCAGCGGATTCGCTCTCCTCGGCGAGTCGCCCGATGAGATGAAGCGAGTGGCGCTTTGGTACTTTTCGTCGAGTGCGCGGGAAATGCGGGAAGTGTCCCTCATTGTTTCCCTCATTGTTTCCATTGTTTTCCTGCCTGCTATTATGGCGGCGAGGTCTTCCGTAAGGTTTTTGTTGTTGATGAGTATTGCAATAACCTCAGAGGATTTGTGATATACAAGAGGTTTTAGTTCTTCTTCTCCTGCGGCAGATGCAAGCTGAAGGTCTTTGCTTAAATCAATCCCCATGGATATATTTTAACTCAATTAAGTGTAATGTATTCGGAATGAAGGTTGTATTTGCGGTAAGAGGAAAATTATAATAACAGAAGGCGCTGAAGATAAAATGGGAAAAAGATATTTCGGTCATATAGAAGTCCCCCTCAAGAGAATCCATATAGAACTCACAAACATCTGTGATTTTAACTGTGTGTTCTGCCCGAAGTCTGCAATGGAAAGGCCATACGGCTATATGAATACAGAACTTGCCAAAAGGATAATTGATGAGATTCAGGAAAACAAGCTGTGCGATAAGATTACCTTCCACGTAATGGGAGAGCCGACGCTGCATCCTGATTTTTTTGAGATACTGTCTTACGCGCATGATAAAGGAGCGAAGGTCGGGCTTACCACTAACGGAAGCAGGCTTGGAGGCGAGACAGGAAAACGCCTTCTGGACTACAACCTCCATCAGATAGATATTTCTCTTCAGACACCTGATGCAAAATCATTTGTCCTCAGAAAGGCTAATGCGCTTACGTTTGATTCTTATCTCAGCGGCATTCTTAATTTTTTCTCCTCCTATATGGCAAGGAGAAGAGGCACAGTCTTTAAGTTCAGGTTTCTGAATACAAGGTTCCCGCAGAAAAACATAGAGAAGAAAGCCGGGCCGGTAAGGGTCATGTCATCAACAGAAGAATTGCGGGATACCTTCAGCTACTGGGCTAATCGCATATACGACATTTTAGGTGTTGAATCAGAAAAGAGAGAAAAAGCAATAAGGCGTATAAAAGCCCTTGTTTCCTACAAGTGGAATGTCGTGGAGATTTATCCTGATGTTTTTTTTGAGACATATATGCTTGAAGACTGGGGACACGCCTTTGACAGCGGAAAGGTTTACAATGCATGGGCAGGGTATTGTTTCGGAATGAGAGACCACTTCAGTATTTTGCATAATGGCGATGTTGTCCTGTGCTGCGTGGATTTTAATGGACGCACAAAGGTCGGCAATCTCAATAATTCATCTCTTAAAAAAGTCCTGTCATCAAACGAGCTTGGCAAGATTGTGAAAGGGTTTAAAAAATTTCAGCTTGTTCATCCGTATTGCAAACGCTGTCTCGGAAGCGGTTCGGTCTTCTCATGGCTTTTGAAGCCTGTTATGTCAATCACGGTTCTTAAAACCCTTAAGCCGTTTTTCTATAAACAGATAAAGGTGTTTTGACATTGCCTGTATCCTGAACTTTGAAAGCAATGCCTGATAAAAAAATCATTGGTTTAGAACGGAATGTCTTTTTCACGGGGCTTGTGAGCTTTTTTATGGACTTCAGCTCCGAGATGATTTATCCCCTTGTTCCAATATTTTTGAGTTCTGTTCTTGGCGTAAATAAATCTGTCATAGGTCTCATAGAAGGCATAGCTGAAAGCACCGCAAGTCTTCTGAAAGTATTTTCAGGATGGTTCTCTGACAGAATCGGCAAGAGAAAAATCCTCCTTATTGTTGGTTATGGCATCTCAACATTGAGCAGGCCGATAATAGCACTTTCAACACTCTGGGGACACGTCCTTGCATTTCGTTTTACTGACAGATTTGGGAAAGGCATAAGGGGCGCTCCGAGAGATGCGATAATTGCTGAATCAACCCCGCATAAAGACCTCGGACGCTCTTTCGGATTTCATAGGGGAATGGACACATTAGGCGGTGTTGCAGGGCCGGCTGTCGCATTCCTGTTGCTTTCACTTTTTACCGGAAATTACCGCCTTGTCTTCTGGCTTTCTATGATTCCGGGAATAATCGCAGTGATGATAATTATCTTCCTTATCAAAGAGCAGAAGAGCAAAAGAGCAGAAATTCAAAAGTCTGATGCTTCCGAGCTTCTCGCCCCGGGCGAGTCGCCGAGGAGACCGGCCTTCCGTGCTAACTTTGACTGGCGATTTAAGGCATTTGTGGCAATTGCAACACTATTTGCAGTAGGCAACTCAAGCGATGTGTTTCTTATTCTCAAGGCGACAGATACAGGCATTAAAGAAACGCAGATACCAATAATCTATCTCTGTTTCAACCTTGTTTATGCCCTTACCGCAATTCCTGCGGGAATCTTGTCAGACAGGATTGGAAGAAAAAGGATAATACTTGCAGGCTTTATTCTTTTTGGATTTATCTATTGGGGATTTGCTTCTACATCAGAGCAAAAACATATCTGGGGACTTTTTCTTCTTTACGGAGTTTTCATGGGACTTACAGAAGGGATTCAGAAAGCATATCTTGGAACTATAATCCCGGATAAATTCAGGGCTACAGGCTACGGAATATTCAATACATTTACAGGCCTCGCAATATTTCCCGCAAGCGTTATAGGCGGATGGCTGTGGGACAAGTATGGCCCTCATGCCACATTCTATTACGGCACAGCCACAGCGTTCGTATCAGCGTTTTTGTTTTTGGCGGTGTTCGGGATTGATAAGCTGAGGAAGAGAAGAGTGTCTGATTAATTTACAGGGGATATAGGGCAGGAAATAGCATCCTTGCTAATTTGTTTATCTTAAAGTTAATTCAGAGGTCTTTTTGAGTGCAATGAGAAGGGGAGGGCTTTAGTTAGATGCTCTCTCCACTACCTCCTCCACCTTAACCTTAACCGTCTCTTTAGTCTTCCGGTCTTTAATCTCAACAAGTCCTTCTTTCAGGTTCTTTTCGCCGAGGATGATGTGGGTTGGAATCCCGATTAAATCAGCGTCTTTGAACTTTACGCCTGCCCTTTCATCACGGTCATCAAGCAAAACTTCAATGCCTTTTCCTCTCAAGTCGTTATAAAGTTTCTCTGCAACCTCAACTGTCTTTGAATCATTCATATTCAGGGGCAGAAGTTCAACGTCAAATGGCGCAATGCTCTTGGGCCAGATGATTCCGTCCTTGTCATTGTTCTGCTCTATTGCTGCTGCTGCTATTCGCGCGGGACCGATGCCGTAGCTGCCCATGATAACCGGCTTTTCATTGCCGTTTTCATCAAGAAAAAATGCCTTCAAAGGCACTGAGTATTTTGTCCCAAGCTTAAAGATGTTCCCTATCTCAATGCATTTTTCTATTCTTAGTTTCGCCCCGCATTTATGGCATGTGTCTCCTTCTTTTGCAAGGTGTATGTCATGCCACTCTGCCTTAAAGTCCTTCTCCGGTTTAATGCCTTTTGCATGATAATGCTGTTTGTTTGCGCCGCTGATATAAACGCCTTCTTTCAAACACGAATCAGCAATGATTCTTATCTTCTGGTTCATGGGCCCAATGAACCCTGCCTCAACGCCGAGAATTTCCTTGACCTCTGTTTTCTGGGCAGGCCTGTGACTGCCAATAATCTTTGTGAGCTTTTTTTCATGCAAGTCCTGATCTCCCCTCACAAGCGCTAATACAGGTTCTTTGTCTGCTATAACGAGTATGCTCTTTATGAAATATGAGGGGCTGAGTTTAAGAAAACCGGATACCTCCTGAACAGTTCGTTTTTCAGGTGTGTGAACCTCTTCAAATCCCCAGTCTTCACTCTTGATTTTAGGAGGGACTGATTGTGCAAGCTCAACATTTGCCGAATATCCGCACTTATCGCATAATGCGACCTCATCCTCACCTGCAGGGCTTGGAGCCATGAATTCATGCGAAACTGCTCCTCCCATCATGCCGGGGTCTGATTCAACCTGATGGAATTTCAAGCCGCATCTTTGGAATATCTTATGATATGCGCCTGCATGAAGCTGATAGCTTCTGTCAAGGGATTCCTCGTCAGCGTCAAGACTGTAGCTGTCTTTCATTATGAATTCCCTTGTCCTTAAAACACCGCTCTTGGGCCTTGCCTCATCCCTGAGTTTTGTCTGAATCTGATACCATATCTGCGGCAAATCCCTGTATGAGCGAATCTCTCTTGATGCAAGCCATGTCATTATTTCCTCATGTGTCATGCCAAGGCACATGTCCCTGCCTGTCCTGTCTTTGAGCCTGAACATCTCATCCCCGATTGTATTCCATCTTCCTGTCTGCTGCCAGACCTCTGCCGGATGAAGCACAGGCATTGATATCTCCTGAGCGCCGATAGCCTCCATCTCCTCTTTCAGAATTGCATTTATCCTGTCAAGCGCCCTCCAGCCCAAGGGAAGAAATATATACAGCCCGGCAGCAAGCTGCCTCACATAGCCTGCCCTGAGCATCAGCCTGTGGCTGACTGCATCCGCATCTGCAGGAACTTCTCTCAGTGTAGGGATGAACATTTTTGAAAAACGCATCTATTCCTCCTCATTACGATACATGATACATGATTCACGATACCCCCTTTAATTCCCCCCTTACTAAGGGGGGATAGAGGGGGGTTGCATCTTGTATCCTGCATCTTGTATCCACAGGATTTGCTAAATTAGACTAATGCATAGAGAGTGTTTAGTCAAGAAGGAAGACAGCGGATTCTGCCCCTCCCCCTCTATACTTCCATAATGGTTTCTGTATGGTGTAAAATTAAAACTATGGCAGCCAAATTAGGACAGATACTAATAGCCTCGGGTGTAATCACTGAAGAGCAGCTAAATGAGGCGTTAAAGCTCCAGAAGAGGGGCGGCGGAAGGCTCGGGACGAATCTCGTGAAATTAGGGCA
>JBAQLV010000031.1:0-15033 GCA_049302185.1 Thermodesulfovibrionales bacterium | reverse complement strand
TTCCAATTCTGAGAGGCCAAGAACTGCAGCTGTTGCAGCGCAATATTTTAGAAAATCCCTTCTGTTAATTCCCTGAATTTCGAAAGCCCCGAGAAATTGTTTACTGATTTCTTCCCTGTCTACCATAGAATTTTCCCCTCCTTCTGTTTTGATTTGCTTTATAAAAGCTCTAAAGCTATTTCTCCTTACTGTCATTTAAAATTCTAACAGTCTTATTGCAAATAATATTGAACTTCACCAGTTTTGTCAAGAAGTTTTTTTTAAACTTAAACCTGTGCTTTAAATGTTATTGAACTTCACCAGTTTTGTCAAGGAGTTTTTTAAACTTAAACCTGTGCTTTATAGGCAAAGCAATGGCCCTGTTTGAGAGTTTAATAATTTGGTAAAAATATAAGGCGTTAACCCCGCGTAAAGCGGGGCTGAAAGTTGCTGACAGTGCGGCTGAATTTAAAAATATGGCAAGTCTTAAAACAGCAGATACTGAAGGTAAGCCCCCTATTCTTCTTTCCCCTCGACTCTTATATAAAGCGTTTTATCCGCAACAACTGAAAGCCTGTCAATCTCCGCTACTGCCTTAATAACATCCTTTTCTTTTGCCGTATGTGTCAACACAATGAGAGGAACAGCCTCTCCAAGACTTCTCCCTTTCTGAATGACAGAGGTTATGCTTATGTTGTAACTGCCGAGCACTCCGGAGATGCTTGAGAGAACGCCCGGCTTGTCAAATGCGGTGAACCTGAAATAATACATTGCCTCAATGTCTTCTATACCCTTAACCTTTAGCTTGGAGCGTGGAATCCGGACTGCTTTTTGACTCCTGACTCCTGACTCCTGACTCCTGACTATCTTCTTCCCGATATCTACGATATCGCTTACGACTGCGCTGCCTGTCGGCATATCGCCTGCGCCTCTTCCATAATAAAGAGTGTCGCCTACAGCATCGCCTTGCACATAAATTGCATTAAAAACACCGTCAACCTTTGATATAAGATAATCCTTTGGAACCATTGTGGGATGAACCCTGAGTTCCACCTTGCCGTCAGAAGCCTTTGCAATTGCAAGAAGTTTTATCTTATAACCCAACTCTCCTGCAAAGCCAATGTCCTGAGAGGTTATTCTGGTTATGCCCTCTTTATAAACATCATTAAACGAAAACGGTATGTTATACGCCAGCGATGCAAGTATCGCCAGCTTATGAGCCGAGTCAATCCCTTCAATATCATAAGTAGGATCAGCTTCCGCATAGCCGAGCCTCTGCGCCTCTTTCAGAGCATCAGAAAACTCAATGCCCTCGTCCGTCATCTTTGTGAGAATATAATTTGAAGTGCCGTTTATTATCCCGTAGACTGCCAGTATCCTATTCGCAATAAGGCCCTCTTTAAGAATCTTGATTATGGGAATGCCGCCGGCAACAGATGCCTCAAAGCCGATCTCAACGCCATGCTTTTCCGCTTCAGCCAATATTTCATTTCCCTCTGTGGCGATAAGCGCTTTATTCGCTGTAACCACATGCTTCTTATTTCTTATGGCTTTAAGGATAAGTTCCTTTGCAGGGTGTATGCCTCCGATAAGTTCAATAACTATATTAATCTCAGAGTCATTAAGTATCTCGTCAGCATTAGTAGTTAAAATTCCTTCCGGCAGTTTAATTCCCCTGCTCCTTTTTATGTCAAGGTCAGCAATCTTTTTCAGGTTTATATCAAAACCGGTTCTCTGAGAAATAACATCTTTGTTTTCAAACAGTATTTTAGCCGTTCCCGTCCCTACAGTCCCGAATCCTATAATGCCTACATTAATCATCTGCCAAACACCTTCTTAATTCCCTTTGCAGCCTGTTTTATCCTGTGCTCGTTCTCAACAAGGGCAAATCGCACGTATTCATCTCCTCCTTCTCCAAAACCTATTCCCGGAGACACCGCGACTCCGCCTTCTTTTATAAGAAGTTTTGCAAATTCAAGGGAACCCATTTTTCTGAACTGCTCAGGAATTTTTGCCCATACGAACATTGTAGCCTTTGGAGATTCCACATTCCATCCTGCATTATGAAGCCCGTTAATCAGCACGTTGCGCCTTGACTCGTATATCTTTCTGAATTCCTCGACACAATCCTGAGGCCCTCTAAGGGCAACAATGCTTGCAATCTGTATGGGCTGAAACATCCCGTAGTCAAGATAACTCTTTATCTTTATCAGCGCTCCGACAATATCCTTATTCCCAACGCAAAAACCGACTCTCCATCCTGCCATGGAATAGCTTTTTGTAAGAGAGAAAAATTCAACTCCTACATCCTTTGCTCCCGGAACCTGCAAAAAGCTCGGCGCCTTGTAATCATCAAATACAAGGTCTGCATAGGCAAAATCATGAATAACTATTATATTGTTCTCTTTTGCAAAATCCACAACCTTCTTAAAGAACTCTAGCCCTTCAACAACGATTGTTGTCGGATTGTGAGGGAAGTTCATTATAAGCATCTTAGGCCTTGGCCATGTTTTTTTAAATGCCTTTTCCATTTCTGCAAAAAAATCAATCCCCGGCCCTATCGGAATGCTTATAACCTCACCGCCTGCAATTATCACACTGTAAGGATGTATCGGATATGCAGGCGCAGGCGTCATAACAACATCTCCGGGCTGTATAGTTGCAAGGGCAAGGTGCGAAAGCCCTTCCTTTGACCCGATAGTTACAACTGTCTCACTTTCAGGGTCTAAGTCAACATCAAATCTCCTCTTGTACCACTCGCATACCGCCATCCTCAACTGGGTAATTCCCTTTGATGCAGAATACCTGTGGTTTTTGGGATTATTCGCTGCCTCGCAGAGCTTGTCTATCACATGTTTTGGGGCAGGCATATCAGGATTTCCCATGCCAAGGTCAATTATATCCTCACCGCGTTTTCTCGCCTCCATCTTGAGGCCGTTGACTATGGCAAACACATAAGGCGGAAGCCTCTTTATCCTGTTGAATTCAAACATGATTTCTCCTCGCAATTTAGTGAATAGTCGTTAGTCAAAAAAACTATTCACTGTTCACTATCTACTGTTCACTGTTGTATACATTTCCTCCGCATTCATTGAACTCCTTACAAGCGGAGATGATGCCACATATTTAAACCCTATTTTAACGGCTGTTTTTTTATATTCATTAAAAATCTCCGGCCTTACATATTCCTTAACAGGAAGATTCTGCTTGCTCGGCCTGAGGTATTGTCCTATTGTCACAGTATCACAGCCGGCATCATTGAGGTCTTTCAATACGCTGATGACCTCATTGAAAGTCTCGCCCAGCCCTACCATCAGCCCTGATTTTGCGTTAATATCAAGCGCGATCTTTTTTGCATTCCGCAAAACATTTAAGGATCTTTCATAATTTGCCTGAGGCCTTACATACGGATAAAGCCTTGGTACAGTCTCTACATTATGATTATAGACATCAGGCGCAGAATCAAGAACAGTCTTCAGTGAATTATAACTGCCTTTAAAGTCAGGGGTGAGAACTTCCACCGTTGTCTTGGGAAGATGTTTTTTTACTGCCCTGACTGTTTCAGCAAAATGCACAGCGCCGCCGTCAGGCAAGTCATCACGTGTAACAGAGGTTACAACCACATATTTCAATCCCATATCCTTTGCAGCCAGAGCAACCCTTTCCGGCTCATCTGAAAATCCCCCCATCCCCCCTTTACTAAAGGGGGGTAAGGGGGGATTACTTTCATCATTTAAAGGTTTTGATTTCGAGATTCCCACAGAGCAGAACCCGCAGTTTCTTGTGCATGCAGAGCCGAGAATCATGAAAGTCGCCGTAGGCTTTGAAAAGCACTCCCCCATGTTAGGACATCGCGCCTCCTCGCAGACAGTTGAAAGGCGGTGATTCCTCAAAATCTGTTTAGTATCATGAACCCCTATAGGGCTTTTTACTTTTATCCACTCCGGCAATCGCATGGTTATTAAACATAAAAGAAATGGAAAAGTTTGTCAATCACAGGCAGGAAAAAACATGCTTATTGATAGATGCATAAGTAATGTCCTTTGTTTCGTCATTCCCGTGAAAACGGGAATCCAGACGCTGTTCTGGAAGCCATTATTTTTGATACTGGATTCCGCATCAAGTGCGGAATGACAAAAATACTATGAGCATAGGACGTTAATATTACAGGTATCAATAGCCGCGAGCAGGCTTTGTGTTAAAATGTTACCTATGCTTTATACAGAGGATATTGTTTCCCAATGAATAGAATGATGCCTTCTCTTTATATTTTGCTTGCAATATTTCTATGGAGTTCACTCGGCATTGTTGTGAGGCTTTCAGGTATTGAAGTTCATATCCTTATCTTTTATTCAGTTATAGTCTCTCTTATCGTTCAGGGAATAATCCTGTCCGGCAAAAATTACAGAAAAGAGTTCCCCGAGATCAAGCTGCTTAAATATCCTTTGATACTTGGCGCTGCCTCATTAATTAATACTTTTACTTACTTTCTTGCCTTTAAACATACAACGATAGCAAATGCAGTGCTCACTCATTACACTGCTCCTCTAATTGTTGCTTTTCTTGCCCCATTATTTCTGAGAGAAAAAGTAACACGGGCGATTATTATTTCAATAGTCATAGCTTCAACAGGCCTGTGGATTATGCTCAACGGATTTTCCTTCAAGGAAGGACATGCTCTCGGAATAATCGCAGGGCTGGTATCAGGATTCGCTTATGCGGCAGTCATTATTCTCATCAGAGTTTACACGCAGAGCTTTAATCCTGTAGTGCTTGCCTTTTTCTCAAACGCAGTCATAGCAATCCTTCTTGCGCCTTTTGTCAGGGAGTTTCCGGTAAATGCGCTCTGGAGTTTTCTGGTAATGGGGATTGTCCATTCTACAATAGCCCCTATTCTCTACTTTAAAGGGCTTCGCTACGTCTCTGCCGGCAGAACCGCTGTACTTGGTTATCTTGAGCCTGTTATCGCGATAATATTCGGCATAATATTTTTGAGTGAATTGCCGGGGAAAGGCTCGATTATCGGCGGACTGCTGATAATATTTTCAGGGTACCTTACTTTAAGAGGGGAAAAGTAAAAATATCCCTGCAATCTTCGCTATCTTGCTGTCAAACTATCGCATGGCAGAATTTAAGACCTGAGACCGGAACTTTTGCTAATTTTTCCGCTTCGGGTTCCTTTAAATACTCAGAGTCCTTTCGTTATCCTTCAACCACTTTTGCCTTTTTTTAAAATCAGGCATGATGCTTTTTACTTTATCCCAAAATAATCTTGAATGGTCTCTTTGTTCCAAATGCACAAGTTCATGCACAATTACATAGTCAATTATTTCCAGCGGCGCCATTATCAAACGCCAGCTGAAATTTACTGTTCCTTTTGATCCGCTTGAGCCCCATCTTTTTTGAGCGCCAGTGATTTTGATTGAGAGCGGCTTATATCCAGTAAGACTTGAATACCACTCACAACGCTCTTTTATCTTCTTTTCCGCTACTGATTTGTACCCCTTTATCACAACATCTCTGGCATAAGGTGCTTTTTCCAGAGATAAAAGCAGATTATCTTTAAGCTCAATATCAACACCGGAAATATCCACAATTTCCAAATTATAGCTCTTTCCGAGACAAAAGAACGACTCTCCATTTACAAATTCTTTGGCTTTTGGTTTTGGTCTGCTCTGTATTTCCAGCAACTTTGCTCTAATCCAGTCACGTTTTTCATTAACCAGCTTTTCCATGTAATCAATAGGAGTTTTGAGTGGTGCACGAATAACGAGCATTGCATCGTGCGTTAACACAAGCGCAATCGTTTTTCTTTTTGAGCGGATTATTCTGCTGATTTTAATTTCTTCCATAAAGATGAAATGCCAGCTCCATTTGTCCCTGCAATTACTATAATATGCGGGTTATCTGTGACTATGCTCTTGTTTACCCCTTCCCTTCCACTCTATGAGTCGTAGACAATCGCAATCTCATCGGGCTTGAGGGCGTAAAGTTTATAAACCATTTGGTCAATTTGTTTTTCGTATTCTTTGACTTCTTCTTTTTTTGGGGGATTTTCTAAATAATCGCTGGATCCGCCAGCCGGCGGAGTGAGGCGTCCCCTAAAGCCAATTCATTGTTAACATCCCAACCACTTCTACGCAGTGCTTCTTCTTGTCCGGAAATACTATCCCGATGAACCGCAACGCAAAGAAGATGGGATGGGCGTGACATTCCTACGAATGCTATTTTAAGATTCTGTATTACCCTTTTTTGTCTTGGCTCGGTATTATCACCTTTCATGTAATTTATTATTCGCTTTATGTCATAATCATAAAAAAAGGTTTCAAGATAGCACGTTGCGGCATGCGTTTCACCCTTAACACCATGAATAGTTGAAACTTCTATTTCGATTTCAGTTGCTCCAGAAGAATACTTATAGATGTTATTACTCTGCAGGGTTTCTTCATTTTCCGTCTCCATATCGGAAGAATTGATAAAGGTTACAAGTTCATCATTCACCTGATAATTGAAGAACTCTCTAAATTCATTGGTGAGATAATTTTTTATCTCTTCAATAACATCTTCTTGCTTGTGTATCTGCAAACACCACTTAGCCAGCCTAACCCGAAAATCCTTGTAAAAAAATGTTGCTTCCGGTTGTTACAAGCGAAACTCCAATAGCGGCAAAAAGGGCAAGTATCATCATAATCATGACAGTTGCAATGATGGAAAGGCCGGATTGATTTTTTCTCGTAAGACCTAAAGTCTGTCTGTCTGTCTGTCTGTCTGTCTGTCTGTCTGTCTGTCTGTCTGTCTGTCTGTCTGTCTGTCTGTCTGTCTGTCTGTCCCTTGCCATCTTCCTAACCAGTCTCATGTTTCACCCTATCTTCAAGCGTCTCTCATAAAAGATCGCTTAGGGACCTGCCTTTCATTACTGCCTATGTGTATCACATAGTTACGTGAATTGTCAAATAATTACCATATCGCAGAAAAACAGATAAACCTCTTTTATACTGGCTGTTCTGCAATTTTATCATATTAAACTCCTTAAGATTCTCCATCAGTTGCTCTTCTGTAAGAACTTCAAGCTGCACTAAAGCCTCACCGAAAAAGATATAGGTGTCTTCCTGCTCCTTCAGAAGCTCTTTGTAAGCCAGCCTTTTTTCACGGCAAGCTCTCCAATCATCAGATTATTATTCTTCTGTATAAACCGCGCCTTCACAATATCCAGCTCGTCTATAATCTTCTTTTCAAGAAGGTACTGTCCGAATTTCAGAAATTTACTCATTCATTAACTCCTATCCTTGCCTTATACTAACTTACTATAGCAAAAGTATTCGTGCATCTCACGTCTAAAACTATTGACATCTTCGCTTGCTAATCCTTAGAGTTAAATACAAATGGATTTGCTTGGACAGGTAAATACAGCGATAAAAAAACATTCAATGCTCTTTGAAAAAGACAGGGTTTTAATCGGTCTTTCAGGAGGTCCTGACTCTGTATGCCTTCTCCATGCGCTGAATAATTTAAAGGATGGATATAAGCTTTCGCTTCATGCCATATACATTGACCACGGCTTAAGGCCTGACGAAATTCCTGTTGAAATAGAGTTCTGCAAAACCCTCTGCGAAAATCTCGGTGTGCCGTTTATCACTAAATCTGTTGATGTAAAGTCTTATGCCAAAGAGTATGGGTTGAACAAGCAAGAGGCGGCAAGGGAACTGAGATATAAAATGTTTGAAGATGTTGCTCTTGAAATAGGCTCAAACAGGATTGCGCTTGCGCACAATGCAGATGATCAGGCAGAGACATTCTTCATGAGAATTCTAAGAGGCGCAGGACAGAAAGGGCTTTCAGGCATTCCACCTGTAAGAGGGAAAATCATAAGGCCGCTTATTGAGATTGAAAGAAAAGATATAGAAGAATTTCTTGACGGTATATCGCAGTCTTTTATTGTTGACTCATCGAATCTCAAAAAGGATTATTTCAGGAATTGGCTGAGACTTGCTGTTATGCCTGAATTCAAACGCCAGAATCCTGAACTTATAAGGACAATAAGCAGAACAAGCGAAATTATCAGAGAAGAAGACAATTATCTTGAACTTATTGTCACAAAGACTTTAATGAAACTGATTCCTAAAAAAACAGACAGGACAATTGAACTCTTTCTCGTTCCATTGGAAACAATGGACAGGGCAATTCTGAGAAGGGTCTTAAGAAGGGCGATGGATGCAGTAAAAGGGTTAAGGGGAATCGGCTTTGTTCACATTGAGGACATTATAGAGCTTGTAAAAAGAGGAAACTCTGGCGACAGGATTTATCTTCCTAAAGGCATAAGGGTCATTAAAGGTTATGCGACATTAATACTCACATCAGAGCAGCCTTCAAAGCTCGGCGCATACAGCCTTAACGTGCCTGAAGAGCTTGTATTGAAAGAGTCCGGTATCCTGATAAAGTCTTCATTTGCTGACAGCGCAGAGATTTCTTGCGACGGAAAATCCAGAGTCATAATTGACGCTGAGAGGATAAAACTGCCTTTGGGTGTAAGGGCAAGAAAGGCAGGAGACTTCTTTTATCCTGCGGGTTTCGGCAAAAAGAAAAAATTACAGGATTATTTTGTGGATGAAAAGATTCCGAGAGATGAGCGCGATTCAGTACCAATAGTTCTTTCGGGAGAGGATATTGTCTGGATTACAGGATACAGGGCAGATGAGAGATTTAAGGTTACTGCTGAGACTAAAAAGATAGCGCTGCTTGAGATAAAACCATTACGCTGAAAACAAATATTTTCATGTATATTTCACGAATCAAGGAGGCCGTATCTGTCTCTCGGCAATATTAAACTACCCTGTAAAAGTTCAGTTGTTAGTGCTATATAGTTCGGCTTTTGCAAGTTCTCAGAGTGGCTATCCGCTCCACCCTGTGGAGTCTTCAGCCCCTATTCTGACAGACCCGTGAATCTTGCCTCAATCCAGCCACAACCTCCTTACAAAATTTAATCTCTCACTACCGATTAGACTGCATTTTCAGATTGAAATCTGTTATATTCTATATCTCAGACTAAATTTCGGAGGTTATTTTTTAATGGTCAGAGTTCGTTTTGCGCCGAGTCCAACAGGGCATCTGCATATTGGAGGAGCGAGGACCGCTCTTTTTAACTATCTTTTTGCGCGCCACAATAACGGCAAATTTATTCTGAGGATTGAAGACACTGACAGAACACGCTCCACAGATGAATATATAGAGACAATCATTGAAGGCATGAAATGGCTCAGGCTCGAATGGGATGAAGGCCCTTTCAGGCAGACAGACAGATTTGATGTATATAGAAACTATGTAGATAAACTTCTGAAAGAAGGCAATGCATATTACTGCTACTGCACGCCTGAAGAGCTTGAGCAGAGAAGAAAAGATGCAATAGCACAGGGAAAAACTCCAAAATACGATGGAAGGTGCAGAAATTTAACAAAGATTCAAGATTCAAGATTCAAGATTCAAGAAAAGAATCCAGCGATACGGTTTAAAATGCCTCAGGAAGGACAGGCAGTTGTTGATGATCTGATAAGAGGGAAAGTTGTATTTGAAAATGATCAGCTTGATGACCTTATCATAATGCGCTCGGATGGGACTCCAACTTACAATTTCACTGTTGTCGTTGATGATGTGGATATGGATATAACGCATGTCATCCGCGGTGACGACCATCTGAATAACACGCCAAAACAGATACATATATACAAAGCCCTCGGACATGAGATTCCATTATTTGCACATCTGCCTATGATACTCGGCGCTGACAGGACAAGGCTTTCAAAAAGGCACGGAGCAACATCTGTAATGGCTTATAAAGATATGGGTTATCTGCCTGATGCTCTGGTAAATTACCTTGTGCGCCTCGGATGGTCATACGGAGATCAGGAGATATTTACAAGGGAAGAGTTGATAAAGTATTTCTCATTTGAGAACGTGGGGAAATCGTCTGCTGTATTTAATCCTGAAAAGCTCCTCTGGCTCAACAGCCAGTATATTATTAAATCAAATCCTGAAGAGCTTGCAGATATGGTGATGCCTTTTCTTGAAAATGCAGGCATCATCCAGAAAGGACAGAATATAGACAGACAGTGGCTTTCAAAGGCAATTAAAACACTTCAGGAGCGGGCAAAGACATTGGTTGAGCTTGCAAGTTCCCTGCGCTATTATATTGCAGAAGATGTCGAATATAACGAGAAGGCAAAGGCAAACTTTCTTAATGAAAAAAGCCGCGCTTTATTAAGTGAATTAAAAGACAGCCTGACACCTTTATCTGATTTTTCAGCGTCAAGCTTGGAAACTATCTTTAAGGCAATAGTCGAAAAGCATGGCATAAAACTCGGGAACCTTGCACAGCCTGTGAGAGTTGCAATAACCGGCGGTACAGAAAGCCCCGGCATATTTGAAGTTCTTGAAGTTCTTGGAAAGGAAAAGACTATTAAGAGATTAGATAAAGCAATTAAGACAATAGAGAGTGAGAATTGATATGAATACTGAAAAACCTGTTGATTTTATAAGAGAGATAATCAGGGAAGACCTGAAGAACGGGAAATACGACAGCCATGTTCACACACGCTTCCCTCCTGAGCCGAACGGCTATCTTCACATAGGCCATGCAAAATCAATATGCCTCAATTTCGGAATAGCCAAAGAATTCAAGGGTCTCTGCAACCTCAGATTCGATGACACAAACCCGACAAAAGAAGAAGTTGAATATGTTGAATCAATAAAAGAGGATGTTAAATGGTTAGGATTTGACTGGCAGGACAGGGAATATTATGCATCAAACTACTTTGAGAAGTTATACGGATTTGCAGTAGAGTTGATTAAAAAAGGAAAGGCATATGTCTGTGACTTAAGCGCTGATGAGATAAGGAAATACAGAGGAACACTCACAGAACCCGGCAAAGAAAGCCCATATCGCAATCGTTCTGTTGACGATAATCTTGAACTCTTTGAGAAAATGCGTAAAGGCGAGTTCCCTGACGGCTCACGCACCCTGCGGGCAAAGATTGATATGAAATCAGGGAATATAAATATGCGTGACCCTGTTATATACAGGATAATGCATGCAGAACACCACAGGACAGGCAATAAATGGCGCATCTATCCCATGTACGATTTTGCTCATTGTTTCTCTGATTCTATAGAAGGCATAACACACTCCATCTGCACGCTTGAATTTGAAGACCACAAACCTCTGTATGATTGGTTCCTTGATGAACTTGGAGTATATCATCCACGGCAGATTGAGTTTGCGCGCCTGAACCTGAGCCACACAGTCCTGAGTAAGAGGAAACTTATACAGCTTGTTCAAAAAGGACATATAAATGGATGGGATGATCCGAGGATGCCGACAATCTCAGGTCTGAGAAAACGCGGTTACACTCCTGAGGCGATAAGGAATTTTTGCAAGCGCATAGGCGTTGCCAAAAGAGACAGCCTTGTTGACATGGCTCTGCTTGAATACTGCATAAGAGAAGACCTGAACAAAAGTGCTCAGCGTGTTATGGCTGTTTTAAAGCCTCTGAAGGTTGTGATAACAAATTACCCTGAAAATCAGACTGAAGAACTTGAGGCGATAAATAATCCCGAGGATGAGAGCATGGGCACAAGAAAGGTTCCTTTCTCGCGTGTCCTTTATATTGAGAGAGATGATTTCAGGGAGAATCCTCCAAAAGAGTTTTTCCGTCTTGCGCCTCGTAGTGAGGTGAGATTGAGATATGCGTATTACATAACATGCGTTGATGTCATTAAAGATAAGACTACTGGAGAAGTAACAGAACTCCACTGCACCTATGACCCTGCAACGCGCGGCGGTGATTCTCCTGATAAAAGAAAAGTAAAGGCAACACTCCACTGGGTCTCTGCATCTCATGCAATTGAAGCAGAGGTGCGGCTCTATGACCACCTTTTCACAAAACCTGTTCCCGGCGAAGAGAGCAATGATTTTAAGACAGACATCAACCCGAAATCGATAGAACTGCTGAAGTCATGCTTTGTTGAACCATGCCTTGCCAATGCAAAAACCGGTGACAGATTTCAGTTTGAGAGGATGGGTTATTTCTGCGTTGACCGTGATTCAACGAAAGAAAAACCTGTATTCAACAGGACAGTAACCCTGCGTGACACTTGGGCAAAAATAGAAAAAGCTCAGAAAAAAAATTAGTTTGAGGGCAGTCTCAGCCTGAATGTCGTTCCCGAACCTGTACTGTCAACATGGATTGTGCCAGCATGAGAGGTAATTATCTTATGCACTATTGCAAGTCCAAGTCCTGTTCCCTTCTCCTTCGTTGTATAGAACGGCAGAAAAATCTTGTCTTTAATCCCCTCAGGTATTCCATGCCCTGTATCAGATACAGTAATCTCTGCATAGCCGCCGGTCTTTGCATATCCGAAACTCAGCTTCCCTCCATCCTTCATCGCATCAGCGGCATTCTGAATCAGGTTTGTGAATGCCTGTCTCAGAAGTATCTCATCGCCCGATATGAAAACAGACTTGTCAATATCCAGAAGAACCTCCCCGATAATATCGGGGCCGCTAACACCTGCGATGCTTGACACACAACTGTTTATGACTTCATTGAGATTGATTTTTGAGAGAGTTAATTCAACAGGCCTTGCAAATGACAAAAAATCAGAAATAATCCTGTCCATAACCTCAATCTCCTTTGAGATTGCCTCAACTGTCGGTATCAGCGCAGCGTCAGCCTTTCTGGAGAGCAGTTTTGTATAGCCTGCAATCACTCCAAGGGGGTTTCTGAGTTCGTGTGCAATGCCCGCAGACATCTCTCCGAGGCTTGACAGCCTTTTCCTTAGTTCCGCCTGAGACTCAAGCGCCTTAAGCTCTGTAAGGTCGGTAAAGACAAGTATGTTGCCTATTTCTTTACCCGCATTGTCGCGCAAAGGTGAAAATGTAAGCCCGAGCCACAGTTCCCTGCCGTCAGATAACTTGTACTGAACCTCTCCTCTTTCAATGGGCTTTCCTTCTTTAAGGAGTTTTGCTACCGGGTTTTTAAAAAGTTCCTCGCAGTTCCTTTCAATTGCATCTTCTGCCTTTATGCCAAGAATCTTTTCCGCTGATGAGTTCATGGTCTTGATTCTTAAATCCCTGTCAAAACTTATTACCCCGCTCGGCACACTCTGGAGAATATTCCTGTTGTAGCTTTCAACATCCCCTGCCCTCTGCTCTGCGAGCTTCTTTAACACCTCAAGCTCTTTCTCCTTTTCTTTCAGCTTGGAGACAAGCTCATGAAATGTATCCACGACAAATCCTACATGCGAAGTATCCTTCTGTTCCATTTTTTTCTTATCACCGCTGAATTTCAGGAATGCCTTCAGGAGATAGAAAAAGATAAATATTACAATCAGGAATATAAACAGAGGCAAATATACTGCTTCTGCGCTCATCTACCCCTCAGATACCAGTAAAAAATCTCCTGCGCTGCAAAGAGTGTTATAATTGCGCCTGCTGCAAGGAACGGACCGAATGGTATCTTGCTCTTTCTCCCTCTTCCCTTAAATGCCATTAGGAATATGCCCCAGACCGAACCAAAGAGACTGCCGAGAAAGGTTGTCATCAGCACAGATTTCCATCCCATCAGCGCACCGGCCATTGCCATCATCTTTATGTCGCCTCCGCCCATGCCTCCGCAGCTAAGGACAGCAATCAAGTAGAAAAGACAAAACCCTGTCACAGCGCCGATAATTGAAGCCTTAAATCCCAGCAGAGTCCATCTAAAAAACGGGTCGTGAAGCAGGAATGAGCCTGCAATCAGTCCTATCAGGATGCCGGGCAGCGTTATGCTGTCAGGTATTATCTGAAAATCGAGGTCTATAAATGTTATGACTATCAGAGAAGAAACAAATGCAAAATAAAATAATGTGTGCCACCCCATTCCAAATCTCCAGAGAACCGCAGCATAAAACAATGCATTCACGGCTTCAACCACAGGGTATCTGAGAGATATATTTTCTTTGCATGCCCTGCATCTTCCTGCAAGCATTATATAGCTGATAATCGGTATGTTATCCCATATCTTTACAGGGGTATTGCATGAAGGGCAATATGAAGAAGGCATAATTATTGATTTCTCTCTCGGAATTCTGTATATGCAGACATTCAAGAAAGAACCCACAATAGAACCAAAAATAAAAACTATGGCGTAAAGAGTCAGGCTGTGCATATTTAAACTCTACCCTTCCACCTTGCTTATCTCGGATACCTTATTTTTTATATCTTCAATCTCGGAATCAAGCTTCTCTATCTCGATTATAGAGCCTGCTATAACCTTGTCTTTCAATATGTTTTTGTCATGCTGTTCCCTCATCTCAAACACACGCTCTCCTATAAGCCTCAGCTTTTCAGCCCTTTCTTTCTCCTTCTTATCTCTATCGCTTACAAGTTTGATAACCGAAAATTCAATCTTCATTCTTTCAGACAACAGAGATGAAAACCATTTTATCCTTTCTATGCCTGCATCAAAATTATTTTTAACCCTTTTCCACATAAAACCTCCTTCCCTTTAATGCTAATCCATTCAAAAATCAGGGGTCAATCACCCTCCCCCCCAGCAAAACCGCAGCGATGCCAACTTTAAGCAATGTCACATAATAACATAACAGACGTTGTTGATTTTAAAGTTCTTTCTTTTCTCTTTGCGCTAAGATATGCTATATTTATTCCATAAGTCCATAAAATACCCAATAGGTATAACATCTGTTAAGTGAGGATTTTGCTATATGGTCAAATTAATACAAGCCATAATTTTGATCTGTTTCGTTATGACGATGTATGGATGCGTGGGTCCGCTTGTACCCGTCATAAGAATAGATGAAGAAACAGGTCGTCGTTTAAGCAAAGAAATAGTAATTTACGAAAACGAGGATTTGAAATCTTTAGAATATCACCGGGTTGCGTAAGCTTCCCCTAAAAGCAGACACTCTGTAAGTAGAGCTTTCTGGCAAAATAACCGTCAGGAGGTTCTAAATGAAGAGGACGAGATTCACGGAAACACAGATCGTAGCAATCTTAAAAGAAGC
>JBAQLV010000030.1:0-121485 GCA_049302185.1 Thermodesulfovibrionales bacterium | reverse complement strand
GCTTCTTTTAAGATTGCTACGATCTGTGTTTCCGTGAATCTCGTCCTCTTCATTTAGAACCTCCTGACGGTTATTTTGCCAGAAAGCTCTACTTACAGAGTGTCTGCTTTTAGGGGAAGCTTACGCAGGCTCGCATAGCATTTAAATCTCTTCTAAAATTGCTGCTGCCAAGAGCGGGAACATTATCTCGTGATGGCCTGTGAGGGCATACGAGCAGCCTTTTTGCAGCGTGGGGCGTCTGAGGACATTCTGGGCTGGCCTGTAGTGCTGGATAAAATCCATATTAACAGTGGTAATATTTTCAACCTTGCTGCCGAGGTTTCTTGCTATTGTCAATGCCTTTAAAAAAACTTCCGGCATAATGACGGCAGAGCCTAAATTTATATAAACGCCTCCTTCAAGGTCTGATACTACGGATGTGAAGAGTTTGAAGTCTCTCAGGCTACCTTTCCCGATTGATGCGCCGTCGGCGTGGGGGTGCATATGAATTATGTCTGTGCCGATGGCAATATGGACAGTTGCAGGAAGTTTCAGCTTATATGCAGCGCCAAATACGCTCATGTCCTTGTATTTGAATCTTGAATTTTGAATCATCTCGCCAAGCGATTTCCCAATGCCATAACCGTTTTTAACTCCGGTGTTAATGGCTTTGTTAATATATTCTCCTGTCTCCTTTGCCATTCCGAAAGTGCCTTTGCACATCTCTTCTGCAACGTCTTCGGATGTCCGGCCTGCAAATGACAGCTCAAAGTCATGAACAATACAAGCGCCGTTTGTTGCAATTGCAGTTATAATTCCACGGTTCATAAGGTCAATGATAAGAGGGGATAACCCCACTTTTATTGGATGTGCGCCCATGCCTAAGATGACAGGCCTCTTTTTCTTTCTTGCATTAACCACAGCGCTTACAACAGCCCCGAAGTCCTTTGCTGCGAGTATGCCAGGCAGATTATGGATAAAATCGCTGAATGACTTGCCTGGCTTATGCGGAGTTGCTGCCAGTGCAATCTCGACCTTGCTCTTTCTTTTCGAAAGAGAACATGTCCTGATTTTTTTAAGTGAAACAGGCTTATATTTTTTCATGGTGTAAAATTTTAACATAGATGATATGAACTTTTCTTTACTTTTCAGGCGGAATCTTATATCTTTGGTATTAACCGAGTCGCCTTATATATATGATAATAAACATGTGTATTGATGTTAATTGCAAATTTTGGCAAGTAAGAGATGACGAAAAGATTTTACGCGCATAGCTTGGATGGCAACCCTGTTGATGAATGGCATTTACTTGAAGATCATCTGCTGAATGTTGCTGAGCTTGCAAGGAAGTTCGGGGATGAATTCGGTTCAGGGGAATGGGCATCTGGCGGGGTTGTGGCATGATTTGGAGAGAAAAGGATGAGTGAAAAGGTTTATAATGTTTTCGATGAGACGAAGGGAGATGTGTCCCAAGTTGATTAACGACTGAGGTGAAAAAGAAAAGATGCCTCTAACGCCTGAAGACAAAGCGCGCGAAATCATTGACAGCCTTCTTGAAAAGGCTGGCTGGCATGTATGTGACCTGAGTGACGCAAACATCCACGCCCATCGCGGCGTTGTCATAAGAAATTTTCCCCTGAAATCCAGCCATGGTTTTGCAGACTATATCTTTTATGTTGACGGCAAGGCAGCCGGTGTTATAGAAGCCAAGAAAGCAGGAACAACACTAACAGGTGTAGAGATACAGTCTGATAAATATAAGCATGGTTTAGCAGATGACCTTCCTGCATGGCGCCGCCCCTTACCCTTCTGCTATCAGTCAACTGGAGTAGAAACCCGTTTCACAAACGGATTAGACCCGGAGCCGAGGTCACGCGATGTTTTTTCCTTTCATAAGCCCGAAACCCTTGAAGAATGGCTTACTGAAGATGTGCCTCCTGAATCAGGCCGGTCTGCCGAGAGGTTATCGGTTTATCAAAAGGCGTCCACTTTGAATGAGAGACTTCAACAGATGCCGACGTTGATTGAAGAAGGACTCTGGTCAGCACAGATTAAGGCGATAAAGAATCTCGAAAAGTCGCTTTCAGAAAACCGCCCTCGAGCCCTCATCCAGATGGCAACAGGAAGCGGAAAGACATTCACTGCTGTTACATTTATTTACCGCCTGCTTAAATTTGCAAAGGCAAAAAGGGTTTTGTTCCTCGTTGACAGGAAGACACTCGGAAACCAGACACTGAAAGAGTTTCAGCAATATGATTCGCCTTACAGCCCTTTTAAGTTCACAGAGGAGTTCATCGTCCAGCATCTTCAATCAAGCAGCATTGATAAGACAGCCCGTGTCTGCATATCCACAATCCAGAGGCTTTATTCAATCCTTAAAGGCGAAGATATAGACCCTGAGCTTGAAGAAGAATCATTATTTGACCATTCTGATATCTACAAGGAGCCGCCGCCTGTTGAGTACAATCCCATTATCCCGCCGGAGACTTTTGATGTAATCGTCACAGATGAATGCCACAGATCAATATATAGTCTTTGGAGGCAGGTGCTTGATTATTTTGATTCATCCATAATCGGTCTTACTGCCACGCCCAACAAGCAGACATTCGGATTTTTTAATCAGAACCTTGTCATGGAATATCCGCATGAGCAGGCTGTTGCAGACGGCGTGAATGTGAACTATGATGTTTACCGGATAAGGACAAAAATTACGCAGGCAGGCTCAAAGGTTGACGCAGGCTATTTCATTGACAAGCGCGACAGGGAGACAAGGGCGGTCAGGTGGGAGAGGCTTGATGAGGAACTTGAATATAATGCCAATCAGCTTGATACAGATATTGTTGCAATAGACCAGATAAGGACTGTCATTAAGTCATTCAGGGATAATCTTTTCACAGAGATTTTTCCTGGACGCAAGGATGTTCCGAAGACACTTGTCTTTGCAAAGGATGATTCCCATGCAGAAGACATCGTGAAGATTATCCGTGAGGAGTTCGCAAAGGGGAATGAGTTCTGCCAGAAGATTACCTATAAGACAACCGGTGTCAGTCCGGAGCAGCTTATTCGCGATTTCAGAACAAATTATTTCCCCCGCATCGCTGTCACGGTTGATATGATCTCAACAGGCACGGACATAAAGCCGCTTGAGATTGTCTTTTTCATGAGGAATATAAAGTCCCGCTCCTTCTTTGAGCAGATGAAAGGAAGGGGCGTGCGTGTCATAAATCCAAATGACCTCCAGTCAGTTACGCCTGATGCAAAGGCAAAGACCCACTTTATTGTTGTTGATGCAGTCGGCGTATGCGAGCAGGACAAGACAGACTCAAGGCCGATGGAAAAGAAACCCTCCATTTCTCTTGAAAAACTCCTTCAGGCAGTTGCCTTGGGCAATACAGAGCCAGATGTCATCTCTTCAATAGCAGGCCGTCTTTCAAGGATTGAGAAAAGGATAAGCCATGAGGAAAAGGATGAGATTAAAAGGCTTAATAATGGACAAGGGCTTAAGGATTTGATGGCAGGACTTGTTCAGTCCATTGACCCTGACCGGCATATTGAAAGCGCAAAGACGGATTTCGGAAATGATGCGCCTTCCGAGGAGCAGATAAAACAGGCTTCAAACAAGATAATAAAAGAGGCGGTCAAGCCCTTGCATAATCCTGAACTCAGAAAAAAGATTGTTGAACTGCACAAGACCCTTGAGCAGACCATTGATATTGTGAGCAGGGATGAAGTCGTTGCAGCAGGGTTTGATGCGGAAGCATTAGAGAAGGCGCGAAAGACAGTTACATCCTTTGAACAGTTTATAAAGGAACATAAGGATGAGATAACTGCCATTCAGATTATCTACAGCAGGCCATACAAGGCGCGGCTTCGCTTTGAAGATATTAAAGCGCTTTCAGAGATGATAGAGAAACCGCCTTATTTATGGCGCGTTGACAGGCTCTGGGATGCATATGCGGCTTTGGAGAAATCAAAAGTGAGGGGAGCAAGCAGCCAGAGGATTCTCACCGACCTTGTTTCATTGATACGGTTTGCAATCCATCAGGAGAATCAACTTGAGCCTTTCAGCGAGCATGTGCATGAAAGGTTTAATACATGGATTAACCGGCAGGAAGCCGGAGGAAAGAAGTTTATGCCTGAACAGATGCGCTGGCTTGAGATGATACGAGACCATATTGTTGCCAACCTGAGTATAGAGAAAGATGATTTCAACTATGTGCCTTTTGCACAGGAGGGCGGCATTGGAAAGGTCCATCAATTATTCGGTGAGCAGTTGTGGCAATTACTTGATGAGATGAATGAGGCGCTGGCGGCATGAAGGTAGAAAAAAATAACATGCTGCCACAAGGATGGTCAAAAATTCCTGTGAGGGATATTGCACAAATTATTCGTGGTGTTTCATACGGCAAAGGGGACGCAAGCGAAACACCTAAAGAAGGGTATTTACCAATCCTGCGTGCTACTAATATTCAGAATAACAAGCTTTTTTTTGATTGCGATTTAGTTTATGTGCCACCACGCGTAGTTTCAGAAAAACAAAAACTTAAAGTAGGTGATATCGTTGTTGCAACTTCAAGCGGCAGTAAACATCTTGTTGGCAAAACAGCGCAACTTAAGACTGAGTGGACAGGTTCTTTTGGAGTTTTTTGTGCAGTAATCCGCCCTTTTGCTACTCTTGAACCAAGGTATTTAGGATATTTTTTTGATTCACCCGTTTATAAATCGTATATTTCTAAAAAAGCAATTGGTGTGAACATAAATAATCTAAGGCGTGGGGATATAGAAGAAATATTAATTCCAGTTGCTCCGTTGCATGACCAAAAACTCATCGTCTCTGAAATAGAAAAACAGTTCTCCCGTCTTGATGAGGCGGTGGCGGCGCTCAAGAGAGTACGGGCAAGTTTAAAACGCTATAAGGCCGCTGTGCTCAAGGCTGCTGTTGAAGGGAAGCTTGTAACTTCCGAGCAAAAAAAATGGAAAACAACAACGGTCGGTGAGGTATCAGAAGTAGTAACAAAGGGCTCATCTCCAAATTGGCAGGGTTTTGAATACAGCTCGGAAGGCGTAGTTTTTGTGCGTAGTCAAAACGTTTCTTGGGGTCATCTTGATCTCTCTGATGTTGCCCATCTACCATTGGCATTTAATAAGAAGGAAAAGAAATCTGTCTTAAGAACAGGGGATGTGCTATTAAACATCGTTGGTGCATCAATAGGGCGTGCCGCTGTTGCGACGAAGAGTATTGAAGGCGGTAACATAAATCAAGCCGTTGCAGTTATTCGGCCTTTAAGAGATCGTCTGCTACCCCAGTTTCTTATGTGCTATTTTCTCTCAGAAAAAGTTCAGAAACTGATTCACGCGCAGAAAGTAGATGTTGCGAGAGCAAATTATAGTTTAGACCAGATTAGAAAATTGCCATTGCACTTGCCACCTCTTGATGACCAACATCGAATTGTTGAGGAAATTGAAAGCCGACTCTCTGTCGCAGAGGAAATAGAGCAAACAATTAACATTAATCTCAAGCGCGCTGAACGCCTGCGGCAGGCGATTTTGAAAAAGGCGTTTTCGGGAAGGCTGGTATCGTAAAAAGTATGGGTTTTAGAAATCAATAATGTTGAATAGTGATCCAAAGAGACAAGCTGTCCATTCGCTTCGAGGCTATGCATACCAAATTTGGCAGAGTCTTAACGAATGGTTATCTTTATCGGAAGGTGAGGCATTATTCATAGAAGGTGCAGAAGATATTGATAAGCTTGGCCTTGGTCGGGCGAAAACAACTCAGGTTAAGGACATACAATCTGGATCAGTCACATTAAATTCCGATGAAGTTATAGATGCAATAAAACACTATTGGGAACATAAGAACCTTAATCCGAAAGTTAAAATAATATATCGTTTTCTAACTACAGCAGAACGAGGGAAAGAGAAATCAGCTCCTTTTGGTAAAAAGAAGGGTTTGGACTTCTGGGATGATTGTAAACATGAGCATATTGATCCTACGCCGCTTAAAAATTACTTATTAACTAAAGAAGATCTTCCTATCGAGTTGAAAGAATTTATACGTACTGCAGACGACGAAACACTTCGAACAGAATTAATTCTTCCTATTGAGTGGGACACCGGCAACCCAGTACGGGAATATCTTGAAGGAATAATCCTTTATAAAATTAAAACATTAGGAATTCATTTTAAAATCTTGCCTGCCGTATCAGAAAAAGCCTTACCAGCTCTACTTAAATATGTATTTGAAAAAGCATGCAGCGCGACTGACCGAGAACTGACATATATAAAGCTTCTTGAGCAATTTGAAGGTAGTGTCACCGTGCCTGTACCCATTAGTGCAATGACAGAAAAAATTAGTGCCCTCACAGCACAATTTGAAGGCATGATGCAATTTCCGTCAACAGGAGCAACCCCTCAGTTGGCCCTCATTCAACAAAGCATTACTCCAGCCCTACCAGAGAAGTATGCAAGACGTCAGAAACTTGTTGATTCATTGAAAGAAATATTTTTGAAAAATAAGTTTATAACATTGCATGGTTCTACAGGTATGGGTAAGTCATCAATTGCGGCTTTGTTGGTAAATTCTCTCAAGCTTGAACATAAATGGGTCGCCCTACGGGGAGTAGATGCAAATTCAATAAATGCTGTCTTATTCGGTATCTCAGTAACTCTAAGGAATTTTGAGGATACAATTCTTATCATTGATGATATTTCTTTTGGGATAGATTTAAATATATATGAGAATGCATTAGCTGGCTTGATAAGTCTTGTTTTATCAAAAAACGGATATGTAATCATCACAACACAAGATGACTTGCCTGACAAAGTATCTCACTATTTACCGTCTGCTAATGATTTGATAGTAGATGTTCCGGCAATGGATCAGGACGAAGTAAAGGAGCTTGCACAGCGGCACGGTTGCCCTGCCAACAAAGTGCTCGATTTGTGGAGTAGTTTTGTCTTTATTAAAACAGGCGGTCATCCCCAATTAGTTCATGCAAAGATACGAAGCCTTGAGTCTTCAGGCTGGCCTGCGCCAACAGTAGAGAGCTTAGTAAATCCTGATAACTTTGAGACCATAAAACGTGAAGTAAAAAAGCGCCTGATATCAGATTTCCCTATGGAATCAGCCCGTACTCTTTCTTATCGATTAAGCATTATGCATCATCCCTTTAAAAAGCAACATGCATTAGTTATGAGTGATAAATCACCAGCGATTGATAAACCTGGAGAGGCATTTGATCTTCTTGTTGGTCCTTGGGTCGAACGATTATCTTCCGGTTATTTTAGAATTTCACCTCTATTAAAAGATTTGGCCAATGAAATATGGCCGATAACAGAAATAAAGAATCTTCACGCTCAAGCAGTAAAAGCGCTTTTGTCAGAAAAAACTCTAAGTCCTAATGAAGTTAGCAACGCTTTTCTCCATGGGATATTATGGGAATCCGGGGAAGTTTTAATGCCTCTGATATATTATCTTCTAACCAACAAAAAAGATATTCTCCCACGAATATCAGAGGATTTAAGCTGGTTAACGGCTATAGCTATCGCCCCAGGACAGAAAATTTACTCAAAGAATCCAGTCGTTAGTCTTTCGTTGCGCCATATTCAATTTCGTGTCGCGGCAGAAATCGACAAGAATGACTCAGCCTTGAAAATTGACGAAGCATGGGAACAAGAAATAAAAGATCTCAAAGCAGATGAATTTAAGGACGGCACTCGATTATTATTCTTATTCGAGACAATACTAAGGATTGAAGTGCCATTTCCGCTTTCCATAATGATGTCCAGGATCAAAGAAGCATTTCAATTGCTTTCTGATAAAACTAAGCCGTACGGCCAATCAATTGAAAAGACTTTGACAGGCAAGGAGTCAATTCGATTTATCACATTGTTGGCAATAGCAAGATGTAAAGATTACGAAGACTTGCTTACTTTTATGGCGACTCTGGAACATGGAGATGAAGACATAAAAAATCTCTATCTATCTTTCTTAAACACGAAAACTGATTGGGCAGGTTTCTTAATTGGCAACGTTTATCTTAATGAATATAACTCTGCATCTCCAGAGTGGTTAGAATGCCTTGAAGCATTTAAGAAAACAATAAGTCTCGCATTAACATGGAGAGCAATGAGTCTTGTCGCAAATGCTTATCATATGATGGCAGTTATATACGATGAGCATTTAGAGGACTCAGAAAAAGCTATTGAGATACTTGATGAGGTAAGGAGCCATCTGGGCGATGATAACCCGATTATAGAAGACGCACGAGCCATGATTTATTTTAGACAGAAGAAGTATAAGGAAACGTTAGAGATACTGGATAGAATATTGCCGATTTGGAAAACAGAATTCGACACTATGCCATTGATTGCATATAGGCGCGCAGAAATTTCTGCCGCAATGACAGGTAACTGGGGCAAGGCCGCCTCATTAGCACAGGCTGGAGCTAAATATGCTGCACAGAGTAATAATAAAAAGCTGGAATTGGGGTTAAGAGCGGATCAGGCATTTGCTCTCTGGAAAACTGATGAAAAACAGCAATCAATCGAACTATTTGCAGCCATAATTAAAGACTTTCACCTATTGCCTGATCCGTTGAGAGATATTCAATCCTATGCCTTGCAAAAACTTGTTGGTCATACGTTAACATGGCTTCTTAATGACGTGAAGCAGGAACATATTGAAACGCATGCTGAACCTCAGCCTGGGTGTTTTAGTAATAATGAAATCGATGAAAGAATAAAAAATTATCCCTTGCAGCCCATTGACTTTTTTTGGATGATATTGGCTGAAATAGAGACCGAATTGAAAGTTGATGAGAAGATATTCAAGTATTTCAAGGAGCAGTTTTATACCACAAGTTACCCTGTCATTAGAACTTCATTAGCAAAACTTACCATTATCCATGCTTTGAGAAAGCAAGACCCTCAATCTTTGATTCGGGAGTTCTATGCCTTTGTAGCTGCGATTGAGTCAACAAAAAGGCTTGTATCAGAGGCGAATAATATATTCAAGAAAGGTGACACCGATGGGGTAGTTCATTTGTCAGATGATTTTTATGAATCCTTAATAATTTTGCTCTGCTTTGCCCTTTTTCATAGATTAAGCCAAAACAGAGATATGACCGAATTAGTTTCTATTTGGAAAGTTGATGCTGGCGAACTCAATTTGACTGATTCAAGACTGTTAACATGGTTTGATTTTCTGAAAAATGTTGCATCAATGAATAATAATGAGTTAACAGGGATATTGTCTGATGGTTCTGCGGGGATTGGCAAAAGGTTTGTGTCTGCAATACTACTTTCAAATGCGGATAATATTACACCAGAAATCACCTACTATAGTCACCTACTCCTGTTTCATCTGGCGGAAGCCAAGCAATATGTTTGGGGGAAAGAAATACAAAATCTGCTTGAGCAAGTTGTCATTTCTTCATGGACAAAGATTGCAAGAGAGAAATCCTTCTCTTTATTAAGCCCCAGATTAAATATGCCTGCAATTCTTGGGACTTGTCAGCTTGCAAGCTGTGGCTTTGAGAAAATAGCTAATATTTTATACGCTGCAAGAAATGCAGTGAAACTTGAAATACCGGTCACCATGATGACCTCAATGAAAAAATATATTAAATAAGAAAGGCGGAACGCTCTGAATCTTTCAGTAGAATGATATGAAAAAATCTAAGCGATACGATACTTCGCATCTTATAGAAGACCAGGCTGAGCCCGGCTCCCGCGGCAGGGTGCTCAAAAACAAGCGTGGTATAACGAGCAAGCGTGAAATAGACAGGTGCGAGAAAGCGGAACAAATGCGTACCATTGAAGAATTGACAAACATTTTTGCCGTTGACCATCGGTTCACGGCTTCAGGCATATGTAAAATTCACAAAGTCTGGTTAGGCAACATTTACGAATGGGCAGGGAAATACCGGCAAGTGAAGATGAGCAAGGGTGACTTTTCTTTTGCATTTCCTGAACAGATTCCAAAATTGATGGCAGACCTTGATAAATGTCCGCTCTGTGAATTTACACCTTGCCGTTTTAAATCTCTTGAGGAAGTAATAAAAGCACTGGCAATTGTCCATACAGAATTGGTGATCATACATCCTTTCCGAGAGGGCAATGGTAGGGTAGCAAGGATGCTGGCTACCTTAATGGCTCTGCAAGCAGGATTGCCGCCTCTGGATTTCAGGGATATGATTGGCAGGGGAATGACGGAATATATTAAAGCAATTCAGACGGGTATGGAGAGAAACTATGAGCCGATGGAAAAGGTATTTGCGGCTGTTATTCGTAAGACGCTAAGGACTCGTGGACGGCCATAACAGCTTTCATTTTTTTCTCCATCTTTTTGGAGAGTTTAGGGTATTTTGTAATAACCCCTTCAACTGCTGTTGAAGAAGAGACGGATTGATAGAGCAAGGCTTTGCCAAGCTCAGGGTTTTTTAAATACGGATTGGTTTCTTTCAGAGATTTTTTAAGCATGGTTGATTTTATCATATAATGTGAGTACAAAGAAAGGTTAAAAATATGAGCCCGGCACAAATCGTTCAAAAACTCTGGAATTACTGCAACGTCCTCCGGGACGACGGCATGAGTTATGGGGATTATGTTGAGCAACTCACATATCTCCTTTTCCTCAAGATGGCTGATGAGCGCTCAAAGCCTCCGTACAATCAGAAAAGCCCTATTCCATCAGGCTACGATTGGCAGAGCCTTCTTAAAAAAGACGGAGATGAACTTTTTGACCATTACCGGCATATCCTTGAAAAACTCGGGCAGGGCAAAAGGCTTTTGGGTTTAATTTTCGGAAAGGCACAAAATAAGTTTCAGGACCCTGCTAAACTTCGCCGCCTTATTGTTGATTTGATTGACAAGGAAAACTGGTCTTCCATGAGCGCAGATGTTAAGGGCGACGCTTATGAAGGTCTTCTTGAAAAGAACGCTCAGGATACAAAATCAGGCGCAGGACAGTATTTCACTCCCCGCCCATTAATACAGGCGATGGTTGATGTTATGGCTCCGAAGCCGATGGAGACTATATGCGACCCTGCATGCGGGACAGGCGGTTTTTTGCTTGCTGCCCATGATTATATACCAAGGCATTACAAACTCACAAAAGACCAGAAACGATTCCTTGATGAAAAGGCATTAAGGGGATGGGAGCTTGTCCAGAACACAGCGAGGCTCTGCGCCATGAACATGATGCTTCATGGCATCGGCGGAGATTCAATGCCTATTGCAGTTTCAGATTCTCTTGCAAGCCATCCCGGAGAATACTTTGAGATGGTATTGACCAATCCGCCATTCGGCAAGAAGTCCAGCACCACTATTGTTGGAGAAGATGGAAAGGTTACGAAGGAAAAAGAGACGATTGAGAGAGATGACTTTTGGGCAACAACTTCAAATAAACAGCTTAATTTTGTCCAGCATGTGAAATCCCTGCTCAAGCAGCACGGCAGAGCAGCTATGGTTATTCCTGACAATGTGCTCTTTGAAGGTGGAGCAGGAGAGACAATCAGGCGGAAACTCCTCCATGAATGTGATGTGCATACGCTCTTAAGGCTTCCGACAGGTCTTTTCTATGCACAGGGAGTAAAGGCAAATGTCGTCTTCTTTGACAGAAAGCCTGCCGCAGAAACACCATGGACAAAAAAGCTCTGGATTTATGACTTCAGGACTAACAAGGACTTTACCCTGAAGACAAATCCTTTAAAGAGAAGCGACCTTGATGAGTTTGTCAAATGCTATAACCCTGAAAACCGTCATAACAGAAAACCGACATGGTCTGAGGAAAACCCTGACGGACGCTGGAGGGCATTTGACTATGAGGAACTGCTAAGCCGCGATAAGGCAAGCCTCGACATCTTCTGGCTTAAAGACGAAAGCCTTGAAGACTCAGAAAACCTTCCTGATCCTGATGTCATCGCCCGCGAAATAGTAGATGACCTTGAATCAGCCTTGGAGCAGTTCAGGCTTATTACTGAGGATTTAGGGGAAGGGTAAGTCAAAATTTACATCCCAACAGCAGCATCCTCAGCAAATAGACTTATCGCTCCTCGCGCAGGGGCGTGGATTGAAACCGAACAAGGGTCTGATTTAATATCCGGATTGAGGTATGGTGGGATAATCCGTGAGTCGTCTTTTTGAATCTCTCTCCTCATAAAAGAAAATCTGCTTATAAACTGTCTATTACAAGCAAAAAACTATTTAAATCTTGTATAATATAAATAAATCTTGTAAGTTATTATTGGAGGTAATGACGATGGAAAGCACGGTTACAGTGAGGGGGCAGACGGCGATCCCCGTGGCGATACGCAGAAAGTATAACATCAAGCCAAAGACAAAACTTGAGTGGATAGATGACGGACATACAATAACTGTCATGCCTATTCCGAAAGACCCCATTAAGGCGCTCAGGGGCAAATTCAGGGACACGGATCTTCTGCAGTCGCTTCTGAAATCAAGGAAAGAGGAACGAGAACGTGTCTAAGAGTTATGTGCTGGACACCTCTGCTATTTTCACTTTTACAAAGGCAGAGGAGGGCAGTGACGTGGTTGAAGATATTCTGAATATGGCCAAGAAGGGGAAAGATTCGGTTTATCTCTCGTTCATCAGCTTTATGGAATTGTACTATGTCACATGGCAGGAAAAAAGTGAAGATGCTGCCAGGGAGTTGATTATACTGGTTAAGTCGCTGCCTGTTCACAGAGTAGATTCAAATGAAAGGCTCACTTTGTCTGCAGGCAGGCTTAAGGCAAATCACAGGCTTTCGGTGGCTGATGCTTTTATAGCGGCAACAGCAATAGAAAAAGGCGCTGTCCTTGTTCACAAAGACCCCGAGCTTGAAGTTATATCAAAATACACAGAAACCATAGAGTTGCCGTATAAATAACAAGGGAAGTGAATTTGTTGGTTGTTAGTCCTTATCATTTTGTCGATTTAGTTGAGTCCTCCTCAGAAAAGAAAATCTGGACACTTCGGCAATGCCAGCGTATGTCGCTCCTCGCGCAGGAACGTGGATTGAAACCTGAGAGATTCCCGACGTTGCGGGAATGACAGAAAGTCGCCCCTTGTGTGAAGATATGTTCACAAGAATTTAAAAAGATTGATTTTATGACTAAAATTATGTTAAAAAATAAGACTAAATTTTTCTGGTCTCAGACCAATAAGGAGGAAGGAATTGCCGGCTAAAGCAGCTAAAAAGAAAAATCTTTCAGCAATAAAAAGAACAAGACAGGCAGAGAAACGCAATCTGCGCAATGCTTCAATCCGTTCAAAGATAAAGACTGTTTCGAAAAGGATTGAGGAAGCGATAACTGAAAAAAATCAGGAAAATGTAAAAAAGTTTTTGAGAGAGATAATAAGGACTGTAAATTCAGCTGTCTCAAAAGGCGTATTGCACAAAAATACAGCCTCAAGGAAAATATCAAGACTCTCAAAACTGGCAAATACAGTTCTCAAAGCCGCAGCAGTCTGACGAGCAGGTGTTCCATCGGATAGGTGCCGCCTGAGGTTTTTATCTGTATATCGGCATCGTTCAGGATTTCAAATGCTCTTGAAAAGTCTTTCCGCTGGCGCGTGTCGTTTGCTTGCATGGACATCTTGCTGTAGTGCCAGTTTATTGCGCCTAAAAGGTTATACGGTTCTGTTGTCTCAGAGAGCGTTCTGTATATCCTGAAAACTTTTTCGATGTTCTTTTCTCTCAGCGCATTTGTGAGGTCAAAGACACTGTAATCCCTGCTCCCTTCAACAATTTCCTTTATGCCGCTTATTGTGATTGTTTCATTTCCGAATGATGCAAGTTTTTCAATCTCCGATGACAGAAGCCCTATGTCGTTTCCGACAACCCCGATGAGGTATCCCACAGCATCATCTTTAATTGTAATTCCCTTTTGCCTTATCTTTTCTTTTATCCATACAGGCAGATCATTCTCTCGTATATCAAGGCAGATGGTTTTTAACCCTTTCGTGCTTTCTTTCATTTCTTTTTTTAATGTTCCGGTATAGGACATTAAGAAAACCGAATTGGGTGATGGATTGGCTATATAGGATTGGAATTTTTTAAATTCCTTTGTAGAAATTTTCTGAAGGTTCCTGACAACTACATATCTACGGCTTCCGAAAAAAGAGACTGTATTTAAGGTGTCAGTTATTTCCCCTGCAGTTGGGATGCTGTCAGCAGAGTCCATGTCAAATACATTGAAGTTGAAAGCCATCTCCGCTTCAGGGATTGTCCTTTTGACCGCAGAGAGCGCCTCTTCTATAGGATACTCGTTATCCGCATAAAGGAGGTAGGCAGGCGAAGTCAGTCCTTTATCTATTTCCTGCAAAAAGGTTTTAATGCTCATTTATATGCCATATACTATTCCTGCCCTTATCTCAGAAGCCAGATTTCTCATGGCAGTTTCTGCTGCCTGCTCCTTTGCTGCAACTATGTTTTCTATATTGCCTGAACCTGAAAAAGATACAGTAAAAACCCCGCTGTTCCTTAGCTCTTTGACCTTTCCATCGGGGAAAGTAAGAAAGAAGTTGGCTTTTATAATTACCTCGTATTCGGATGCTACCCCTTCTTTTTCTGAGAGGGGCCTCAGGCTGAATTCATTTATTGTGCCGCTTATTACATGGCCCGCGTTTTTTGAAATCATTATTCCGCTTCTTATCAGCTCATCAGCAAGCGCTTTCTGAAATTTATCTTCTAATTTCGGTTCAAATGTCCTGTTTTCAATCCTGCCTATTTTGACAGAGGCAAGGGGCAGCGTGTCTCTCCCTTGCAAAGTATAACCGCAGCCGGAAAGAGTGAACAGTAAGATGAGCCCAGCAGCCCAGTAGCCCAGTAGAGCAGCAGTTAAAGAAAAAGTCTTTGCAGTTGTATCTTCCTGCTGCTCTATTGCTCTACTGCTCTGTTGCTCTGTTGACCCCTTCACTTTTAACTTTGTCGCCTCTGGCGACTCGCCGAGGTGAGAATTTTTAACTTTCATTATCATATTACTATGTTAACAAGTTTACCCTTAACAATAAAGACTTTTTTCAGCGCTTTTCCTTTGGTAATTTCTTGTATCTTTGGTTCAGCAAGCGCTTTCTTTCTGACCTCATCGTCAGAGAGCCCGGCAGGTATCATAATCTTTGCTTTTACTTTGCCGTTAATCTGAATAACGAGTTCTATTTCCTCTTCTTTTGCGATGTTCTCATCCCATGAAGGCCATTTCTGTTCAAGTATGCTTTTTTTGTTGCCCATGGACTCCCAGAGTTCTTCTGAGATGTGCGGAGAAAATGGAGAGAGCAAAAGCAGAAGCGTTTCAGTGCTGAATCTGAATGCTTTCCAGTCATCTTGTGTTTTCGGGTCAAATGAACTTAGGTCATTCACAAGCTCCATAAGCGCTGCAATCGCTGTATTGAAGTGGTATTCGCGCTCTATGTCGTTTGTGACCCGCTTTATTGTCTGATGCGTCTTTCGTAAAAGGCTGACAGCTGACAGCTGACAGCTTGATAGCTCCTCAATTTTGAATTTTGAATTTTGAATTTGAACTTTATTTTTATACACAATCCCCCATATCCTGTTAAGGAATCTGTATGCACCCTCAACTCCCTGATCAGACCATTCAAGGTCCCTTTCAGGCGGCGCTGCAAAAAGCGAAAAGAGTCTTGATGTATCTGCGCCGTATTTGTTTATGAGATGGTCAGGGTCAATGACATTCTTTTTTGACTTTGACATCTTTTCAACCCGTCCTCTCTCAACAGCCTTTCCACACTTCACGCACTTCTCATCCTTAACATCTTCAGGTAAGAGCCAGCCATGTTCAGGACATTTCAACGTTTCCTTGCAGACCATCCCCTGTGTTAGGAGGTTTGTGAAAGGCTCTGAAGGGTTAATGATTCCAAGGTCTTTTATAACACGGGTAAAAAACCTTGAATAGAGGAGATGAAGCACTGCATGTTCAACACCGCCTATGTACTGGTCAACAGGCATCCAATACCCGAGTTGAGAGTTGAGAGTTGAGAGTTGAGAGTTAAAATCAATCTTTCCATTGTCAAAGCAATATGCAATGAAATACCATGATGAATCAACAAATGTGTCCATGGTATCAGTCTCACGCCTTGCCTTGCCGTTGCACTTTGGGCAGCTTGTATTTACAAATTTTTCCGAGTCTGCAAGTGGTGAACTGCCTGTGCCCGTGAATTTCACATCTTCGGGGAGAATTACCGGCAACTCATCTTCAGGGACTGGAACAACTCCGCATTTTTCACAATAAATTATCGGGATTGGCGTTCCCCAGTATCTCTGCCTTGATATTCCCCAGTCACGGAGCTTGTAATTTATTACCCTTTTGCCTAATCCCTTTTTCTCTATGTGCTTTGCTATCTCTATTCTTGCAACATCACTTCTTAGTCTGCTGTATGAACTTGAGTCAACGAGCACTCCATCCTCTTCATAGGCAGCTTCAAGTTCAAAAGCTACCCCCCCTTTAATCCCCCCTTTGGTAAGGGGGGGCTGTGTGTGGGTGCTGATTGCTGACTGCTCTTCAGGCATAATTACAATCTTAATCGGAAGTTCATACTTCTTTGCAAACTCAAAGTCGCGCTGGTCATGCGCAGGCACGGACATTATAGCTCCTGTGCCGTATTCCATCAGGACGAAGTTTGCTATGTAGATGGGAATCTTCTCATCATTCGCAGGATTGACTGCATAGTGTCCTGTGAAGAGTCCAATCTTTTCATCTTCTTTGCCATAGCGCTCTTTGACTTTTTTAAGCGCTTCTTTATCAGCAGCGAGTTTTTCTGATAACGGGTGTGTGGGTGCAAGGCATACAAATGTTGCGCCAAACAGCGTATCTGCCCTTGTAGTGAATATCCTGATTTTTTCATCCATTCCGTAAACTTTAAAATCAGCCTCAAGTCCCTCACTCTTTCCTATCCAGTTTTTTTGCATTAAGACAACTTTTTCAGGCCAGCCCTTAAGCTCGTCACATGCATTTAGAAGGTCTTCTGCATAATGCGTAATACGGAAAAACCACTGTTCCAACTCCTTCTTGATTACGGCTGTATCGCATCTCCAGCAACCGCTGTCAATAACCTGCTCATTTGCAAGAACGGTCATGCATGAAGGGCACCAGTTCACAAATGATGATTTCCTGTATGCAAGCCCTTTCTCATACATCTTAAGGAAGAACCACTGATTCCACTTGTAGTAATCAGGACTGCATGTCGTAACCTCCCTGTCCCAGTCATAGCTCAAGCCCATTCTGTCGAGCTGTTTCTTCATGTATGCGATGTTTTCGTATGTCCATTTTGCCGGATGGATTCCTTCTTTTATCGCGGCATTTTCAGCAGGCATCCCGAATGCATCCCATCCCATCGGATGTATTACATTGAATCCCCTCATTCTCTTGTATCTTGCTATAACATCACCGATGGCATAGTTCCGCACATGGCCCATGTGTATTTTTCCTGAAGGGTAGGGGAACATCTCAAGGCAATAGAATTTTTTTCTTGAAGTATTCGGTTCTGTTTTAAAAATATTTCTCTCAGCCCAGTACTTCTGCCATTTCAGCTCAACTTTTTGAGGGTCGTATCTTTCTTCCAAGATAGTTTTTCTCCTTTTAATTTCAGGCATTTATTATAAATGTGCGAGAGGAAGAATGACAAGGGAGGAAAGCAGGAGATAAACATGCTGAACCTTGAAGGTGTTGCCCAGCTTTTATTTATTCTATTTCGGCTGTCCGATAAACAATCTAATTATTGCAACGGCAATTAGACCGTAAATCAAATATTGGAGAAGTTGTATCAACTTGCCAAAAGATATTTTATCGCTTTTCCCCGTTGTTTCAGATAAAACTTCTTTCTCTCCTTTAGACAGTTTTGTAAAAGATAACGCAGCATAAATAATAGCTGCCACAAACATCAAGACGCCTAATGCCTTTAAATAAAATTTTGTAATTATGATTGCTGCAATAAAAAATGTGATGACAACTAAGGCTATGGTAAATTTTTTTTTGGCTGCATTCCTTGATTTGGGCTGTTCCATGATGTGTGCGACTACTCTATTGGCACATCTGTCTTTATGTAAAGCTCTCTCAGTTGTTTTGGTTCTACTGTTGAAGGCGCTCCTGACATGAGACAGACTGCCTTCTGTGTCTTGGGGAATGCGATTACATCCCTTATTGATGTCACACCAGCCATTAGCATTACAAGCCTGTCAAGACCGAGTGCGATTCCGCCGTGAGGAGGCGCGCCGTATTTAAGCGCATCAAGCAGGAAGCCGAACTTCATCTTCGCCTCTTCCTCTGAGATATTCAGGACATCAAACATCCTTTTCTGAACGTCCTGTCTGTGAATACGGATGCTTCCACCGCCAATCTCATGCCCGTTTAAAACAATATCGTATGCCTTTGCCTTAATATCAGTGAACAGTGAACGGTGAACAGTGAACAGTTCAGGGTCAGACAGATTTAATGAAAGCATTTTCTCAATATCCTCATTCATGGGCGATGTGAACGGATGGTGCATTGCCTGGAATCTTCCTTCCTCATCATCCCATTCAAGCAATGGAAAATCAATTATCCATGCAAATTTGTATCCGGGCTTAATTAAGTTCAGTCTCTTTCCAAGTTCAAGTCTCAGCCTGCTTAGCACATCGTATGTAACCTTTGGCTTGTCAGCAATGAAAAGCATCATATCTCCTTCTGCTGCTTCAAGCCTTTCTGCCATCTTCTTTAATATATCTTCAGGGAAGAACTTGGCAATTGGCGAATCAAATCCATTCTTTATCTTAATCCATACAAGGCCTTTAGCGCCGAATGACTGCGCTTCCTGCGTCAGCATGTCTATCTCTTTCCTTGAAAGCCCTGCCATTCCTTTGCCGTTAATTGCTTTTACCATTCCCCTGTCATTGATTGCATCGAGGAATACCTTGAATGTTCCCTTCAGCGCGAGGTCTGCCATGTCTTTGAGTTCAAGGCCGAATCTCAGATCAGGCTTGTCGTTTCCAAATCTCTCCATTGACTCATGAAAGCTTAATCTCTGGAAAGGTGTTTCTATATCAAATGAAAGGATGTCCTTGAATAACTTCTTCATCATTTCTTCCATGAGAGAAATGACATCTTCCCTGTCGGCAAACGACATCTCAAGGTCAATCTGTGTGAATTCAGGCTGCCTGTCTGCCCTCAGGTCTTCGTCACGGAAACATTTCACAATCTGGAAATACTTCTCCAATCCTGAGACCATAAGTATCTGCTTGAATAACTGCGGTGACTGCGGGAGCGCATAGAAATGTCCGGGGTTCAACCTGCTCGGAACAAGATAATCCCTTGCGCCTTCAGGCGTGGATTTTGTAAGCATCGGTGTTTCTATCTCAAGAAATCCCCTCTCATCGAGATAATCTCTTGTCACCTTTGTAATTTTGTGACGCATGGTAAGGTTCTGCTGCATCTCAGGCCTTCTCAAATCAAGATACCTGTGCTTAAGCCTCAACGCCTCGCCTGCATCTGCGGCCTCTTCCATGTTGTAAGGTAATGGCGCTGCCTCATTAAGGACTTCAAGTTTATTGACGTACATCTCAACGGCGCCTGTTGGCAGATTAGGATTTTCGGTGCCTTCAGGCCTTTTCCTTATTTCGCCTGATACGGCTATTACATACTCAGCCCTCAAGTCATGTGCGTTAGTATGCGAATCACCTGCGATGTCAGGACTGAATACAATCTGGCAAAGTCCGCTCCTGTCTCTGAGGTCAATGAATATGAGACCTCCGTGGTCTCTCCTTCTGAACACCCAGCCGGCAAGGCTCAGGTTTGAGCCTATATCAGATTCTCTGAGTTCACCGCAGCCTTTGTCCCGAATCATTCATTACCTCTCTAAGAGTCATAGACTTTCTTTATCTTTTTAACCTCATCCGGAGTTAAATATCTTAACTCTCCGGTGCGAAGATTTCCAATATCTATGCCGTTGATCTTTATGCGTTTGAGTTTAAGCACAGGATGTCCGACCTGCTCGCACATTCTCCTTACCTGCCTTTTTTTCCCCTCATAAATCGTAATCTCAATCCAGCAGTTTTCCTCTGCCTTTCTGAGTTTCTTTACTTTAGCAGGCGCGGTAACTCCGTCCTTAAGCCTTATCCCTCTTCTCAGTTTCTCTATCTTTTCGTCCTCAATGATGCCCTTTATTTTAACATGATATGTCTTTGGCATCTTCTTTGACGGGTGCAAAATTGAATGTGCGAAATCACCGTCATTTGTAAGAAGCAGCAGTCCCTCTGAGTCAAAGTCAAGCCTTCCAACGGGAAATACCCTGTATCTGATGTTTCTTAAATAATCCTTTATAGTTGGTCTTTCTTCCTCTTCTGCAAGGGTTGTAATAACTCCTTTTGGCTTGTTTATCATTAGATAGACCTTCGGCTCAGGCTTTGTGAGAAGTTTCCCGTCAAGCTTTATATGGTCTTTGGAAAGGTCTGCCTTCATACCGAGTGACGCAACCTTTCCGTTTATAGTGACTCTCCCTTCAAGGATAATCTCCTCTGCAGCCCTTCTTGAGGCAATTCCCATCTTTGCAAGTATTTTCTGAAGCCGTTCTTCCATAGGTAATGATGATAACACATCCCATCCTAACTTTTAAGGTGTCGTATTCGCCTTTGCGAATCCGTCGAGGCGGATAAAAATTCTTCCTCAGTCTCCCCTGTCTACCGAAGTAGATAGTATTTTAAATGGCATATTCATCATATCACTGATATAATCTAATAAAAATTCAGGGGCTATCGCATATGAAATTTCTAAAACTCGTTGAATACTTTGAAAGACTTGAGGCTACTGCAAAGCGGCTTGAAATGTTCGATATCCTCTCTGAGCTTTTCAGTGAATCAAATGCAGATGATATAGATAAGATCATCTATCTCAGCCAGGGGCAGCTCCTTCCGCCTTTTCATGGTCTTGAGATGGGCATGTCGGAAAAACTTCTTATCAGGGCAATATCAGATGCAGCGAATACGCCTACAAAAAAAGTTGAGGATGTATTCCAACACACAGGAGACCTTGGGAAAACTGCAGGGGAATTGATAAAAAACAGAGGAGAAAATCTTACAGTCAGGAAAGTTTATGAAGAACTTACGGCCGTTGCCCGGACATCAGGCACAGGAAGCGTTGAAAAGAAGATTGGGCTTCTGAGCAGTCTTTTAAGGGGAGTATCTCCAGACGAGGCAAAGTATATTGCGAGGTTTGTAATAGGAAGGTTGAGGCTCGGAATCGGCGATCCAACTGTGCTTGAAGCATTGGCGCTTGCGCAGGGAGATAGGACACTGAGGCCTGAACTTGAAAGGGCTTATAACTTCTGCTCTGATCTGGGGCTTGTTGCAAAGACATTGCTTGAAAAGGGGATGGAGGGCGTAAAGAAATTCCATGTGAGAGTTGGTTACCCGATAAGGATGGCGTTGTGCGAAAGGCTTCCTTCCTCGGAGGAGATTATAGAGAAAATCGGGCAAGCTGCCGTAGAAGCCAAATACGACGGCTTCAGGGTGCAGATTCATAAGAATAAGAACAATATCGACATGTTTTCAAGAAACCTCGAGAGGACAACTCACATGTTCCCCGAGATAAAAGAGGCTGTAAAAAATTTTATAACAGCAGATACTGCAATCATTGAAGGTGAGGCGCTTGCATACAATGAATCAACAGGCGAGCTTTTTCCATTTCAGATTACTATTCAGAGGAAAAGAAAACACGGGATTGAGGAACTGGCAAAAGAATATCCCCTGAGGTTTTTTGCCTTTGATCTTCTTTATGCAGATGGAGAAGACTATACTCCAAAACCGTTCAGTGAAAGAAGGGAAAGACTGAAAAAGATTATAAAGAATAATTCTGTGATTGAACCATCTGAATTGTTTATCACGGACAGGCATGAAGATATCACAAAATATTTTGAGGGTGCCATAGCAAGAGGGCTTGAAGGGGTTGTCGCAAAAAGGCTTGATGCGCCATATGCAGCAGGAGGCAGGAACTTCAACTGGATTAAGCTCAAAAGAAGTTACAAGGGAGAACTTGCAGATACGATTGATGTATGCATAGTCGGTTATTTCAGGGGCAAGGGAGCAAGGGCAAAGTTCGGTGTAGGAGCTTTTCTCGGCGCTGTCTATGATCCGAAGACAGACTCATTCAAGACAGTAAGCAAGGTCGGCACAGGCTTTTCAGAGGATGAATTTCTTCAGCTCAAAAAAATCCTTGATGAAATAGCCATCTCTCACAGGCATCCGAGGGTAGATTCCGTTATGGAGGCAGATGTCTGGGTAGAGCCGAGATATGTTGTGACAGTCACGGCAGATGAGATAACGCGCTCTCCTTCGCATACAGCAGGCAGGGACAAGGATGGTATTGGCTACGCACTGCGCTTCCCAAGGGCAGTCGGATTTCTGAGAGAAGACAAAAAACCTGAAGACGCAAATTCTGTCAAAGAGATTGTTAAGCTGTTTGAGATGCAGAAGAATGTGAAGGTGAGTTGAGAATAATCGCTGCATTGCATTTGACTTGCTGATAACCAAAAATCATTTGAAATGAAAAACAAAAGGCTTATCTCAATCTACAAGAAACTCTTTAAATCCTTTGGCCCGCAGAACTGGTGGCCGGGAGATACTCCTTTTGAGGTTGCTGTGGGAGCGATTCTAACACAGAACACGAACTGGGGAAATGTCGAGAAGGCGATAAATAATCTCAAAAAAGAGAAAGTCCTGAACGCAAAGGCTATTCATGATATGCCTGTAAACAGACTGGCTTCATTGATTCGGCCTGCGGGATATTTCAATATCAAGGCAAAGCGCCTCAAAGCATTTATTGATTTTCTGGTGAATGATTATCACGGAAGCATGAAGAATATGAAGAAAAAAGAGATGCATTCACTCAGGAAAAAACTTTTGAGTGTTAACGGCATTGGCCCTGAGACTGCTGACTCAATTCTTCTTTATGCGCTTGATAAGCCGATATTTGTGATTGATGCATATACCAAGAGGGTTCTCTCAAGGCATAATATTTTAGGGCATGATGAACCTTATGACAGGTTTCAGGAGCTTTTCCATTCATCGCTGAAAAAAGATGCTAAGCTGTTTAATGAGTACCATGCATTGTTTGTGCGCGTTGGAAAGACTTTCTGCAAGTCAAAACCGAGATGTGAAGAATGTCCGTTAAGAAATATATGATTAAAAGGCAGGGCACAGCATTCTCGCTCATTCTCGCTGCGCTCCGAGGAATTTTGCCTCTTTATTTCATCTAAATTTAAACATTACTTGATGAATATCGGCAAAATAAAACCGCTCGAATACTATGCCCTGCCTTCTCTTTTTGAAAGCGCAATGATGTAGAATAGAGCTATGAAAACCCTTTCTCTCGGATATTCGCCATGCCCGAATGACACGTTCATCTTCTATGCACTCGTGCATGGGAAGATAGATGCCGGTGGTCTGAGTTTCAAGGAGATTCTTCTTGACGTTGAAACACTGAACCAGATGGCCTTGAAAGGCAAGCTTGATATAACAAAAGTTTCATATAATGCATTCGGGAATCTCAGGGATGAATACTGTCTTCTGCGTTCAGGCGGAGCGCTTGGAAGGGGATGCGGGCCGTTGGTTGTAGCTTCAAAAGAATGTGAAATGAAAGATTTGAAGGGAAAGACAATAGCAATCCCCGGAGAGCTTACCACAGCTTATCTTCTTTTACAGCTTTATGATCCTGCTTTCAAGAGTAATGTCAAAGCGATGCCTTTTCATGAAATTATGGAGGCAGTAAAAAAAGGAGAGGTTGAGGCAGGGCTTATAATCCACGAAGGGAGATTTACTTATCCGTCTTATGGGCTGAAGAAGATTATTGACCTTGGTGAGTGGTGGGAGCGTGAGACAGGGCTTCCTATTCCATTGGGATGCATTATCACAAAGAGAAGTCTGGGGATCGATGTTATCAGCAAAGTTGAGAGACTTATAATGGGAAGCGTGCTTTATGCAATGAGCCGCAGGGATGAGCCTGTGAAATATATAAAAGAGCATTCACAGGAACTTGATGATTCTGTTATTGATGAGCATATTAATCTCTATGTCAATGATTATTCGATTGATATCGGCGATGAGGGGATAATGACTGTAAGGAAACTTCTGGACATGGCAGAAGAGAGAGGGATAATAAAAAAATCAGCAAACCCCCTCTGCATAAATCTTGATTCATAAAATCTTTGGCAAAAAAAGCCGCTCAAACACTATGTCCTGTCTTCCTTACTGAACAATGCGACGCATACTTCATATAGACATGGATGCGTTTTTTGCTGCTGTTGAGCAGAGACGACATCCTGAACTCATCGGAAAACCTGTAATCATAGGCGGAAACGGAGACCCGAAAGAGAGGGGAGTTGTCTCTACAGCATCATACGAGGCAAGGAAATTCGGAGTCCATTCTGCAATGCCGTTGAGGACTGCATACAAACTCTGCCCTCAGGGAGTATTCCTTTCTGTTGATTATGAAGAATACTCAAGAGTCTCAACGGAGGTCAAAAATATCCTCAGAGAATTCAGCCCTGTTATGGAGGATGTCGGGATTGATGAGGCATTCCTTGATATAACAGATATGCCGGAAGATTCTGAAGAGATGGCAAAAAAAATTAAAGAAAGAATAAGAGAGGAACTTGAGCTTTCATGTTCCATAGGAATAGCAGAGAACAAACTCCTTGCAAAGATTGCGTCTGACCTTCAAAAGCCTGATGGGCTTACCATAATCAGAGAAGGTGACATCAAGAGATTAATCTGGCCCTTGCCTGTAAGAAAGCTCTGGGGGGTTGGGCCAAAAACAGAGGCTTATCTGAAGAGTCTTGGCATAAATATTATCGGCGAACTGGCTGCCATGTCACTTGAAAATTTGATAGGACATTTTGGCAATTCTTACGGGAATTATCTTTATGAGGCTTCAAGGGGCATAGACGAAAGTCCATTGGTAACACACTGGGAGCCTAAATCATCAAGCAGAGAGATTACTTTTCAGAGGGATACCAATGACTGGCAGACCATAGCAAGGACACTTGCATCACTGACAAAGGAAGTGGCTGAGGATATCAAACAGTCAAAATATCTCTGTAAGACAGTAACCTTAAAGGTAAGGTTTGAGGATTTCAAAACTTATACACGCGCAAAGACAATGGATGAATTTACAGACTCCAATGAAATCATAAGGAAGGCTGTATTTGAGGCGTTGGGAAAGATAGAGCTTAAAAAGAAGGTGAGGCTCATTGGAGTGAGGGTAAGCAATTTAAAGAAGATATGAAAGTATTTTCGTATTGCTGAAATAAAAACCAGTAAGCTATACTTTATAATCAGCAAATAAGAAAATTTCAGGAGTTAAAGATGCCTTTTTTCAGTGAACTTTTTGTAAGTGAAATATTAAGAAAGCCTGTCCTTGACCCGAGAGGCGAAGAACTCGGCAGGGTGAAGGACCTTGTTGTTGTTAAAGGCGAGCCATTGCCAAAGATTTCCAGCCTTGTCTTAGAGAAAAAAAGAAAGCTCTTTAATCTCCCATGGAGTGATTTGAGTATATTCAACAAAAGAATAATCGCTGCGAATATTTACGGCGCAAGGCTTCAGTCCTACGAACTCAGCGAGAAAGACCTTCTTGTGGCAAGGGATATTTTTGATAAGCAGATAGTTGATGCAAATGGAGCAAAGGTTGTGAGGGTGAACGATGTCAAGCTTGAGGGGCTTAACACAGAGGCGGTGCTTTTAGCTGTTGATGTGGGAATGAGGGGAATAATGAGGAGGCTTGGAGTTGAGAGAGGCGGAGAAGATCTGATGAGGCTTCTCAGGATGCACCTGCCGTACCATCTTATAAGCTGGAATTATATACAGCCTCTGGAACCAAAACTTACTGCGATATCACTCACAGTTCCAAGACAGATGGTGGCTGAACTGCATCCTGCTGACCTGGCAGCGATAATAAGCCAGGTTTCTCACAAAGAGGGCGCTACTCTGTTTAAGGGACTTGATGCAGAAACAGCTGCTGAGGCGCTTTCAGAACTTGAACCTGAGATACAGGCGGCAATAATAACAGGAATGGATACTGATAAAGCCGCTGACATAATAGAGGAGATGCCTCCTGATGAAGCTGCTGATGTCATAAGCGACCTGTCCGCAGAAAAGGCGCAGGAAATTCTCGGCAGTCTTGAAAAAGAGGATGCAGAGGACATTCAGGAACTTATGGGACATGAAGAGGATACGGCAGGCGGTATTATGACAAATGCATTTATAGCGTACAGGCCTGAAACGAGTGTAAAAGAAGCTATCGAAAGTTTCAGAAGAGATGCAGAAGAAGTTGAAACCGTCTATTACATATATGTAACGGATGCGGAAGAGAAACTCAAAGGGGTAGTGTCGCTCAGGGAAATTCTGCTTTCTCCGCCTGAAACAAAACTGTCAGATATTATGGCAACCAAATTCAAGACAGTCATGCCTGAGACTGATGAAATGCAGGTTGCCGGTATTATATCAAAATATAACCTTGTTGCGCTTCCGGTTGTTGACAGCGAAGGGTTTCTCCTTGGCATTGTTACAGTGGATGATATTATTGACAGGATTCTGCCGCCGGCGGCAAAACGCAAGAGGAGAAAGGTGTGAGCCTCCGCAGGAAAATAGCCATGTTCCTTGCAGTTATGGGACCCGGGATAATAACCGCAAACATAGATAATGACGCAAGCGGCATCACAACATATTCTGTTGCAGGCGCACGTTTCGGTTACGGTTTATTATGGACATTAGTACCAACAACAGTAGCCCTTGTTGTAATACAGGAGATGATAGCCCGCATGGGCGTAATAACAGGAAAAGGGCTTTCCGACCTTATCAGGGAAAACTATGGAGTAAGGGCTGCATTTTTCATGATGTTAGGCCTCCTCATAGCTAATTTCGGGAACACAGTTGCCAATCTTGCTGGTTGGGCAGCAAGCATGGAAATACTTGGTTTGAGTAAATATATAATGATACCTGTTGGAGCAATTTCCATATGGATGCTTGTCACAAAAGGAAGTTACCGGTTTGTTGAAAAGATACTTTTATTTGCATGTCTTTTGTACTTCGGATATGTTATTTCAGGGTTGATGGCAAAGCCTGAGTGGGTGCCGGTTCTTAAAAGCACCTTCGTACCGGAGATCAGATGGGATTCAGAATATTTAATGCTTAGCATAGCCATAATAGGAACAACCATAACACCATGGATGCAGTTCTATCTTCAATCCTCAATCGCTGAAAAGGGAATAACAAAAGAGCAGTATAAGGCATCGCGTCTGGATGTTATTATCGGATGTTCTATAACCGATATAATCAGTTTTTTTATAATAGTGACATGCGGTACATTGCTGTTTCCTCATGGAATCAGGATAAATGAGGCATCAGAGGCTGCTGTTGCGCTCAAACCTTTAGCAGGTGATTATGCATATCTTATATTCTCTCTCTGCCTTGCCAATGCATCTCTGTTAGGTGCGATAATAGTGCCATTGGCAACTGCCTATTACATATGTGAGGCAATGGGATGGGAGGCAGGGGTTAATAAGACATTTAAGGATGCCCCTCAGTTCATGTGGATCTATACATTGACGATAGCGCTGGCGTCACTTGTGATCCTGATACCCGGAGCGCCGTTGGTCTTTCTAATGGTGCTGTCAGCCGTTATTAACGGGTTATTGCTGCCGTTTGTCCTTGTTTATGCCTTATTGCTTGTAAATAATAAAAAATTAATGGGAGAATACACCAATCCAAAAAGTTACAATTACATATCGTGGAGCACGATAGCGGTTATAATCTGTCTCACTGTATTTTTGGTGGTTACAATCATAATGCCTGCGGGAGGAAAGATTTAATGGTAAAAGCAATAGAGTGGAAAGACGGCAAGGTCATAATGCTTGACCAGAGCAGGCTTCCGCTTGAGGTCAAATATATTGAGTGCACTGATTACCATATCATTGCTGAGGGCATAAAAAAACTCTGGATAAGAGGCGCTCCTGCAATCGGCATAGCAGCGGCAATGGGGATAGCTCTCGGCGCACAGGATATAACGGCAAAAAGTTACAGGGAATTCATAAAAGGCATAGAGACCATATTTGATGTCATGCTTTCAACAAGGCCTACGGCAGTAAATATAAAATGGGCTGTTGAAAGGATAAAAAGGCTTTTAAAAGAGAGAAGAGGTGAATCGGTTAATCGGTTAAAAGAACTTCTCATTGAAGAGGCAAAAAAGATACATGAGGAAGACATCGAGGTTAATAAGGCAATAGGAAGATGGGGCGCGCAGTTTATAAAAGACGGCGATACAGTTCTCACTCACTGCAATGCAGGAAGCCTTGCAACAGGCGGATACGGCACGGCAACAGCGCCGATATTTGTCGCAATAGAACAGGGTAAAAAAATACAGGTCATAGCTGATGAGACAAGGCCTGTGCTTCAGGGAGCGAGACTTACCGCATGGGAGCTGATGCAGGCAGGCGTGCCTGTGACGCTTATAACAGACAACTCTGCGGGCGCGCTTATGAAAAAAGGGGAGATAGACCTTGCTATTGTCGGCACTGACAGGACTGTCAGGAACGGAGACGTTGCCAACAAGATAGGCACATATTCAGTTGCTGTGTTGTGTAAGGAGCACAAGATACCTTTTTATGTTGCAGCTCCTTTGAGCAGTATTGATTTTACTATCTCAACCGGAGATAAAATCCCGATAGAGGAAAGAGGCCCTGAAGAGGTCACGCATATATTCGGCACCTGCCAGATTGCTCCTGACGGAGTAAAGGTTAGAAACATGGCATTTGATGTTACGCCCGCAAAATATATAACGGCGATTATTACCGAGAAGGGCGCATTCAGGCCGAGAGACCTGAAAAAATTAATGAAGAAAGATGTTAATCTTGATGAGTTAAGGCTCTGACCTGAGATGATATGATTAAGACAACAGATATTAAAAAGGTTTTTGATGCGTATGAGAGGGAATTAAGTCTCGTTGAGGCTAAGCTTGAAGATCTGTTCCGAAGCGAAGCTCCTCTTATCCCGCTGATAGGCAGGTATCTGCTTGAGAGCGGCGGCAAGAGATTAAGGCCGCTTTTCCTGCTTTCAAGCGCAAGGCTTGCAGGTTATAAAGGGGATGAACATATAGCGCTTGCAGGCATCATAGAACTGATACATATGGCATCACTGCTTCATGATGATGTTGTTGACGCTGCAAAGATACGGAGGGGCAGGGCAGCAGCCCATTCAGTATGGGGTAATCAGATTGTGATTCTGGTTGGAGATTTTCTGTATTCAAATGCCCTTAGAAAAGCTGTGTCCTTCAAAGATCAGAGGATAATGGAAGCCCTTTCAGAGGCGACAACGAGCATGACAGAAGGAGAGATACTGCAGCTTCAGAAGACCGCTGATATCAATATTACAGAGGACGAATATATAAAAATAATATCTGCCAAGACAGGCTTGCTCATATCAGCGGCATGCAGGATTGGCGCAATACTGAGCATCAGCCCCCCTAATGAAGAAAATGCCCTTGCAATGTTCGGGTTCAAGGCAGGCACAGCTTTCCAGATGGCAGATGATATTCTTGATTACATGGCAGAAGAGAGCGAGCTTGGCAAGAAACTCGGCAAGGACATAGGAGAGGGGAAAATAACATTGCCGGTTATTTATCTTTTAAAAAATGCCTCTGCTGACGAGAAAGAGGAAATAAAACGGATAATAGAAAAACCATCGGAAGAAGGACTCAGGCGGATTCTTGCGCTCTTCAGGCAGTACAGCGTTCTGGAAGAGTCGCTCAAAAGGGCGCAGGCTCTTGTTGATGAGGCAAAGGATGAGCTTTCCATATTCCCTGACTCTCCTGACAGGGACGCAATGCTGAGCCTTGCCGACTATGCAATATCAAGAGATAAATAATATGCATCCATTGGTCAAACTCGCAAGGCAGACAGTAGAGACTTATGTTAATGAACGCCGTGTGATAGAGCCTCCTGCCGAGCTTACGCCTGAGATGAAACAAAAAGCAGGAGCATTTGTCTCTATAAAAAAACACGGAGAATTAAGAGGCTGCATAGGAACTTTTATCCCTTCCTGCGAGAATGTTGCCGAAGAGATTATAAGAAACGCAATATGCGCTGCAACACAGGACCCGAGATTCCACTGTGTTGAAAAGGAAGAACTGAGCGAGCTTGCTTATTCTGTTGATGTCCTGACTCCGCCTGAAGAGGTTAAAGGAATTAAAGACCTGAATCCTAAAAAATACGGGGTAATAGTTTCAAAAGGGCAGAGGAAAGGATTGCTCCTGCCTGACCTTGAAGGTGTTGACACCGTTGAAGAGCAGCTCCGCATTGCAAAGATGAAGGCAGGCATATATGATAATGAGGAAGTTAAAATCTTCAGGTTTGAGGTTAAAAGATACCGCTAACTTTTTCAGCTTGAAGACGGCATTGCTACTGTCTTTTGAATGTTCCGCTTTTCCCCCCGCGTTTTTCCATTAGCATAATATCAGAGATGACCATTCCCTTATCCACAGCCTTGCACATGTCATAGATCGTGAGCGCGGCGGCAGATACAGCAGTAAGCGCCTCCATCTCAACGCCTGTCTGTCCTGTTATCTTAACGCGGGATTCTATGTCTATTCTGCTTTTTTTCTCATCAAGTTTGAAGTCAATGTCAACTGATGTGATATTAAGAGGATGGCAGAGAGGGATAATCTCGGATGTCTTTTTTGCGGCCATAATCCCTGCAAGTTTTGCAACATTCAAGACATCGCCTTTTGAGAGTTTACCTGCTTTTATGAGTTTAAAAGTTTCTTTTTTCATATAGACAGAGCCTCTCGCAACAGCCATTCTTTCAGTCAATGGTTTTGAGCCTACATCAACCATCTTAGGCCTGCCTTTTTTGTCTATGTGGGTAAGCTTTTTCATGGAATCTAATATAGCATTTTAGTAGAAAGTAAGCAATTGTATGGGTGCAGGGTATGTCGCCAAATCCCTTTCGCTTTCTGCAGAGACTTTTTGACAAATCTATGGCTCGTTACAGGCGATTTCAAAACTCGCCTTTCAGGCTCAGACAGTTGAAATCGCTTATCTTCCACTTCGCCGAGATTTGTTACCAATCCCGACATGTCGGGACTAATATCGCTCAAAGGATTTGGCAACATGCCTGCATTGTCTTCACTTTAGTGGATGGGTATGTCATGCATGCCTATAAAAGTATGGTAAAATGTGTAACATGAACGTCAGGGTAGACGAGGATAAGTGCATCGGCTGCGGGACATGTCAGGAGATATGCCCTGCTGTCTTTCATCTGAATGAGGCGACAGGAAAATCAGAGATTGTTGACCCTGACGGGTGCGATTATGCAGGATGCTGCGAAGCAGCAGAAGAGAACTGCCCTGTTGAAGCGATTATGCTGGAAGAATAAGTTTATTGCTTAAGACGAGGCAGATGTTGCGAAAAAATTTATTTTTCGATACCTTTGCTACCTCGCTCTGATGGTTTTTGGAATACTTTATCGGACATGACAAATCAAGATAATCTCAATAATTTATCGAGTTAAAGAAATTTGTGAGCAATGTCTGCCTCGTACAAGACTATCTAATTTAATAACTTAAATCAGCCCGTAATCCTTCAATGCTTTTTTCAGCTTATCTTTATTCGCATCTGCCATCTCGCAGAGCGGAAGCCTGAATTCCTCTTTTATTTTTCCCATCATTGCAAGCGCTGTCTTAGCGGGTATCGGGTTTGTCTCTATGAACATGGAGGCATTCAGAGGCTCTAATTTGTAATGCAGCTTTCTCGCTTTCGCTATGTCTCCCTTTTCCCATGCAGCGCACATGTCGGAAACATCCTTCGGAGCCACATTCGCAGAAACAGAGATTACGCCTTTTCCTCCGAGCGCAAGTAATGTGAGTGTTGTAAAATCATCGCCTGAAATGACCGATATCCTATCTCCGCACAGCCTTATAACCTCGCTTACCTGTTTCATGTCTCCTGTTGCCTCTTTTATGGCAGCTATGTTTTTAATCTCTGCAAGGCGCGCAACTGTTGAAGGCAGTATATTGGATGCAGTCCTTCCGGGAACATTATAAAGGACAATGGGGATATCAACAGCCTTTGCCACTTCTTTGTAATGCCTGTAAATGCCTTCCTGTGTGGGCTTGTTGTAATAAGGAGAGACAAGCAAAGCTGCATCAGCGCCAACCTTCTCCGCTTTCTTTGTTATCATTATTGTTTCATCAGTGGCGTTTGCTCCTGTCCCTGCTATTACAGGGATGCGTTTATTCACTGTCTTGACTGTTATCTCTATTACCCTGTAGTGTTCTTCGTAATCAAGGGTTGCTGATTCGCCTGTAGTTCCGCACGGCACAATGGCATTTGTCCCCTGCTTTATATGCCACTCTATTAAATTGCATAAAGCCTTTTCATCAACCTTGCCTTTTTTAAAAGGCGTGACTATTGCAACTGTTGAGCCCGTAAACATAAAAACCTCCTTCTGCCTATGCGTTAAATCTTTATTTCTCCTGTAAATGCCTCTTCTGCAGGGCCTGTCATATAAACATGGTTATCTTTCGCCCACTCAACAATTAAATCTCCTACGGTAAGATGTACTGTAACATTTTTTCCTGTAAGCCCCTTGAGGCTGGAGGCAACAGCAGCAGCAGATGCCCCTGTGCCGCATGCCATTGTCTCGCCAGCGCCTCTTTCCCATACTCTCATTTTTATCTCTGAGGGATTCAATATCTCTATGAATTCCACGTTAGTTCTTTTAGGAAAAATCTCATGCATTTCAAGAAACGGCCCGTAATAAGTTACAGGGAAATCAGCAACATTGTCAACAACTATTACAGCGTGCGGATTGCCCATTGAAACACAGGTTATTTTAAACTCCCTGTCCTCAATTTTTAAGGGGTAGTCAATAAGTAGTTTAGAGTTAGGAGTTAGGAGTTTGGAGTTAGGAGTTTTTATTTTTGAACTTTGAATTTTGAACTTTGAACTTATTTTTACCGGTATCTTCTCAGGCTCAAAAACCGGTTCTCCCATATCAACTCTTACCAGTTTGCCTTTTTTCTGAGGTCTTATTATGCCTGCCAAGGTTTCAATATTAAGAATGGCCTTTCCGGATAACCTTCTGCTCCAGATATATTTAGCAAGGCATCTTATGCCGTTGCCGCACATCTCCACCTCGCTGCCATCAGCGTTAAATATCCGCATCCTGAAATCAGCTATTCTGGACGGATAAAGCAGGAGTATCTGGTCAGCGCCTATGCCGAACTGCCTGTGGCAGAGTTTTCTGCTTAGACCTTTGAGATCTGAGTCCTGAGTTTTTAGCTTTTGCTTGATGCAGTCAATTAGAATGAAGTCATTGCCGAGGCCGTGCATCTTTGTAAAATTAATCTTCACGCAGGACTTACCTCTTTTATCTTGTCATTGACCCGAAAATAGGCATAATTCCATTTTTGTTTGTCATTCCGCACTTGATGCGGAATCCAGAGGATATGGTTTCTGGATTCCCGTTTACACGGGAATGACGTTCTATGATCGCTGAACTCACGGTTCAGCAGGAAGAGACTCCTCAGCCGCTGCCGCCACCGCATGCCCTGCCTGAAGCCCCGAGCTGCTCGGGGAATGTATCGCCTCCGGCAGCAGAACATGAGAATGCGGACAGCAGTTTTTTTACAACATTAGAACCACAATCAGGGCATACCGTATCTTTCTCTGATGTCCCTGTTTTTTGCAGGACTGAAAATGACCTTTTGCATTTACTGCATTTATATTCGTAAATCGGCATCTTTTACCTCCATGTGCAATGTTTTTATTTTGCACATCTGCACCTTTTAAGTCAATTGATACTCGTGCTATAATTCAATTATGAAAGAGGCGATGCTTTATGAGAAACTCGGCGATAAAAAGGTAAGATGCTTTCTCTGCAGCCACAGGTGTCTTATCTCGGATGGAAAACGGGGGATATGCGCTGTCAGACAGAACATGGACGGCGCTCTTTTCAGTCTCGTATACGGCAAGGTTGTTGCTTCTCATGTAGACCCCATAGAGAAAAAACCGCTTTTCCATTTCCTGCCGGGTTCATCTTCTTTCTCCATAGCAACAGCAGGATGTAACCTGAGGTGCCGGCACTGCCAGAACTATGAGATATCCCAGTTTCCGAGGGAAAGGCCTGATGTCCCAATCCCCGGAGAGGATATGACGCCTGAGGAGGTAGTGAACATGGCAGAAAGATACGGGTGCAAGAGCATATCTTATACATATACAGAGCCCACAATATTTTTTGAATTCGCATATGACTGTGCAATGCTTGCCAAGGGAAAAGGAATAAAGAATGTATTTGTCAGCAATGGCTACACGACTCCGGAGGCAACAAGGCTGATAGCGCCGTATCTTGACGGGAACAACATTGACCTAAAGGGCAGCGAGAAGTTTTACAAGGAGGTATGCGGGGCAAAAGCCGAGCCTGTCAGGGATACGATAAGACTTATGAAAGAGCTTGGCGTATGGGTGGAGGTCACAACATTGATAATACCGGGTTATAATGATGCGGAGGAAGGCTTAAAGAGCATTGCTGAATTCATAAAATCTGTTGACCCTGCCATTCCGTGGCACGTAACACAGTTCTATCCAACTTATAAATTAACAGATGCGCCGCGCACTCCTATCAAGACGCTGAGATGGGCGCGGCAGATGGGCTTTGATACAGGGCTTAAATATGTTTATGAAGGGAATGTGCCGGGCGAAGGCGGCGAGAATACCTATTGCCCGAATTGCAGGGAACTGCTTATCCAGAGATTCGGCTTCAGCATTCAAGAAAGCAGGATAAAAAACGGGAAGTGTTTAAGCTGCGGTGTGACAATAGAGGGGGTGTGGGAGTAACAGTATAAGCTTGAACTTTTTCAGATGTTCTGTTAAGCTTTTTTGAATATAATATGGCGCTTGAAGATATCGAAAAATTAAAAGAGAAAGTGAAGAAGGATCCCAACTCAAAGCTTTTCGTCCCTCTTGCTGAAGAATACAGAAAAACAGGGATGCTTGATGAGGCCATATCTGTCCTGATGACCGGAATCACCAGCCAGCCGGGATATACAAGCGCAAGGGTGTCGCTCGGCAAGATATATCTTGAGAAAAAGATGGCGCCTGCGGCAAAGGAAGAATTCGAGAAGGTGATATCAGCGATACCTAATAATTTGTTTGCGCATAAGAAATTAGCCGAGATATACAGGGATTCAGGAGAGAAAGAAAGGGCAATAGGAGAATACAGGGTAGTGCTCAAACTGAACCCTTTTGATGGTGACGCTGTCTCAAATCTTGAGACGCTTCAGAGAGGTCATGTACAAGAGGAGAGCATAACAGCGCCGGAATCCGCTCCTGAAGAATTTTCTGTGCAGGGCAATGCTGCTCCTTCTTCTTTTGAGGCGTTCAAGGAAGAAAAAGCGCCTGTGGCAGAGAGGCTGCCTGAAAAGGAAGACAAAGGCGCATATAGCCTGAATGATGCGGAACAATTTATATCCATAGGTGATTACATGAAGGCAATGAGTATTTATAAAGAGATGTTGTCTGCAAATCCTCAAAACAAACATATCATGCAGAAAGTTGAAGAATTAAGGATGCTGCTCAAGATACTTGGGAAAGACAAGGAAGCGGTAATTGATAAACTGGAAACCTTTGGTAAAAGGCTTAAGGAGAACAAGGATGAGTTTTTCAGAAGTTCTTAAGGAAATAGTCGGGAAAAAGGAATTTTAGCCTCTTAGCTGTTTTATACTTTCCTCCATATCCTCAGGCATGGGGCTGTGGAATTCAAGGTATTCTCCTGTGACAGGATGAATAAACCCGAGCGATTCAGCGTGAAGCATCTGCCTGGGGAATGTCAGTTTTCCTCTTTCTTTTGTCTCCATCTCAATCTTCTTACCGTAAGCGCGGTCTCCAAGCACAGGATGTCCGATAGATGCAAAGTGGACGCGTATCTGGTGTGTCCTTCCTGTCCGCAGTTTTGCTTCAATAAATGCTGCATGCCGGAATCTTTCAATTACCTTCCATATTGTCAGAGCCTCTTTGCCTCTCCTTACCCTTGTTGACATCTTTTTCCTGTCAGTCTCAGAGCGTCCGATGGCAAGGCTGATCTGCCCGCTGTTTTCTTTTGGGTTTCCGTAGATAAGCGCAACATATCTTCTGTTTATTGTCCGCTGTTTGAATTGCTCTGCAAGGTTGTAGTATGCGGCGCTGTCAAGAGCAACGACCATCACTCCTGATGTGTCTTTGTCAAGCCTATGCACAATGCCGGGCCTTAGCGGGCCGCCCGGCGCTTCAAGTTTCTTGCAGTGGTAGAGGAGGACATTTATCAATGTGCCGCTGCCATGTCCGGCAGCCGGATAAACCACCATCCCTGATGGTTTGTTTACCACAACAAGGTGTTCGTCCATGTAGAGTATTTCAATAGGGATTGCTTCTGCAATGAGATGTTCCCGTTTTTCATCTTCGGCAGTTAATACGATAATGTCACCTGCTTTTACCCTGTAGTTCTGGCTTACAGTCCTGCTGTCAACAAGCAGAAACCCCTTTTTTATGAGTCTCTGTATCTGTGAACGGGTAATCCCTGTTTCCTCAACGGCTAAAACATCTATACGTTTGCCGGAATCCTTTTCCTGAACTTTCACTCTATGTGAGATCATTGTAATTTTAATTTTAACCCGAACCGTACGGATATTGTTTGATTTTTTTATTTACACGCGCCCTTTTAGAAAGCTATACTAACACGCTGATATTTTTATCATACAGGCTTGACAGATTAATACAAACGCATTAAGTAAAATGGCATCAATATATAATATTGTCATTCCCCGGCTTGACCGGGGAATCCAGAAACCACTGGATGCCCGATTAAGAACTTCGGGCATGACGTCAAAAAATAAGTTGCATGTGTCCTTACTAATGACCGCATTAGTATATGTATGTTTTTAAAGGATGCCGTGAATCAAGCAGTATTGTTTTAAGGAGGAAGATGAGAAAATCGTCTTTACTTTTTTTCTGGTTTATAATGCTTGCAGTGTTTATAGGCGGTACAGAGAGCGTATCAGCACAGGAAATTTCTCTGCCTCTGGTGAATTCTATGGAGGTAAGGGGGCTTAAGAGGATAGAGGAAGCCGCTGTGAAATCCAAGATAACACAGAAAACAGGAGAACCGCTTTCTTCGGAGAAGACTACAAATGACATAAAAGACATTTACAAGATGGGCTATTTTGACGATGTCAAGGTTGAGATAGAGCCGCTTGAAGGCGGTGTAAGGGTTATATACCTGATAAAAGAGAAACCCACGATTATAAGTATAGACTTTCAGGGAAATAAGAAGCAGGAAGATTCAGACCTGAAAGAGAAGATAACAATAACGGCAAACTCCATAGCAGATACTGTCCTGATACAGGATAATGCCGAGAAGCTTCGTGCCTTCTATGAAGAGGAAGGCTATTACCTGTCAAAAATTGTCCCTGTTGTGAACAAGGTGAATGATGATGAGGTTACGCTTACATATCAAATAGAGGAAGGGCCTAAGGTCAAGATAAAGTCCATAGTAATTGAGGGCAGCAAGGCCATTTCAAAAAAGGAAATAAAAAAGACAATAAAAACAGGTGAATGGTGGTTGTTCTCATTCATGACATCATCAGGGTACTATAAAAAAGACGAGATGAGCTTTGATATTGAGAGGATACGAAACCTTTACTTTAATAAAGGGTATATAAAGGTTGCTGTATCTGACCCTGATATCCAGCTTACAGAGGATAAAAGAGGAATGATAATCTCAATTATGATCTCTGAAGGAGAGCAATACAGGATATCTTCTGTGGATATTACAGGGAATAAGGCATTCCCCGAAAGCGAATTGAGGAAGAAGATAAAATCCGCTCCCAAGAATATATTCAGCAGGGCAACGCTGAGAAGTGACGTGGCTGCGCTCGGAGAGATGTATTCGGAGAAGGGCTATGCAGTTGTGAATGTTGGTCCTGACATTACGCCTGATGATGCTGCAAAACAGGTTAAGATAATCTTCAAAATAGATGAGGGCGGCATTTACAAGATAGGCAGGATAGATATATCAGGCAATATCAAGACAAAGGATAAGGTCATAAGGAGGGAAATCAGTCTTGATGAGGGAGACACGTTTAACAGCAAACTCTTGAAGAGGAGCTATGAAAAGCTTAATAATCTTAATTTCTTTGAAACTGTTGATATGCAGCCAAAGCCGAAAACAGAGGAAAAACTTTTGGACATTGATGTGAAGGTAAAAGAAAAGCCGACAGGTTTTCTCAGTGTGGGCGGAGGCTACAGTTCTGTTGACAAGTTTATAGCCACGGCTGACGTCACGCAGGCCAATCTATTCGGGACAGGGCGGCTCATAAAATTAAAGGGTGAATTCGGCGGAAGAAGCACGTCTTATGAACTTGCATACAGGGACCCCTGGTTTCTGGACAAACCGCTCTTGTTCGGAACCGGTGTGTATAACACAATAAGAAAGTATTCCGCATTCGACAGAAAAGCGCTGGGATTTGATGTGCTGCTGGGCAAAAGCCTGTCGGAATACTGGAAAACAGATGTAACCTACAACTTTGAAAGTGTGACAATACACAATATATCTCCAGATGCATCAGCGAGGATAAAAGATCAGGAAGGCAAAAAAACAACAAGCAGCATTACGCCTGCAATTGCAAGGGATTCAAGAAACAGTTTTTTTGACCCTCATACCGGCTCAAAAAACGTCCTATATGTTACTTATGCAGGACTCGGCGGGGACAATCTCTTTTTGAAAAGCGGTGTTGACTCCTCGTGGTTTTTCCCTGTAACAGAAGAGACCACACTTGCCCTGAGAGGACGCTATGGTCAGGCAACAGGAATATCCGGCAAACCGCTTCCTCTTTATGAAAGATTTTATGTCGGAGGTATTTACACTGTGAGGGGCATTGGTTTCGGAGAGGGCGGGCCGCGGGATGCAAACGGTGACGTGATAGGCGGGACAAAACAGATTATATTTAACACAGAATACATTTTCCCTCTTGTCAGCGAGTTGAAATTTAAAGGGGTTGTATTTTTTGATGCTGGCAGGGCATTTGATTCTTTTAAGGACATTGAGGATGTTAAATACGGGGCAGGTATTGGCTTTAGATGGTTTTCTCCGATAGGGCCGTTAAGGCTGGAATGGGGGCATAACTTAAATAGAAAACCGGGGGAAAGTAAAAGCAAATGGGAATTTACATTTGGCACGGCTTTTTAAACAATTACAGATATCATCTGCTTCGTCATTCTCCAGCTTGACTGGAGAATCCAGACGCCGTCCCCGCGAAAGCGGGGAACTATAAGGAACTTGGTTCCCGTTTTCACGGGAAACCCTGGATTCCCCGATTAAATCGGGGAATGACGGAAAGAAGAGGGGGAGGCAACCCCCGCACCAGATGGTGCAGAGGCAAGCAAAATTAGCATAAGGCATTGAAAACAAGAGGGCTTAAGCAGTTTTGTTTAAAAATTTTTGACAATACCAAAGCGGAAAAAGGAGGAAAAATGAGAAAGATATTGCTATTAACATTGTGTTCAGTCCTGCTTTATGTCTCACCTGCAGGAGCGGCTGAAGCGCTCAAGATAGGGTTCGTTGATTTACCGCGTATATTTTCAGAATCAGACGCAGGCAAAAAGGCAAGGGCTGACATTGAGGCAATTGAAAAATCAAAAAAGGCAGTGATAGAAGAGAAGGTCAATGCTCTTAAAAAAATTGAAGAAGAGGCTGCCAAGCAGTCCTCCGTTCTTTCTGCCGAGGCAAAGAAGGCGAAAGATGAGGAACTGGAGAAGCTTCAGAGAGATATTCAAAGGCTTGTAGCTGAGGCGAGAACAGAATTGCAGAAAAAAGAAAATGAGCTTACAAATGCAATTCTTAAAGACGTGAGTGACATTGTGGATGCTATCGGGTACGAGGAGGGATATGCGGTTATATTAAGAAGCGAGGTAGTTCTCTCTGCCAAGAAAGAGCTTGATCTTACGGGTGTAGTTATAACGAGGCTTAATGAATCAAAAGGGAAGCCAAAAGAGGAGCCGAAAGTAAAACCGAAGGAAAAGCCTAAAGACAAGAAATCAAGAAATAAGGATTGACCTTTCAGGAATTCTGTGCCAGAATAGCAAGTGAAGTTTCGGAAGTTTTTTAATAAGGAGGTACAGCACAGTGGCAAAAGGAACCGTAAAGTGGTTTAATGAGTCCAAGGGTTTTGGATTCATAACCAGTGAAGACGGCGGAGATGTTTTTGTTCACTATTCTGAGCTTCAGGGCGATGGCTTTAAGTCCCTATCTGAAGGACAGGCAGTGAGCTTTGATGTTGTTGACAGCCCCAAGGGCCCAAAGGCAGCAAACGTTACAAAACTCTAAGCCAAAAAAGCAGGCGCCCCGATAAATCGGGGCGTCTGCCTTCATTCCTGATATTTTAATCTTTTCCCGCTCAATGCCAATTTCTTAAAAGATTCAGTAGGCAAAGGAACGCTAAAAGCATCCTGCTGCCCTAACAGACCCAAAGCGGCGACCCTTGTATCATCTCAAGATGTAATTGTTTATTTTCCATGTTGATTCATCTTTATTTACACAGCCAACGCTTGAAGTCAGCGGCGGCGTTTCACGCCGTCCGCTGGAGTGATTTGTTAGGCAGGCTTTTATTTCAACTCTCTCCATTCTCTCCATTTAGCTTTTTCTAATTCCTCATATATCCGTTTTCTTGCCTCTCCCACTTTTTTGTTCTGCAATTCAACAATATTATTTATTACGCGGGTAACAAATTTAGCTGCCTCATCCCCAATAGGTATTCCTACAGGTATTCCTATTGATAGTCCTTTTTTCTTATCAGATGTCAAGGTCCTTTTTGCACTACTAATAAATTGTGTGCTCGTTAAGCCTGCTAAATGGTTGCTGTAATCATCTTGACTTACCTTCAGCGTATCTTTTGATTGTATGTCTAATTGTATCCCAGCTATCCATTTATTATTTGCCAAATAAGCTTCTTCATACAATGGCATTATTTTATCTTTATCATTGCCTGTATATCCCGTTTTCACCTTAGAAGCCCAATACTCGGCTTCGATTTTATTGTCAAGTATGCTTTTGATCCCAGATACGTCTTCCACTTTAAAAGTGGCACACCCTGATAAAACAAATAAAGCTATCATTATTATTGTTACATACGAAAATCTCATTTTTCTCCTCCTTTGTTATTTATTGCCTAACGCCAAAAATCACTGGTGGCTATCAGCCATCCAGTGGATTTGTTTGTTATGAGATTAATTTATTATCTATTAAATATTTTCGGCCTTCGTGGTTTAAATACCATTGAGTGGGAGAATTGATAGTCAATGAACAACCAATCATTTTTTTATCGTCAAGTTCTTGAAGATGATATTTCACAACTTGGAGATTTAAATTGAGACTCCGCGCTATTTGTTCATCTATTAATTCTTCGTATTTTGAAAGAAGCAAAAGAATATTACTTTCATTTTCATTTAGGAGGTTACTATGACTGACGGGACTTTTTGGGAGGTTTTGGATTTGAGTTTTCAACTGTTCGTTATCAAATTTAAAACGTTGATTCTCAGATTCAAGTTTTTGTATCTTCGACTTCAAAATTACATTCTCCGATTGAAACTCAGTATTCTTTTTTTCCAACGCAGAATATTTGTCGTCCGCCAACAAAAGACGCTCACGCAATATATTTGCCGAGCCTCTTTCGTTAATGAGTTTATCAATGTTTTCAAAAAGCCCCATGATTTACCTCCTTATGAAGGATTGAAATAGTCATGATTAATTTATTATTCACTCATAACAATTAATCTACCAAGCACCCCTTTCCGAGAATGCTTGAATAAAACTATAGCACAAAGGGAAAAGTTAAGAAAGACAAATTTTCAATAAAAAAACAGTATTGAAACGGTGTTTAATCCAGAGGAAAAAGCCCCTAAAAAATATCTCCTTATTTTTGTGTTACTCTAATCCATGCCAGATTTCCTTTACATCCACATCCCATTCTGCATAAAAAAATGCCTTTACTGTGATTTCCTGTCCGTGCCTTACGATGAATCACTTGCAAAAACTTATACAGATGCACTCTGCAAAGAGTTAATTCTGAAAAAAAATGATGCAGGAGAGTTGAAGACTGTTTATGTGGGAGGAGGAACTCCATCTATTTTGCCTGAAGAATGTTTCAGGCAGTTGTTTAAATGCCTTAAGGATAATTTTAAATTCTCTGATTCTCCTGAGATTACAGTTGAGGCAAATCCGGGAACTGTTGATAAATCAAAGATAGATACAATGCTTTCCCTTGGAGTGAACAGATTAAGCATTGGAGTCCAGTCATTCAATGATAATGAATTAAAGACACTTGGAAGAATCCACACATTCGAGGAGGCATTAAAGGCGATAGAGGCAATCAAAAACTCAGGCATTAATAATTTTTCAATAGACCTGATATACGGAATTCCGGGGCAGACTCTTGATTCATGGAAAAAGACCTTATCAAAGGCAGTTGAACTTTCTCCGGCGCATATATCTTCTTATGAACTTACGCTTGAGGAGGGGACACCATTATACAAAATGATAAAGTCCGAGGAAACAAATCCCTCCTCGCCCCCCTTTGCTAAAGGGGGGATGGGGGGATTTTTAGCTAACATCAAAATACCCTGCGAAGATCTTGTCCTTGATATGTATGATTATGTTATAGAACATCTGACATCCAAAGGCTATGGGCATTATGAAATATCAAACTTTGCGCTGCCGGATTTCAGGTGTCTGCACAATCTGAATTACTGGAGCAGGGGAGAATACATAGGCACAGGAGCCGGAGCTCACTCTTTTATCAGAGGTTTCCGCTCAAAGAACACAGATGATATTAGAAGATACATAAAAGACCTTAATAAAGGAATAATCCCTGAGGCTGAGTCAGTGGAGATTAAGTGCGAGGATGCGATTAAAGAGTTTATATTTCTCAACCTCAGAAAGACTGAAGGGATAAGTCTTGCAAAAGCAAAAGAGCTTGGACTGGACATGCCCGGTGTATGCCTGGAATTGACTGAAGAGGGATACCTTGAGATAAAAGGTGATTATCTGAGGCTTTCAAGAAAAGGCATTGTCATAGCCAATGCGATTATAGTAAAGTTGTTTGAAGGATTAGGGCTTGACTGACAATTTTTAACCGGTTTTGCGCTGGATTTATACATTATGTTTGTTATAGAATAATCCCTATGATAAAGAAGACAGAAAAGATATGGATGGACGGCAGGTTTGTAGATTGGGATAACGCCAATGTGCATATAATGACTCATACCCTTCATTACGGGCTTGGAGTTTTTGAGGGTATAAGGTGTTATGAGACAAAAGGCGGGCCCGCAATCTTCAGGCTCAAAGAGCATGTTGAGCGGCTCTTTAAGTCCGCCCATATTTTTCTGATTGCGATTCCTTATTCAGAGAGAGAGATTGAAGATGCGATAAAAAAGACAGTTAAGATAAATAAGGTCAAGGAATGCTACATAAGGCCATTGGTATATATAGGATACGGAGCCATGGGCTTGTATCCCAAGGATAATCCTGTGAGGGTTGCCATCAGCGTATGGCCATGGGGCGCATACCTCGGTGACGATGGACTGAAGAACGGCATAAGGGTTAAGGTGTCATCCTTCATAAGGAATCATGTAAACTCACAGATGAGCAGGGCTAAGGCATGCGGATATTACATCAATTCTCAGCTTGCAAAGAAAGAGGCAATATCATTAGGCTACGACGAAGCGCTTCTGCTTGACACAGACGGATATGTGGCTGAAGGGAGCGGCGAGAATATATTTATCGTCAGAAACGGCAGACTTAAGACTACTCCTTTGACTTCAGTGCTTGAGGGCATTACAAGAGAGAGCATAATGAAGATTGCGCGGGATTTAAAGATTGAAGTCATGGAAGAGCGGTTCACAAGGGACGAACTCTATATAGCGGATGAGGCGTTTTTCACAGGCACAGCAGCAGAGGTAACTCCGATAAGAGAGGTTGACGGCAGAGTAATCGGAGAAGGAAGGGCAGGAAGGATTACAAAGAAACTTCAGTCTATCTTCTTTGACAGCGTGAAAGGGAAGAATAAAAAATACGAATCCTGGATTACAAGAATCTGAAACATATCCTCATTCAAAAATAAAAAGCCCCCGAGATGCTCGGGGGCTTTTTATTTTTTCTGAAACTATTGTTTAGGGACAGGAGGGACAGGGGGACAAGGAGCTGATTTTTGGTGGCACTTTGCGCAATCTTCAGGTTTTTCCTGTCCAAATGCCTTTGTGCCATCATGGCATGTTCCACATAACTTTCCTGGCACATGATCTTCCTTTGGCATCTTAAAAGAGCCTTTCTTCATGGCAAAAGGAACATTACCTTTATGGCATTCCATACACTTCCCAGGACCGAGTCTTGTGTTGTGAGTTTTCCCGTCAAATACTACTTTGCCTGCGTCGCCTCCGGCATACTCAACCGTTTTGCCCGGAGAAGATGCAAACGCGCTGCCCACAAATGCCACTGCTATTATCAGAGCTACTGCTATTGTGAATTTCCTCATCTCTTCTTCACCTCCTCTCTCAAAAGATTCTCTCCTAAAATAACTTAGGAATCAAATTACATGCCAGTTAATCTATTTGATTTTAAACCTTAATCAAAATAAATACTCTTCCTTTTTGAAGAATATATCCCAAATTTGGGAATTATCGGGCAAGCTCAATATAATAAATATGTCACTTTATTGTCAAGTGAAAAACGAGCTTTATGGTTTCAGCATTGTCCTTAAATAAAGGGATTGATTTTTAAAGCCCGATATTTTATTCTTAGAAGCATGGATTATTCCAAGGTATTCAACAATTTCAGCAGAAAAAAGATACTCGTAATAGGCGACCTTGTCCTTGACCGCTATATCTGGGGCAAGGTCAGCAGGATATCTCCTGAGGCGCCTGTCCCTGTTGTAGAGGTCACCCATGAGAACTTCCTCTTGGGCGGATCGGCCAATGTTGCGCATAATATCGTCAGCCTTGAAGGGCAGGTTACTGTTGTCGGAATAGTCGGCAAAGACAGGACAGGCGATGTCTTAAGAAGCATTCTTGATGAAAAGGGCATCGGCTCATGCATCTTTGACGACCAGAGGCCCACAATAGTCAAGACAAGAGTAATAGCGCATAACCAGCAGGTTGTCAGGTTTGACAGGGAGGATAAAAGAAAGGTAGCAGGCAAAACATTTGAGGCGATTATTGACTGCATAAAGAGCGCTGTCAGAGACCACGATGCGGTGATAATATCCGACTATAAAAAAGGCATTGTCTCATCAGAGCTTGTGGCTGAGGTGGTGAAGGCTTCAAGGGCAAAAAATAAATTTATTGCTGTTGACCCGAAGATAGGGCATTTCCACTGTTATAAGAATGTCTCACTAATAACCCCGAATATTATGGAGGCGTCGCACGGAGCGGGGATTGAGATAAAGGACGAAAAATCCCTGATTAAGGCAGGCAGGATACTTCTTAAGAAACTTCCATGCAAATCAGCGCTGATAACAAGGGGAGAGGAAGGAATGAGCCTTTTTGAGAAAGGCAGGGTAACGCATATCCCCACTGTTGCAAGGCATGTTTATGATGTTACAGGGGCAGGCGATACTGTTATCGCAGCCTTCACACTTGCCCATGCATCAGGCGCAACCATGCATCAGGCAGCGGTTATTGCGAATCATGCGGCAGGCATTGTTGTGGGAGAAGTAGGGACAGCAGTGACAACTCCTTCAAGGATTATGGAATCAATAAGGAATTTTTCTAAGTAAGACAGATTTCCTCAATTCTATTTTTTAACGCGTAAGGGCTGAAAGGCTTGGCTATAAAAAGATTTGCCCCTGCAGATAAGAATCCTTTCTCTTCCTCCGAAGCGCTGATGCCTATTATTGGCACTGACAGGTTTAGATTTCTGATCTTTTGTATAAGCTCTATCCCGTTAATCTTGGGCATCATATAGTCAGTTATCAGGAGGTCATAGGGTCTTTCCCCTATTAATGCTATTGCCTCTTCTCCATTGCTGACACAGTCTACATCATATCCATAAAAAGTCAGGAGTTCATTTAACAATTTTCTTACGAGGGGATCATCGTCAGCAACTAAGATTTTTTTATTATTAGTCTTCACGGCTCAATAATACTACTTAGAGTTGTGTTTGTCAATTCTTATTACAACTGAGGGTTTATAGACATTTTATATCTCAATAAGCAAAATTATGCAGCATATATGAAAAGAGAGACAGATAAAAGACATATTGGAAGTCTGATAAGAATTGTGAGAAAGACAGCCGGGCTATCTCAGATGGAGTTAGCGGAAAGGGTGGGTATTTCCTATCAACAGATTCAGAAATACGAAAAAGGAGTGAGCGAGATCAGCGTATCGCGTCTTTCCCAGATTGCACATGCCTTGAATATCCCCTTGAGCAGGTTTGTTCTGGATGAAGAAAGGATGATGGTATCTGAAGCTGTCAGCCCGTATGGCATACTGAGCGATAATGAGATTGAACTTCTCAAACTCTTCAGAAGAATAAAGGATAAAAAATTGAAAGATGGATTTTTGATTGCAATAAAAGGTATAGCTGAGTTATCGGAAAAAAGCCATATCAAAAAAACCTAAAGCCTTAGCATCATAATCACTGCATCTTCTTTTGGCTCTGTGTAATATCCTTTTCTTGCTCCAACGACGCTGAATCCAAAGCCTTCATAAAGTTCCCTTGCAACATTGTTTGATGCCCTCACCTCAAGATATAAAAACCTGCAGGCGTTTTCTTTTAGTTCTTCAAGGATGTTTTTAACCAGCGTATTTGCAATTCCCCTTCCTCGGAAATCAGGATGGACTGCAAGATTCAGGATATGCCCCTCATCAGCAATCTGATTTGCGCACATGTATCCGATAACTCTTTCTCCTGCAACAGAAACTTTTGCAGTTGAATGGCGCTTGTATATTTCATTAACGAAGGATGTCTCTGACCAAGGTGTGCTGAATGAGAGGCGCTCAATTGCAACTACAGAAGGCAGGTCAGATTCCCGCATTGCCCTTATTGTAAGTCCTTCCACTTTACCCCGTTAGAAAGCCCCGTCTTTTCTAACGGGGTTTACCTCTGCCTCTGATTTTCTTATGTACATGGGGATAAGGCTGACAGGTTCTGAAAATTCTCCTGCCTTAGCTTTTTTAAGTCCAAGAACAGCAACATTTGCAGGAGAAGGGACTGTTTTTTCAGGAGATGCGAATATAGCCTTTTCACCCATGACCTCAATTATCTTATCCCTGTAGAGCGCAGCTCCCTCTCCGGCGAATATGAATTTATCATCTCGTAGAGTCGAGTCTACGACATGCGTAACGCGCAACGCATCGCGTGCAAACTCTTCAGGCTTTGCTGATGTCTCACTTATTAATTTTATGAACTTCCCACCTGAAAATCCCCCCATCCCCCCTTTATTAAAGGGGGGTGAGGGGGGATTATTTTCATTATCCCATTTAAACAATGCTGCATAGACCTCTTTTTTTCTTGCATCAAGCATTGTGCAGACAGGGTATTTGCTGTAAGGGAAGTTCCATGCAAGGGCTTCAAGCGTCGGCACAGAGACTATCGGTTTCCCTGTTGCATAGGAAAAACCCTTGACTGTGCTCAGTCCGATTCTCAGGCCTGTGAAGGAACCGGGTCCTGTTGCCACTGCAAAGACGTCAATATCAGATATTTTAATGCCTGACTGTTTGAGGCAGTGCTCAATCTCTGTCATAAGCCTCTCTGAATGTGTTGATTTGACATTGAGCCTGCTTTCTGCAATCAGCAGGGATTCATCCATGATTGCTATTCCGCCGAGCATTGTTGATGTGTCTATCGCAAGAATTCTCATTTGTAAATATACCTTTCAAGGAGGCTATAACTGTCTTTCGGCAATATTAAACTATCTTTGTTAAAGTGCAGATTTTAGTGCTATATATTAAGCTTTTACAAATTCTCAGGCGGGGCTATCCGCTCCACTTCGTTGCGACTTCAGCCCCTATTCTGACCGACCCGTGAATCTTGCCTCAATCCAGCCATCGCCTCCTTATATATCCTTATGTTCTTTTGTGAGCAAATGCTTACGCGCGTTTCATGCTTGTTAACAGATTAACAATATCAAATTTCTTTCCGCAAGTGCTTCACAGAGAAGATTGACGCTCCTGCAAGGCATACCAGCGATGCTGCCGCAACGGTGTTTGTTGTCCCTATGCGTTCTGACATTACGCCCATGAGGAAGTTCCCTATCGGCGTAAAGCCGAGAAATACAAAAGAATAAACGCTCATTACTCTTCCTCTGAGGTTGTCGGGTGTTGACAGTTGGATAAGACTGTTCGCTGTTGCAAGGAAACTTACTATTCCCCATCCGGCCATGATTAGCAGTAAAAGTGAAACCGCAAAGACCCTTGAGAAAGAGGTGAAGAGAAGCGCCAGTGAAAAACACAACCCTGACAAGGACATGAATCTCAATTTATTTTTCATATCACTTTTGAATGCGAGCATGAGGGCTGCGGAAAGAGCGCCTAATCCGGTGGCGCTTACAAGAAGGCCCAGACCTGTTGGGCCGGCATTGAATATCTCCTCTGCAAAGACAGGCAGAAAACTTGTAAACGGAATTCCGAAAAGGCTGAAGACAGCAATGAGAATTATCATGTAAAGGATATTCTTTTGACCCTTTATAAAATAAAAACCTTCGGCAAGGTCTTTTAAAAACCCTTCCTGTGTGCTCCTTATATCGCCTTTTGCTTTTAGCATAGAGAGGGCGATTATCACAGGGATAAAACTCGCGGCATTCAGATAAAAACATGAAGGAAACCCCATGTATGCTATTGCCAGACCGGCAATGACAGGGCCTATGAGCCGCGCGCCGTTAAAGGCGGCAGAATTGAGCGCAATGGCATTAAGAAGATGCCCTTTGCCGACCATCTCAATGACGAACGACTGCCTTGCAGGTATGTCAAAGGCATTGACTGTGCCGAGAAAAAATGCAAAGAAGATTACCTGATACACAGTTATTACACCTGAATCCGTAAATATGCCGAGCATCAGCGCAGGGATTATTGATAATGCCTGTGTTGCAATCAGGAGGTTTCTCTTTCTGAATCTGTCTGCCGCAATGCCTCCGATGAGTGTGAAGAGGAGTATCGGAAGGGTTGATGCGGCTGCTACCATTCCGAGATAAAAAGGAGATTTAGTTAAGGAGTATACGAGCCATCCCTGCGCAACAGACTGCATCCATGTGCCTGAGAGGGAAATCAACTGGCTGAGCCAGAAGAGGCGGAAGTCCCTGAAATATAATGCTGATGATTTTTCTGTACTCCCCATTATGATATTTTACACAAACTTCTCTCTCTTGACAGCAGTTTCAAACACCGCTACGATAGATGACATAAAAGGAGGGCATGAAAGATATGAAAAGATTTATCATAATTCTCATAGCAGTGTTTTTATCCTTTGCCCATATTTCCCATGCAGAAAAGATAAAGGTTGTTGCGAGCATTTATCCTCTTGGTGATATCACAAAGCAGGTTGGCAAAGACAGAGTCAGTGTGAAAGTTATGCTGCCCCCTGCTGCCTCGCCGCATACATTTGAGCCCACGCCGCTTGATATGATGGAAATCCAGGATTCAAAGGTTTTTGTAAAGGCAGGCGCGGGGCTTGAATTCTGGGCAGAAAAGATGATGAAGGCATCTTCTAACAGAAAGCTCATTATTGTTGAAGCAACATCAGGACTTTCGCTGATAAGGCATGTTCATTCTCATGCGGAGGGAGATGCCTATGGGAAAAAAGAACATTCAGAATCTGCCGACCCTCATGTGTGGCTTGACCCTGTATTAATGAAAACAGTTGTGGATAAGATAAAGAATGCTCTCTCCAAGGCTGACCCCGAGGGAGAGGCTTATTACAGAGAGAATGCTGAGAAATATAAAAAAGATTTAGACGCCCTTCACATCGAGATTATGAATAGAGTAAAAAGTTTCCGTGTAAAAGAGTATGTAACCTTTCATCCTGCATGGAACTATTTTTCAAAAAGATACGGGCTCAGGGTTGCAGGGGTTATAGAGGAATCTCCCGGCAGAGAGCCTTCTCCGAAACATATTGCAAAGATTGTAAGTGAGATAAAGAAGATAAACTCAAAAATTGTTTTTGCAGAGCCTCAGTTTAATCCGAAGATTGCAGAGGTTGTTGCAAAAGAGGCTGGCGCAAAGGTTTTGTTTCTTGATCCGATTGGCGGCGCTACTGTTAAGGGCAGGGATACATATATAGGACTTATGAGATATAATCTTTCTGTAATGGAAGAGGGGATGAGGTGAAAGCTCAAGTCAGCCATGCTTATATACCGGGAGAATTGACTCTAAAATGGTTGCATTAGAGATAAGAGAACTTTCTGTAACCCTCAGCGGCAAAGAGATACTGAAGGATATAAACCTCACTCTTGAAGAAGGAAAATTCCTCGGCATTGTCGGGCCTAACGGCAGCGGCAAGACAACATTCCTGAAGTCAATACTCGGCCTTATTAAGCATTCTACAGGAGAGGTAAGGGTGTTGGGCAAATCTTCCGAGGAATGTTTAAGAGAAGGAGTTTTTGGGTATGTGCCGCAGCATCTTAACCTTGACATTAATTTCCCTGCAAGGGCAATAGATGTTGTGACAATGGGATTATACGGAAAGCTCGGGCTTTTCAGATGGCCTTCAAAAAAGGAGAAAGAAAAGGCGCGTGAATATATAGAGCTTATCGGGATGTCGGGGCATGAGAATTTTCCGTTTGGCGAGATGTCAGGCGGAGAGCAGCAGCGCATATCTATTGCAAGGGCGCTTGTGAGCAATCCGAAAATGCTAATACTTGACGAGCCGAGCACAGGCATAGATGTTGTCGGGCAGGAGGATTTTTATCATCTCCTTAAGGGATTCCAGAAGAGACTCGGACTGACAATTATCATGGTGTCGCATGATATCGGCGCTGTGACAGCCTATGTTGATGAGATTGCCTGTTTGAATAAAATTCTCTATTACCACGGCGCGCCTCTTGGCGCGCTTGACGAAAATGTGCTTGAAAGGCTCTACGGCAAGAATGTGGATATACTGATACATTCTGACGTATGCGATAAATGCGAGAGGCTGAGAAAATAATGGAAATCTTATCATACGGATTCATGCAGAGGGCGGTTATCACGGGGATTGTTGTCAGCATTCTCACAGGGATAATATCTGTGTTTGTTGTCATGAGAAGGGTTGCATTTGTCGGCTCAGGAATCTCACATGCGGCATTCGGAGGAGTTGCAATAGGTTTTCTTGCGGGAGTAAATCCTGTCATAACAGCGATGATATATTCCATCCTTGTGGCATTCGGAATTGAGAAAATAAGCTCAAAGGGCAGGGTGGCGGAAGATACCGCCATAGGCGTATTCTTTTCAAGCTCAATGGCTCTCGGCATAGTTCTGATAAGCCTTTCAAAAAGTTACAATGTAGATCTTTTCGGCTATCTTTTCGGCAGCATCCTTGCAATAAGCGAAAACGAGATGTGGATGACAATTGCAGTAACAATAGTAATCCTTGCTGCGATTATGATGATTATGAAGGAGCTTTTGTTTACGACATTCAATGAAGAACTTGCGATTGTAAGCGGTATCCCGACACGTCTGATTAAATCGCTCTTTCTGCTCTCTATGGCGGTGGCGATTGTTATCTCTATCAAGGTTGTGGGGATTATCCTTGTCTCTGCCCTTCTTGTTATACCGGGCGCTGTTGCACAACTCCTCTCAAGGAGTTTTTATCCGATGCTGCTTATATCATGTTCTGCTGCCCTTTTTTCTACGATAGCAGGGCTTTATCTTTCATATCAGTTTGACCTTTCGCCGGGCGGCACAATCGTCCTGATAATCACAGCGCTCTTTTTCGCTGCGTTTTTAAGGGCGAGAAAATAACATTCTTTATATCCATCTTTGCATTTTGCGCTCTGAATTTAATAATATAGAATATGCCTAAAATCAAAAAGAAGAGTAAGAGGCCGGGATGGGATGAATACTTTATCGGCATAGCCAAGGCTGTTGCAGCAAGGGCTACATGCCTCAGACGCAAATACGGCACTGTGATTACGAAAGACAATATCATTGTCAGCACAGGATATAACGGCGCTCCTGCAGGCATGAAAGACTGTCTTGAGGTCGGAAAATGCACGAGAAAGGAACTTCAAATCCCTCACGGTGAAAGATACGAACTCTGCCACAGCGTTCACGCAGAGGCAAATGCAGTAATACGCGCAGCAGTTCATGAACTTGAAGGCGCAACAATTTATATATCAGGCGCGGATGATAGCGCTGATGAATGCCATTCAGAGCCGTGCATGATGTGCAAAAGGATAATACTCAATGCACGGATTGCAAGAGTGGTTTATTCAGATGGAAACGGAAACTTTCATGTAATAAATCCTAAAGAGTGGCTTAAAAAGAGGGTCTGAAGTGGAAATATTCAGGCAATTAAGGTGGCAGGATATTCTGGACATTATTCTCGTGTCCTTTCTCCTTTACCGCCTGCTTCTGTTTATAAAAGGCACAAGGGCTGTCCAGATGCTTATAGGTATCGGAGTGCTGCTGCTTGCCTCTCTCCTTTCAGGCTATACAGGACTTTACACAATGGACTGGATAATACAAAGCTTCTGGGCGCAGATAGTTATAGCGCTTATAGTGCTCTTCCAGCCTGAGATCAGAAGGGCGCTTGCGCGTATGGGCGAGACGCCGTTTTTGCAGTCATTCACTTCCGCTGAGGAACTCAAATCTCTGGAAGAGATAGTCAAGGCTTCCGTTGCCCTTGCAAACAGAAAGATTGGCGCATTGATCGTTATTGAGCGTGAAACAAGCCTGAATGAGTTTGTTGAGATAGGCACATCGCTTGATGCAAGGGTTACGCGAGAAATACTCCTCAGCATCTTTCATCCTTCATCTCCGATACACGACGGAGCGGTTGTTATAAAAGGGAACAGGATTGTTGCCGCAGGTTGTTTTCTGCCTATCATGCTCAGCTCTGAGGTTGATAAAGCCATGGGGACAAGACACAGGGCAGGACTCGGACTTACAGAAGAAACAGATGCGGTTGCTATTATAGTTTCTGAAGAAACAGGCAATATCTCTATGGCTGTCGGCGGAAAGCTTGAAACCCATATTGATATGGGGACTCTCCGTGATATATTAACGGATATATTCACATCCCAGAAGTCGGAGACTCGACTCTACGAGAAGGCAGCACAATGAGAAGGCGATTACTTGAGAATTTCGGATTGAAAGTTACTGCGGTTGTCATAGCGATAATCTTGTGGTTTTTTGTTATCTCAAAGGGACAGTCTGAGATATCAATTGATGTTCCTATGGAACTTAAAAATATACCGCAGGGGCTTGAGAGTATTAAGCAGGGAGTGAAATCTGTAAATGTGAGCTTGAAAGGACAGGATAGAATTCTCAGGAATATGAAGCCGTCTGATGTAAGAGTTCATGTGGATTTGAGCAAAGCAAAAAAAGGGAAAGGAATATACTATATAAACAAGGACGATGTTAAAATCCCCCCTACAATTAATATTACAGCCATAACCCCCTCGTCTGCATGGATTGTGCTGGAAGAGACGATTATTAAGACCGTGCCTGTAAATGCAATTATGGCCGGCAGTCCTAAAAAAGGGTTTGTTGTGAGTTCTGTAGAGGTTTTGCCTAAGGATGCGGCCATTGAGGGAGTAAGGACAGAGACAGGCAAAGTAAAATTTCTGAGGACCGAGCCTGTTGATATTTCAGACGCTGATAAAACTTTTACGCAGACTGTGCGCATTGATACGGCCGGCAGGAATATAAGGACTGATATGCAGGAAGTCAGCGTAAAGGTTGTTATAAAAGACAGGAGGAAAAAATAGGCGCCAGGTTTCAGTATATCTAACACCTAAAACCTAAAACCTAAAACCTAAAACCTAAAATGAAACTTTTTGGTACAGACGGCATAAGAGGCAGGGTAAATAAGCATCCAATGACTCCTGAAAATGTGCTCAGGATCGGAATGGCGGCAGCTAAGGTTCTGAGGAAAAAGCACGGCAGGAATATGGTTCTGATAGGAAAGGACACAAGGCTTTCAGGGTATATGATAGAAAGCGCCCTTACCTCAGGGATTTGCTCAATGGGGATGAACGTAACGCTTGTGGGGCCTATACCGACTCCCGGAGTGGCATTTCTTACAAGGGCTTTGAGGCTTGATGCAGGGATTGTGATATCGGCATCGCATAATCCTTACGAGGATAACGGAATAAAGTTTTTTTCAGCTGACGGGTTCAAGCTTCCCGATGAAATAGAAAAGAGCATAGAAGATCTTGTTGTGGATGACGGGCTTGGCACAAAAAGGCCTTCCGGTTCTGATATAGGGAAGGCATACAGGCTTGATGATGCAACAGGCAGGTATATTGAATATATAAAGTCAACTGTGCCCAAAGGCGTGACACTTGAAGGGATAAAGGTTGTTGTTGACTGCGCAAACGGCGCTGCGTATAAAACAACGCCGTGGGTTCTGCGTGAACTCGGCGCTGAGGTTATAGTGATAAACGATAAGCCTGACGGCATTAATATTAATGATGGATGCGGAGCGCTCTATCCTGAAATGCTTCAGAAGGCGGTCAGGCAGCACAGGGCTCATGCCGGCATTGCGCATGACGGCGATGCTGACAGGACAATATTCTGCGATGAAAATGGCAGAATCGTCAACGGAGATCAGATTATAGGGATATGCGCGAGAGAGCTTAAGAGGGAAGGAAGGCTTAAAGGCAACACAGTTGTCTCTACGGTTATGAGCAACCTTGGACTTGAGCGCTATCTCGAAAAAAACGGGATTAAATTTATAAGGACAAAGGTCGGAGACAGATTTGTTGCTGAAAAGATGAGAGCCGGCGGATACAACTTTGGCGGAGAACAGTCAGGGCATATAATATTCTCTGATTACAATACAACAGGAGACGGGCCTATCACCGCTCTTCATGTTCTTTATCTGATGAGGAAAAGAGGCAAGCCTTTCTCCAAGCTTGTATCTGATATAACGCTGTATCCTCAGGTTCTTATAAATGTTGAGACAGAGAAGAGGAAGGATTTCAAATCAATCCCTGAAATAGAGTCGGTAATTAAGAATGCTGAAAAAAGGCTTGCCGGCAATGGCAGGATACTTGTAAGGCCGTCAGGCACGGAGCCGAAGATAAGAGTGATGGTTGAGGGTAAAGAGAGGCGATTGATAGAGAAGCTGGGGAATGAAATCGCAAAAGTTGTGAGAGAATATTTGTAAGTAATACGGGTTAAGAATGGCATTTTTCATCTCATTTCTTGCCGGCGTCATTCTGTTTTATTCATTTCATTATTTTCCTTTCACAAGCAGTATCATATTTTTTCTGTTTCTTGCCAGCCTGATTTTTAAGAAAAGATACCTGTTAATTCCTGTTCTTGTTTTCGGAGTATTATATGCCTTTTTCAGATATGCGCCTGAGACTGATTTTTCTAATATCAGGGGAAAAGAAATAATCGTATCAGGGGAGTTCAGTTCAGATGCAGTTGCGGCATCAACAGGAAAATTTATTCAGGAGTTTCATGTAAACTCGGCAGCAGACGAGGAAACAGGGAAGGCATTAAAAGAGATTGAGGAGAAAGATATATTTATTTTCTCTGATACTGAGTTCGAAGCAGGACGCCTATATGAGATAGCGGTTAAGATAGGCAGAGACAATAGAAAGTTCAATCCCGGAATGACCGAAAACAACAATCTCTATGCAAACCTAATTGAAGTCAAAGACTTAAGGGGCGGCAAAAAAAGTGTATGGGCAGTGTTTGAAGATGCAAGGGCAAGACTTAACAGATATGTTACAGAGAACTTCAGCGCTGATTCAGGCGCACTTGTTTCTGCCATAACCACAGGGCAGAGAGGCAATATGAGCGATGGCCTGAAAGATGCCTTTAACTCAACAGGGCTTGCGCATATCTTGAGCATTTCAGGCACACATTTCGGAATCTTCTCTGTTCTCCTGTTCGGTTTATTCAGGCTTGTAATAAAATTTCTGCCGTACAGTTTGCTCCAGAGGATTACACTCTACGTCACGCCGTCTCAGGGGGCAGGGGCTCTGAGCCTTCCGTTCATGCTTGCATATCTTGCTCTCTCAGGGTGGAGCATTCCTGCAGTGAGGTCTTTTATAATGATAAGCCTGTTTCTCATCGGGCTTTTGATAGGCAGAAAAAGATTCTGGCTTAGCTCACTCTTGTTTGCTGCATTTGTGATTGTCTTGTGGAATCCAGAGGCGCTCTTCAGCCTTTCTTTTCAGCTCTCATTCCTTGCAGTGCTGTTTATCGGGTTTTCAATAGATTATGAAAAGGACAAGGAGAATCCTGAAGCGCAGGAGAACAAAGGCGCAGACGAACAAAAAATCCTGTCACGTTTTTTCGCTTCTTCACTCAGGATATTGCGGGCTTCTGTCTTGCTTACGCTTGCAGCCTCTCTGGGAACAGCGCCTCTGGTTGCATATCACTTTCATTATTTTTCGGTTATATCTCCGCTGTCCAATCTCTTAATCACGCCGCTCATAGGTTTTGTGCTCTTGCCGCTGTCGCTGTTATCGTCTTTTGTATTTCTTTTTACAGGGCATTATATATTCGGCTCTCTGGTAGAAGTAGTTGCTGATATTACTGTTTATCTCGTGAGATTCACAGCGGAATTCCCGTTTTCAGATATAAAGATTCCTGCATTCCCCCTGTTTGCAGTTATAATCTTTTATGCGGGATTTGTTTTTTATTTTTTCGTAAGCAAGAAAAAACCGGTTCCTGTAATCACTTCTCTCCTGATGATAGTCTATTTGTCAGCGCATATCTTTTTAAGAGGCGGCGAAATGGGAATCACTTATCTTGATATCGGGCAGGGAGACGGAGCAGTCGTTGAACTTCCTGATAAAAAGGTTGTTGTGATGGATACAGGAAAAAGCGGCCGTGAAGTTTCTGCATTCTTGAAATATCTCGGCAGGGAAAAGATAGACGCCCTTGTTCTTTCACATGCAGATTCTGACCACGCGGGAGGAGCAGATTATCTCAAGGCGCGGTTTAAAGTTAAAGAGATGTGGGACAGCGGACGCATTATTTATCCGGAAGGAAACAGCACGGGAATGTTTCACAGAATTATTGAGAGGGGCGATATTGTTGAAGGTAATGGATATAAGATTTATGTGCTTCACCCATACAAAGAATTTTATACCATGAACGGAGACAGCGATAACGGAGGGAATAACAGTTCATTGGTATTAAAGATAGAAGGCAGTAAGAAGTCATTCTTATTTACAGGCGATATTGCAGAGGAGGCACAAGATGATATAATCCATCTTGGCAAATGGCTTAAGAGTGATGTGGTTAAAGTCCCGCATCACGGCGGAAGGACATCAGCATATAAACCCTTCTATGATGTTGCATCTCCTGAGATTGCAGTGATAAGCGCAGGAAGGGATAACGCCTTCGGGCATCCGCATCAGGAGACGCTTGGTATGCTTGGTGCTGCAAAGATATACCGCACTGACATGAACGGCGCTGTAAAAATAACAGAAAAGGACGGCAGGCTTGAGGTTAAGACATACAGGGGCTATAGATTTTCAAAGACAAAAACCTTTACTGGAGAGATAAAAAACATACAAAGGCTTTTCAGGGTGTGGTGATGAGAGCTGTGTTTATTGTTCACGCTTGCCTAACATGCTATCTAACCGGCATGCCGCTTTCCGGCACGTCGGGGTTGAACGCAAGGTTAGATGTTTGGGGCGCCAAGAATTTGTCCAGAGTGCCGGAATATGGGAGTCCACACATTGATCTGAGAACCTCAAGGCATATTTTTTCCAAGCGGGATAGAGTCTCGCCGAAATCCTTTATTGGGATGTCTAACCGCCCGTTGTGTACTAGATTAGATCTAGCCCCAAATAGCTTCCCAATACCTAATCGTTCCTTGATCATCTCAGGGTTTTTTCCAGTAATATCGCCTAAATAAGTGCTAATCGGTTTAATATTGGTGGTGTCCCTCATCGGGAAGATCTCAAGCATCGTCCATAGATAAAGAAACTTCTCCTCGCTCGGTGGAACAAGTAGTGACTTTGAGAGAAAGCGCGCCATAAGCAGATAGCGCCCATGCAAATCTGGGTCTTTCACGAGTGTGGCCGACATCCCCGACAAAGCTTCCCCTAAATCAATATTTATCGAAACGGGGTTCTTGACTTGAATCCACGCTTCCATTATTGCTTTCTTCTCCTCAAGCAGCCAACCACGATAGACTTGATGTTCGAATAGGCCAGGGTCGTAGAGGACAGATAAATTCGCGATTGTTGAGTCTATATGATCTTCGCAAAACTGTTTTGCCTTGGATGGATAACTTTCACCTGTGCGAACGGTAATTGAGATAAATGGCCCGTTGGTTAGCGAGAGCTTTGCGCCTTGTGCAATAGGTGCACCTTGCCCTTGGACTATTACCCTGTTCATCTGCACGGGGACATCAAGGAGACGTGGCCCATTAAAGAATTCGATTTTGACGGGATCGTAAACAACCTTAGCAGGGGCTGTTTTGATCAGGGCCGTTTGAAATACAGCAGTAAATTTGAAATAGCTGCTCATGGTCAATGTTCATCTAACATTATATTTTATATTGATTCAACAATATGATGAATTATAGTGAGGGAGAGGGAGATAGTCAAGTGAACGTAAAAACTAAAAAACTCATGGATAAATAACTATCTTGGCCAAATCTTAAATGATTTTCTTCCATGAATCTTATATGTCTGAAAGCCCCTCATATCAAGCGTGAAAACTTCATCAATATCAGCCTCTTCAGCCAGAACCACAAGCGTAGCATCGGCAAAATCCATGGGAATGTCTTTATATTTTTCCATTAATACAATTGCCCTTGAGAGGCTTTCGTGCGATTGCGGCACTAACGTAACTCCGCCTTGAAGGATAAAATCAACACATGCCTTTTCAGCCCTTATTGACGGTCCGAGCAGATAAAGGGTTTCGGTTAGAACAGGCTCTGTGGCATATATTTCTCCGCTGAAGGTCTTAAGAAATTCGGCACACTGCAAATGCTTTCCTTCACTTTTATCAAGCAGTGCGACAAAGGCGCCAGTGTCCAGAAGGATCTTATGCATGTTTTTTCAGCTTTTTTAGGAGATGTTTCCTGTGGGCTTGCCCGAGGTCTGAGACGCCGCTTTCAACAGCTCCTATAAGATTGCTGACGCGCTCATACGGGCTTTGCTCTTCTCTTATCTGTGTTTCTTTGAGAAATCTCTCCAGCGCTATTCTGACAATATCCGAGCGTTTCAGATGAAGCCTCTTTGCATAGTTGGATATTTCGCGCTCAAGATTGTCCGGGAGCCTGACTGTTAATTGAGATTGCATATATCCTCCTCTATTTAGAAAATGTAATATATTGTAATGCAATGCAATGCATGAGGTCAAGCGTATCGTCAGTTTTTGTGAGAGTGTCAGATGTGTTACAGTATGTATTAAAGGGCGTTACGGAGGTTTTTGAATGGCGTTTGTGATTGCGCTTGCAGGAAAAGGCGGGACAGGGAAGACGAGCATATCTGCCCTGACTGTCAAATATCTCGTTGAAAAAAAGAAAAAGGCTGTGCTTGCAGTTGATGCTGACAGCAATTCCTGCCTGAATGAGGCATTGGGTGTTGATGTCCATGCAACTATCGGGCATCTGAGAGAGGAATCGCTCCAGACAATAAGAGGCGGAACAGAAAGGCCCGGCGGCATGTCAATGGAACAGCTCTTTGACTATCAGGTTCAGCAGTCAGTCATAGAGGCAAAGGGTTTTGATTTGATGGTAATGGGAAGGCCTGAGGGTCCCGGCTGTTACTGCGCTGCGAATAACATAATCAGAAAATACACTGACAAGCTCTCAGAGACATACACTTATGTTGTGATAGACAACGAGGCAGGGATGGAGCATCTTAGCAGGAGGACGACCCATAAGGTTGATCTCCTGCTGATAATCAGCGACCCTACTGTAAGGGGCATCAAAACAGCAAAGAGAATTGCAGACCTTGTAAAAGAGCTTGACCTTGATGTTGATAAGCATATGCTGATAATCAACCGGGTAACAGGCGATGAGGGCGATGATCTCAAAAAACTTGCCGAGTCTCTCGGGCTTGAAGTTGCAGGTGTTGTTCCTCAGGATAAGAATGTTTTTCAATACGACCTTCAGGGTAAAGCAATCGTGGAACTGCCGGAGGATTCACCTGCCATAAAAACTGTTTACAGTATTCTTGACAGGTTTGAGATTAAATAGTGCTTATTAAAGATTGCCACGTCGTCCCGAAGATTTTCGGGACTCCTCGCAATGACAGAATTCCCAACCTTAATTGTCATTGCGAGCAAAGCGAAGCAATCTTGTCTTTAAATTACTAATCAGTTTTAACTTTTCTCAGGAACTCCGCACTCTCTTCAGGCATGGCTGTATTGATATACATGCCTGAGCCGAGTTCAAACCCTGCTGCCTGAATCACTCTCGGCACAATGCTCAGATACCAGTGGAAGTATTCAGAGCCGCTTTCCTTCGGACTTTCAGAGCGTATGACATAGTTGTAGTCCGGGTTATCCAATCCGTGATAAATCTTAGAGAGCGCTGTTTTTAGATTGTATGCGAGGTCAGCTATTTCCTCATCGCTTATGTCTCCGAAAGATGCATTATGCTTTTTGGGGAATATCCATGTGTGAAACGGAGACAGCGCTGCATATGGAATGAATGTCACAAAATGGTTTGTATCCAATATTATCCGCCTGCCTTCTGCAAGCTCTGACTTCACAGTTGCGCACATCAGGCACTCTCCTATATTGTCAAAATATCTTGTTGTCTCATCTATTCTGTCCCTTACCTGCATCGGCGTTACAGGTGTGCCTACAATCTGTGAGTGAGGATGCTCAATGGATGTGCCTGCCTTCTCTCCGTTGTTTTTGAAGATTATTACATGCTCTATTCTGGGATCGTTATAGATGTCAAGAAAACGGTTTTTGTATATCTTTAGAATGTCAGCTATATCCTCTGCAGGCATAAGAGCTGTTGGCGTGTTGTGGAGGGCTGACTCTATTATTACTTCGTGCTTTCCGACACCGGTGACAAGATGTTTCAATCCTTCATTTATCCGCTTTCGTTCTCCTTCAAAGCTCAGCGCTGAAAATTTATTAGGCGTTACCCTTATCTTCCAGCTTCCGTCAGAGGACACCTTCATTATTTCTCCGGGGGTTTTGTCTTCATTCCCGGGGCAGAAAGGGCAGTTTTTGTCATGTTCGGGCAGATATTTTTTGTCTCTTTTCTGGCGGAATTCATCAGGCCGTTTTGCCCGCTCGGTTGCGATTATTACCCACTCTCTTGTTATAAGGTTTAATCTGAGTTCAGGCATATTATAAGCATATCACAACGATAATGCTTTTATCAGCCTTTCAATATCTTCAGTTGTATGAGCAGATGTCACTGTTATTCTTATTCGCGGTTCTTTTACAGACGGCGGTCTTATTGCAGGGGCAAAGATGCCGTTTTCCCAGAGATGCCGTGATATATGCAGCGCCTCTTCAACTGTTCCTGTCCTGACAGGGATAATCGGAGTTTCGCTGCCCATAATATCGTAACCAAGTTTTATAATTTCGTGAACAGCCTGTTCTCTGTTTGACCATAATCTGTCAAGGAGTTTTGGTTCTTTTTCTATAACCTCTAATGCGGTAAGTGAGGCAGCGGCAGCGCATGAAGGCAGGGCTGTGGAAAATATAAAACTTCTTGCAGTGTTCAGTATCCACTCTATAGCGTCTTTGCTTCCGGCAGCGAATGCTCCGAATGAACCCAGCGCCTTTGAGAAGGTTCCCATCTGTATAATCCACGGCTCCGGCTTTATGCCAAAATGCGCAAGTGCGCCTTTTCCGTTTCCAAGAACGCCCGTGCCGTGAGCATCGTCTATGTATAAGAGTATAGAGTTAGGAGTTAGGAGTCTGGAGTAAAAAGAACTACAAAGCCCATAAATATCTTTTAACGGAGCGATGTCGCCGTCCATGCTGAATACAGAATCGGTGATGATTATTTTCCTCTTTGCCGTTTCTTTCTCTATTAATTCTGAAAGGTGCCCTATATCTTTGTGCCTGTAAATTATTTTCTTTGCCTTGCTCAGCCTGCATCCGTCAACTATGCTTGCATGGTTGAGTTCATCGCTGAATATCACGTCTCCTTCATCAGCAATTGCAGGGATTATCCCTGTGTTTGCAGAATAGCCTGAATTAAAGATAAGGGCTGATTCTGTTCCCTTGAATTTTGCTGTCCTTTTTTCAAGTTCACTATGAAGAATACTTCCGCCGCAGAGAAGCCTTGATGCGCCTGAGCCGAAACCGAACATCGCAATAGCTTTCTGCGCTGATTCAATCACATGAGGATGGTTTGCGAGTCCGAGATAGTTGTTTGACGAAAAATTTATGTACTCCTTTCCGTCTATCACTATCCTTGTGCCTTGCGGAGAATTGCGGTTTTTAATCTCACGCAGGAGGTTTTTTTCTTTAAGGCGGATGAGTGATTCAGAGAACATTTCTGCTATTATACCTCACAAATTAGGAAAACTTATAAAACGATTTAAAAAATTCTTCGTGAGTTTTAAGCCTTTTCCTTGACAAAGGGAAAAAATATGTGATAAATTTCATCGTTTTTACTTTTGGTTATCAAAAAAATCTTATCAATCAGAACAGGGTGGAGCAATGTTAGAACTGAACAAATGGTTTTTTGTCATGCTTATAAATTTTCTTGGCTTACTCTATATACTGAATAAAATTCTTTTCAGGCCGCTCCTTAAACTTTTTAAAGAAAGGCAGGACAGCATAAACGGCGCGCTCGGTTCTGCAAAGGATATGTCCCAAAGGAAAGACGAGGCCATTGCGAGGCTGAATAAAGACTTAGCGGATGCCAGGGATAAGGCAAAAGAGGCGTTTGAATCCCTTAGGGCAGAAGGCGGAAATAAGCAAAGGGAACTCTTTTCAGGCGCCGAAACAGAGGCGTCAGGAATGCTTCAGAAAGCGAGAGCAGAACTGAGGGCAGAGGCTGAAAAGGCAAGACAGGCCTTACGGGCTGATGTGGATAAATTCTCTGACGAGATTGTAAGGAAATTGTTAAAGGCATGAAAAAAATTCAAAATTCAAAATTCAAAATTCAAAATATTGTAATTTTTGCATCCTGTATCCTGTGTCTTGCATCTGTGAGCGTTGCTTTCGCAAGCGGCGGCGGTGAAGAAGGAGCTTCCGCAATATTTAAAGACTATTTATGGAAGATTATAAATTTCGGGATTTTGTTTTTTGTTTTATATAAGTTTGGTAAAAAGCCGTTGCAGTCTTTTCTGAAACAGAGAACAGAGCTTATAGAAAAAACTCTCAAAGAGGCACAACAGGCAAAGGAACTGGCTCAGAAAGCCCTCGCAGCGGTTGAAGAAAGGCTTAAGGCGAGGGACAGAGAGACAGTGGAGATTGTTTCATCAGCAAAAGAGTCAGGCGAAAAAGAAAAGGCGCGGTTTATTGAAGAAGGCAACAGGATGAAAGAAAAGATACTTGAGCAGGCAAGGACTAATATAGCTTACGAGGTTAAAAGGGCTAAGGAAACAATAATGGAAGAGGCAGCCGCTATTGCAATAGAACTTGCAGAGAAAAAACTTAAAGAAAAACTTACTCAAGAAGAGCAGCTTAGGCTGCTTGAAGAATCTTTAGCAAAGATAGAAGGCAAGAATTGAAAAAGGTAAAAGAAGCTAAAAAATACGCAAAGACCCTTATAAATGTTGTAAGCATTGATGGTGTGCCTCAGGCGCTGGCTGAGCTTGCTGCAATAGAAAACCTTATGCTTAAGAGCAGAGATTTCAAGAGTTTTCTGTTAAACCCGGCATTTTCTCAGTCTGACAGGGAGAAGGCATTGAAACAGATGGCAGAGAGCGCAGGGCTTTCTGAAAAGGTCGTCAGATTCATAATGCATCTTTCAGAGATTAGAATGATCGGAGCCCTTTCAGAGATAATTAAAATAGCCACCGCCATTTATCTTGAGAAGAAAAAACGCGCAAAGGCGACTGTTTTAACTTCTATAGAGATAAGCAAAGATTATGAGGAGAGGCTTAAGCGCTCATTGAAGAGATTGACTGAGAGGGATGTGGATATAGAATTTGTTATGGAGCCTGCTTTGCTTGGAGGAATCCTTGTAAAAGTAGGAAGTACAATGTATGACACAAGTATAAAAGGCCAGTTGAGGCTTTTAAAAGATGAGCTTATAAAAAAGGGGTGATTAGATGGAAATTAAGGTTGACGAGATAAGTGAACTTCTTAGAAAACAGATAACTGATTTTGAAAAGAAGGTTGATGTCAGCGAGATTGGCACTGTCGTGTCAGTGGGCGACGGTATAGCGAGGATTTACGGGCTTGACAAATGCATGGCTTCGGAGCTTCTTGAATTCCCGAGTAATATCATGGGAATGGCGCTCAACCTTGAAGAAGATACTGTGGGCGCGGTTCTCTTCGGAGAGGACTCGTTTATTCATGAAGGCGATATTGTTAAACGCACAGGCAGGATTATGTCCGTGCCTGTGGGTGAAGAAATGAGAGGAAGGGTTGTCAATGCTATCGGACAGCCGATTGACGGAAAGGGCCCTATTAACACAAAAGATTTCAGGATAGTTGATGTTGTTGCCCCGGGTATTGTCGACAGACAGCCTGTTTCAGAACCTATGCAGACAGGACTTAAGGCAATAGATTCCATGATACCTGTTGGAAGAGGCCAGAGAGAGCTTATCATCGGCGACCGCCAGACAGGAAAAACAGCAATAGCAATAGATACAATCATAAACCAGAAGGGCGGAGACGTTACATGCATATATGTTGCAGTCGGCCAGAAGCGTTCAAATGTAGCGCGTGTCATGAAGACTCTGGAAGAAAACGGCGCAATGGAGCACACAATCATAGTTTCCGCAACAGCGAGCGAACCCGCGCCGCTGCAGTACATTGCTCCTTACACAGGATGCTCAATAGGCGAGTATTTCAGGGATAACGGCAAACATGCGTTGATAATATACGATGACCTCAGCAAGCAGGCTACAGCGTACAGGCAGTTGTCGCTGCTTCTCAGGCGTCCGCCCGGACGTGAGGCATTCCCCGGAGATGTTTTCTATCTGCATTCAAGGCTTCTTGAAAGGGCTGCTAAACTTTCTAAAGAACTCGGAGGCGGTTCGCTGACAGCGCTTCCTATAATAGAGACCCAGGCCGGCGACGTTTCAGGTTATATCCCAACAAATGTTATCTCTATCACAGACGGCCAGATATATCTTGAGCCTGAGCTTTTCTATGCAGGCATAAGGCCTGCTGTTAACGTAGGCCTCTCAGTAAGCCGTGTCGGCGGCGCTGCGCAGACAAAGGCGATGAAACAGGTTGCAGGTACACTAAGGCTTGACCTTGCGCAGTTCAGGGAGCTTGCAGCATTTGCGCAGTTCGGAAGCGACCTTGACAAAACAACGCTGGCACAGATAGAAAGAGGCAAAAGGATGGTCGAACTCCTTAAGCAGGACCAGTTTGTGCCTATGACAATGGTGGACCAGGTTATGGTTCTTTTCGCCGCGACACAGGGATTCATTGATAATATTCCTGTGGAATCAGTCAAGAAGTTTGAGCAGGAATTCCTGCGCTATATGAATGACCGCAAGGCGGATATCAAGAAGGAGCTTGGAGAAAAGAAGGCGATTGATGATGCCCTCAAGGCAAAACTAATATCAGCTGTGGAAGATTTTAAGAAAGGATTTCAGGCATAAATGCCTACACTTAGAGATATAAAACGCAGGATAAAGGCTGTTCATAGCACCAGCAAGATAACGAAGGCTATGAAGATGGTCGCTGCTTCCAAATTCAGGAAGGCACAGCAGAGGATGTTTGAGCTGAGGCCGTATGCTGACAGGATGAGCGCTGTACTTTCAAGCCTTGCAGGCGGTGCGGAGAGCGAGATACATCCGCTCCTTGCGGTAAGACCCCGGAAGAATGTGGATATCATTGTTCTTACAAGCGACAGGGGGCTCTGCGGCGCCTTTAATTCTAATATACTGAGGGCTGCTTCAAAACATATATCGAATCTGAAGAAAGAGGGATTTGAAGTTAATGTAAGCGCTATTGGAAGAAAGGCGGTCGACTATTTCAAGAGGAGAAATGTCCCTCTGAAAAAAAGCTGGACAGGCATTTCAGGGAGAATTTCATATGCGAATGCCCAGGAAATAGCAGCGGATATTATTGAGCGCTATACAAATGAGACCACCGATGAAATCATTCTTGCATACAATGAGTTTAAATCAGTTGCTGCGCAAAAGGTTGTTGTCACAAGGCTTCTCCCATTGGCGTCAATAGAGGCAACTGCGGAAACGCTGCCGGTTTTTAATTTCATATATGAGCCTTCAAAGGAAGATATATTCAATAATCTGCTTCCTAAGAATGTTGAGATACAGATATTCAGGGCATTGCTTGAATCACAGGCATCGGAAGAGGCTGCAAGGATGTCTGCAATGGAGAATGCGACAAAGGCTGCTAATGATATGATAAACAGTCTGACTCTCCAGTTTAATAAGGCAAGACAGGCATCAATCACTAAGGAACTCATGGATATAGTCGGCGGCGTTGAGGCATTAAAAGGATAAATAAAGTGAAAAGTTTAGAATTAAAAGTTAAAAATTGCAGAAAGATTTTAAATTCTAAAAAACATTCCTTAATTTTTAACTTTGAACTTTGAATTTAAATAATGGGGGTATAGAATGAGCAATATTGGAAAAGTATCACAGGTTATAGGCGCAGTTGTTGATGTTGAATTCGAAGGCAAGATGCCTGAAATATTGAATGCTATTACCATTAATCAGAAAGGGGATCCATCAAAAGGTATTCCTGATATTAAGATAACATTGGAAGTAGCATCACATCTTGGCGACAACAAGGTCAGAACAGTTGCCATGTCTGCAACAGACGGACTTGTAAGAGGAACGCCAGTAGTTGACACAGGCCAGCCTATAACTGTTCCTGTTGGGAAGGCAGTGCTGGGAAGAATACTTAATGTCATAGGCGAAGGTGTTGATAATCTCGGCCCTGTGAAAGCAGAACAGAGATTGCCGATTCACAGGCCGGCTCCGGAGTTTAGTGAGCAGGAACCGACTACACAGGTTTTTGAAACAGGCGTTAAGGTTTTTGACCTCCTCGTACCGTTCGTCAGGGGCGGTAAGATGGGGATGTTCGGCGGCGCAGGCGTCGGAAAGACAGTTATTATTATGGAGATGATTCATAACATTGCCATGAAGCACGGCGGTGTTTCTGTATTTGCAGGTGTTGGTGAAAGAACAAGAGAAGGAAATGACCTTTACGGCGAGATGAAACATTCAGGCGTTCTCGAAAAAGTCGCGCTTATTTACGGTCAGATGAACGAGCCTCCCGGAGCAAGGGCAAGGGTTGCGCTTACAGCCCTTACATGCGCAGAGTACTTCAGGGATGAGGGGCAGGACGTTCTAATATTCATAGACAACATATTCAGATATACGCTTGCCGGCGCAGAGCTTTCAGCTCTCCTTGGAAGAATGCCTTCTGCTGTCGGGTACCAGCCGACACTCGGAACCGACATGGGAATTTTGCAGGAGAGGATTACAACAACAAAGAAAGGCGCAATCACCTCAATGCAGGCTATTTATGTTCCTGCCGACGACCTTACAGACCCTGCTGTTGCAACAGCGTTCACGCATCTTGATGGAACAGTTGTTCTCTCAAGGCAAATATCAGAGCTCGGAATTTATCCTGCTGTTGACCCGTTGGATTCTACATCAAGAATTCTTGATCCAAAGGTTATCGGTGAGGAACATTATGCAGTTGCAAGGAGCGTCCAGAAGATTCTCCAGAGATACAAAGAGCTTCAGGACATCATCGCAATCCTCGGTATGGAAGAACTTTCAGAGGACGACAAACTGATAGTATCAAGGGCAAGAAAGATGCAGAGATTTTTAAGCCAGCCGTTCAATGTTGCAGAGGTATTTACCGGAAGACCCGGTAAATATGTCAAGGTTGCAGATACGATAAGGAGTTTCAAATCCATAGTTGAAGGAAAATATGATGATGTGCCTGAACAGGCTTTCTATATGACAGGGACTATTGAAGAGGTTGAGGAAAACGCAAAGAAGCTTGGTTGGTCGAGGGGATAATGGCAGAAGGAAAATTACTGCTTGAGATAGTCACACCTCACGGCCTGATATACAGCGAAGAGGTTGATGAGGTTACTGCTACCGGAAGCGAGGGAGAATTCTGCGTTCTTCCGGGGCATGCACCTTATGTGACAACGCTCAAGGTAGGGATGCTTACGTGCAAGACAGGGAAGGAACCTGTAATCTTTTTTGTTAACTGGGGATATGCAGAGGTAGGCCCTGACAAAGTTCTGATTCTCGCTGACAGCGCTGAAAAGTCTGAGGAGATAGATGTTGAGAGGGCAAAGGAAGCGATGAAGAGGGCGGAGGAAAGGCTCAAGAAGGCAGAAGACATAGATTTTCACAGAGCAGAGGCGTCGCTTGAAAGGGCGGCAACAAGGATTCAGATTTCACAGATGAGGATTCCTAAGTAGTTAAAGACGCTGTCTTACAGCTTCATAAAGGCATACCGCTGCTGAGGCTGAGACATTAAGGCTTTCGGCTTTTCCATAGATTGGAATCTTCAAAATCAAATCAGCTTTTCTCTTAATCTCATTACTCACGCCGTGAGCCTCGTTGCCGAACACAAAGGCAATTGGTTTTTTCAGGTCTGAAGCAAAGATTGATTTGTCTGAATCCAGCGCTGTTGCAACGAGCATTATGCCGTTTAGCGTCAGCCATTCAAGGAATTTATCTGTGACGGTATAAATTATCGGGATGTTGAATATACTTCCGGCAGTCGCCCTTATCGTTTTCTGCATAAAAGCATCGCATGCGCCTTTGAGGATTATCACTGCATCTGCGCCTGCGGCATCAGAAGTCCTTATTATTGTCCCTAAGTTGCCGGGCTCCTGAACTCCGTCAACTGCCACAATCAATGGAACTGATTTGAATCTAATTTCTTCAAGGTTTTTTATGTCATAAGATGCTGTTGCGATAATCCCCTGAGGGGTCTCTGTATCAGCGAGCTTGTTCATTATCTGTTCTGTGACCTCAAAGATTTCGCCTGTCTTTTTTGCAATCTCTCTTAATATCTTCTGCCCGTCTTTTTTTGCCCTGAATGAATCTGTGAAGAAGACCGTGTTTATTTTATTGCCTGATGCCAGCGCCGTCTCTACAAGATGCGGGCCTTCAATAATAAATGCGGCGTGTTTGTATTTGCTCCGCTTGTTTTTAATATCCAGCGCTTCTTTGATTTTGGGATTTGAGGCGCTTGTGATTTGAGTGTATTTCATGTTTAATAAATTAACAGAAATCGCCATATTGATTCCACATAAAATACAGGGAGGCAGGAATGTCTCATAAACTCTATGACGACACCTTGAAAAAAAGAGCAAATAATTCCAATTTTGAGACCCTGCGGGAGTGTCTACCGTAATAGAATGCTAATCAAAAAAGAGGCTCAACATTTAATTATCTGTCGATTCATAGAGTTTATGAGACATTCCTGCCTCCCGCAGCGCTGAATTGTGATATAATTCTCACAGGAAACTGGTTTTATCCTGTTTTATACATATAAGGATGATATATGCGGAAAACAGTTTTTATTTTTTTAAGTTTTCTGTTCTTAATCCCGTTTGCCGTAAATGCAGAAGTTAAGGAGGTGAAGGGTATGCTGAAAGATATTCACTGGCTCGGGCATGATACATTTAAGATTATGGGAGAAAGGGTAATCTATACCGACCCTTTCAAGATCAAACAGAAAGATAATGCAGATATCATCCTGATTACGCATGAGCACTATGACCATTGCTCGCCTGAAGATGTAAAGAAGATTCAGGGGCCAGACACCGTGATTGTGACTGTTGCGGACTGTGCAAAGAAACTCACAGGAAAAATAAAGACTGTTAAGCCCGGCGATAAGATTAATGTTAAGGGCATTGAGATTGAGGCAGTGCTGTCTTATAACACGAACAAGCAGTTTCATGTAAAAGAAAGAGGATGGGTCGGGTATATATTCACCGTGAAGGGACAGAGGATTTACATAGCAGGGGATACGGATCATATTCCTGAGATGAAGAACTACAAATGCGATATTGCGCTCCTTCCGGTTTCAGGAACCTATGTAATGACCGCTGATGAGGCTGTAAAAGCAGCGTTAGACATAAAGCCCAAGATTGCAATTCCGATGCATTACGGTTCAATAGTCGGAGACAAGAATGATGCAAAGAAGTTTGCAGACGGGCTTAAAGGAAAAATTGAAGTTGTGGTAATGCAGGATGAATAGTATCAGTTATCAGTGTCAGTTCTTAGTGTCTGTATCAGCCGATGACTCGCCTACGGCTCGTAGAGCAGAGCAGACAAATTTTTTTCTGACACTGATCACTGACACTGTTTACTTTTAAATGCCTGACGCTAAAAAAATAACAACCCTTTTACTTAAGAAGTATCCAAACCCGAGGACTGCCCTCAATTTTTCAAATCCTCTTGAACTTCTTGTTGCGACCATTCTCTCAGCGCAATGCACTGACGTACGGGTGAACGAAGTTACGAAGACGCTTTTCAAGAAATACAAAAACGTAAAAAATTATGCCGACGCTGACTTGAATGTTTTTGAGAATGAGATAAGGTCAACAGGATTTTATAGAAACAAGACTAAGATGATCATAGGCTGCTGTCAGAAACTTATAAAGGAATTTAAAGGCAGAGTGCCGTCAACCATAGAGGAACTTACAACCCTTCCCGGAGTTGGAAGGAAAACAACCAATGTTATTCTGGGGAGCGCTTTTGGGAAGCAGGCGATTGCTGTTGATACACATGTATCGAGGGTTTCCAACAGGCTTGGCATTGCACATTCTGAAAATCCTGATAAAGTGGAGGAAGAACTTACGAAGCAGATACCGAATAACAACTGGACGGCATTTAATCTTGCCATGATACTTCACGGGAGAGAGACTTGCGCGGCAAGAAAGCCAAGGTGCGGCGCATGTGTTCTTTATGATGAATGCGGATGGCCAGAGAAGGATAAGGAGAGAATTTGAATGTTTGACAGGATAATCAGGATGTTTAAGGAAAAGGATGGTTTTGTCTCAGGAGAGGAGATGAGCAGAAGGCTCGGCATTACGAGGGCGGCAATCTGGAAAAAGATGAAGGCATTGAGAGAGAGAGGCTATGTGATTGAGGGTTCCACTGCAAAGGGCTACAGGCTCATAAAAACTCCTGAATTCTCAGTCGAAGAACTGAAAATTCTTGTTAGAGGTGATTTCGGGAAAGAGATTATCTTTCATGAGAGCATTGATTCTACCAATACGCTTGCAATGGAGCTTGCAGAAAAAGGAGTTCCTCATGGGACAGTTATAATCGCAGACAGACAGTTTAAAGGGAAGGGAAGGCTCGGAAGGACTTGGTTCTCGCCGCCCAAAGGTAATATTTATATGAGTGTAATTGTCAGGCCTGAGATTGAACCTAAAGATGCGACCCTTCTTACAATAATGAGCGCAATATCATGCGCCAGAGCTGTAAGGAATTTAACAGGCATTGAAGTGAAGATAAAATGGCCCAATGACCTGATGGTATCCGAAAGAAAATTAGGCGGCATACTCACAGAGATGAAATCCGATCAGGACAGGATTGTTTTTGCTGTTATCGGTATTGGTATAAATGTGAATGCAAGCATTGATGCGTTTCCGTCTGATGTCCGTGCTGTGGCAGCATCGGTAATAGAAGAACTCAGGAGGAAGGAAACAACCCCCCTTTGCCCCCCCTTAGCAAGGGGGGGATGGGGGGGTGAGAAGATTTCAAGAACACTTATTATCGCCGCGATACTGAATGAATTAGAAAGATGGTTTAAGGTTTTGATTAAAGGCGGCAGAATTCAATTAATCAACGAATGGAAAAAACTTTCATCAACTCTTGGAAGAAAGGTTAAGGTTGTTTCCGGAAGAGATGCCATCTCAGGGATAGCAGAGGATATAGACGATGAAGGCATGCTGATATTAAGGCTGCCATCAGGCGGGTTGAAGAAGATAAGCGCAGGCGATGTGACGATGTTGAGATAATTTATATGATGTCCTAACAGATTATCATTCTTGCGGAAGCAGGAATCCCGTTCCTTAGGACGGAGTCTAGATTCCCGTTTTCACGGGAATGACGAACGAAAATAGTCTTCTTAGCCGGCAGTTAAATTCAGTCCTTAAAGGTCTCGTATATTTCGTCAAACACAGGCGCAATATCAATGAATGCCTTTAACACCTTTGGATCAAAATGCTCTGGCATTGTCCTGCCGTCTCCCTCTGTTATTATCTTGAATGTTTCCTCATGCGTAAAACCTTTTTTGTACGGCCTTTTGGTGCGCAGAGCATCATACTGGTCAACAAGCATGACAATCCTGCCTTCAATTGGTATTTCTTCTCCCTTTAAACCTCTCGGATACCCTTTGCCGTCCCATCTTTCATGATGGTTTAATGCAATAGACGCAGCTGTCTTAATCATAGGATAGCTTGAACCTGCGAGCACTTTTTCTCTTATTGTCGTATGTTTCTTCATGATTTCAAATTCCTCGGCGGTGAGAGTCCCCGGTTTTAAGAGTATGTTGTCGGGGATTCCTATCTTGCCTATATCATGCATAGAACTTGTAAATGTGATTATCTCTATGAAATCCATAGACATCCCCAGAGCCTCATCTTATTTGAATAAAGGCCTACGCGCGAGATATGGGCTCCTGTGTCGGTATCTTTGTATTCTGCCACTGTTGTCAGACGCCTGATAACCTCGCTGGTCATGTTTCTGACCATAATAAGCGCATCTGCGAGTTCCTTTGTTCTTTTCTGCACTGTATCTTCAAGCATCACAGTTTTTGACTTTATAAGACAGACTGTGTTAAAAAATATAAAACGTAACCAGAGTGAAATAATGCATTTTTTTAAATATAAGAAAAATGAACTGTTTGCCGAAGATGTGCCTGTAAAGAGGCTTGCAGAGAAATACGGCACCCCTCTTTATATATACAGCCACAAGACTCTTCTAAGGCATTTCAAGGCGTATGAAAACGCATTTAACGGTTATCCGCACATAATCTGCTTTGCGCTTAAATCAAATTCAAATCCGTCTATATTGAGGCTCTTTGCAAAAAACGGCGGAGGCGCTGATATTGTTTCAGGCGGAGAGTTATATACAGCTTTAAATGCAGGCATATCTCCGAAAAAGATTGTATATGCAGGCGTTGGGAAAACCGATGAGGAAATAAGGTTTGCATTGAAGTCAAAGATACTTATGTTTAATGTTGAGTCTGAAGCTGAGCTGAGAGCAATAAATAAAATCGCTGGAGAGATGAAGACAAAGGCTCCTGCTGCGCTGAGGATTAATCCTGACATTGACCCTGAAACTCATCCTTATATCTCAACAGGGCTCAGGCAGCATAAATTCGGAATACCGATTGAAGATGCGGTTGAACATTACAGGATTGCAAGCAGGCTTAAAAATATTTCTGTTATCGGCATACACAAGCACATAGGTTCTCAGATTACAAAGGTGTCTCCGTTTGTTGATGCCCTCAGAAGGATTCTTGTCCTTGTTGATGAGCTCAGCGCTCAAGGAGTAAATATCAAATGCCTTGATATTGGCGGCGGGCTTGGCATCTCGTATAAGGATGAGGAACCGCCTGTGCCATTAGACCTTGCGAGGAACCTCCTGCCTTTGCTTAAGGGAAGAAAGATGACATTGATAATGGAGCCCGGCAGGTCTATAGCCGGGAATGCAGGAATACTCGTTACAAAGACCCTTTACCTGAAGCATGGTTTTGAAAAAGAGTTTGTGATAGTGGATGCGGGGATGAATGACCTTCTCAGGCCTTCGCTTTACGGCGCCTATCACCGAATTTTGCCTGTGGAAAAAAGGAGAAGGGGCGGAATATTTGCCGATGTTGTGGGCCCGATATGCGAGTCAGGAGATTTTATTGTCAAAGAAAGGGAAATGCCGGCAGTGAAGCAGGGGGAATATCTTGCTGTAATGGGAGCCGGAGCATACGGTTTTTCGATGAGTTCAAATTATAACAGCAGGCCAAGGCCAGCAGAGGTAATGGTAAAGGGAAGAGAGCATTTTTTGATAAGGGAAAGGGAAACGTATAAAGATATATTGAGAAATGCGCGGATTCCTGAGTTTTTAAAATAAAACTTCTACGCTGCTGCCGAACAACCTTTTCGCTTTTTGCAGAGACTTTTTGACAAATCTATGGCTCGTTACAGGCAATTTCAAAACTCGCCTTTTTAGCCTCGGCGAATCAGACGAGTCTGACAGGCTCAGACAGTTGAAATTGCTTATCTTCCACTTTGCCGAGATTTGTTACCAAAAATTCTCTGATGTCGCTCAAAGGCTGTCCGGCAATTATATCTTTCAATGCTATTTCCCCTCACACTCAATCACCCTTCTGTCAGTAACAATCTTATCCACCCTTACATCATGGGGCTCTGAAGGTATATTCTCGACAATCTGTTCTTCGTATGTAGGAGCTATTATCGGGATTTTATTCTTTATTTCGGCAAGAAGCCTGTCATAAAATCCTGCGCCGTAGCCGAGCCTGTTTCCTGAGACATCAAAGGCTGCGCCCGGAATGATGATGAGGTCAATATCATCAAGCCCTGTTAATCTTTTCTCTGATATGGATGGCTCTAAGATTCCCATGTAGCCCTTTGCGAGTTCATTCATATCCTTTATTTCATAGAGCTTTAATCTCTTATTTTCTTTATCAACCTTTGGCAGTACGGCCTGTTTCCCATGGCTAAGTGAAATTTTAATCATCTCCATCGTATCAACCTCGCTTCTGAAAGAGGCATAGAAAAGTATTGTTTTTGCATCTGTGAATTCAGGGAGCTGGATTATGCGCTGTCTTATGGCGGCATCTTTTTCTTCCTTAATATTTCCTGAAATGGCGTCTCTTTTAAGAAGGGTTTCCTGTCTTAGTGTTTTTTTATCGCTGCTTTTTCTCATTGAGGATGCCTTCAAGGGTGTCTTTGATTTTTTTTATTTCCCTCGTTGTTTCAGGAGAGTTTTTATAAGGAGAGATGCCTTTTATGTCAGCTTCCATTATTGAATTGTTAAAGCTTATAACACCTATCAGTTTCATGCCGCCCATACTGGTTTTTATGAAATCAAGGTCTTCTGATGTTCTTACCTTGTTGGCAACTGCCATAACCTCTTTTACTCCAAGCCCTTTTGCCATCTCCTTGACAGTGTGTGCTGTCTGAATGCTCCTCTGTCCCGGCTCAACAACGACTATAAAAGCATCCACATGCTCAGTGGTTCCTCTTGTAAGGTGCTCAATGCCTGCCTCCATATCCACTATCACAACCTCATCTCTTTCAGCGATAAGATGTTTGAGAAGCCTTTTTAAAAATACATTTTCAGGGCAGTAACAGCCCGATGCAGCTTCTTTTGATTTCCCTGTTATCAGCAGGGTTATGTTGTCAAATCTGTAGCCGTATTCGGCAGGGATGTCATCCACTCTGGGATTGAGTTTGAAGATGCCTCCTGAACTGCCGGGCTTTGCTCCTGTCCGCTCTTCAACCAGCCATGTCATCTCTGCTATCGGTTTAATCTTTGCCGTTTCACTGCGGCTTATACCAAAGGCAGCGGCAAGATTTGCATCGGGGTCTGCATCCACTGCAATCACCTTTTTCCCCTCAGATGCGAAGATATGGCTCAATACAGCAGATAAGGTTGTTTTGCCGACCCCGCCTTTTCCTGTTATCGCTATCTTCATAAAAGTATTATAACTCATATCAGTTCTAAGACTCATAGGGAGGCTGTGTTTGGATTAAGGCAAGATTCACGGGTCTGTCAGAATAGGGGCTGAAGTCGCAATGAAATGGAGCGGATAGCCCCGCATAACAGATGTGAAGAACAAAATATATTGCACTAACATTTATACTTTTACAGTGGTAGTTTAATATTGCCGAAAGACAGACACAGCCGCCTAAATAGCGTGCTGTCTTATAGCAGATAATCTGCGAGATTGATTTTATATCTATTCGGGTCCATGGTTTTGACAATTGTCCTCACGAATTTGCCGTCAGAGTCTTTTTCTGCAAGGTCAACAACATAGCCTTCCACTTTCTCTTCCCTGCTGTTAATGATAACAAGAACCTGTGGCCTGTTTAAAAACATAGCGCTGCTTTGATAGACAAGCCCGAGTTCTTTTGTGTCAATCATAACAAGTGTGCCTATAGGGAAAATACCCATCATATTGGTGAAAAATTTAAAAAGGGTTGGGTCAAGCTGTGTCCCTGCCTTTTCCATCATAAGGCTTAAAGCCTTGTCAGGCGGCAGGGGTATCCTTGCATACACTCTTGATGATGTCATTCCGTCATAGTTGTCAGCAAGCGTCACGATCTTTGAATAAAAGTCCAGTTCTAATGGCTGTCTCGGTTTAGGATATCCGGAAAGGTCACAGTACATATGATGCTCAAATGAGGTAATGGCAGCCCTTATTGACGTGAAGTCAATCGTTCTCATCCTCAACAGCGCCCTTACGCCCCAGAAGGGATGTTTTTTTACTATGTCCCATTCCTGCTCGGTAAAGCTGGTAGACTTGTTCAGTATTTCCTTTGGTATTTCTATCTTTCCTATGTCATGGAACAGCGCTACGATTCCGAGTTCTGTCAGCGCCTTTCTGCTCAGTCCGATCCTCTGCCCGAGCGCAACTGACAGTATGCTCACATTAACCGAATGGTTATAGGTATATTCGTCATAGTCTTTAATTGATGTCATGCCGATAAGGAGCTGTTCTTCCTCCAGTATCAGGTCAACCATTGACTCTACCACTCTTTTGGTTTTTCTCATGCTCACTTCTCCCCCTGCTTTTAATTTGCTCATAACAGCCCTTGTATGTGAAACAGCGTTGAAATATGTCTTTTTTATAACTCTGCGAACGTCAGGCTCTCCTTCACCTGCAGTCCTTATCTTCTTCAGCCTCCCGACCTTAATGCTGTCAATGCCGGACATGCTTTCTTCAAGAGTCTCGAATGTTGTTTCTGAAAACATAGATGTTATAAATGCCTTCAAAAATGTCCTGATGTCTTCATGCTGCAAGGTATCTTTAAAAGCAATACTGCCAAGTCCTCTTCTCCTGAATTCCCTTGATAGGAAATCAAAGTTTGGCAGGAACTCAAGAGGGTATCTTACTCTTTTATCATTGATATAGAAGAATTCTCCTCTAAGATCCAGCATCAGTTCTCCCTCAGCCTCAATGAAAGGACTCATAAGCGCAATAAATCTGTCCATTGCTGTTGTGACGGCAATATTGCCGGGGTCGTGGATATAAGCAGTCCTTATAATAACGGTAAACTGGTTTATTATATCCTTGGTGTTTATAAAATCTTTTTCTTTGCTGTCCATGTTATATTCTTATGATTGCATACATCCAAATTATCTGCAAGGTTTTGCTGCCTCCGTATTAATAGTGGTTCTGCTGCAAAATTATCATAAGTTTTCTAATCTGTCAATTTATTGTTACGTTTGATTTTTATTGAATTTTTCGTTATTATCACTTATGGAAATCAAGAAACTTCTCGAAGATTCCGGACATTATCTGATGAATACATATAACAGGTTTCCGATTGTCCTCAGAAAAGGCCGCGGCATGAAGGTGTGGGGGGCTGACGGAAAAGAATACCTTGATTTTGTCGGGGGCATAGCGGTAAATGTGCTCGGACACTGCCATCCGAAGGTCGTTGTCGCCATTCAGAAGCAGGCGCAGCGGCTGATTCATGTCTCAAATCTCTATCATATAGAGCCGCAGATAAAACTTGCAAAACTGCTTGTGGATCACTCTTTTGCAGACAAGGTTTTTTTCTGTAATTCCGGAGCAGAGGCAAACGAGGCAGCAATAAAACTTGCCAGAAAATATGCTAAAGAGCATCTCGGCAAAGATAAATTTGAGATAATAACCGCTGTTAATTCATTTCACGGAAGGACTCTTGCAACTGTTACGGCAACAGGCCAGGAGAAATTTCAGAAAGGTTTTGAGCCATTGGTTCCGGGTTTCAAACATGCAGCCTTTAATGATATCAGCGCGCTCGAATCTGCAATAACACAGAATACCTGCGCTGTCATGCTTGAGCCGATACAGGGTGAGGGAGGAGTAAAGATTCCTGACAATGATTACTTTAAAAAAGTGCGTGAGCTGTGCAACAAGCATAACCTGCTTCTTATTCTTGATGAGGTTCAGACAGGCATGGGACGCACAGGGAAACTCTTTGCTTACGAACATTTTAATGCCGCCCCTGATATAGTGACCCTTGCAAAAGGGCTCGGCAGCGGCGTGCCGATAGGCGCAATGCTTGCCACAGACAAGGCGGCGTCTGCCTTTGTGCCGGGTTCTCATGCATCTACATTCGGCGGCAATCCGCTTGTATGTGCGGCAGCAATAGCGACAATGGAGACAATTCTTGAAGACGGCTTTATGTTTGACCAGTGCAAGCGGATGGGAGAATATCTCAAAAATGAATTAAAATGCCTGCAGAAAGAATTCCCGGCTGTGATAGCTGATATAAGAGGAATGGGACTTCTTGTAGGCATGGAGCTTACAAGGGATTGTTCATCCATTGTTAAGGCATGCATGGAAAAGGGACTTCTCCTTAACTGTACAGCAGGGAATGTGCTTCGTTTTACTCCTCCTCTGATTGTACATGGAAGAGACATAGACAGCATGATTGATATACTGGATGAAGTGCTGAGCAATGTTGTATGAAGTTTTTAAGAAAAGAGGTTGAAAGGATTTCAGGATGAAGAGGCATTTTCTGACATTATGGGATTTATCTTCAGAAGAGATAAATAAACTCTTGAAGCGGGCGATTGATATGAAGTCAGGGATTGATGCCAGCAGGTGCCCGCTGCTTGGAAAAAGCATCGGGCTTCTATTTGGGAAGGCATCTACAAGGACAAGGGTTTCGTTTGAGGTGGGGATTTATCAGTTGGGCGCGCATTCAGTCTATTTAACCCCTAATGAGATACAGCTTGGCAGAGGCGAGACAACAGCGGATACGGCAAGGACGCTTTCCAGATACCTTGATGCAGTTGTTGTAAGGACATTCGGGCACGATTTGCTTGAAGAGTTTGCATCGCATTCTTCCATGCCTGTTATCAATGGGCTCAGCGATTTGCATCATCCGTGTCAGGCGCTGGCTGATTTGATGACAATACTTAAGAAAAAAGGACGCCTGAAGGATGTGAGGGTAGCATACATCGGCGACGGCAATAATGTTGCAAACTCGCTGATTGAGGCTGCATCAAGGATGGAAATGAATCTTACTGTTGCGTGTCCTGAAGGTTATGAGCCGAATTCTGAAGTGTTTGAAAAAGCAAAGGCTTCTGCAAAGAGCGAGATAATTATTCTCAGGGATCCGAAAGAGGCTGCGGGACGGGCTGATGTGATTTATACGGATGTATGGGTCAGCATGGGTCAGGAAGAAGAAGCGGAAGAAAAAAGAAAGAGGCTGAAAGATTATCAGATAAACAGCAAACTTCTTTCCTGCGCAAAGAAAGATGTTATTGTGCTTCACTGTCTGCCCGCGCACAGAGGCGAAGAGATAACAGATGAGATTATGGACGGCCCGCACAGCGCTGTATTTGATCAGGCAGAAAACCGCTTGCATGTTCAAAAGGCGCTGCTTGAAATGTTATTGAGTTAGGACTTTCGCTGACTTTTTACTCTTTCCATCACCTCTATCAAAGGCATATTCAGCTTTTTTGCAAGTTTTTTGCAGTCTTCGTATTCAGGTGTTATTTTAATAATATTGCTGCCGAGTTTTGAGATTTTGACTTTTACCTTGCCTAATGCGGTATTGATTTCCTTTATCTCTCTTTTTAGCGTTTGCCTGTCTGCCTCATAAAACCTGAGACCTATTGTTGTTGTCTCTTCAAATATTATCTTCATCATCTTTTCTTTCTCATTGCTGTTGCAAAGCACGGTCAGCTTTATTCCGGGCCTTCCTTTTTTCATTATCAACTGTGTCAGATAGACATCAAGCGCGCCTGCCTTAAACAGCTTTTCCATCACGTATTCGTATATCTGCGGGTTCATGTCATCTATGGTGGTTTCGATTACCGCAACCTTTTGTTCCCTGCTCTCTGCGCTTTGTTTTTTACCCTGCCCGATAAGAATCCTGAGCACGTTCGGCTTATCCTTGAAATCTTTATTGCCTGCGCCAATCCCTATTTTCTCAATAACCATATCAGGGATAGTTCCGAATGAAGATGAGACTTCTTTTAATATAACTGCGCCTGTCGGAGTTGTCAGTTCATAGTCTATTCCGTCAGAATAGACAGGGATGCCCTTTAACAGCTCTGCTGTTGCAGGCGCAGGCACAGGCAGTATCCCGTGTTTTGTCCTTACAGAGCCGCCTCCGATGTTAACGCCGGATGAATAAACTTTCTCTATTCCCAAAAGTTTTAATCCGATAACTGCGCCGAAAATATCTACCATGCAGTCAACAGCGCCAAGTTCATGGAGATGCGCTGTATTAAATGTTTCGCCGTGGACTTTTGCCTCTGCTGTAAAGAGTCTTCTGAATATGCTCAGCCCTTTCTTTTTAATTCCATCTGAAAGTTGAGAGTTCTTAATCAGATGCTCTATATCTTTCCATCTTTTAGCTTCACCCCCCCGTTGCCCCCCCTTGCTAAGGGGGGGATGGGGGGGTGAGTTCTGGATAACATCTGTTTTTGTTGCCGCAAACCCTGAGCGTTTTACCCTTTTAACTTCGAGACTGTAGCCTTTAACACGAAGCTTCCTGAGTTCATTCTCAAGTTTTGCTACAGGAACACCTGCATCAATGAGAGCGCCGAGACACATGTCTCCGCTTATGCCGGAAGAACAGTCAAAATATGCTATTTTCAAATTAAACCCCCTCACCAAGAGAATAAACAGACTAAGAGATTATATCATTTATTTAAGTTTGAGAGATGCGAAGATTAAGGAAAGAAAGATGCAGAATATTTAAAATTCAGGGTATAATATGACTGTTCTTTGAGGTATAAGAAAGATGAAACTTGTCGCCATAGATATTGGCAACTCCTCAATAAATATAGGGTTTTTTACAGAGAAAGGTCTGGTTATCCAGAAGATAAAGACCATTCCTTTGCTTCCTTTTTCAGATTATGCCGGGATGATTAATGAGTTTATGAAAAAGGAAAATATAGACAAAATGCCTGACGGCATTATAATATCTTCTGTGGTGCCCAGTCATACAGATGCCGTTAAAAAGGCATGCAGCGCTCTGAGCAAAAAAGAGCCTATGGTATTGACCCATAAGATGAAGACAGGCATAGATTTCCAGATAGAAGAGCCTGAAAAGTTAGGGACAGACAGGATTGCGGTAGCCGCAGGCGCGTGTGACCTGTTTGGCGTTCCTGTTGCGGTAATTGATTTTGGCACAGCGACTACGCTTAATTTCATTGGAAGAGGAAATGTTTATAAGGGCGGTGCAATTATGCCGGGTCTGGGGCTTATGCGAAATTCCCTTTTCAGCGGTACAGCACAATTGCCGGATGTTACAGTTTCTAAGCCTATGTCTCCTCTTGGAAAGGATACCGTGGAATGCATCCGTTCCGGCATAGTATACGGAACAGCAGGAGCAGTGGAAAAGATTATATCAGAGGCAGAAAAGCTGGAAGCGGAAAGCTTTAAAATAGTTGTAACAGGAGGCAATGCTGACCTTATTGTGCCGTTCCTCAGGAAGGTTGACCATATTGAGCCTGCGCTTGTCTTAAAAGGGCTTAGATTTATCTATAGTCTGTCTGACAGGAGGAATGCATAATGCATGAACTGAGAAAAGACCCTTTGATGAACAGATGGATTGCTGTTTTATCAGATTCCATGGCTCCAGGGGAATATAATCTGCAGGAAGAGGAGGCAAAAGAATCCGAGTGCGTTCTGTGTTCAGGCAGAGAAAAAGAAACCACTCCTGAAATAACTGCAATCAGGGGAAATGGTTCGCTTCCCAATGAGCCCGGCTGGCTGGCAAGGGTAATCCCGAGTTTTAAACCAATACTCCATGTGGAAGGCGACCTCGGCAGGCGCGGTGTCGGCATGTACGATAGGATGAACAGCATAGGCGCAAATGAAATTATCATAGAGACGCCTGAGCATAATAAAGCAGACGGTGATATTGGCTTTGAACAGATGGTAAGGATAGTTTCACTTTACAAGAAAAGGATTCGTGACCTTGAAAAAGATTTAAGGCTGAGATATGTACTGATATATAAAAATTCCGGTAGAGAAGCAGGCGCTGTTTATTCTCATCCCCATTCTCAGATTATCGCAACTCCGATTATCCCAAGGCGCATAAAGGAAGAACTTGACGGCGCAAAGCAGTATTACTCTTATAAAGATAGGTGTGTATTCTGTGATATGATAAGGGAGGAACTGCGGTATGGTCAGAGGGTAGTCTTCGAGACAAAAAAATTTATTGTCTTTTGCCCTTACGCCCAGAGGTTTTCATTTGAATTTTGTATAATGCCGAAGAGGCATTACTGTGCGTTTCAGGAGATAAACTCAGAGGAGATGGAAGACCTTGCTTTGATGCTGTCAGCTATGATGAAAAAACTCGGGACTATACTGAAAAATCCACCGTATAATTATGTTATACACACAGCGCCGAACATGATACCCAGGCGTAATCACTGGCATACGCTCGGAGAAGATTTTCACTGGCATATGGAGGTAATGCCGAGACTTACGAGAGCAAGCGGTTTTGAGTGGGGCTCGGGTTTCTATGTGGTAACAACATCCCCTGAGGATGCAGCTAAATATTTAAGGGAGGCGTGATATGAACGTTAAGAGGATTCTTTTTCCTACGGACTTTTCAGAGGGCTCGGATAATGCCCTGCCTTATGCGGCTGATATGGTAAAGCATTATGGCGCAAAACTTTATCTGCTTCATGTTATTCAGGACATAGCTAAGGCAACGGGGTGGTATGTGCCTCATGTATCGATGGACGAGTTGTACAGGGATATTGAGAAAAATGCGGCAAAAGAGATGGACAGGTATGGTCTTGAAGAATTCAGAGGGTTGAAGGACATTGAACGTATTGTTGTAAAGGGGAGGCCATACGAGGAGATTTTAAAATTTGCCAGAGAGAATAAGGCGGACCTTATAGTTATAGGCACGCATGGCAGAAAGGGACTTGACAGGGTTATGTTCGGAAGCACCGCAGAAAAGGTGGTAAGAGACGCGCCGTGTCCTGTGCTCAGCGTAAGATTGCCTGATCACGAGGTCAAGAAATGAGGGTTTATTTATCCGAGAATGCATTTATAGACCTTTTGTTAAGCTCTGCCGAGGTATACAAGAGGGAGAGCCTGGGCTTTCTTCTCGGATATAAACCTGAAGGCAGATTTATAGTTGAACATGCATTCAGTTTTCAGACGGCAAGAAGGAAACATAAGGGAGTTACCTTCCAGCACAAGAATCATAAGAAGATAGAGCCTATATTAGAGAAATTTGACAGGCTTCAGATCATAGGCGACTTCCATTCTCATACCCAGTTCGGTGTAACAAAGGGGCTGCCTATACCAAGCGACGAAGACATCAAAGAGATGAAAGATGGGCAGGTATATCTGATAGTTGCCATAAATAACAATGAAAAAACCCTTAACTGGGGTGAAAACAGGGACGGCACAATATCGGGCTCTGTTGGAGAATTCTTTTTTAAGATAGCCGCATATTTCCTTGGCGGCTCTTCAGGAATAAAAAGGGCGAGGATCCATTGCCCATTTCCTCCGGGATTCTGAAAGAAGTAAGAAGTAGGAAGTAAAAAGTGAGAAGTAGGAGGGAGGAAATGAGAGGTTTTAGTTCCCACTTCTTATTTCTCACTTCTCACTTAATTTTATGAATCTAAGGACTAAAGTTCTTATCATAGGCGGGGGGCCTGCAGGTTCAACAGCAGCCCGTTTCCTTGCAAAAGAAGGAATAGACACAATCCTGCTTGAAAGGAATTTTTCTTTTGTCAAACCCTGCGGCGGCGGAATCCCTGATGTTGCCTTTGATGAATTAGGCATACCCAGAAATATTATCAAAAAAGATGTCAAAAATATTAAGTTGGTATCTCCTCTGAATAACGCTGTTGATATTAGGCTTGAGGGCGGTTTTATTGCCATAGTCAAAAGGGGTGAATTTGATTCTCTATTGAGGGAAGACGCAAAAGTTAAAGGGGCGCAGTTAATTGAGGCTGAGTTCTGTCATTTTGAGGAGACTGGCAAACGGATAACTGCAATGGTAAATATTAACGGCAAAGAAGAGCAAATAAGAACTGACTACCTTATAGCTGCTGATGGCGTGAATTCAAGGGTAAGGCTTGCGCTCGGGTTGAAGCTGCCTGCTGCTGTATATACGCTCACCACGAAGATAAAAAAGGACAATGCCGATACGTGTGAGTTCTGGTTTGGCGAATCACATGCCCGCAAGTCATATTCATGGATCTTTCCTGAGGCTGAAGGTATATCAGCAGGCACCGGAAGTTCTGATCCCGGAGAGTTGAAAGGCATGCTCAAGGCATTCTTTGGAAGAAGGGGTTTGAGTGCTGATAGTACTGCAACAAGGATGTACAAGGTGCCATTATGGAGCGGAGAGTTATATAATAAAGATAATATACTCTTTATCGGCGATGCGGCAGGGCAGGTAATGCCGCTGACATATGAGGGTATATACTATGCGATGAAGGCTGGGGAGTTTGCAGCGATGGCAATAATAGCAGGAAAACCCTCTGATTATAAGAAGCTGTGGCGTAAGAGGTTTAACAGCAGGTTTATGATCATGAGAAAGCTCTGCAATTATTTCCTGAGGGATGACAATTCTGCCGAGAAACTTGTTTCCCTCTACAGAAGACAGGAGATTCAGGCAGCTACGATGAGGCTCTGGCTTGAAAAGTCTTCTGATGGAAGGAAGCTAATCTCTTTTGCAAACTTTTTCAGAAAAGTTTTAAATTGATACAGAAAAGATTCATATCGTACTCTCTGATAATTCACCTGCTTGTAATGTCTCTTCTTTTTATCTCGCCTGTCACTAAAGAACAAAAGGGCAAGCCATTCTTTGCGAGGCTTGTTACCGCAGAGGATATCGGGCAGGGAGGCGGGGACACAACGCATAAAAGTCCGAAAGTCATACTGCCGCCTGTGCCGGCAAAGACCGCATCCTTGCCTCGCTCCTCGAAGAAGCCTTCTATTCCCTCTGCCCCATCCACCGGTTCAAAGAGCCCGCAGAGCGCTAAGAGTCAGGAAACCCCTGCAGCTACAGCAGCGCCGTCGGGAGCAATGAGCAATGGGTCAGAGGATTTGAAAAGTTCGCAATCAGGCATACCGCCGGGCACGGGAGGTGGAGGTTTTCCGCTTAAAAGAGAGACTATAGATAATATTGCCCAGCAAGGGAAGGGTTTTTCTCCAGGACAAGACGCTAAAGAGGCAGGAGCAAAAATCGCGAAGAAGACAGAGGGACAGCAGGAAAAGAGCAGTATCTCATTTGATGTTAAGGGATTTAAATATGACGGCTACATGATGAGGCTTAAAGATAAGATTGAAGGCATATGGCAGTATCCCTCTGATGCGGCAATGAGGGGGATTTACGGAGACCTCTATCTAAGCTTTACGATTAAAAAGGATGGGCGTCTTGGCAAGATAGAGCTTGTCAGGACATCAGGCTATAAAAGTCTGGATGATGCAGCAATAAAGGCGCTTAAGGATGCGGAGCCTTACTGGCCTTTGCCTGACGAGTGGGAAAAAGAAGAACTTCCTGTCAAAGGACATTTTATATACAGTATTTACGGGGTTTATGTGAGGTAAGCCCCCAAAATTCTTCTGGTATAATTAAATCATGAGACCTAAAAAACATCTTGGCCAGAATTTTCTTTATGATCCCTCCATACTCAGGAGGATTGTACAGGCAGCGGAAATATCATCCGAAGATACTGTTGTTGAGATAGGACCCGGCCACGGCAGGCTTACTTGTTTGCTTGCAGAGAAGGCAAAGAGGGTAATAGCAATAGAACTGGACAGGGAACTCTACGAGAAACTCAGGCAAGATGAGGTTGAAAAGGATATTGAATTAGTACATGGAAATGCCCTCAGATACCCATATGAAGACCTTCCTGAATTCAAGGTAGTTGCAAACATCCCTTATTACATCACTACTCCGATAATATTCAGGCTTATTGAGAGCCGGGGGAATCTCATATCCATGACGCTTACTGTTCAGAGGGAGGTTGCAAAGAGAATCGTGGCCCAACCCGGCACTAAAGACTATGGCGTTCTTTCTATCATGATTCAGTATTATACTGTCCCTGAATTAAAGTTTATAATTCCTAAGGGCGCGTTCAGGCCTGTGCCAAAGGTTGATTCTGCCCTGATTCATATGAAGATAAGAAAATCACCTCCGGTTGAGGTTAAGGATGAGAAGTTTTTCTTCAGGATAGTTAAGACTGCCTTTTCCCAGAGGAGAAAGACGCTTGCAAATGCCCTGAAGCCAATAATAAAAGAGAAATCCCCCCATCCCCCCTTTACTAAAGGGGGGCAAGGGGGGATTAGAGAAATATTGATCCATGCGGGGATTGATCCGCAGAGAAGGCCCGGCACTTTAAGCATTGAGGAATTTGCAAGATTGGCGGATGTGCTCTATAAGTTGTGATACGGGTAACAGGCACTGTCTGTTTTAATTTTAATGCATTATGAAGCAATTTGAGATAATAGACATTTCAGGCGATGTCGGCATAAAGGCTTTTGGCGGAAGCATTGAAGAGGTTTTTAAGAATTCTGCCATTGGAATGTACAGCCTGATAACTGACCTCAAAGGTGTGAAGGGACAGAAAACCATCAATATTTCTTCAGAGGGCAATTCCCTTGAAGGACTTCTTGTTTCATGGCTGAATGAACTCATATTTCATTTTGACGCATATAATTTTATCGGGAAGGATATTGTTATATTAGAGATGAGTGATAGAAAGTTGAAGGCAAATGTCAAAGGAGAGGAATTTGATCCTGAAAGACATGAGAGAAAATTATTGCTAAAGGCAGCCACATATCATAGACTGAAGGTAGAGAAAGTAAGAGATAGATGGGAGGCAGATATTATCTTTGATATCTGATAGAATTTGCAATAGTAACGGTTGTGATTGCCACGCCCTACTGGCTCGCAATGACAATAAGAGGTGAGAATGCTTTCTGAAAAACTCAAAAGGATTGACGACACAAAAATAGAAGTCCCGGCTGATTATAAACCCGGAATGAGGGTTAAGGGGATAATTTATGTAGATGAGGTTCTTGAGAAGGCGCTTGAATCCCAGTCTGTTGACCAGGTTGCAAATGTTGCAACACTGCCGGGCATTGTAAATGCGTCTATGGCAATGCCGGACATTCATTTAGGTTACGGGTTTGCAATCGGCGGGGTTGCGGCATTTGATTTAGATGAAGGGATAGTCTCACCGGGCGGTGTTGGCTATGATATAAATTGCGGTGTGCGTCTTTTGAGAACCAATCTGATGAAAAATGACGTTACGCCGAAATTAAAAGACCTTGTCGGAATACTTTATAATGAAATCCCTTCCGGAGTCGGTTCAAAGGGCAAGATACGGCTTACGCCTGACAGCGAAAGAAGATTGATGCTGAATGGCGCCCGCTGGGCTGTGGAAGAGGGATACGGAGAGATGTCAGACCTTGAAAGGATTGAGTCAGGAGGATGCATTGACGGTGCAGACCCTAACCTCATAAGCAAAAAGGCTTATGAAAGAGGAAGGGCACAGCAGGGCACTTTGGGTTCCGGAAATCATTTCCTTGAAATCCAATATGTGGATGAGATATACGATGAAAAATCTGCCGGCGCCATGGGTCTGTTTGAAGGACAGGTTACTGTGATGATACATACAGGCTCGCGCGGGTTCGGGCATCAGGTATGCACCGACTTCCTTGAAGTGATGGAGAGGGCTGTCAGCAAATACAAAATTGAACTTCCCGACAGGGAACTTGCCTGCGCTCCGTATAGAAGTCCTGAGGCTCAGGATTATCTATCTGCGATGAGGGCTGCTGCAAATTATGCGTGGGCGAACAGACAGTGCATAATGCACTGGACAAGAGAGGCGTTTATGAATTTTTTCAGTACAACACCCAGAGAATTAGGGATGAGCCTGATATATGACGTTGCGCATAATATCGCAAAGGTTGAAGAGCATATTGTAAATGGCAGGAAGAAAAAACTGATAGTTCATAGAAAAGGTGCAACGCGGGCATTCCCGCCGGGTCATCCGGACTTGCCCGATGCCTACAGAAAGATAGGCCAGCCTGTCTTGATACCCGGTGATATGGGCAGGGCATCTTTTGTATTGATAGGAACAGAAAAGGCAATGAGCGAAACATTTGGTTCTACCTGCCACGGCGCAGGAAGGATGATGTCAAGACATCAGGCAATCAAGAAGGCAAAAGGACGGGCTATATGGCGTGAGATGGAAGACAAAGGCATAATAGTCCGCTCTGCAGGCAGAGAGACACTTGCAGAAGAGATGCCGGAGGCATATAAAGATGTCTCGGATGTGGTTGATGTTGTTCACAAAGCAGGAATATCAAAAAAGGTTGCAAGATTAAGACCCCTCGGTGTTATTAAAGGATGAAAATCTGATATAATCGTTCTCAATGGTAAATACCCTCTCTATTATCCCTCTCGGCGGTGTTGAGGAGATAGGCCTCAACATGACTGTCATGGAATACGGAAACGACCTCATTATTGTAGATGCCGGGCTGATGTTCCCTGAAGAGGACATGCTCGGCGTTGATTTTGTCATTCCTGATTTTTCTTACCTCATCGAAAACAAGGATAAAATAAAAGGGGTTGTGCTCACCCACGGGCATGAAGACCACACAGGCGCACTTCCTTTTCTTTTAAAAGAAATAGATGTGCCAATCTATGGTACTCCGCTCACACTCGGACTTGTTAAAGAAAAACTGAAAGAACATTCTCTTGAAAATGCCACACTCATTCCTGTAAAGCCGAGGGATGCGGTGAACCTCGGAGTGTTTTCAATAGAGTTTGTGCGCGTGACCCACAGCATTGTTGACGGTGTGGGATTGGGGATAGATACGCCTCTTGGAAAGGTTGTGCATACAGGAGATTTCAAACTTGACCCGACGCCTGTTGACGGGCAATTGATGGATTTCCACAAGTTTTCCGAATATGGAGAGAAAGGCACCCTCGTGCTGCTTTCTGACAGCACGAATGCTGAAAAAGGTGGATTTACATTTTCCGAAAAGGAAGTAAGTCGTGCATTTGAGGACATCTTCTCAAAGGCGCACGGGAGGATAATAATTGCGACTTTTGCCTCAAACATACACAGGATTCAGCAGGCGATTGACGTTGCAGTAAAGTTTGGCAGAAAAGTAATTCTCTGCGGCAGGAGTATTGTCTCAAATGCGCAGATTGCCCTTGACCTTGGCTATCTCCAGATACCGAGAGAGACATGGCTCAGGCTCGAGGATTTAAAAAAGCTTGAAGACAGAGAGGTAGTGATTATAACAACTGGCAGTCAGGGCGAACCGATGAGCGTGCTTTCAAGGATAGCTACCGATGAGCATAAAAATATAAAAGCCAAGCATGGAGATACAGTAATACTTTCAGCAAAGATGATCCCGGGAAATGAGCGGTCAATAGGAAGGATTATAAACCATCTCTTCAAGAGAGGCGCAAACGTTATATATGAAAAAGTTTCAGAGATACACGTCTCAGGGCATGCATCAAAGGAAGAGCTTAAGCTCATGCTCAATCTGGTGAAACCAAAATACTTCATCCCCATTCACGGCGAATACAGGCATCTTGTATATCACTCACGCCTTGCCGAGAAAGTCGGCATTCCGAGAGAAAATGTATTTATACTTGAAAACGGCGAGAGGCTTGAGGTATCAAAAGACGGGGCAAAGAAAAACGGCAGGGTGAATTCAGGCAGGGTATTTATTGACGGCAAGGGAGTTGGAGATGTCGAAGGCATGGTTCTTCGCGACAGGCAGAGGCTTGCGTATGACGGTATTGTGCTTGTGATAATTGCGGTTGAGAAACTCACAGGCAGGGTTGTCTCCGGTCCTGACATAATAACAAGGGGTTTTGTATTTGAAGACGCATCGCCTGAGCTCCTCAATAATGTTAACAGCCTTGTCTCTGATACGCTGAAAGAACTTGGCAGGGAGATAATGTCAGACTCCTCTCTTGTTAAAGCCAAGATTAGAAGCGCACTCAAAAAGTATCTCAGGAACACAATGGAAAGAAGCCCTATGATAATGCCGATAATATTTGAGGTGTAAAAATAAACTAATGATTTCTGAAAAGGCAGGGAGGGTATGATGAAAAGGCTATCTTTTATTATTGTACTTGCGGCTGTTTTTTTAACAGGTATTGCATACGGAGCCGATAAACAGGAATCACAAAACCTTATTATGAAGGAGATGGTTGCGCTTGATAAGGCATTCAAAACAGCGATTGATGCGGTTGTATTGAATCAGCTCGAAAGAATTGCACCGGCATTTGAGGATGTTCATAAAGTAAGAGAGCAGGTGGAACACGCTGTAAAAGAGAGAGAAAAAATAATTCTTCCTAAAAACCAGAGCCTGTTTAAGGTATTTGTAAGGATGGATAACAGGTTTCACCATGAGGTGGAAATCCTTGTTGATGCATCCAAGAAGAAAAACATGAAGGCTGTTCAGAGGCAGGTCAGCAGGCTTCTCAATATGTGCGTTAGGTGTCACGGTTTATTCCGGCGGTAGGTTTCATCCTGAATCTGTTATAATTACACACAATGTTAGAGGCGATAATTCTTGGGATTGTTCAGGGATTCACGGAATTCCTGCCTGTAAGCAGCACGGCACACCTGATATTATTCCCATGGTTCTTCGGATGGAAAGGCGATATTGATTTGCTCACATTTGATGTAGCCCTTCATGCAGGGACACTGTTAGCCCTCATAATCTGTTTCTGGAAAGACTGGGTTGAGATACTTCTCAATAACAGAAAACTGCTTGCGTTTCTTGTTGTGGCAACTCTGCCCGCCGGCATAGCGGGAATTCTGCTTAAAGATGCAGTAGAAACAACGCTTAGAAGCCCTTTGATTATAGTCTTCACTCTTGTATTGTTCGGGATTGTTATGCTGATTTCTGAGAGATGGAAAAGAGGAAGAGAAATCAAAGACATGACATTCTCTGATGCGGTAATAATAGGAGTTTCACAGGCAGTAGCCCTTATCCCGGGAGTATCCCGCTCCGGAATTACGATTTCAGCAGGTCTTTTCAGAGGCCTTGAAAGGGAAGCGTCAGCGCGTTTTTCGTTTCTTCTCTCAACGCCTGTTATCTTTGGAGCAACGCTTCTTGAGGGAAGAAAATTAATCTTCAATGCAGAAAGCTATGACCTTAACCTTTTCATCGCAGGATTTGCTGCTTCCGGTGTAACAGGATTTATCGCAATAAAATTTCTCCTGTATTTTTTAAGGAAGCATCCCCTGAATATTTTTGTGTATTATAGATTTGTTCTTGCAGTTATAATCATTGGAGGGATATGGCTGAAAGGATAAAAAGAATTAAGGAAGAGGTTCTGGGTATCGTCTCAATTTTAGGCGGTATTTACATCGGACTGAGCCTTGTAACCCACAAAAAATGGGACCCTTCTCTTTTCACGTTTACTAACTCTTTCACAAAGAACTACGGCGGTATAGTAGGAGCTTATATGACAGATGCTTTGCTGATGATTATAGGCATATCAGCCTTTGCTATTCCGCTGTTTATAGTTGTATACGGCGTTAAGAGACTCCTCAGAAAAGAAGGCCACAGGATACATTTGATAGGCGCACTGCTTTTTGTCCTGTCTTCTTCCATCCTTTTGTCTCTGATGTCAGCAACGTTTAATCTTAAGGTTGAGAGTAATCCGGGAGGCATAACAGGCCTGTTCATCTCGGATTTTATAAGAAATCTTTTATCAATACCCGGAGCGTATATTTTTTCGCTGGCAGTATTTCTGTCTTCCATTGTGCTTCTCAGCCCAGTATCATTGGTATCGCTTGTATTGAGGGGCAGGAAGAATGAGGCAATTGAAGATAAGCCTTCAGAAGAGCCGCTGATTGAAGATAACATTGTTCAGGATGAATCTTATCTAACAGGTTCTATGCAGCAGCCGATGCCTTTGTTCAGGCATGAAGCTGTAAAGCCGGGCAAGAGAGGAGATTATACACTGCCTTCTTTAGATATGCTTAATATTTACGACTCAGGGATAAGGCCGTCAAAGGATGAACTTCTGACAAGCTCTTCTCTGCTTGTACAGAAACTCTCCGATTTTGATGTAGATGGAAAGATAACACAAGTGCAGGCAGGCCCTGTTGTGACTATGTATGAGTTTGAGCCTGCACCAGGGATAAAGATAAACAGGGTTGTTTCACTGTCTGATGACCTTGCGCTTGCGCTCAAGGCTCCCGGAGTAAGGGTGTCTACGATTTCCGGCAAGTCAGCCATAGGGATTGAGGTGCCGAACAGGCTGCGCGATACAGTATCCCTGAGAGAAATTATATCTTCGGACAGCTTTAAGAAAAACCATTCAAGACTCACGCTGGCGCTGGGAAAAGACATATTCGGCCTTCCTGTTGTTGCTGACCTTGCGAAGATGCCGCATCTTCTTGTTGCAGGAGCCACAGGCTCGGGCAAGAGCGTATCCATAAACTCTATGGTGATGAGCATTCTTTATAAGGCTTCTCCGAAAGAGGTTAAGATGCTGATGATAGACCCTAAGCTCCTTGAACTTTCCGCTTATGAAGGCATACCGCATCTTATCTCGCCTGTCATAACAAATCCGAAAGAGGCGGCAGAGGCGCTGCGGAAGATGGTCTTTGAAATGGAGAATAGATACAGACTGCTTGCTGAGAAAAGCGCAAAGAACATAGAAAACTATAATAAACTGGTTTCAGAGGACGAGCAGCTGCCTTATATCGTTATCTTTATAGATGAGCTTGCAGACCTGATGTTCGCCTCTGCGAATGAAGTTGAGGATGCCATAGCAAGGCTTGCACAGATGGCGCGCGCATCAGGCATACATCTTGTCCTTGCAACACAGAGGCCGTCGGTTGATGTTATAACAGGTGTCATTAAGGCTAATTTCCCGGCAAGGATCTCGTTCCAGGTTACCACGAGGATAGATTCAAGGACTATCCTTGATGCGCAGGGCGCTGAACAGCTTCTCGGTAAGGGCGATATGCTTTTCATGCTTCCGGGGACAAAGATAATACGCATACACGGCGCGCTCATCACAGAAGATGAGATAAAAGCCGTTACAGACTTTATCAGGTCACAGGGAGTCCCGGATTATTCCATATTCGAAAATATACGGATAGAAGAGCCGATGGATAACGAGCCCTCTGCCGAAAGGGATGAGATGTATCATAAGGCAGTGGAACATGCAGAGTCTGCGGGTGAGGTGTCCATATCGTCAATCCAGAGGCGGCTTAAGATAGGCTATAACAGGGCTGCGCGTATTATGGAACTGATGGAGGAAGACGGGCTTGTGGGCATGCCGAAAGGCGCAGGCAAACCCAGAGATTTTCTTAGGAGAAGAAGATGATTAAAAGACAGGTTTCAGGTCTTAGGTTTCAGGTTTCAGGTATAGTACTATTTTTTATAGTTTTTATACTGGCTCCTGTCACCTGGCACCTGACACCTGTCTTTGCTGCTGATGAGATTGCAAGGATTCAGGAGGCTTACAGGAATATAAGCGATATGAAAGCCGGCTTTGTCCAGAAGAACTATATGAAAGACCTTGGCAGGACAGACACATACAAAGGCGTTCTTTTTATAAAGAGGCCTTCAAAGATGAGATGGGAATACAAGGGTGATAAGCCGCAGGAGATTATAATAAATGGCGATAAGATCCTGATATATAAAAAGGCGGAGAAACAGGCGTTCAAAAGCGCTTTCAGCAGACAGACATACGGTCAGGCTCCTGTTGCTCTGCTAAGCGGGTTTGGAAAGGTAAGGGAGGAATTCAATATAACTAAGAAAAATAAAAAACTGGTTCTTATCCCTAAAAAGCCTATGGGCAATATCGTTTCTGTGGAGATAGAAACATCCGATGAAGACTTTCCTATAAAATCTTTTATAATAAATGACATGCGTTCAAACAGGATTGAGATACAGCTTAAAGATATTGAGATAAACACAGGCATTAAAGATGCGGCCTTTGATTTTTCTTTGCCTGAAGGAGTGAACATCTATGAGCATAATTTTTAAGGCTCTCAAAAAAGCGGAAGAGGAATCAAGGGACAAGAGAGAGACAGTTAAAACGCCTCAGACTTATCGCTTTAGAAGAAAGCCGCTATCATACTTTTCTTAATCTGTCGTCTGACGAATCCCTGAAAAACAAAGTTAAAGAGCGGCTTAAGGGACTGAAGAAGTAAAACTGGGAGGCGGTGTCTGTCTTTCGGCAATATTAAACTACCTTTGTAAGAGTGCGGATGTTAGTACGATATATAAGGACATTACAAGTTTTCATGCGGGGCTTCCGCAGCCTTGAAATATTTTTTAAACCTTTTTCTGATGCTGATATATTGCCCCGGAAGTTTAGCCATAGTCTCCTCCTTGTTGCAGTGTTATAAATTTTTACCATTTATTGATGGGGATTGCAAGAAAATTCAACAACAGGATGCTTTTTAGTTGCTAAGTCTATTTGCAAATATTATTCTTTACTTGAGAGCTCGAAGAGGCAGATTCCTCATGACATATTGACAAAATGACACAGCCCTGTTATTCTTTAATAAAAAAGTGGAGGGGAAATGCTAATAGCTATAGATAAACGTGGAAGCATTAACCTGCCTGCCGAGGTCAGAAAAAGGCTTAAGCTGGAAAAGGGCGCATACCTTGATATTTCTCTCTCAAAAAGCGGCGCCATTGTGCTTTGTCCTGTTGCTATATACCCAACAATCAGACTAAGTGACAAGGGGTTGTCAAAATTACAAGAGGCAAGACGAAGCGGAAAAGGCAAATTGCCAGAGTGGCTTGTTAAGGAAATGAAGAGTGCCGAAGCTGATTCCGAGTAAAAAGTTTCTTGATGATGCAGAAAAATTCCGTTCAAATGCTGCAATCCGGAAAAAGATAGCCAAGACTCTTGTACTTATAGAAAATAATCTCCTTCACCCGGGTCTGAATCTTGAACGTATAGTTAACGACCCGACGGCATGGTCGGTCAGAGTTGACAAAAGATACAGGGTTTCGTTAGAGCCTCTGGGGTTTCTGCCTTCTGGAAATCCGGATTGGTCTGCTGGTATCTTACTACTACGAATCCTCGGCCACGATGATTTATACAAAATGCCACGCTAACACAGTCCCTATGATATTTTGAGAAGGGGAAAACATCTGAAAGAATTTCCGATAGATAAGAAGCATCAAAGCGGAGCTTATACATTTTCAGCATCCTCTTTTTCGTAAAATTCCGTTGGGGCAAGGCCGCTCAAACAATAATCTAAACTATATCTCTACTTTCATGCCCGCAGCCATCTTTGCAGCAAGAACGGTGTTATACATAAGCATTGCTATCGTCATAGGCCCTGCGCCTCCTGGCACAGGCGTTATGTAGCCTGCACGCTCTTTTGCAGCCTCAAAATCCACATCTCCTACTATCTTGCCTTCCGGTGTTACATTTATGCCGATGTCTATAACCGCAGCGCCTTCTTTCACCATGTCGCCTGTAATGGTTTTTGCCTTGCCTACCGCAACGCACAGTATGTCTGCCCTGAGACATTCTTCCTTAAGATTAGGTGTTCTGCTGTGGCAAATAGTGACTGTTGCGTGTTTTCTGAGCAGAAGCAACGCAAGAGGTTTTCCAACAATTACGCTCCTGCCTACGATAACCGCATGTTTTCCCTTTGGATCAATGCCGTATGCCTCAAGCATTTTCATTGCGCCGTGAGGAGTGCACGCAATAAACCCGGGTTCATCAAGCACAAGTTTTCCGAGGGCATCAGGCCCGAACCCGTCAACATCCTTTGCAGGAGATATCTTATTCATTACCTCTTTTTCATTCAAATGCTTGGGAAGTGGAAGCTGGACAAGTATGCCATTTACCTTTGTGTCATTATTAAGCCGGTCGATGAGTTTTCCCAGTTCTTCCTGTGTTGTTGTGGCCGGTATTTTGTGGGCAAAGCTTGCTACGCCTATTTCAGCGCAGGCCTTTTCTTTTGCTGCAACATATTTCTGTGACGCAGGATTTTCTCCTACAAGCACAACAGCAAGACCCGGATGAATTCCTTTAGACTTAAGCTCCTCAATCTCGATCTTTAACTTAGCCCTAATATCTGCCGCTACTTTTTTGCCGTCAATTAATTGTGCTGTCATAGTTCCTCCTTATTTAGAGTCTGTTTCTAAACTCGTGTTTTGTCATTGTCTGGCTTGACCAGACAATCCAGAATCCTTTGAAAAGACTGGATTCCCCGATCAAGTCGGGGAATGACAGATTATGTAAGTCATAATTTATAAACAGACTCTATTTAGTGAATAGTTGTTAGTGAATCGTAGTAAGTAACTGTTCACTATTCACTGACACTTGTTTAGTCTCTCTTTTTTATCAGTTCCAGAAGTTCTGCCCGTGTTGATTCCTTTGTCCTGAATATCCCTCTTACTGCTGATGTCACTGTTCTTGCCCCCGGTTTTTTCAATCCGCGCATACTCAGGCACAGATGCTCTGCGTCAATAATTACCATTGCGCCTTTTGGTTTCAGCTTTTCCATAAGCATGTCTGCAAGCTGTGCCGTAAGACGCTCCTGCACCTGCGGTTTCTTTGCAAGGACTTCAACTGCCTTTGCGAGTTCTCCGATGCCTGCTATCTTGCCGGCGCTCGGTATGTATGCAACATGGGCCTTGCCTATGAAAGGCAGGAGGTGGTGTTCGCATACAGAATAAAAGGGGATATCTTTTAAAAGCACCATCTCATCATGGCTTTCGCCCTCGATGTGTTTGAGTATCTCCTCTGTCGGAGTCTCAAGCCCTGAGAATATTTCTTCATACATCTTGGCAACGCGGGAGGGGGTGTCTTTGAGCCCTGCCCTTTCAGGGTCTTCACCGATGCCTTCAAGTATAAGCCTTACCCCTTTTTCTATTTTTTTGATGTCCAAATCAGAGCCCTCTTATCTTCCCCTCAAACAATGCAGTCGATGACTCGTAGAGCGGGTTTAAAGTTTAACATTTATGAATATTTGGTGTCAAAGACGCAAATAAGGTAAAATACCTCTCGGAGAGTCGAGTCTGCGACAAATGAAAATAAGGATTTATACAATACACAAGGAGATGCTCAGGGAGCTTGTCCTTACATTTCTTTTAAGCCTCATCGCACTCAATTTTATTCTTATAATGGAAAAAATACTCAGGTTGAGCAGGTTGCTTTCTGTTGTCGGCGCATCTCTCTTTGATATGTTAAAGATAATACTCTATCTGCAGCCTCCGATGCTAATCCTTACACTGCCGATGTCTCTTTTAATGTCAACTCTGCTTACCTATGGCAGATTAAATACCGATAATGAGATTGTGATACTCAGGGCAAGCGGGATGACGTTTAAGGCGATAGCTGCGCCGGTGATTGTTCTTGGGATAAGCTGTTTTCTCACAGGCATGCTTGTGAGCTTTTATCTTGGCCCTGTCAGCATGATAAAACTGAGAGAAACCATTTCAAATGTAATAACGACAAGGGCGCCTGCTGCTATAGAAGAGGGAGTTTTTACCACCCTGTTTAAGGATATTGTGCTGTTTGTGAAGGAAAAACCTGAGGCAGACAGGATGCGGGGAATATTCATATATGATGAGAGAAATAAAAAAGAGCCGAAAGTTGTGACTGCAAAGGAAGGCAGGATTTCCGCTGTGGATGGTATTGATATAGCATTCTATTTAAAGGACGGATATATGCAGATTGCAAGAGGGAGCAGTTCAACGGAGTTTTTCTTCGCGGGGTATCATCTGTCCTTAAACCTTAACACAGAACAGCCTGCCAGGAAAAACAGTGAACTTACGCCATTTGAGCTTTTGCGCGAGACGAACAACCTGTCGCAGCAGCAGGCAGTGCCTTTCTTCCTTGAACTGCACAGAAGGCTCTCCCTGCCCTCCGTATGCCTGATACTCATGCTGCTTGGCCCACCGCTGTCGCTGTTTGCAGGGAAATCAGGGAGGCTTGGCGGGCTTACTCTCGGACTTTTTATATTTGCTGTTTTTTATGTGTTACTCATCTACGGGGAAAATCTTGCAAGGTCAGGGAAGATGCCTCACTATATTGCAGCATGGAGTCCGACAATTATCCTCGGTCTTTTCTCAATTGGGGTGTTTAAAAGGGAGGCTAAGAGGTAGCAATGCTGATAATCCAGAAGCATTATCTCAGGGAGTTTTTTAAGGTTTTAACTTTAATTGCAGCGGGGCTTGCCCTCATATTCAGCCTTCTTGACCTGATTGATAAGATAGACGACTTTTTGCCGTATAAGCCGTCTATAAAAAGCCTTATGCTTTATGTGGTTTTCAATTTTCCCCGGTATCTTCTCTATCTTTTCCCGATGGCAATTCTTCTTTGCAGTTTGTTTGTTATCAGTCAGGCAAAGAGGAGGGAGGAAATAACAGCAATTAAGGCAGCAGGCGGCCGTCTTAGGACTCTGTTTATGCCTTTCCTATACGGCGGCATAATCCTGAGTCTCTTCGGTTTTATCCTCGGAGAGGCGGTAGTGCCTGAATTCTCAAAGAGGGCGTTCGAGCTTAAAAGTTCAATCATGAAAAAGGGCAAAAAGTTCTCATTCAAAGAAGGCACGATGTGGCTGAGGGCAGCAGACGGTTCTATAGTGAAGGTAGGACTGTATATGCCGGAGGAAAAGATCTCTAAGGATATCAGCATATTCAAACTCGGCGCCGAGCGCCTGATAGAAAGAATAGAGGCTGAGGAAGCGCGATGGATTGCTGGCAAAGACTCGGATGGTAAATGGGTGCTTGAGAATGTGACTGTATATGACATGGAGCAGAGTTCAATAAAAAATCATAAGTCGCTTGAGTCTCCGTTCATCGGTCCGCCTTCTGTCTTTGCCGAAGAGATACGGAAGCCGGAAGATATGGGCATAAAAGAACTTTTCAGGTATACAAAGAGATTAGAGGAGGCAGGATTCAAAAATCTGAAACTTCTGGTTGATTTGAATTCTAAGATCTCATATCCTGTCGTTAATTTCTTTATGGTTTTGCTCGGAATTTCCCTGCCGATGAGAGGGAAAGCAGGGGGAGGGCTTGCAACAACTGCGATTGGCATTTTTATAAGCCTTCTTTACTGGGTCAGCCATGCAATGTCCCTCTCAATGGGATATGCGGGGATACTTCCTCCTATTATCGCGGCATGGTTTGTCCCTCTGGTATTCGCAGTTATAGCTGTAAAATTCTTCAGAAAGATTCATGAATAAGAAAGAGGCAGCAACTTAAAAACAGGACATTTCTAAATTGGCTTGACAGATTTAATGCGTCCTCTTGAAAAAAAATACCTTTTATGTTACTCTGTTACCTCGTAAACCCCGTCAGAAAAATATGTTCTTTCTAACGGGGTAAAAACACACGCCATCAACTTTCTCCTATGTGGTCCCGTATGGGTATAGGGGAAAAGGCGGAGGAAAAACCAGAGGAGGATAAAAATGGTAGCATCAATGAAAGAACTTCTTGAAGCCGGTGTCCATTTCGGACATCAGGTGAAGCGTTGGAACCCCAAGATGAAAAAATATATCTTCGGGGAGAGGAACGGCATCTACATCATTGACCTTCAGAAAACGATGAAGGGGCTTGAGGATGCGTATAATTTTGTTAAGAAGGTTGCTGCCGGCAACGGAACCTTTCTTTTTGTCGGCACAAAGAAACAGGCGCAGGATGCTGTATACGAAGAGGCAAAGAGGGCAGGGGCTTTCTTTGTAAATCAGAGATGGCTCGGCGGTATGCTCACTAACTTTTTAACAATAAAAAAGAGCATAGAAAGACTAAAGCAGATAGAGACTATGAAGGCAGACGGCACATATGATCTTCTTCCCAAGAAGGAGGTCGCTGAACTTGAAAAGGAGCGGGGCAAACTCGAAAAAAACCTCAGCGGCATAAAAGAGATGGCGAGCATCCCTTCTGCCGTATTTGTTATAGATCCCAAAAAAGAGCGCATTGCCGTAGCAGAAGCGAGAAAGCTTTCCATCCCGGTAGTCGGTGTTGTTGACACAAACTGTGATCCTGATGAGATTGACCATGTTATCCCCGGCAATGATGATGCTATCAGGGCAATAAAACTTCTATCTGCGAAGATGGCAGACGCAGTGCTTGAAGGCAGGGAGACATTGTCAAAGAGCATGGCTGAAGAAACAGAAAAAGCTGCGGTAGAGGAAAAAGTGCATCAGGAGGAGCAGGTCGTTTCGACTCGCAACCGAGCTGAAGCAGAGGTGAAGGAGATAAAATGATGACGACTATTTCAGCCGACAGGGTAAAAGAACTCAGGGAGAAAACGGGCGCAGGCATGATGGAGTGCAAAAAGGCGCTTACCGAAAGCAAAGGTGATTTTGAGAAAGCAATAGATTGTCTCAGGCAGAAAGGCCTTGCCACTGCCGCAAAAAAAGCCAGCAGGAGCGCATCAGAAGGGCTTGTTAGTTCATATATACACATGGACAAAATAGGCGTTCTTCTGGAGGTAAACTGTGAGACGGATTTTGTTGCGAAAACAGATGATTTCAAGGGGCTTGTTAAGGATGTTGCCCTGCATATAGCCGCTGCAAATCCTTCTTACCTTTCACATGAAGATGTGCCGCAGGATATCATAGAAAGAGAGAAGGATATATACAAGGCTCAGGTAGCAAACAAGCCTCCTCAGGTTGTAGAGAAGATAGTTGAGGGCAAGCTTGATAAGTTTTTCAGCGATACGTGTCTTCTTGAACAGGCCTTTGTAAAAGATCCTGAACAGAAATTGAAGATAAAAGAACTTGTCACTGAGAAGATAGCAAAACTCGGAGAAAATATTGTGATAAGGCGGTTTGTCAGATTCCAGCTTGGTGAAAAACAATAGATAGCAATGAAGTCTTTGTTGAAGTATAAAAGAATACTCCTAAAACTCAGCGGTGAAGCCCTGATGGGCGCCAAAGACTTTGGCATAGATTCCGCTACAGTGGATTTTATAGCCAAAGAGATTAAGAAGGTTGTGAATATGGGCGCTGAGGTCGCGGTAGTGATAGGCGGCGGCAATATATTCAGGGGTGTGGAAGCAAGCGTGAAAGGCATGGAGCGCGCATCAGCAGATTATATGGGAATGCTCGCAACTGTCATAAACGCCCTTGCCCTGCAGAATTCACTTGAAAAAAACAATGTCCCCACAAGGGTGCAGTCAGCCATAGACATGAGAGAAATCGCCGAGCCTTACATAAGGCGAAAGGCAATGCGTCATCTTGAAAAGGACCGCGTTGTCATATTTGCGGCAGGCACCGGCAATCCTTATTTTACGACAGACACCGCCGCTGCTTTAAGGGCAATGGAAATAGGAGCTGAGGTAATAATCAAAGCGACAAAGGTTGACGGGGTGTATTCTGCCGACCCCGTAAAAGACCCAAATGCAAAAAAATACGATACTATAAGTTATATGGATGTTCTCAGAAAAGGGCTCAGCGTTATGGATTCAACTGCTATCTCATTATGTATGGACAACAACCTCCCGATTGTGGTAGTTAACCTTAGAGGAAAAGACAATATAAAAAATGTTGCCAGAGGCAAAAAGATAGGCACCATCGTAGGAGGACACAATGGAGAAAGAGCTAAAAAGAAAGGCCGTTGAGAAAATGGACCACTCCATAGAAGCGCTCAAGAAAGAGTTCGCTTCTGTGAGAACAGGCCGGGCGTCTCTCGCGCTCCTTGACGGCATAAAAGTTGATTATTATGGAACGCCTACTCCGCTTCAGCAGCTTGCATCATTAAGTGTGCCGGAAAGCCGCCAGATAGCAATCCAGCCGTGGGATCAGAAGATAATCTCCGATATAGAAAAGGCTATAATGAAATCAGACCTTGGACTGACGCCGACAAACGACGGAAAGGTCATAAGAATCAATATACCGTCACTTACGGAAGAGCGCAGGAAACAGCTCGTTAAAGTTGTAAGGAAAAATTCCGAAGATGCAAAAGTTGCTGTAAGAAATATAAGAAGAGATGTTAACGACGAAATAAAAAAACTTGAAAAAGAAAAGCACCTGAGCGAGGATGATACAAAGAAATCACTCGATGAAATTCAAAAATCCACAGATTCTTATGTTAAAAAAATAGATGAAATACTGATGCATAAAGAAAAGGAAATAATGGAGGTGTAAGATGGCTGTTAATAGTAACTTTATGCTTAAAGTCGTTGGTGCGAAATTGCCTGATATTCAGAAGGCTCTTCAACAGGCAGGGGTAAACGTGAGAAGCATTATAGAGGTTTTTAAAGAAGAAGGTAAGGCGGAAACCACAGAAAAACCGAAAGAGGTAAAATAATGGCTGCAAAAAAACGTTCAAAGAATACAGCGAAAAAGAATGTTAAAAAAGCCAAGAAACAGCAGAAAAAGATTTCTAAATCCGAGGCAGTAAGAAAACTTCTGATTCAAAAAAGAGAGCAGATTGTTAAAGAAGCAAAGATTGAGATATCCAAATACATAAAAGGCGAAACAAGGCAGCTTGTTGACACTGCCCTTGATGACGGCGACTGGTCTGTTGTTGACCTTTCAGAGGATATAAGCCTGAGGCAGCTCGGCATCCACAGAGAAGTAATGGTAAAGATAGATGCAGCGCTTGGAAAGCTTCAAGAGGGAACTTATGGAATCTGCGAGGACTGCGGCGGCAAGATAAGCGAAGAAAGGCTGAAGGTTCTTCCATTCGCAATTTATTGCAAGGACTGTCAGGAAAAGATAGAGCAGTTAGAGGCGATAGAGAAAGAACGGCCTATATAGCATGATGCAAGATGCCTGATACAGGATACAAGAAAAGTCTCTAATCCTGCATCATGAATCATGAATCATGATATTTGACCTTTTCAAGAAAAAGGCCGTGCGCAGGCGCTGTAGGCCCGGTTTTTTTTCTGTCTTTGAGTTCAATCGCTTCTGATACGGAATTCAGGGTCATCTCCCCCCTGCCGATTTCAACAAGCGTTCCAACGATATTTCTGACCATATGCCTGAGAAATGCAGTTGCTTCCACCTTTATTTTTATAAAATTTCCGTTAATCTTTGCGGTCATAAAATCAATGCTGCTGATTCTTTCAATACTCACCGAGGTTATTTCTCTTACTGTGCTCTTTGCTCCGCATCCTGCTCCCCTGAATGCCGAAAAATCATGCCTGCCAAGAAGTGAATCGCCGGCTTTTTTCATCTCATCAAGGTCAAGAGTATACGGCACTCTCCATGCATACCTGTAAAGAAACGCAGATGAAAAATTTGTATTCGCTATAATGTAAAAGTAGCTTTTGCCGAGAGCGTCATATCGCGGATGAAACGCTTCTGCTGTTTCCTCGGCATTGAGAATTCTTATGTCTTCAGGAAGAGTTGCATTGAGAGCCCGCTGCAGAGTCGTCGGTTCAAGATTTGAGTTTGTTCTAAACGAGGCGACCTGTCCGATAGCGTGAACGCCTGCATCAGTTCTTGAAGCGCTGATAAGAGCTGCCCTTTCCCCTGTTATCCTGAACAGCCTGTCCTCTATTATTTCCTGCAATGTGTCGTGGCATTTCTGCCTCTGCCAGCCGTGATAATTGGCGCCGTCGTATTCCAAGAGCAGTTTTATATTCTTCATGCCGAAATTTTTTGAATCAGGTATTTGGAAAAATCATTTGACAGACAATTAACCCCCCAAATGCATTATTCGGGTTAAATGCGGTTGGTTATCTCAAGCCTCTTCAAGAAGTGACTCGTCAATGTTATTTACAAATATGTCTACGAGGTTGGGATCAAACTGTGTGCCGGCATTCTTTTTGAGTTCTTCAATTGCATAATGAAAGCCGGCAGTAGAGAAATGCTCTGCCTTATCAAGCATCTTCCCGACATATTTATATGAATCCCTGCTGGTCATTGCGTCAAATGCCTCTGCAATGGCAATTATCCTTGATTCAACGGGTATTGCATTGCCTATCAGTTTATTGGGGTATCCATTGCCTTCATACAGCTCATGATGATGCAGGACAAACGGAGCGATATCCGCATAAAAATTTATCAGCCGCAGCATTTCATAGCCAAGCCGTGAATGTGCCTTGTACTGCTCTTTTGATGTCACATCTTTTAGTTTTATTTTCAGGAAGCCGATGTCATGAAGCAGGCATGCCTTGTATAATTTCCGCTTTTCATTTTCTGACATATTTAGTTCATCTGCCATCATGAGGCTGTATTTCGCAACTCTTTTTGAATGCCCGACTTTTCCATAGATATGAGTGTCCATTGTATCAACAAGGATGTCTGTGAGATTAATCTCATAATTCCTCTGGTCTTCCATAAATTGTGTTCTGGCAATGGATATGGCAGCCTGGTCGGAAAAATATGACAGCAGTTCTTCATCCTCCTGAGTGAAGGCTCCGTCCTCTTTGTTAATGAGTTCCAGCACTCCGATTGTCCCTGCCTTTATTTTTAAAGGCACACAGAGAAGCGATTTCGTTTCGTAGCCTGTCATTGCATCAACATCGGGGTTAAATCTACTGTCATTCTTTGCGTCCTCAATCCTGACATTGCTGCCATTTTCAGCAGCCCATCCTGCAATACCGGCAGACCTTGGAATTGAAAGCCCCGGCAGATTAGCGCTTCTGCTGCCCTTTGCAATCTTAAATACAAGCCTGTCTCCTTCAACAAGCATGATTGAACCTGCATCCGCTCCTGTAATTTTCAATGCGCTCTGCATAATATTCTCAAGCAGTATGTCGCCGTATTCTATTTCCCGTATGTCTCTTGTGGTGGTCAGAAGGGTGTTTAATTTGTTGATATAGTCATCTATTGTTCTAATAGCCTTTTTTGAAGCGCTGTTAGCTACATACATGCCCATAACCACAAGTCCTGCAATGATTGACAGGATGGTCACCAGAGACGGCGTGGATATGTAATCAAGAAACATATACAGAAATCTTACAATAAGGAACAAAAGGGCATAGACAACTAGCAGGACTATCCCATTCAGAATCTTTATCTGATGCCTTACGGCTTCTACAACGGATTTTTTATCTTCTGTTTTATCTGTCATGATTATTTTTCAATATTATACTTATTGAGAGTGGATGTCAATATTTTTTATGCGGATTTGTAATAGCACTTCTGAAAGCTCTTGAATAATCAGGAGCAAAAAGCTAAAATTAGCCTCATGAGAATCATAAAGCAAGCAAAAGATATCAGTATATTTCTCAATACTTTGAGGAGACGCGCTTCGGGAGGCGATTCTGCAATAGAAAGGGTGGTGAATTCCATTCTTTCTGATGTGAAGAAGAACGGGGATGAGGCTGTTCTGCGGTATACAAGAAAATTTGATTATGCGGATGCAAAGTCCCTTCTGTTCAAGCGCTCTGAGATATCAAAGTTCGCTGATAAGGCGGACAGGAAGGTAGTTAAGGCTCTTGAAATCTCAGCGGAGCGAATAAGGAGATTCCATGAGATGCAGAAGGAAGAGTCATGGATGGTCAGGGATTCAGAATACAGGAAACTTCCTATAGATAAAAATACTAACCCTGCTTTCTCCCATGCCCTTCTCGGTCAGTTGATACGGCCGATAGAAAGAGTTGGAGTTTATGTGCCCGGCGGCAAGGCGTCATATCCCTCAACTGTTCTTATGAACGTAATACCTGCGCAGGTTGCAGGTGTAAAGGAAATTGCGGTTTGTGTTCCAACGCCGCATGGGGAGATTAATCCGTATGTAATGGCAGCGATAGAAATGCTGGGGATTAAAGAGGCATACAGGATTGGCGGAGCGCAGGCAGTCGGGGCAATGGCTTACGGGACTCATGCAATAAAAAGAGTTGATAAGATTGTGGGGCCGGGCAATATCTATGTGGCTATGGCGAAGAGAATGGTTTTCGGAGAGGTGGATATTGATATGATTGCAGGTCCGAGCGAGATTCTGATAATAGCGGATGCCTCTGCAAATCCTGCATTTATTGCAGCGGATTTATTGAGTCAGGCAGAGCATGATGAACTCGCATCCTCAGTATTGATTACAGATTCCAAGATTCTTGCAGAGGATGTTGGCAGGGAGATTGAAAGGCAGATGGCAAAGCTTAAGAGGAGAACTATTGTAAGCAAATCCCTTAAGAATTACGGGGCTATTATCATTACAAAGGATATTGCCAGCGCTGTAAGACTTTCAAACGATATTGCTCCTGAACACCTTGAGATTATGACAGAAAAGCCTGCTGCTGTCCTTCCGGAGATTAAGAATGCCGGCGCAATATTTCTTGGCAGATGGACTCCGGAGACTCTCGGAGATTATTCGGCAGGGCCGAATCATACACTCCCAACCGGAGGCACCGCAAGATTTTTTTCTCCTCTTGGAGTGTATGACTTTATCAAGCGCTCAAGCCTTTTATCATTTACAGAAAATGGTTTTATGAAGATTGCAGGGACAGTGGAAACTATTGCAGATATTGAAGGACTTGAGGCTCATGGGAACACTGTCAGAGTGAGGATGAGGGATAAGCGCCGATAAGCCATACGCATAATGTCATTGCCCAGAAAATAGAGTCTGTCATTCCCCGATTTAATCGGGGAATCCAGTTCCTTGTAAAAAAAATACATGGATTCCCGTTTGCACGGGAATGACAAAGTAGAGAATATTCAACCATGCTCATAAAAATTACAGAAGATAATCGAAAAGAAATCCTCAGAAAAGCAATTGAGATACTAAAAGACGGCGGTATTGTTGCGTATCCGGCAGAGACGTTTTATGGCCTAGGGGTAAAATTTGATAAGGAAGCCTCTCTCAGAAAACTATATGAACTGAAGAAAAGGCCTAAAGAAAAACCGATGCCATTGATTATCGGGAACAGGGCATCTCTGTCAATGATTGCTGTATTTGTGAATGAGATTGCTGAATCGCTTATGGATAAGTTCTGGCCCGGGCCATTAACGCTGCTTCTGAAGGCAAAGAAGGGGTTGTCGCCATATCTTACTGCTGACACCGGCAGGATTGCAGTAAGAATTCCTGGAGAATCAGCAGCGCTTTATCTTGTAAGAGAGGCAGGATTTCCAATTACAGCAACGAGCGCGAATCCTTCAGGAATGCCGCCTGCTGAGGATGCTGATTCAGTCATAAGATATTTTGGCGAGAAGATAGATATGGTGATAGACGGAGGCAGGACTGCCGGAGGCCTGCCTTCAACAATTGTGGATGTCACAGAGAAAAAGATAAAAATAGTTCGTGAAGGAGTGATACCGCGTTCTGTTTTTGAAAAACCGCGGAGTTAGAATTTTATCCCGAAGTCGGGGAAAAGCCCTGCGATATCTTTCAGCCTGTTAGTGAGCATTATTACGCCGAATGCAATCAGAAGTATACCGCTGATGATCATTATTACCCGCATGTACTTCTGGAATTTTTTGGAATAACTTAAGAAACTGTTTATGGCAAGTGACGAGATAAAGAAAGGCACTGCAAGTCCGAGCGAATATACGGAAAGGAGTTTGATTCCATAGACAGCAGAGCCTGTTGCGCTAGCAAACAGAAGGATTGAGCCGAGGATAGGGCCTATGCACGGAGTCCATCCTGCGGCAAATGTCATGCCGATAGCAAATGTCCCGATGTATCCGGCAGGTTTGCCGCCAAGATGCACCTTTCTTTCCCGCATCAAAAAATCAAGCTTAAGAAAACCTGATATGAAAAGGCCGAAGATTATAATGAGTATTCCGCCGATAATCCTTATCCACGCTTGATACTGGAATAGAATCTGACCTGCCGCAGATGATGATGCCCCCAGAGCAATGAATACGGCAGAGAATCCTGCTATGAATACAAGTGAGTTTGTGATTGTAAGATTCCGCACCCGCTTCCTGTCTGTGCTTCCTGTTAGGTCTTCAAAGGACATGCCTGTTATAAACGAGACATAAGAAGGAACGAGCGACAGGACACACGGCGAAAGAAAAGATAACACTCCTGCCATGAATGCCAAAGGAAAAGACACATCGTTCATCAATTAGTTCCTCTCTAATCTAAGGGCAAGAAACCGCTCAAAGGTGATCTCTTGCCCTTACCCTGCACATTCTTTTGTATCTCCCTTTATTTTCTCAATTGCATGAGGGATTACATCAATTATGACTTCAAGATTCTCTTTTACAGCCTTTGGACTGCCCGGAAGATTTATTATTAGTGTTTTATCCCTTACCCCTGCCACTGCCCTTGAAAGCATAGCCCTCTTTGTTTTCTTCAAACCCTCAATTCTGACTGCCTCGGCAATGCCGGGTATTTCCCTCTCGATTACTTCAAGCGTTGCCTCAGGCGTAACATCCCTCGGCGAAAGACCTGTGCCGCCTGTTGTAAGTATTAGGTCAACTTTGCCGGAATATTCAATAAGCTTTTCTTTTATCATACTCTTTTCATCAGGCAGAATATCATAATGAGCAACCACCGCGCCTATGCTTTTTAGTATGTCTGCAATAGCAGCGCCGCTCAAGTCTTCCCTCTCGCCTCTTGAACCCTTGTCACTTAATGTTAGAATAGCTGCTGTTATCATATCTCAACTCTTAACTCTTAACTCTTAACTCTCAACTCTTAACTCTCAACTCTAATAATGTCTCCTTCTTTGATTTTTCCGCCCTTAATCACTTTTACAAATATGCCTTCCTTTGGCATAACGCAGTCGCCTGCCTGATAATATATGGCGCAGCGCGTATGACACTCCTTGCCTATCTGGCTTACCTCCAGTTCAACCTCGCCAACTTTCATTTTTGTGCCTATGGGAAGTTCAGGGAGATTGATACCCTCGGTTGTTATATTCTCTGCAAAATCACCCGGTTTTACCTTCAAGCCCAGCGCCTGCATTTTTTTGATGCTTTCAAGCGCAAGAAGGCTGATCTGTCTGTGCCACTCGGATGAGGCGTGAGCATCGCCCTCAATTCCATAGTCTATTTTTATTACAGCTTCTTTGACTGTCTTTTTACGCATGCCTTTTTTGTCACTCGTGTTAATTGCCACAACCTTCCCTGTCATTTTAGAAACCATCCTTCTCGAAGAGTCGAGTCTCCGACCTGTTATTTTTTTAGTCTTAAATATTCAAAAAGTCCGACAAGCCCTCCGGATGCAGTGGATAAAAACCATGCAAATGACATCGCTGTTGCCATTTCAGGTTTAACTCCTGCCGTTCCGAATAAAAGGACGAACGCTCCCTCTCTCAGCCCGATTCCTGATATAGAAATAGGCAGAGTAGAGATTGTTACTATTATAGGGAAAAAAATAAAAAAATATGAGAGGTAAATATGCTGTCCAAGACCCAGTGCAATTATATACATTGATAAGATTGCCATTACCTGAATAACGCATGAGAGCATAAGAGTTTTTATGAGCAGCGCCTTCTGTCTGCTGTATTCGCTGAAGTATCCGTAAAATTCTGAAAGTACTTTTATCCTTTTGCCGAGACGGAGCCTGAAGATTGCAAAGCTTCCAAGAAGAAATGACAGGACTATGGTTGGCAGGAGCCATTCAATCAAAGACCCCTTTACGTATTTAAATCCTGCGGCAAAAGATATAAGCGCTATCGTCATCAGTGAGATAAAGCCTATATATCTGTCCATGAAGACAGAGGCAAAACTTAGGCTGCCTTTATTTGTCTCCTTATAAAGATAATAGGTCTTTACGGCATCTCCGCCGACAATTCCCGGAAGAAATGTGTTAAAGAAAGAGCCGATAAGGTAAAAAGAGAAAAGCCTTTTCCCCTTAAATTCCTCAGGCAGCAGAAGCCTCCACCGTATTGATGACACATATATAGAAGCAATATATATGAATATTACACCAATAAAAGCAAAGGGATTTATGGTTTTAATGATTGCAAATACCTTTTCCACCCCTGCATTTGACAGGACAAAATAAAGCAGGCTGGAGCTTACAACGAGCTTTAGGATGAGCAGAAGTATCTTATTCAGTTTCCGCGCCAATGATTTTCTTGATTACGTAAATGGGTTTTCTCTGGCTTTCGTGGTATACCCTCACGAGCATTTCACCCAACAGCCCCATGCCGATTAACTGTATCCCTACGATTATCAATAAAATTCCCAAAAGGAGCAGAGGTCTCCCTCCTATTGGTTTTCCGATAAATATTTTTTCTATGCTGAGGTAAAGTGATATAAGAAACCCTGCCGCGCTGCTGAATAATCCGATAGGGCCGAAGAACTGCAGAGGCTTTGTTGAAAAACTCTGCAGGAATTTAACGGTTATAAGGTCAAGAATTACTTTCATTGTCCTCGACAATCCGTATTTTGACTTTCCTCTGAGCCTTGGGTAATGAGTTGTCTCTACCTCTGCCACGCGGACTCCGTACCAGCTTGCAATTGCAGGTATGAATCTGTGCATTTCGCCGTACAATTTCAAATTCTTTATGATTTCTCTCCTGTATGCCTTGAGAGAGCAGCCGTAGTCGTGCAGTTTAACGCCTGTTACCTTGCTTATAATCCAGTTTGCAAGCATCGAAGGCAGACGTCTTGTAATAAATGCGTCCTTTCTTTTTTTCCGCCATCCGCTTACAAGGTCATTGTCTTTTATCAAGTCAAGAAGTTTAGGGATGTCCGCAGGGTCGTTCTGCAGGTCTCCGTCCATTGTGATGACAATATCTCCTCTTGCGAAATCAAAGCCTGCTGCGAAGGCGGCTGTCTGCCCGAAATTTCTTCTAAGGCTGAGCACAACGACTTTCTTGTCTTCTGCCTGAATTTCTTCAAGTCCTGCTAATGTTCTGTCAGCGCTTCCGTCGTCAACATAGATTATTTCATAGTCGGATTCAAGACGGTCGAGCGTCTCCTTCAGCCTCTGGTGCAGGATGGCTATGTTTTCTTCTTCGTTATATAAAGGTATAACAACAGAAACTTTCATCAGTAGCTGTTTATCCCTTTCTGCGGCATCCCTTTAAAGTTGTAGCATGTGAATATAGAATAGTCTCTGAGTTTTTTATCCTTGCTAAAAACAGTAAAGAGCCGCTTTTCACACTTGTCAAATGCCGACCCGACTGTTTCAGGCATTTGCACATCGTCTATTATAACAAAAACAGCATTAAAATTGATGAGTGTGTTAAATCCCGGCCATAGGTCATACTGGTTCATTCTTCTTCCCATGTTAACGCAGTATGTAATAGGCTGTCCCTTTACATAGAAGGCAAGCTCGCTTGACACCTGATATTTATCAGAGAAAATAAAGAATTGCCCTTTTTTTGAGAGTTCGTCAGAAGCACTGCTTACTTCTACGCCGAGTTCTTTCCATCCCCTTGTCCTTGCTGTCGGATCCAATTTAGGAGGCAGCCGAAGGATGGCAGGATAATGTGCGGTTGCAGTGATTATCAATGAGATGAAAACACCGGCGATTACTGTCCACCGGGTCCATTTTTTAATACTTTCCCATCTGCTGATGAATACCGCAGAAAATGCGATAAAACCGGCTGCATAGGCAGGCAGCGCCCAGTTCGCCTGCACCTTGCCGTGAAAACTCTTCAGCAGGAAGAAAACAATTATGGGGATAGAAAACCAGAAAAGAAAGTCAGTTTTGAGTTTTGAGTTTTGAGTTTTGAGTTTAAAGACAGCGTAAAACATCATGCCAAAAATTATTGGAGTAATAATCCCTATCTGTGAACCTAAGAATTCAGAGAAGTTCTTTAACCACTGATCACTGACCACTGACCACTGACCACTGATATGCGCCTGTCCTGCTGTATGTTTTAAAGTGACCCAATCATGAGCGGCGTTCCAGATAATAACAGGGCTGAAGATAATAAGACTCAAAGCAAGGCTGATATAAGGCTCTTTTGTGAGGAGAATCCTTCTGCGCTGCTTTGAGGCGAGAAGAAAGAGTAATGCGCAGATGTAAAAGAACGCCATTGTGTATTTTGTGAGAAGGCCAAAACCAATGGAAATGCCGAGGAGGAGCCAATACCATAAAGGCGATGCACAATGCATGATACATGATGCACGATTTTTTTTATCCTGCATCCTGTATCCTGTATCTTGTATCCTATCCTGCTGCTCTACTGCCCTGTAAAACAGATAGAGAGACAATACCCAGAAAAATATAAACGGGGAGTCTATGGTAAAAAGCACTCCGTATGCGGAATAGAGAGGTATAATCTGCATTAATACTGCGGCTGCCACTCCTGTCCGCTCGTCAAAAAGTCTTTTGCCGAGCAGATACATAAAGATGCTGCTTAATGCAGAGAAGAGAACAGCCATTATCCTTATGCCAAATACATTGTCTCCGAATATGGCTGTGCCGAATGCTATGAGATAGGCAATCATTGGACCCTTTGAGTAATAGCTTAAATCAAGCCTCCTTGACCATTCCCAGTAATGCGCCTCGTCAGGACTTAAGTCAATAACGCCGTATGTGATGTAGTATATGCGGAAAAGACTCAGTCCCAGCAGAGATATTAGAAGCACGGTGGTATAGGGTTTAGACTTGTATCTGACAGATGCCCATTCATAAAACTTTATTACAAGGATAGAGACCGCAATGCCTGTCAATGCTCCGACAATGACATCAGATGGGTAATGAACACCGATATACACCCTTGAGAAGCCTACGAGCAAAGCCACTGTCAGCGCTATCCATCGCACCCATTTCCCTGACATGTAAGATAATGCAAGTATAATTGCGAATGAATTTGCAGCATGGTTTGAAGGCATGGAAAAAGAATCAGTGCAGCCTACGAGCAGTCTGACCCCTTCCAATGTATGACATGGCCGCACCCTTTCTATGAGATGTTTTAATGTATTTCCTGTCCAGTCAGCAAATGCAACAGATATGATTGTTAGGACTATCGGGATTAGAGCCTTTTTTTTATGTTTTGTTATGAGGTATATCATTAAAATTAGAATGATGAAATAGTACCTGTCGGTAATAACCGGCATAGAGACATCAAAGATAATGTTCTGCAGGCCTCTGTTTATCAGATGAAACAGAGATATATCAATTTCACGAAGAGTTTCCAGCATGATGTTATATTATAAATGCAATATCTTTTTTTATTCCAGAGACAACCGCTGATTTTCTTGACACGCTTTCATAGATACTTTAATATTACACATTGCTTAGAAGTTAGAAGTTAAAAGTTAAAAGTTAAAAGTCATCTTAACTCTTAACTCCCAACTCTCAACTCTCAACTCTCAACTTGGATATGGAGGTTAGATTGGACAGAGTTCTCAGCGGTATGCAGGCAAGCGGAAGACTTCATTTAGGTAATCTCATCGGAGCGCTCCAGAACTGGGTGAAGCTTCAGGAGAAATACGACTGTTTTTATTTCATTGCAGACTGGCACGGACTTACCACAGGATATGAAAATCCCTCTGTGATTAAGGAATCAACAAACGACCTTCTGATTAATTTCCTTGCAGCGGGGCTTGACCCTGATAAGTGCACAATATTCCTTCAGTCAAAGATTCTCCAGCATGCTGAACTGCATCTTCTGCTCTCTATGATTACGCCATTGGGGTGGCTTGAGAGGGTTCCTACATATAAAGAAAAACAGCAGGAACTGAAGGACAGGGATTTATCCACCTATGGTTTTTTAGGGTACCCTCTGCTTCAGACAGCAGATATCATCATTTACAAGGCTAAGTATGTGCCTGTAGGAGTTGATCAGGTTCCTCATCTTGAGATTTCAAGAGAGATTGCAAGGAGGTTTAACTATCTTTACAAAGAGGTTTTCCCTGAGCCTGAGGCGCTGCTCACAAAGTTTCCAAAGGTCACTGGCATTGACGGAAGAAAGATGTCAAAGAGTTATGACAACGCGATATATCTGTCAGACTCGCCTGAAGCGGCTGAGCAGAAACTCAGGACAATGATGACAGACCCTGCGAGAAAAAGAAGGACGGATAAAGGCACTCCTGAACTTTCGCCTGTTTTTCAGCTGCATAAGATTTTTTCCTCGAAAGAAGAGCAGGACGAGGTTGCCGAAGGCTGCAGGACTGCTGGGATAGGGTGCATTGACTGCAAAAAGGTACTGATAAGGAATATCTTTAAGGCGCTTGAGCCTATATGGCGGAAGCGCGCTGAACTCATTGCAAACCCGAAGACTGTTATAGAGGTGATAGAGAAAGGGACTGAAAAGGCAAGAAAAGTGGCGGAAGGGACAATGGTTAGTGTGCGCGAGGCAATGGGGCTCACATAAAATCAAAATTCAAAAGGTAAAATGAAACATACATGCCCCGAAAGCTTTCGGGGCACAAAGGGGAATGAAAATGTCATTCCCGCCCTATGGGTCTGGACCCACGAGTCATAGACTTGTCGGGAATTATTTCTTTGTTGTCATTCCGACTTGTTCGGAATCCCTCTTGAAGAAGGATGCTGGACAAGCCAGCATGACAAAGAGGGGTATTTTCAGGTGAAAAATTGCAATTTAAAATTCAAAATTATATTCTTCCTTAGTTTTGCATTTTTATCCTTTCCGACTCCTGTCCATTCCTTCATGCCCGACACTGAGATTGTTGTCTTTCAGAAAGAAATCGCCGATAAGCCGGTTGGCGAGAGGATTGCGCTCTGGGCTGGAAAGTTTGTCGGCGCTCCTTACGACCCTGATCCCCTTGGAGAATATGTGACCAAAAAGGCGATTGTTGCTGATGAGCGGGTTGACTGCATGTATCTGAGTTTCAGGGCAGTTGAGCTTGCGTTGAGTCTGACGCCTGATAAGGCAATAGATATTGCTCTTGATAAAAGATTTATAACAAAGGGAAGGCTTGACAGCAAAGGAAATGTAATTAATTATGAAGACAGGTTTCAATACGGCGAAGACATGCTTGACAGCGGCAGATGGGGAAAGGAGATAACAGAACAACTGGGCAAGGTTACAGAGATAAAAGGTTCAAGGGGAAAAGAGAAGGTGAAGATTATTGCTAAAAATACCTTATTAAAGAGATTAAGCAGTTCAAAGAGTTCATCCCGTATGACGGGACTGAAAAGCGGGGATTTTATATTTTTTATAAAGGCTGTTGAAAGAAGGAAGGCCGGCGAGATAGTAGGTCATATAGGGATAGTAAAGATAGCGGTCAGCAGTCAGCGGTCAGCTGTCAGCAATAATGGAGAGCAAAAAGAAATCTATTTAATCCATGCCGGCGGATTTAAGAAAAAAGGCGGAGAAGTTAAGAAGGTAAGGCTCTATGACTACATAAACTCTATGCCGTTTATAGGCGTGAGGGTGAGCAGGTTCAATTAACCCTTTAGCTTCTTTGTTGTCTCAGTAAACTGCTCCTTAAATTCAGGATAACCCCTTAAGACTGGCTCTTTAATTATCGCCTCTCTACGAGTCGTAGACTATTTATTAGCTCTTCTCTGATGTTTTGTCTTCTTGAGAAGTTTTTTATGTTTATGTTTGCTCATCTTCTTTTTGCGCCACTTTACAACATTGCCCACTAAATCACCTCCTTCTTAAATTTTCCTTTGCCTGATGCATAAATGCCTCAAGCTGTATATCTGTTGTTGGAGATTCAGTCCCGTCATAAGGGATGCTTATAAAAGGAACTCCGTACTTTCTATTCAGCCCCTGCATCAGCGCTGTTACTATTGTGCCGGGCATACATCCAAATGGCATTGCATTTACAATGCCTGAGGCGCCTCTTTCTATGAGGTCAACCGCTTTGCCTATGCTCAGTATGGCCTCTCCTTCAAAAGAACTGTGCAGATATGGAGACGCCTTTTTTATTATTTCTTTTGTTTCCGGTTCTTTCAGGGTTTTAAGGAAACCTGAAAAATATCCTGCGTATTTGTGCTCTATCCTTTTTTGAAAGAAAGTCTTTAAAAGAGTATTCATAATATCAGACCATTCTTTTTTTAGCAAGGCTTTTTGAGAAGCTGTGTGATTAACGTAATATATCCATTCCTCAACAGGCGCAAGCCATGCCTCGCCGCCGTGAGCCTCTATCTTCCTTGCGAGATCTTCATTTGAGAACTTGTTGCTTCTTACAAATATCTCGCCTATGATTCCTATCAGAGGTTTCCTGTCTTTTTGTCCCGAGCTGCTCGGGAGCAGATTTTGAAAATCCCTTCGCATACTTTTAAGAAGGCCTTCAACTTTTCCATTAATTCCTTTCAGCGACGAATATATCTCTCCGAGATATTCCCTGTAAATAAAATCTGCCGAGCCGTTTTGTTTTTCATAGGGTCTTGTCTCATGCAGGCATTTTGTCAGCAGTTCAATGGCAATTATCCCCTGCCATGACCTGAGAGCGAAATCCTTGCCGACTATGCCGAGGTCTCTGTAAAATTCTACATCCTGATTTGGCGAGAATATCGGCACATGAGCGTAACCAAGGTCGTCAAGCGCCATTCTGTGAAATACATTATACTGCCCGAACCTGCATGGGCCTGAGCCTGAAGGCATGAAGAAGGCAGATTCGGCCGGTTTGAAATCAGAAGAAAGAACCCGTTTGAGCATATCGCCTGTTGTTACAGCGCACGGATAACATTCCTTCCCTGAAACATATTTCCTGCCGATGTCAGTAGTTTCCTTGTCTGATTCAGGCAATACCTCTGCAGGCACACCGCAGCGTTCAAATGCAGCGGCAAGGGCAAATGCATGGTCGGACATCATGGGAATGTATATTGTGCGGGATGCATGATGCATGATGCATGATGCATGATACCCCCCTTTAATTCCCCCCTTACTAAGGGGGGATATAGGGGGGTTGTATCGTGTATCCTGATTTTTGATGCTGTCAAGAAATGCCTCGCATCTTGTTATTGCCCCTGCGTCAGCGCTGTGCTCGTCTATCTCAATGTGAAGAAAAGGTTTGCCCTGCAGCTCCCTCTTAAAATATTTCAATATGAATGAGTCAGGCCCGCATGAAAAATTTCCTATATAAATCGGGTAGAGACGGGGGTTCTCTCTTATAGCCATCGCAGCCTTCAGTATCCTCTGTCCTGACCTCCAGTACATATTCGGCCATTCGGAGTCAATTGAATGATCATTCAGCGGGAGGAAATCCATCGGAATAGATAGGACATTCAGGTCTGCGAGTTTTTTCGGTATCTCAAGGTTCATCCCGCTGTCAAATGAATTGTAGTCGCGTCCGACGATAACTATCACAGGCGATGCATGATGCATGATGCATGATTCCTGATACCCCCCTTTAATTCCCCCCTTACTAAGGGGTGATATAGGGGGGTTGCATCCTGCATCCTGTATCCTGTTTAATATTTCCCTTCCCTTATCACTTATTGCTCTCTGGAATTTATCCTGTGCTTCTTCTGCAATAGTTAAGGCTTTCTTAATCGCTGTGTTTTTTATCCTGAAAGGTTTAAATGCCTTTGAGAGTTCATTTAACATGAATTCCCTGCCGCGCTTCAGATTCACCACAGGAGAGACTATATCTGCATCAGGAAATGCAACCCGTGCGGAGTAAGGTATTGTCTGTGTATAGGGACAGGCAAAACCTCTTTCCAGTGATTCCTCCTCTGTGTTCAGGTTTATGAAGCTTGGAATTAATAATGCATCAGCGCCTTCATTTAAGAGATGTTTTATGTGGCCGTATGCAACCTTCACAGGGAAGCACGTCTCTGAAAGTATGGATTCAAGCCCGAGGCTTACTATCTGCCTGTTCGTTTTTGGTGACACAAGGACATCAAACCCAAGTTCCCACAGCAGAGTTGTCCAGAATGGCAGATATTCATGAAAATAGAAAATGTAAGGAATACCGATTTTGAGTTTTGAGTTTTGAATTTTGAATTTTGAATTTCCTCCCTTATCATTTAACTCTAAACTCTTAACTCTTAACTCTTCACTGTATTTAAGGTGTTCCTTCCACAACATCTCATCTCTGAATCCAAAGATGTCAGGTATCTCTGAAGATGTTTTCTTTTTTCTTATATCATATTTTTCACACCTGCCTCCATAAAACAGATAACCGTCTTCGCCTTCAATCTTTATCCTGTTTATTTCGCAGACATTCGGACAGCCCTTGCATTCAAAGGATGAGACCTCGTATGAACGTTTTGAGAGTTCAAAACCTTTGAAAGAAGTTCTGAGTTTGGAGTTTGGAGTTTGGAGTTTGGAATTTAATTCTGATTTTTTTATATCCTTTAACTCATAACTCTTAACTCTTAACTCATCACTGTCTTTCATGTGCTCCCGTGCAATCAGCGCCATGCCGATTGCGCCTGTAACATCATGATTCGGAGGAACTGTAATTTTCTTGTTGAGATATTTCTCAAATGCGGCAACAACGGATTTGTTAAATGCTACTCCTCCCTGAAAGAATATGTTTTCGCCTATCGGTTTCCCTGCAACGACTCTGTTTATGTAATTCTGAACGATTGAGTATGCAAGGCCTGCCAGCAGGTTATTTTTGTCTGCGCCTCTCTGCAGGTTTGACATGAGAGAATTCTCCATAAAAACCGTGCACCTTTCGCCGAGGCGGCATGGACTCTCTGCAGAAAAGGCAAGTGATGCAAATTCATCCTTTACTGATATGCTGAGTTTTTCAGCCTGTTCCTCAAGAAACGAACCTGTGCCTGCAGCGCATGCCTTGTTCATTTCAAAATCAACTATGACGCCGTCCCTGAGCGATATATATTTTGAATCCTGCCCTCCTATCTCAAATATCGTATCTACATTTCTGTCAATGAATGCGGCAGCTGTTGCCTGAGCAGTAATCTCGTTTTTTACAATATCAGCGCCAACATAATCGGCAATCATATACCTGCCTGACCCTGTTGTGCCCAGACCAATTATCTCAACTCTGTCTCCAATCTCTTCTCCTATCTCTTTCAGCCCCTGCTTCACTGCCTCTATCGGCTGTCCGGCGGTCATAAGGTATCTCTTTGAGAGGAGATTGCAGTTTTCATCTATAACAGCAAGGTTTGTGCTTATTGAGCCGATGTCAATGCCGAGAAAAGCCGGTATTACTTCGGAGTTTTGAGTTTTGAGTTTTGAGTTTTTCCCTTTATCCTTTAACTCTTCACTCTTATCTCCTAACTCATAACTCTTAACTCTTAACTCTTCACTCTTATCTCTTAACTCATAACTCACAACTCTTACCTCTTCACTGTCTTTCAGATGTCTTTCAAGAAAGTCATCATCTTTTAATATCAGAGGCGTATATCCTGCCTCTAAAGACTTCTCGGATTTTATGAAATCTTCAAGCCTTTTTATATCAAATAAGTTTATCCTGTTGTCATCAATGTCTTTTAATGCAGCGCCTAATGCGCCTATCAGGTTGAAATCAGAAGGGACAAAAAGCTCATCAAGAGCAAACACCTCTTTAAACGCCCGTATCATACCTTTATTGGCTGCAACGCCGCCCTGAAAAGAGACTGGCCCGTCAATTTTCCTGCCGCGCACAATAGAGCCCTTAAAGTTCCTTGCAACTGCAAAGCATAGACCTGCAACGATGTCCTCCATCGGAGTTGCTATCTGCTGGAGATGTATCATGTCTGATTTTGCAAACACGCTGCATCTTCCGGCAATCCTTGGCGGCTTCCTTGATTTGAGGCTGAGTTCACTGAACTCTTCAATAGTAAGCCTGAGTCTTTCAGCCTGCTGGTCAAGAAATGAGCCTGTTCCCGCGGCGCATACAGAATTCATGGAAAATTCTTTTACGCCGTTTTCTCCTAACATGATAAGTTTTGAGTCTTCACCGCCAAGTTCTATGATTGTCCTGATATGAGGGGAAAGTTTACGGGTTGCATAAGCCTGTGCAACAAGCTCGTTGACAGGCTCAATGCCTAATACAGATGCTATAAGCCTGCCTGCAGAGCCGGTGATGGAGAGGGAGAATCCAGAGTTTAGAGTTTTGAGTTCGGAGTTGAGCATTTCAAAAGCAACTTTGAGCGGATGTCCTTTGTGTCTTACATAGTCGCTGTTCAGCTTTTTGCCGTCTTCATCAAGGACAACATATTTCACACTCACAGAGCCAGCATCAAGACCTATAAACCTCATGAAAACTCCTTGTGAACCTGAGAACTGATATTCATTTTATCACATAAGAGGATGGAAGTGCGCTGCGTAAGTTTACTGCACTTAAGCGCTCTCTTTCAATATATCACCGGTTATGCAAGAGAGCAAATAAGCGCTAAATGTCATTATATGGCTTTTCTCTGACAATTTTTGTCAGTTACTTTGGGGACAGATACATGGTTTTATTTTATCTGCCTGATTTTACTGAATATTTTAAACGATTGAAGTGGCATGAAAACTGCTTATAGTTAATGAGATGGCTGTTATAAAGAGGACGGATCAATAGGGAAAAGGAGGTGAAGGAAAAGATAGCAGGCAGTGAATGGTGCATCATGTATCATGCATCATGAATCTTGAAATAAAAGGAGGAAACATGTATAAAGCAATGAACAATATAAAGGAGCAAAAGGGTTTTACCCTGATTGAGCTCCTCATCGTTGTGGCAATTATCGGAATTCTTGCCGCAATAGCAATTCCTGGTTATATCGGTATGCAGGAAAGAGGAAGAAAAGGCGCGGTTACAAGGGGCGCTGAGTCTGCAGTCCCTGAAATACAGGCGTGGATGACTGCAGCAAAGAAGGCTGGCACCCCGCAAGGTGCACTAACAGAAGTAGACACAGATGGTAATGGCGCTGTTGTAGCGGGGACTGATCTGAGCAATACTAACCTTGCTGCTGCAGCACTTGGCATTATGGGAACCTTCACAGATATACGTAAAATTGGTGGTAACTTAGCGGTAAGCTCTCCATGGTTGGGTACAAATCCTCTCTGGAATACAACCATCATTACTACAGCAGCGACTTTGGCACTTTGCGAAACAGCTGCAAAAGCAGTTCCCAATAAAGGACAGATTACAACGTGCGTAACCCCTCTTGACAATGCAACTATCCAGTCTGTTTTCATAGTTGCATTGTCTAATGACGCCACACCTGTGGCTATATATACGAAGGCTATAAGCGCAGATTAATCTTGATGGATTGAGACAAAAGAGGAGGTGCAAATAACCTCCTCTTTTGTTAATAATATGGGGGTCTTTCAAAGCGTAAGAAAAGGGGACGTTGTTAATGCTCACTAATTAGGTAACTCTTTTGGTACGATAAACACTAAAGGAGGCCCTAATGCAATATTCAAGTCAGGTTATAGTAAAGCGTTGGATTCCCATCTTAAAGGAGTATGAAAGAACCAA
>JBAQLV010000029.1:0-62664 GCA_049302185.1 Thermodesulfovibrionales bacterium | reverse complement strand
TATGGTAGACAGGGAAGAAATCAGTAAACAATTTCTCGGGGCTTTCGAAATTCAGGGAATTAACAGAAGGGATTTTCTAAAATATTGCGCTGCAACAGCTGCAGTTCTTGGCCTCTCAGAATTGGAATTTACAACCAAGGTTGCCCAGGCGATTGAGGCAGCCTCTAAGAAACCGCCTTTAATCTGGCTTGAAGGACAAGATTGTGCCGGATGTACTATATCTTTTACCCAAATACTTAACCCGCCTGCTTCTTCTATTATTCTCGATAAGATATCTCTCAGATACCATGAGACCGTTATGGCAGCTGCAGGGCATCTCGCAGAAAAGGTGTATCACGACACCGTAAAACAAGGCGGTTATGTGTTAATAGTGGAAGGCTCAATTCCCTCTGCTGATGACCGCTTCTGTATGATAGGTGGACGCCCCTTTAAGAAGATTTTAGAAGAGGCAGCCCAAAAAGCAGCAGCCATCATTGCAGTAGGCGCCTGCGCTACTTATGGTGGTATACCTGCGGCCACTCCAACTAAAGGTATAGGTCTTAATAAGGCTCTGCCTGGTAAGAAGGTTATTAACCTTCCTACCTGCCCAGTCCATCCAGATCACCTGGCAGGAACGGTTCTATACTTCCTTACAACAGGTAAAGTACCTGAGCTGGATAAGATCGGACGTCCTGTAAGCTATTTTGGACAGTCTATTCATGATAATTGCAGACGCCGCGCTCATTTTGATTCCGGTAGCTTTCTAAAAGACTGGAACGACCCCAAACAGAAAGACTGGTGTTTGTTTGAAAAAGGATGTAAAGGACCGATTACGAATTCAGATTGCGCTGTACGGAGATGGAATGACGGCATAAATTTCTGCATCGATTGCGGGGCCCCTTGCCAAGGATGTGCCGAGCCAGGGTTTTATGCTGATATGACGCCTCTTTATACTGCTGAGAGCGAAACATCAAAAAAGATATGGGCGATGAGAGAATCAGGTTTAATTCCAAAGAAAGAGAACACTTAAGAAGGAGGTAAGGATAAATGGCAAAGAAAATTACTATTGATCCGATTACCAGGATTGAAGGGCACCTAAAAATTGAAGTAGAAATCGAAGATGGAAAGGTTAAAAATGCATGGAGCAGTGGTACCATGGCCCGTGGTTTTGAGGCCATGCTTAAAGGAAAAGACCCCAGAGATGCGCCCTTCATAACAAGTCGTTTTTGCGGGGTTTGCTATAGTGTCCACCAAATAGCCTCATCCCGTGCCCTGGACGCAGCGTTTGGAGCCAATGTCCCTTGGGGAGGAACTTTACTCAGGAACCTGGTTATGGGTGCGCAGTATATTTATGACCACCCACTTCACTTTTACCAGTTGAGTGCGCTTGACTATATTGATATTATGGCCATTGCCAAATACAATGGCAAGGATAAAGACCTGCTTGCTGTTAAAGATAAGATAGTAGGTTTAGTAACAGCAAAAGATACCTATCCTCTGACACCAAGATATGAACCAGATAAGTTTAGTGTTAATGACCCAGATATAGTGATCATGGCAGTCAAGCATTACATTGATGCCTTGAAAATCCATGCTAAAGCCAGAAATATGGGTGCTATATGGGGTGGTCGGACTCCTCATTACCAGAATATCGTAGTTGGAGGTGTAACCTCGTATCCTGATATCAACCAGGTAGCTCGTTTTCGCACAATGCTCGATGAACAGGCCAGATTTATAAATGAGGTCTATATACCGGATGTCCTTCTTTTCGGGACTGGACCTCTGTTACCACTGGCTAAGGCGGGAATAGGCGGCGGACATTACAACTATCTATCTTATGGTGCTCTTGAGAAAGATCCAGCAGGCAAAAACCTTGTTTTTCCTGCTGGCGTTATTACCGGCTTAAATCCGGCAAACATCAAGGTTGATCCCTTTGATCCCGACAAGATAACTGAATCGGTGAAATATGGGTGGTATAAGGAAAATAAGCCTGTGCATCCATATAATGGCGAGCAGGTTTTTGATCTTGACAAAAAGGAGGCATATTCCTTTGTTAAAGCTCCTCGTTACGACGGCAAACCTATGGAGGTTGGACCGCTTGCAAGGATGCTTGTTGCCAAAAATCCTACCCTTCTCGACTTAGTAGGAAAAGGTGTCAAGCCAGGAGCAGTAGCCCGTCACGCAGCCCGTGCCATTGAAACCAAGCTGGTAGTGGATGCCTGCTATAAATGGTGTGATGATCTGCTGGATGCGATGACTAAGCCGGGATTTAAGATTCATGACACTGAGCACTGGGCGCCTCCAGAAAGCGGTATGGGCGCTGGATTCTATGAAGCGCCTCGTGGCGCTTTAGGGCATTGGATCAAGATCAAAAACAAAAAGATTGCGAATTATCAAGCTGTTGTCCCTTCCACATGGAATGCCTCGCCTCGGGACGAAAAAGGAGTTCGCGGACAATACGAGGAAGCCCTCATCGGCGCACCGGTACCAGATCCTGAAAACCCAATCAATGTGGTTCGGATAATCCGTTCCTTTGATCCGTGTCTGGCATGCGCTGTTCATATCATTGACCCCAATACCAACGAAATCCGGAAATTCCTTATAGAATGAGCAAAGCGGCCGCGCCTTCAGCAGCAAATTCAAAGGGGGGAGACACAATCTCCCCCCAAAAAATTGTTATCCTCGGCGTAGGCAATCTTTTGCTATCAGATGAAGGAATAGGGGTTCATGTTGCCAACGAGCTTATGAAGATGAATCTACCGCCAGAGGTTACCGTTGTCGAAGGCGGGACTGACGGCTTCGGCCTTATAGATATTATTACAGAAGCTGATCGACTTATAGTGGTTGACGCTGTAAAAGGTGGTGCCACTCCTGGTTCTATCTATCGTTTTGATATTAATGAAGTCCAAAGCTGTCCATCTGGTTTTAAGACATCAGTTCACCAAATCGGCATTCTTGAGGTTATAAATTTGTCAGGGCTGATCGGGAAAACCCCTAAGACAACAGTCATCGGTGTTGAACCCAAATCACTCGAAATGAGCATGGAATTATCCCCTGAAATTAAGGCTAAGATTCCAAAGATTATTGAATTAGTATTCGATGAGCTGATTTAATCTAGATAAAATTTGAAATTAAGTAAAGGAAGGTTTAAAAAAAATGTGCCTTGCAGTCCCATCTAAAATAATAAATATTCAGGATTTGAATGCCACTGTGGAGGTCTATGGCGCACAGCGCAGCGTAAGCCTTCTCCTAATGCCTGATGATGCAAAGATTGGAGACTTTGTCCTGGTGCATGCAGGGTTCGCCATACAGAAAGTAGATGAGGAGGCTGCCGAAGAGGCGCTGAAATATATAAGGCAACTTTTAGATTTAGAGGAAACAGGGGAAAACTTACGGCCCTAACGTTTTAAGTCGATGCGCCCATACCCATTGCAATGCCTGCTGATATTGCAACTACAAGAATCACCATAACCGCTATTGCCGGTTGCCTGGTCATATAGTTATCCTCCCTTCCATCATTCTTCCATAAAGCATCAAAGTTAAACATTCTCCACCATTTCCCATACACCGCATGGGCATATTCCTGCGCAGAAACCGCAGCCTATGCAGAGGTTATCGTCAACAATATATTCGTACGAGCTGTCTTTATGTTCAACCCTGCTTATCGCTCCCCAGTAGCATGTTGCCTCGCACATGCGGCAATCACGGCATGTAGAGCATGACATGCACCTCTCTGCTTCCTTCTCAATCGGGAAATCACCTCGGCAAACATCGTAGTATTCTGTTTTTATTCTCTCGTAGGCTATCGGCTGCTTTATTTCCGGCCATCTGGGTGCATGCATTATCTGGTAGTTTATGTAGTCTGCTGCAAGCCTGCCATGACCAATAGCGTGTGTCACAAGGCCAAGGCCTGTCACATCACCTATGGCAAAGACCTTCACATCTGATGTCTGGTAGTTCTCATTCACAGGAATCCATCCCTTTTCTGTATGCACAGATTGCGGAAGGAAATCCAATTGCGGTATATCTCCAATTGCCATCACAACAAAGTCTGCATCAATTGATGAACCATCCTTGAAAAAAAGCTTCCTGTCTTTTTTATCATATCTGTCTGTAAGCTTGGGCCAGAGCGCCTGAGTTCCTTTTGCCATTGCTATTTTCATCTCTTCGCCGAATGCGGATGGTTTCTGAATATCAACAGCAACTACTGATTCGGCGCCGCTGTTGTATGCCTCTGAAGCGACATCCATCCCGACATTTCCTGCGCCTATAACAACGACCTTCTTGCCTTTAAGTTCAGGTTTCTTTCCAAGGTTTATGTCTTTGAGGAAATCATAGGCTGACACTGTATCCTCTGAGCCGGGGAATGTAATCTTTCTCGGTTGGTGCGCTCCGCATGCAAGGACAACAACCTCATGCCATTTATAAATCTCTTTGAATTTATTTTTATCAACCTTTGTATTCAGATGCAGATTCACTCCAAGCTCTTTGAACCTGGATGTTTCTTTTTCAAGGATTTCGTGAGGCAGACGCTCCCTCGGAATGCAGAGTTCTATTTTGCCGCCCAGTTTCCCTGTTGACTCATAGAGGTCAACAATATGCCCCTTTAATGCAAGCTGCCATGCAGCGCTCATTCCAGCCGGGCCGCCGCCTATAACAGCAATTTTATGCCCTGTCGGAGCTGCTTTTTCAGGGGCAGGCAGATCAAGCGACAGCTCTCCAAGCCTGTCTATTGCCAGCGGCTTATCAAGCCTTGCCCGTGTGCATGCCTGCATACAGAGGTTAGGGCATATCTCACCGCAGACAGTTGCCGGCAGTGGGCTGTATTGCAATACAAGCTCAAGCGCCTCGTTCAGTTTCCCCTGCCTTATTAATGAAGCCCTCTTGTGTGAGGGAATATGTGTCGGGCATGCATAAGCGCATGGAGGAGCAAATTTCTCATTTGCCCATATTGGCCTGTTACGCCTGTCATTTCCTATAGTAATGTACGGCAATAAAGAGAGTTCATGATTTAGGTATTCCGCAAATATACCGCCGCTGCCGACTTCTTTATCCCACATGTTTTTTCTGAAATCAGGAAGGGATACCCTGAGCCACTTTCTGCCGAGTTTTTCCTGCGGTGTATATGCAAGAAGTTTTTTCCAGTCATCTGATGACTTTGTAAGTTCATTGTAGTGCGATTGCCTGTCAATTGCCTTAAGGAATGGTTTCATATTTGTTTTTAGCCATTCCCAGTCCTGAGGGGTCAGGTCAACGAGCTTTACGTCTTTTTCACTGTAGCCCTGAATAGTCCCCCTGAAATATATTGTTCCGCCAACCATTCCAACGCAAGGGCGATAACCTATGATATTTTTTGGGTTCCTTGGATTAACACCGCATATTACCGCAATGCCTCCGGCTTTAAATTCTGCAAATGAATCTCCTACATCCCTGAAATACCATGACTGGGGAGGATCAAATCTCGGGTTATGCTTTGTCATTGTGTCGCATCTGGCGCCTCCGCTCCCCTGCACGTACAGGGTTCCCTGCGCAGCGGCATTCCATGCGCCGTTAGTTGCATCACCAAGCACAGTTATCTTTGCGCCGCAGTTAAGCCATCCCGCATCATCTGAGACGCTTCCATCTACAATAATCTCGGTGCCCGGCATTCCCATGCTTCCAAGTCGCTGGCCTACAGGGCCTTCGACAGTTATCTTTACTTTCTCTCCCCTCGGCCAGATCCTGCCGCCGATGCCGTGCTGGCCGTCTGCGATTATGTGGAGCTGCCTTGCGCCTTCCTGAACAGCATGCTGTATCTGCTCCTCAAGGATGCGTGAAGGCACTCTCTTACCATTTATGTTTCCTTTTATAGTTACCTTTTTCATTTTCGCATGCCTTCTGTAGAGCAGTAGAGCAATAGAGCAATAGAGCAGTAGTATGGTAAAATTGTTACATGCCTAATTACAAAAATCTTGTTGTCTGGCAAAAGGCTAATGAACTCGCTATAAAAGTCTACAAACTCACTGAAAACTTTCCTAAAAAATAGACTTGTAGTATTATTTTTTTCTACTGTTCTACTGCTCTGCTGTTCTACTGCTCTAACAAACATAACTTATCCCCAATCTCTCTGCCATTGCTTTATCATCAGTGCTCAGGCCGTCTGACATTCCTATAGGAAGCTCAGTGCTTCTTCCCATGGGGGCAAATATCTTTCTCAGTTCAACATCTGCCGCCTTGAAAGTCTCTACAACGCGCTCTGCGACTTTGTCGGCGTCGAGCCTCCTGTAAAGCTTCGGGTTCTGAGTTGTGATTCCTCGCGGACATTTTCCTGTATTGCAGAGGTTGCATCTGTTGTATTCATCCCCAAAACAATCTGCTGCTGCCTGCATTATGTATTTTCCGATAGAAACAGCAGATGCGCCCAGCATTATCAGCGCTGCCGCATTTGCCGCAAGATTGCCTTTTTTACCTATGCCTCCTGCAGCTATCAGAGGAAGCTCATTCTGTTTGCCCTGTTTTACCAGGTCAAGATAACATTCCCTTATATTCGATGCTATGGGATGTCCCATCTTGTCCATGGAGACATTGTATGCTGCACCTGTTCCTCCGTCTTCTCCGTCGATTGAGAGGGCTGCGGCATAGGGGTTTCTTGCAAGGTTGTTTAAAACAGCCCTTGCTGTCTTTGTTCCTGATATCTTTGGATACACAGGCACTCTGAATCCCCATGCCATTGACATGGACTGAATCATCTTTGCGACCGCTTCCTCAATCGAGTACTTTGTCTGGTGTGTGGGAGGCGAAGCAAGGTCAACAAACTGAGGAACACCGCGAATGCTTGCTATGAGCTTCAATACCTTCTGTGCCATCAGAAGTCCGCCGTCGCCGGGTTTTGCGCCCTGACCATATTTGATCTCTATAGCGGCAGGGTCTTCGACCATGTGGGGAAGGGCGTGGATTATCTCATCCCATCCAAAATAACCTGATGCGATCTGTATTATGAAGTATTTAAGGAACTTTGATTTTAAGAGTCTGGGAGGCATTCCGCCTTCACCGGAGCACATTACAACAGGCATTCCTTCAACTTCATTGAGGTATGAAACTCCCATTGCAAGGCCTTCCCACATTGGGGGAGAAAGCGCGCCAATTGACATGCTACCGATCATTATCGGATATATCTCACGGACAGGCGGAATAAATTTTGCGCTGTCTTTGTTTACGGAGAGTTTATTGTTTTCAATCTTTAATGGAAGCTCTTCAGGAGGAAGTATCCTTCCCAAAAGAGTCCTTACGCGAAATTCATGTCTGCCTGCATCGAGCGCAGGGTCAGTAAGCATTGAGATTCTTGTGAACTTGAGCCTGTCCAGAGTTGAGATAGCCGGGTCGTTTCTCCTTCCGCCTCTCTTGTATCCCTCTCCGCCTTTATTTTTATAGTGGAGGAATTTATTCTGAGGGTTAAATTCAGGCTCTATCGCCTCATTGGGGCAAACAAGCGTGCATGTCCCGCAGCCTGTACAATATCTTTCCATATCAGTTACCTGCTCAACAATCTGGATGACCTTTCTTTCTGCCTTTGGAGCAGGGGAATCACCTTCGGAAGACACATGCCTTTGGACTTTCACAGTGGGCTCTATTGCTTTTACAGGGCATACAGCGGTGCATTTGCCGCACCTATTGCACCTGTCATCGCGCCAGCGGATTATGTACGGGAATTCTCTTAGAGAAAGTTTGTGATTGTGGTCAAGTCTTAACCCTGAAGCTGGTTCCATACCTTAACCTCCTCTGCTCCGGGTGAAATAATCACCATATCGTATTTCATAGGGAAGATATCCATGGATTTATCTCTCTTCGGAATAGCCTTATCTACGCCGCATTCCTCTGACATAAGCGCATATTTCCCCTTAACACCTGCAACAACACCTGGACGAAGTTTCTTTGAATCCTGCACCATAAAGCATGTTCCGTCAGGGGTAAATCCGATAACCATATTGGGACCGTCTATACAAAGAGGCCTCAATGACTGTTTGATAAGCCTGAGCGCTCCGCTGTCTTTTCTGTTTTCCATCTCTGATATTTTAAGCGGTGTAATTACGTCTTTGTAGTAGATTAAGGGGAAATTCAACTGTCTTGCTGTATAGTGAAGTATATGCGTAAAAACCTCGCTGTCGCTGTTATAACCCATGTACCCCGGGAATCCCCTGTTCGTCAGAAACTCTCTGATTGGAACAAATGCTGTATTTTCTCCGTTTGTCATAGAGCAATAACCCTGAATAAAGAATGGGTGGCATGCATAAAGGTATATCTGGTAGTTTGTATTCTGCCTTCCCTGCGCAAATATAACTTTTGCCTTTAAACCGTCTCTGTCAAGCCCGAAGAACTCGCCAAGTTCAAGAGGGTCGCCGACTTCCTTTAAGGTGATAACATCAGGATAAAAAGAGAACACAAAGATTGATTCGTCAGACTCGCCGATATTTCTCAAAGCGATCCGTGTGTTCATCAAAAGATTTTCTTTTTCGGAAAAGGATTTGTCCTTGTAGGAAGACGGATAGTCATAAACCCGCGCAAAGTAGTAATCCCGCGGGACAATGCCTTTTACCTGTTTTATCTTTGGAGTCCATACGTGCTTGAGCCTGAACCCGTTTTTCTTCATGTAATCGTCAAGCGCCTTGATTCCTTCTTTAGAGCAGATGCCTGACATTATCGGGTATTTCTTTAATTCCGTGAACTCAGCTCCGAGGCCTTTAAGCGTAAGTCCAAGCCCTGAGCCGTCATGCCCTTCCTTCATTGTCTCGAGGGCGAGGATGTTCTCCATTGGAGAAAAATATTTGTTTGATGTTATAGCGGATAGTCTGCACATTTTTTGTTTCTCCGAGCAAGAGAGCAACAGTCTTTTTATCTTTCTTAAACTACTGCTCTACTGTTCTGTTGCTCTACTGCTCTACATATTAGTCAAAAAAAGCGTCTCCCCCACATTTAAGGCTTTCATAAGTGGTAACAGACGACAATTAGACGGTAACCGTTTGCCGTATGTCTATAATAAAAATTAATGCTATTTTTGTCAATAAATTATTGACAAAATCCTGTTTATTGTATAAAGTCAATGCCAATAGGCAACCGTTTGCCTACTAATAAAATGGGGAAAATATCATCCGGCATAAGAAGTCTGGACAGCCTTATCGATTCTCTATACATAGGCGATAATGTTGTCTGGGAAGTTGATGCGGGGACAGCTTCTCATCTCTTTATCCAGAGCTTTATCGAACAGGCACTTGCTGATTCCCAAAAGATAATCTATGTAAGTTTTAATACATCTCCTCAAAGCATTCTGAATAATTTAAGCAAATTGCTGAGCCCTGAACATTTCATTCTGATTGACTGCTTTACATCAGGCAAGGGTAAAAATGATAACACTTTTCTTAAGTTTTATGAAACCGCTTCTAATTTAAACATTGTCAGGATCAATAATCCAAAGAGCATAGAGGAATTTACCCACAAACTGAATTCTCTTGAAGACAGTTTTTCGCGAGGTGTAAGGTATGTTTTTGACAGCCTTACAGGCATGCAGGATCTATGGGGAAATGAAAATGAAACTTACAAGTTTTTTACATATATGTGCCCCAGGCTTTATGACCTCGGAACAGTTGCTTACTGGCTGTTGGAAAAGGAGGCGCACAGCCAGAGCTTTAAGGCAAATCTGAGACATATCACGCAGGTGGTCTTTGACTTATATAAAAGAAGAGATAAGTTGTATATAAAGGCACTGAAGCTTGAGGGAAGACAGGACAGAGAGGCTTTTAAGCCGCATCTTTATGAGATTGAAGGAAGAGACGTGACTGTCACATTCCCAAAGAGAGAGCTTGCTACTGATGTGGGAGGCAGAATAAAAGATGTCAGGACAAGGCTTGGCATAAGCCAGAAGGAATTGGCGGATAAGGTTGATCTTACGCCCAGTTTTATTTCTCAACTCGAAAATAACCAGATAAGCCCATCCCTCAGTTCTTTCTTGCAGATTGCTGAGGCGCTTGGAATTAGTCCAAATGATCTTTTGCAAAAAGAAAAAAAACGTGATGAGGCGGACTGGCTCTTCAGAAAAGACCACACACTGCAATCTCTTCTAAAAAAGGAAGAGGGATATTCATTGTTCAATATAGTTTCTAACGATAAAACATCCGCATATCTGACAGTAATAAATGCCGGCGCTGAATTAGACAGCCATTTTCTTAGCAGTAAAAAAAACGAATTAATCCATGTGCTGAAGGGGACTATTTCGGTAAAAATCGAGAATTCTGAAAAGATGCTTTCTCATGGAGATTCAATATATCTGAAACACTCTCTTCCTTCGGTATGGAAAAACGCATCGGATGAGGAGACAGAATTATTAGTAATTTGCGTTTAATTTAAGGTTATTATGCAGGCATTTTAAATCCCTTCGTGGATTTTTTTGCCTTTTCGCTAAAGGAATACTTAATTCACGCACGTATCAGTTTACTTGCACTTAAGGGGAGGTGAGAAGAATAAAAAAAGATGTCTGATAGGCATTGCAAAAAGTTTTTGAGAGCATTTTTTAAAACAAACTTATTAAAGGAGGAAAACAGATGAATTTGCAGCAACCAAATTCCAATGATGCAACAAGAACACATAACCGTTCTAAAAGCGTTTCACCGATGAGTGGACTTTGTACCAGATGTATCGACGGGTGCAGAGGAAATTGCGAAGTTTTCAAAGCGACTTTTAGAGGCAGAGAATTACTTTATCCCGGACCGTTTGGTGAGATAACCGCCGGCGGGGACAAGAATTATCCGATAGACTATTCTCACCTTAACATTCACGGTTATGCATTGGGAGCTAAGGGATTGCCTAAAGGTCAAAAAGGCGACCCTGACACTGCCAAGTTTCCAAATGTTGATACTGAAACATCTTATGGCTGGAGCAAAAAGGTATCGATGAAAGTGCCGATTTTTACCGGCGCTCTCGGGTCTACGGAAATTGCCCGCAAGAACTGGGAACATTTTGCAGCAGGAGCCGCAATTTCCGGCGTTACGATTGTCTGCGGTGAAAATGTATGCGGCATTGACCCCGCCCTTGAATTAAACAACAAACACATGGTAACAAAAGCCCCGGATATGGACCGCAGGATTGAAACGTATCGCCGCTATCATCATGGATATGGCGAGATCCTTGTGCAGATGAATGTAGAAGACACCCGTCTGGGAGTTGCCGAGTACATCATCGACAGGCATGGACTTGAAACAATAGAATTGAAATGGGGACAGGGCGCTAAATGTATCGGCGGTGAAATTAAAGTGAATTCTCTTGAACGCGCCCTTGAATTACAAAGGCGCGGTTATATTGTCACTCCGGATCCGTCTGATCCTGTTGTTCAGGCAGCTTTCAAAGACAAAGCTATCAAAGAATTTGAGCGTCATAGCCGAATGGGCTTTATCGATGAGAAAGGCTTTTACGCTGAAGTCTCCAGGCTCAGGAAACTCGGGTTTAAGAGAGTTACTTTAAAGACCGGCGCGTACGGCTTGCGTGAGTTGGCAATGGCAATTAAGTGGAGTTCTAAGGCTAAAATCGATTTATTGACGATTGACGGAGCTCCGGGCGGCACAGGGATGAGCCCATGGCGTATGATGGAAGAATGGGGTATGCCTTCGCTTTATCTGCATTCAGCAGCCTATGAATTCAGCAAGATGTTATCTGACAGGGGGGAACGTGTTCCTGATATTGCCTTTGCCGGCGGCTTCAGCAGTGAAGACGGCGTATTCAAGGCTTTATCATTGGGCGCTCCTTATACCAAGGCTGTTTGCATGGGCCGTGCGTTAATGATCCCAGGCATGGTTGGCAAAAATATCGCAAAATGGATAAAAGAGAAAGACCTGCCTAAGAGTGTCAGTGAATATGGCTCCACTGTTGAAGAAATCTTTGTCTGTTATGAAGAGGTAAAGAATCTCGTAGGCAGCAAAGAGATTCACAACATCCCGTTAGGAGCAATCGGTATCTACAGCTATTCGCAGAAAATCAAGGTCGGATTACAGCAGATGATGGCAGGGGCGCGCTGCTTTAATGTCGATTCTATTACAAGAAATGAGCTGATGTCTCTTACCGAGGAATGCGCAAAGGTAACAGGTATCCCGTACTTGATGGAATCTTACAGGAAAGAAGCGCTGAAAATACTCAAATCCTGATGAAACCTTATTCGCTGACTAAGGAGGCAGCAGATGTAACAGGAATACCTTAATGTTATAGAATCAGATATGAAAGAGGCAGAGAGGATATTGTTCGGATAGTAAAAAAGTGAAATAGTGTTAGTGAAAAGTGCCGGTTTGAAATAATTTAACTGACACTAATCACTGACACTGTCACTAAAAGAGGCAAAAACAATGAACAAAACAATGTTTTCCATTCTCAAGATACTTGAGAAGTATACAGATGTTGTAGGCTCAAGAGAGATATCGCGGCAGTTAAAACTGCACGGCATTGACCTTACGGAGAGGACAGTTCGCTATCATCTGAGAATTCTTGATGAACGCGGCTATACAGAGGTGTTCGGAAAAGAAGGAAGGAAGATTACAGAAAAAGGAAGGCTGGAATTAAAGAATGCCCTTGTGTCAGAGAAGGTCGGATTCATAATAAGCAAGATAGAGACCCTGTCTTATCAGACAACGCTTGACCTTAAAACTCTTGATGGTAATGTTATATTGAATATTTCGTATTTCCCTGAGGAAAGACTAAAGGATGCAATCAGGATTTTAACTCCGGTTTTTTCGTCTCCTTATGTTATGAGCAACAGAATAATCTTTGCCCGTGGAGGAAAAAAGATCGGCGATGTGTTAATCCCTGAGGGCAAAATTGGACTTGGCACTGTATGCAGCGTTACGATAAATGGAATTTTTCTTAAGGCAGGCATACCTGTTACATCAAGATTCGGCGGTGTGGTTGAGACTGAAAATGGAAGCCCGATACGGTTTATATCCCTTATAAGCTATGAGGGCTCATCGCTGGATCCTTTGGAGATATTCATAAGAAGCAAGATGACCGATGTCATTGGAGCGGTGAAAAATCATCATGGGAGGATACTTGCAAGTTTCAGAGAGATTCCTGTTGTTTGTCTTGCTGAGGCAAAAAGGCTTGCCGAAACGATAACAAATAAAGGAATAGGCGGCATTTTGCTCATAGGAGAACCAAATAGGCCATTGCTGGAAATCCCTGTAGGAATAGATAAAGCAGGAGTTGTGGTTGTCGGCGGATTGAATCCTGTTGCTGCAATCGAGGAGTCCGGCATACATACAGAAAGCAAGGCGATGTCAACGCTTTATGAATATTCAAAACTGAAAAGTTTTAAAGATATATTGAAGGGGGGTATATGAAAAAACTCGAGGCGGTTATAAAACCATTTAAGCTTGATGAGTTGAAGGATGCCCTTAATAATCTGGGCATTCAGGGTATGACCATAACTGAGGTAAAGGGATTTGGACGGCAGAAAGGACACACAGAGATTTATAGGGGAGCGGAATATGTTGTGGATTTTATTCCAAAGATTAAGATTGAGGTTGTAGTGCCTGATAGCATTGCAGATGAGGTAATTAGCGTTATAGAAAAAACCGCAAGGACAGGCAAAATCGGAGACGGTAAAATTTTCGTGATAAATGTTGATGATGCTGTTAGGATAAGGACAGGACAGAGAGGGGAGGGGGCGATAAGCTGATGAAAACGATAAAGGTATTGGAAAAGGCAAAGAAGGATAAGGTGATTTTTATAAATCTTCAATTCACTGATATGCTCGGTTGTCTAAAGGAAGTTACTGCGCCTGTACAGAGCCTGCCTGATATTATGAAATACGGCGCGTGGTTTGACGGCTCTTCTGTTGAGGGATTTGCAAGAATTCATGAGAGCGACCTTTATCTAAAGCCTGATCCAAACACTTATGCGGTTATTCCATGGTTGAGTTCTCCCGAAGGGAATACGGCACGGCTTATATGCGATATTTACAGGCCTGACGGCAGTCCGTTCGAAGGGGATCCCAGATTTATCTTGAAGAAGACTCTAAAAATGGCAGTTGATATGGGATTTGAATATAATGTGGGACCTGAACTTGAGTTTTTCCTTTTCAGAAACGGGCATGAAAAACTATTGCCCATGGACAGCAACGGATATTTTGATCTTGCCACTGACGAGTCCCATACCATAATGAGGGAGATAACTGCTGCCCTCGAGACGTTTGGCATAGATGTTGAAACCTGTCATCATGAGGTAGCGCCGGGGCAGTACGAGATAGATTTTAAATACGGAGATGCCCTTACTACAGCCGATAGACTGCTCACATTAAGAGTCACAGTTAAGGCTATTGCCCAGAAACATGGATTAAGAGTATCTTTTATGCCGAAGCCGATTATGGGAATGGCCGGTTCAGGCATGCATGTTCATCAGAGTCTTTTCAATATAAGGACAAAGAAAAATGCATTTTATGACCTAAAAGATAAGTATAAACTTTCAAAGACAGCATATAATTTTATTGCAGGGCAATTGAATCACATCAAGGGCATGACAGCGGTCTTATGCCCAACAGTCAATTCGTATAAAAGACTTGTAACAGGATTTGAAGCCCCAGTGTACATTTCATGGGCAAGGACAAACAGGTCTTCACTTATCAGAGTTCCTCACTGGTTTGAGGATAAACCTAATTCGGCGCGAATTGAGCTAAGATGTCCTGACCCTGCATGCAATCCATATCTGGCATTTGCTGCGATGCTGGCATCGGGGCTAAATGGCATAGAGAAAAACCTAAAACTATCAGAGCCTGTTGAGGAAGACTTGTATAAGTTTGATGAGGAGAAACTGGCATCAAAAAATATAGATACTCTTCCATCCTCGCTTTATGAGGCAATAAACGAACTGAAAAGCGATAAGTTGATCCATGATGTATTGGGGAAGCACCTCTACAATAGGTACATTCACATCAAGACAAAAGAGTGGAATGAATTCAAGATGCAGGTAACAGAATGGGAGCTTGAAAAATATCTGGATATATAAACATTCCCCACTTTTTTATACAGGCGTTGACTTGACAACAAAAAATGAAAAGAATTTATCATAATGTCTGATAGGTAAAATCGGAGGGACAGTATTTGTGAAGATATTAAAAGATTTCCTTATCTACCTATCAGTGGAAAGAGGGCTGTCTCAAAACACGGTTGAAGCGTATTCGAGAGACATTGGGCTGTTTCAAAAACTTCTGACTTCAAAAAACAAAGGGCTTGACTCCTTCTCAAAAGCCGATATCTTAGATTTCCTGAATGATGTGAAGGACAAAGGATATTCAACTACCAGTATTTGCAGGTTCATATCTTCCATACGCGGCATTTGCAGATATATGATAATAGAAAAGATCATTAAAGAAGACCCCTCAGAAAATCTTCAGACACCCAAGAAGTGGGAAAGGCTTCCAAAGACTCTAAGCCTTGAAGACGTCATATCTCTCCTTGACAGCAGGACGGACAACGCTACATTTTTAAGGGACACGGCAATGCTGGAGATTCTTTATTCTTCGGGCCTCCGTGTCAGCGAACTTGTTTCTCTTAAGCTTAATAATGTAAACCTTGAAGCCGGCTTCCTGAGAATTATGGGCAAGGGCTCAAAGGAAAGGCTTGTTCCTATAAACTCAAGGGCTCTGGATAAAATTAAAAAATATACAAAAGAACTCAGGCCTGCCATCTTAAAGAAAAAGCAGTCCGACTATCTCTTTATCACAAACAGGGGCAGCGCAATGACAAGGCAGCGTTTCTGGCAGACAATTAAGAAATACGGAAAACAGATTGGTATTGATCTCTCGCCTCATACTTTGCGGCATTCCTTTGCAACACACCTGCTCGAAGGCGGGGCAGATTTGCGCTCTGTTCAGAAAATGCTCGGTCACTCGGACATATCCACAACGCAGATATATACAAAGGTTTCAACCGACAGAATCAAGAAGGTATATACAGAGCATCATCCAAGGGCATAATCACTTTATTAAAAGTTTTTTTTGTGCTAAATTGTTCATAGTAATAAATCATGGACTATAAACTGAAATTGTGATGGAGGTAAAAATGCCTGACAAACTTAGCGTTGATGAACTTTACAAATGCTGCAATCAGGACATATTTAAGTTCAAAACTACAGACGATCTGCCTCTTTTTGAGGAAACAATAGGGCAGGAGAGGGCATTAAGGGCGCTTGATTTTGGAATAGGCTTTAACGATAGAGGATTTAACATATTTATCCTTGGAGAAAGCGGAACAGGCAAGATGACCACAATCAAGTCTATACTGTCCAAACAGGCAATAAATGAACCGGTTCCCTCTGACTGGGGTTATGTATATAACTTCAAGGACGCCGATGCTCCGATAGCTGTGTCGCTTGAACCGGGCATGGCTGTAATCTTTCAGAAAGACATGGATGAGCTTATCAATGTGCTCAGGGTTGAGATACCAAAGGTCTTTGAGTCTAAAGAATATGAAAAGCAGAAAAACCTTATTCTTGAGGAATTTCAAAAGAAACAGAAAGACCTTTTCTCTCATCTCGAAGATGAGGCGCAGGCAAAAGGATTTTCTATAAGAAAGACCGTCAGCGGCTTACTAATAGTTCCTATCAAAAAAACAGGAGAGCCGCTAAAGGAAGAAGATTTTGAAGCCCTTGATGAAAAAACCAGAAAAAAAGTAGAAGAGCTGGGCAAAATGCTTCAGGACAAGCTCGATGATGTTGTCAGGACATTGAGGGACGGAGAGAAGCTTGTCAAGGACCTCCTCGGCAGGCTTGAGAGAGAGGCTGCGCTTTCTGCTGTTGGACATCTGATAGACGAACTAAAGAACAAATACCGTAATCATGAAAGAATAACGGCGTATCTTGAAGGAGTGAAGGAAGACATACTTGCACACCTTGAAGATTTTAAGACGTCGGAGGAACAAACGCCGTCACTGCCATTCATGAAACTCCAGAAAACCGAACCTACATTCACAAGATACATAGTTAATGTCCTTGTGAACAATAAAGAAAGCAAGGGGGCGCCTTGCGTCTTTGAGAGCAACCCGACATACTTCAATCTCTTTGGAAGAATAGAATATAAGATACAGTACGGGATTGCAATAACGGATTTCTCAATGATAAAAGCCGGCTCTCTGCACAGGGCAAACGGCGGCTATATAGTCATCAATGTCCTTGACCTTCTGAGAAATATATTCGCCTATGATGCATTGAAGCGCGCCTTAAGGAATAAGGAAGTAAAAATAGAAGACGTGTGGGAGCAATACAGGCTGATATCCACAACAACTCTCAAACCCGAGGCAATTCCTATTAACGTCAAGGTCATACTTGTTGGCAATCCATATCTTTATTATCTGCTTTACAGCCTTGATGAAGAATACAGGGAACTGTTTAAGGTCAAAGCTGATTTTGACAGCAGGATGGACAGAACAGATGAAAACATACAAAAATACGCATCCTTTGTTGCAGCGAAATGCAAGGAGGAAAAGCTGCTCCCCTTTGACAGGACAGGCATTGCAAAGGTTGTGGAGTACGGCTCAAGACTCGCAGAACATCAGGAAAAACTCTCGTCAAAGTTCAGCGAAATAAATGATGTTATCGTTGAGTCAAACTATTGGGCATTGAAGGCAAAAATCAAGGTTGTTACAAATGAACATGTAGAGAAAGCCATAAACGAAAAAGTTTACAGAAATAACAGGATAGAAGAGCGGATGCGTGAAATGATCGCAGAGGGGACGCTGATAGTTGACACTTCAGGAGAAAAAGCCGGTCAGGTTAACGGCCTTGCCGTCCTTGATCTCGGGGATTACAGCTTCGGCAAACCGTCAAGGATAACTGCCGCGACATATACGGGTAAAGCAGGAGTTGTAAATATAGAAAGAGAAACCAAGATGAGCGGCAAGATACATGAAAAGGCAATACTCATAATAACCAACTATCTTGGGAGCAGGTATGCCTCAAAGAAACCTATAAGCCTTTCAGCCTCCATAACATTTGAACAGCTTTACGATATGGTGGAGGGCGACAGCGCTTCATGCGCAGAGCTGTATGCTCTCTTAAGCAGTATTGCGAACGTCCCGTTAAAACAAAGCATTGCCGTTACAGCCTCTATGGACCAGAACGGAGATGTCCAGCCAGTAGGCGGCGTAAATGAAAAAATAGAGGGATTCTTTGATTTGTGCAAATTGAGAGGGCTTGACGGGAGCCACGGTGTCATAATCCCGAGACGGAATGTTAAACACCTGATGGTAAAAAAAGATGTGGTTGATGCTGTTAAGAATGGTAGATTCACAATATACCCTATAGACAGGGCTGAGGAAGGACTTGAGATACTCACAGGCATGTCTGCTGGCGAGTTAAGAGAAGACGGAACATATCCGGAAGGCACTATGAATTATCTCATTGCAAAACGCTTTGAAGAAATAAGAGCGGCATTGAAGGAGAAAAAAGGAAAAGAGGAGGAGGAAGAAGAAGAAAAAGAGAAGGGTAAAAAAGAGAACAACAAATGAAGAAGGTCGGTCAATGACTCGTAGAGCGGTATGGCTTCTTGAGGCTTGTCTTTATGTTGCGCTGTCCGTACCATTAGCAATATTTCCGATTAGGTTCGGGGAATTTCTTGGTATTCTGCTTTTTTATCTCTGGAGAAGCAGAAGAAAGATTGCAATAGAAAATCTCCGGAAGTCAATATCATCTCATGCAATTAGCATTTCAGAAACGCCTGAAAAGGTAATCAGAAATAATTTCAGGAATTTAGGAAGGTCTCTTATTGAGATAGTTAAAATATATTATGGCATTGGTTCAGGGATTATAGATTCTGTTGAGTTTGAGGGAACAGAAAATGTATACAAGGCTAAATCAGAGGGCAGGGGGATATTGTTTATAACAGGACACTGCGGGAACTGGGAGCTTATGGCAATCGCAACATCTGCTAAGCTTTTGCATTCTTCAGGAGTAGCAAGACAGATAAACAACCCTTATATAAACAAATTTATAGAAAGAGTAAGACAGAGATACGGCAACAGCGTTATTTATAAAAAAGGGGCGCTGAAGGCAGTTATGAAAGTATTAAAAAATAATGGTTCTGTCGGCATTCTCATGGATCAGGCTGTGCTTTCAGATGAGGGATATATGATAGATTTTTTCGGAAGGGGGGCATGGACAACAAAGATGCCCGCGCTCATAGCAAGAAAGACAGGAGCAGTGGTTTTGCCTGCATTTATTCACAGAACAGATAAAGGCCATAGAATAACGATTTATCCGGAGGTAAAATTATCAGATATTGCAGATAAAGAGGAAGCGGTTATTGAAGATACCAAAAAGTTCTCTGGCTTTATAGAAGAGTATATAAAAGAGCATCCTTCTGAATGGTTATGGATACACAGACGGTGGAAGAGGGTTAAATCCTATCCAGTTCTTTTCCTGCCTCATAAGCCTCTTTGAGGGCTGAGGGCTGCTTAAGTATTGCGCCTTTTGCGTCAACGCCAAGAAAACTCAATGTCTTATGTTCAGGCACGCTGATGGTTCTGAAAAATGCCTTTGCAGTTGTCTCGGAACACTTAATCCCTGCCTCTTTTTCCATACCTCCTACGAGCAATAAAAGTCCTTTCCTTCCGAATTCGCCTTCGGGAATAGGCTTTTTCAGCAGGTACTTTTCGCACCAGAATGCCTGACACCTGTCAATCATTATCTTTGTCTGCGCGCTGAGCCCGGAGAAAAAGACCGGAGATGCAAGTATGATTCTGTCCGCAGTTCTTATTGCATTGTAAATCTGAGACATCTCGTCTTCAACAATGCATCTGCCTGTCTCGTCGCATCCTCCACAGTCCTGACATGGAGAGATCTTCATGAGATTGAGGTTAAAGATTTGCACAGCAGAGCCGGGAATCTCTCGCCCCGTTCCGCACTCAGGCGGATTCGCCGAGGAGAACGAGTCCCCCGAGGCGATAATCCCTTTTATTGCTTCATTAAGCAGAAGCTCTGTATTGCCGTCCTTTCTCGGACTTCCTAAAAATGCAATAACCTTCATAGTTTTACCGGTTACTCCTCAGTAATAGTTATTGCCTGAACCGGGCAGATGTCGGCAGCTTCCTGACAATTGCAGGTATTGCACTTTTCCAGTCCGACCACCCATATCTTATCATCTCTTAGTTGAAAGACTTCTGGGCAGACCTCTGCACATGCGCCGCACCCTACACATGTATCCCAATCAACAGCAGGTTTCAACATAAAAACACCTCCTTTGTGTGAATAAATGTTCTTGTTTATTATAGACAAGACTTGCCGGCAACTCAAACCGGGAAGAATTCCTCAGTTAAAGCCATTCAACTCTGTCTCTTCCGCTGTTTTTTGCTTTATACAGTCCATCGTCCGCTCTCTTTATAGTATCGTCTATAGATCTGTCCCCGTCTGTCATGCGTGCAATGCCTAAACTGATCGTAATATGAATATGCAAAGGCATATCCGCCGCTAAAAACATATCTGCTTTTACATTTTCCCTTATTCTTTCAGCAAGGCTCCTTGTATTATCAAAATCGGTGTCCGGCAATACAATCAAAAACTCTTCCCCTCCATAACGGCCTAAGACGTCATAAATTCGGATGGAATTCTTTATGCGGACTGAAACTTCTCTCAATACCTCATCTCCGACAAGATGCCCGAACTCATCATTTATGGATTTGAACCTGTCCATATCAATCATTATGCATCCCAGATTTTTCTTAAGCCTTCTTGCTCTTTCGAATTCCTCATTAAATCTTGTCATTATGTGTCTTCTGTTAAATATTCCTGTCAGCCCGTCTGTAATAGCCAAGTATTCGAATCGCTGCTGAATTTCCAAAGTTTTCTTTATTAACCGTGCTGTAAAGAGAAAAATAAGCCCTAAAAGGAAAGATGTGGACAGCAAACCGAAAATGATTGCATAGATAGTGTTGGCTTCTAACTTATTGCGGATATTCTCAATATCAAAGGTTATACTAATGCCGCCTCTCACTTCGCCTATCTTATAGCCCTGAGCTGAATGGCAATGAAGACATTCTTTCTCTATGTAAAGCGGAGCCATATATCTGAAATATGTTATGCCGTTCTTCTTTTCGGTATGGGAAGTCTCTTTTATCCCCTTTTCAAATAATGACAATGCCCTTGTCTCAAAAACGTCAGGCTTATTTGCAGGGTTAAGGAGATTCAGGCTTGTTAAATGGAATTTAAACAGCCCGTCCTTTTCAGCATATTCAGAAATCTCGCGGGCCATCTGAGCAGAGTTTCTTTTGACATATACTTTGCCGTCAATGGTTTTGATTTCTGCCTTATCAAGATAAGGGTTGGGCTTTGCTCCTTTTTTCTTTTCAACGTATACTCCATCATGATTAGCATTCCATTTTCTTGTTAAAATTATACTGTTAAATAATGTCCTGGCCCTTATTACATTTTCTTGATCTATTAACTGCCTGGTTCTTGCAGTTGTAATAAAAAAAATCCCTGACAGGACTGCAATAATCGTCAGGCTGATGGAGACCATAAATGTTTTATAGATTTTTGTTTCTCTGGCTAAGGGCATCCTATTTATTATTTTACATGATATGCAGCCTGAGTTACACAAAAAACTGCGAAATGTATCCGATAGACAGAAAAGTAATGATTAGACCTAATATGAGTTTTATAACTCTCTGCGGGACAAACTTCTGAAACCTTGCACCAAGATACATTCCTACAAAACCACCTGCACCCAAAAGGAGTCCCAGAAGCCAGTCAGGTGAAGTAGAAAGACCTCCTCTTGCAGGCATAATGCTGTAAAACGTAACTCCTGCGATTGATGTTAAAAAGGTTCCCATAAGTGCAGCACCTGCAACAGTGTAAACAGGAAGATGAAAAACTGCGATACAGAATGGTGCGATGATTGCGCCGCCTCCGATTCCGTACGTCCCGCCTATAACACCGACAATAAATGCCAGTATAAACATACCGATGGTGCTGAAGGAAAATTTTTCCCCCCAGAATTCATATTCTACTTTTGAGAGAGTAAATGAGATAGTCTTAACAACTGCTTCTTTTGGAAGCCCTGATGCAAGTCGAGTATTCTGTTGTTTTTTAAGCTCTGCTGTCCTTTGTTTAAATTTTTCATCGAGAACTTTCATCTTATTTTTCCCTGCTGCAGCCTTGCCAGTCATCTCATACAAAAGACGGCTTCCAATATAAAGCAAAACACAGCCGACAAAGAGTTTAAATGCTTTCGGGTCTGGCAGATAAAGAACCCTGAGATAATATCCAATAAATACACCAGGAAGTGTTCCGACGATAACTACCCATGTTAAAGGCCATGCCATTCTTCCTTCTTTTATATAGCGATAAACACCGCTTGGGATTGCAACTATGTTAAAGACAAAGTTAGTGGCACTCACTGAAGGACTTGTGTATTTAAGGACACTCATCTGGAAAGGCAGAAGCAGGAAAGCTCCCGAGACCCCGCTCATTGATGTGAAAAAGGATACTAATAGAGCAACCAGAGGGGGAATAAAAATATATGTCTTAACCCCTGAGACAGGAAACAGCACATTTAAAAAATCCATGGGGTATTATACATAAACTTTGAAGTTAAAAGTTTAAAGTTAGAAGTTAAAAGTTTAAAGAGAAATTTCAGAACTCTTAACTCTTAACTTTCTGTTCTTTAAATGGCTTTACAAATGGAAGCACTTCAAATTATCATTTACTTATGAAGACAATCAGAATAGCGCTTGCCCAGATTAATCCTACTGTTGGCGGCATTGAAGGCAATGTCTTGAAGATTTGCGCTTACATCCGGAAGGCAAGGGAAAAGAAATCTTCTCTGGTTATATTCCCCGAACTGTCAATTACGGGTTACCCCCCCGAAGACCTCCTGCTGAAACACCATTTCATAGACGATAACCTTGAGGCATTAAGCAGGGTTATTGAAAATACGAAAGATATAGCGGCTGTTGTCGGCTTTGTTGACAGAAAAGACAGCATTCTTTACAACGCTGCAGCAATAATCCGGAACTGCAAGATGATTGGCGTGTACCACAAGGTATTTCTTCCAAACTATGGAGTCTTTGACGAATACAGATACTTCAGGGCAGGGACCGAAACCCCTGTCTATAGAATTGAGGATATAAATATCGGAGTGAATATCTGTGAGGATATATGGTATCCCGAAGGCCCTGCAAAGTATCAGGCTCTTGCAGGCGCTGAGGTCATTTTGAATATAAATGCTTCCCCGTATCATATGGGCAAGGCGCATTTAAGGGAAAAGATGATTTCTGAAAGGGCATCTGATAATAAAATAGTAATCGCATATCTAAATACAGTCGGGGGGCAGGATGAACTTGTTTTTGACGGAGGGAGCTTCATAGCTGATAAAACAGGAGAGATTATAGTCAGGGGAAGACAGTTTGAAGAAGAGATGATTATCTCGGAAATTGCATTGGACGGTTATAATCCCCCCATCCCCCCTTTAGCCCCGTTAGAGAATATCTCTCTAACGGGGTTAGAAAAGGGGGGCGAGGGGGGATTTGAAGAAGAGGTTTATAAAGCGCTTGTTTTAGGCACGAGAGATTATGTTATTAAGAATGATTTTAAGCAAGCTGTCATAGGTTTAAGCGGCGGAGTTGACTCTGCGCTCGTAGCTGCAATTGCAGTTGATGCCATAGGCAAGGAAAATGTTACAGGCATCTTTATGCCGTCTCCGTATACGTCGAAAGAGAGTAGGGAGGATGCCTATGATCTCTCTAAAAACCTCAGCATTAAAATAATTGAAGCGCCTATCAGCAATATATTTGAAGCCTATCTCGAAAATCTGAGAGCGGGATTCAAAGGGCTTCCTGAAGATAAAACAGAAGAGAACCTGCAGGCGAGAATAAGAGGGAATATACTTATGGCATTTTCCAATAAATTCGGATGGCTTGTTCTGACAACAGGGAATAAGTCTGAAATGAGCGTCGGATATGCTACACTTTACGGAGATATGGCAGGAGGTTTTGCAGTTATAAAAGACGTGCCTAAGACCCTTGTATATGAACTTTGCAAATGGAAAAATTCTAATGAGGGCAGGGCAGTAATCCCAGAAAGGGTGATCTGGAAAGAACCTTCTGCGGAGCTGAGGCCTGATCAGAAAGACACGGACTCTCTGCCTCCGTATCCTGTGCTTGATCCCATACTCAAGGCGTACGTTGAAGATGACAAAAGTTTTGAGGATATATTGTCTTCAGGGTGTGAGATTGAGTGCACAAGGAAGGTCATAGAGATGATAGACAGAAGTGAATATAAAAGAAGGCAGTCTCCTCCAGGAATAAAAATAACACCGCGGGCATTCGGCAAAGACAGGCGATTCCCGATAACAAATAAGTACCGGAGTTATTAAGGGAGAAAGGTAATAAGCCTGAAAGAGGGCTGATATATTGAGGGAGTTATGAAATTAAGACCGGTTGCACTCGGAGTTGCACTTGGATCAGTTTGGGGCGTTTCGCTGTTTATAATAACATGGATTTCCTATTACACAGGCTACGGCAGGCTTTTTCTGGAAGTTCTTGCGCAATCCATATATCCGGGTTATACCATAACTCCGCTTGGAAGTTTTCTTGGACTGCTCTATGGTTTTGCTGACGGTTTTGTGAGCGCGGCGCTGATTGGCTATATTTATAATAAGCTTGTGAAACGAGGCTGAGATGTCAAAGGTCTATTTTGCATCAGCAAGAGTAAAAAAATGGAAGTATGCTGACAGCATGCCCGGCAAACTCGAACGCGTGCTTAAGGAAATTAATCTTTCGGCACATTTTGATAAGGATGAATGGATAGCAGTGAAAACTCATTTCGGTTCAGAAGGCGCCCACAGGGTTGTCAGGCCTGTGTTTTTGAGGAAGGTTGTGGATGCTTTGAAAGGTATAGATGCCAAGCCTTTTGTGACAGATACCGTACGTATAAAAGGACTGGATTACCTTGAAGTCGCAAACCAGAACGGAATAAATTCACTCTCAGTTGGAGCGCCTGTTGTGCTTGGTGACGGACTTTACGGAAATGATAATATAATGGTTAAAGCAGGCGAGATTCTTGGTGAAATAGCAGTTGCAAGCCTTATCCATGATGTTCCCGCAATGGTCGTTTGTTCACATGTAAAGGGACATATTCAGGCAGGCTATGCCGGTGCAATTAAAAACGTTGCCATGGGAGGGATAAGTTCCAGTCATAGACACTGCGGGTGGAAGTGCGGAAGAGGCGCAATGCATACAATAGGCGAGGGCAGGTTACTGTGGGATGAAGAAAAATGCGCGCTCTGCCTTCAATGCGAAGAAATCTGCCCCCTTGAACTGATAAAGTTCGAAAACGAAATGTTTGGCTATAACGAAGATGACTGCTGGAGGTGCGGCAGGTGCACTAGGGTTTGTCCGGAAGGCGCCTTGATGCTGCCGGGAGATGATGAAAGATTCATGAAGGCCCTCGCAGAGGCTGCTAATGCTGTTTTAAGTACGTTCAAGCCTAATAAAGTGATTTATATAAACTTCCTTACAGAAATACAGCCTGAATGTGATTGCATGCCGGCTGCTGATGTGCCGGTTATACAGGATCAGGGAATCCTTGTCTCCGATGACATTGTGGCGATAGAGCAGGCAACGACTGATATGCTCTTAAAGGCAAAGGCTTTGCCCCAATCAGCCGCAGACGAGCCTGAAAGGCAAACTGACGATATCCTTTTTGAGCTTTCAAAAAAACCCTACCTGATACAGATAGAAGAGGCTGGCAGGCTCGGGCTTGGAAGCAGGGATTACGAGCTTGTTGAAATTTAAAGCAATTTCAGATATCCCCATGCCTCGGACACTCAACCAACATTAGCCATTACGTGGTTTTGCTTATTTGTTAATTTAACATAATATATCTTATCAGACATACGCTATAAACAAAGGTTGTTGGTAAGCTGTTATTAAGACGATATGCAATGAGGCTCAGACCAATGTCTGCATAGGTTTCTACGGATTTGAATGAGTTTTAGGCAGACTGAAATATCTTTAAAATCAATTAGTTATGCGGAAAGATTGGGATGCCAATAAGCTTACCGTTTTGAATGCCCTGAATCCTTACAGAAATAAGGGATCCGCGAGGATGGTTATTCATGTACCATTCATATTGCTCTCTTCGATTAGAACATCAAGGGCTTTACCGGCTTGCTACTCCTTATATAAGGCTTCTTCCCTGCTATTAAGCACTGCCAAGCGTTGTGCGCGCTCCTTTTTGTTCCTGACGGCGCAGGGAATACATGCATATATGAGATTGGATTGTCGTTTGTTTTAAAATAGTTTCAATATGTTCTGAAGGTTTTACTTTAGGTTTTAAATCAATAACACGCTCCTTTGTGGGTGTTATTGGCTTTGACTGGGGAGTCTGCCTTTGAGAGAGTGCCTCATTGCCATTCTAATCTCAACATTGACTAACTTGCCAATGAGTGACTCATCACCCTCAAAATTAACTATTTTGTTTGTCCTTGTCCTGCCTGTTATCTTTCCCTTGTCTTTTTTACTTGCACCCTCAACAAGCACTTCCTGAAGTGTCCCCTTGAGCGCCTCATTCTTCCTTAAAGTAATGTCGTCTTGTAGTCCGAGTATCTCGTTAAGCCGCTGCGACTTTATCTCCTCGTTAATACTTCCTTCCATCTCTGCGGCTTTTGTCCCTTGGCGTGGAGAAAATTTAAAGGCAAATATGCCGTCAAATTCAATGCTTCTTAAGGCTTTAATGGTCATGGAATGGTCATTGTCTGTTTCAGAGGGAAAACCTGCAATAAGGTCTGTTGTTATTGCAATGTGCGGGATACTTTCCTTGAGTTTTCTGACCTTTTCAAGGTAGTCCTCGTAGGTATACCCCCTGTTCATAAGCTTGAGTATTCTGTCTGAACCTGACTGGAGCGGCAGGTGAATATGTTCACAGGTTTTTGGTAATTCCTTAATGCATAAAATCAGTTCATCAGAAAGGTCCCGGGGGTGTGATGTGACAAACCTTATCCTCTCAACCCCTTTTATGGTGTCTATTTTCCTCAGGAGTCCGGGGAAATTAGTATCGCTATTATAAGAGTTAACATTCTGTCCGAGAAGAGTTACTTCCTTAAATCCTTTTTCAGCCAGCTCATGTATTTCTTTATATATATTTTGACTTGGCCTGCTCCTTTCTCTGCCCCGCGTATAAGGCACTATGCAATAACTGCAAAAATTATTGCACCCGTACATTATGGATACCCAAGCCTTAACATTTTCCTTTCTCTCTGCAGGAAGGTCGGTGTGTTGAATCTCAGGGTTATCTTCAATGCAAACCATAGCATTTGTTGTTAACATAGCGCTTAATTTGTGGATATTCTGGGGGCCAAACACATAATCCACATGAGGGCTCCTTTTAAGTATATCCCTCCCCCTCTGCTGCGCAATGCAGCCCGCAACAGCTATCTTAAGCAGCGGGTTTTTACTTTTTAATAATTTTATCCTTCCGAGTTTGCTTCTGAATTTTTGTTCTGCTTTCTGCCTTATACTGCAGGTATTAAAGATTATCAGGTCTGCATCTTCTGTATTTGCAGCCTCGGTATAGCCTTCAGCTTTCAGAATGCCGGCCATTTTCTCAGAATCATGGACATTCATCTGACATCCGAATGTATGAATATAGACTTTTCGAGGCATCTTAAAATTTAACATGTGGGATGAACCTGTAGCAAGGGAGGCATGAATAAGGAGGCTGTGTTTGGATTGAGGCAAGATTCACGGGTCTGTCAGAATAGGGGCTGAAGTCTCTACAAAGTGGAGCGGATAGCCCCGCATAAGAATTTGTAAGAGGCTGATATATAGTAATAACATCTGCACCATTGAAATGGTAGTTTAATATTGCCGAAAAACAGACACAGCCTCCTTCAATATCAGGCAGTTTTTTTAACGTATATCTCTTTTGCGATATCAGGGTCTATTGCAATTGCTGTCTCTTCAACCTGAATAACAAGGGAAGGTTTTTTTTGCAGAAGCTTTATTACGCTTCCGGCAGTTATGCCCATAGAGCTGAGCCTGTTTAGCCTTGATGTTTCGGCTGATACTATAAAAACTATCCTTCCTTTCAGCCCAACTTCAAAGTCGATCAGCCTGACAACCATTGGTTCTATCTCTATTTTATATTTCTTGCAGCATTCACCCCTTGGTATTGGCTTTCCATGAGGGCATTTTGGAGGATGTCCAAGAAAAGTGCAGACGCTTTCTGTCAATTCTTCGCTAAGGATGTGTTCCATCTTGCATGCATCTGCTTCAACAGTTGGCTCGGTAAGTTCAAAAACATCAGTAAAGAGCTGTTCTGCAAGACGATGCCTGCGGATAAGTCCTTTTGCGAGCATACGGCCTTTCTCTGTAAATCCGACCTTATCAGCCTTTAAAATGAGCGTATCCTGTTTTACCATTTCATTAACCATCTCATCAAAATTAATGTCATCAGAGTTTAATCTGAACCGGTTAAACTCAGGACGGCCTTCTTCTTCAAGCAGCCATACAAGTTCTAATGCTTCATCTATTCTTTCCTGCTCCATAATACCTCAAAACATGAGCAGTAGCTCAGCAGAGCAATAGTGCAGTAGTTCTGCTACGCTGCTGTTCTGTTGCTCTATTGCTCTTTGAAAGGCAGAGCTAAATTCATTACCTTATCAAAACTTTTTCTGTGAATAGGGCAAGGCCCATAGCTGAGTAGTTTTTCCATATGTTCTTTTGTGCAGTATCCTTTATGCTTCTCGAAGCCGTATTCAGGGTAGATTTCGTGATATTGCTGCATCAGCCTGTCTCTTGTGACTTTTGCGACTATTGATGCTGCTGCGATAGAGGCGCTGACAGATTCCCCCTTTATCGGACAAATTTGCTTAATATGCACATGGGGCAACTTCACGGCATCTATAAGTAAAAGGTCAGGTTCTGCCGAGAGGGCTTTTATTGCCTTTTCCATCGCATGTTTTGTCGCTCTGAGAATGTTAATCTTGTCTATCTCCCCGGCATCTACTATTCCTACGCCGACGTCAAGGCAGCAACCCAATATATCGTCAAACAGGCTTTCTCTTTCGGTTTCAGGCACTTTCTTTGAATCCCGCAGGCCCTTTATTGTTTTACCATCAGGCATGACCACGGCAGAAGCCACAACAGGACCTGCCAATGGCCCCCTTCCTGCCTCATCTATCCCGGCAATCCTGCAAAACCCCTTTTGCCTCAGGGATTCATCATACCGGAAGATATCCATTAAGCCTCTTGTTTTACAAATTCTCTTTCTTTCTCTTTTATGCGTGTGCCCTTGCCTTTTTTACCTCGCAGGTAGTAAAGCTTAGCCCTTCTTACCGAACCCTGTTTAATTACTTCAATCTTATCTATGTTTGGAGAATACAGCGGAAATATCCTTTCAACTCCGATGCCAAAAGATATCTTTCTGACCATAAAAGACTCTCTTGTTCCGCCGCCGCACCTTGCAATAACAACGCCCTCAAAAGGCTGGAGCCTTTCTTTGTCTCCTTCAACAACTTTTACGGATACCTTGACAGTGTCACCGACATTGAATGCGGGAACTTCTTTCATGTATCCTCTTTCAATTGATTCAATCATATTCATGTTTTTTCTCTTCCTCCTTTATTTCCGAAACCAATTTATAATCCTCGTCTTTCAACGGAATCCTCTGCATAAGATCAGGCCTTTTGACAATGGTTAACCTTAAAGCCTCTTTTCTTCTCCACTGAGATATTGCCTTGTGATTTCCTGACAGCAAAACCTCTGGCACCTTAAGTCCTCTGAACTCAGGAGGCCTTGTGTAATGCGGATATTCAAGTATCCCGCAGGCAAATGATTCTTCTTCAGCAGAGCGCTCATCTCCAAGCACGCCGGGGATAAGCCTGACAATGCTGTCTATTATAACCAAAGCAGGCAGTTCTCCGCCAGTCAATACATAATCGCCTATGGAAATTTCCTCATCAACAAGACTTCTTACCCTTTCATCTATAGCCTCATACCTGCCGCATATAAGAATCATATTTTGATTTTGTCTGGACATAGAAAGCGCCATATCATGACTAAATGTCTTCCCATGGGGAGTCAGCATAACAATACGCCTTGGAATTCCATCGGATTTAATATGTTCCACAGCGCTGAAGAACGGCTCAGGCTTCATCACCATGCCCGGCCCGCTGCCATAAGGATAATCATCCACAGTCCTGTGCCTGTCAGTTGTGAAATCCCTCAGATTATGGACATTTACTTCAATAATATTTCTTTCCGCTGCTCTCTTAAGGATGCTCTCATTGAGGTAGGCATTAAATATCTCAGGAAAGATTGTAATTACATCAAATCTCATCTCTACGAGTCTCCGACTGGCATCTATTTCTTTTTCTCTTTTTCGAGGTCGGCTTTCTTTTTCATCATTTCCTCTGCCTTTTTATCATCGCCTGATTTCCGGTATGCATCTGACAGGGAATCCAGCGCCTCTGAAGTCCCTTCCGTATCCCCGGCGTTGCTGCTGACATCATAAGCCCTCATATAAAAAATTGCGGCATCCTGAAAATGCCCCTGTTTTAAAGAAAGCATTCCTATTCCCCTGAGAGTCATGGCAATTTTTTTGCTGTCTCCAAGTTCCTTGTCAATCTCAAGTGATTTCTTATATAACTCTCTTGATTCCGAATAAAGGCCCTTCTGAGCATTTATCTCAGCCATCAGCCTTAAAGAATTTGACTCCTCAGCCCTTTGCTTGTTTTCCCTGTTGAGGTTAAGCGCGGTATTTGCCATTGCAGCAGCTTCATCATATTTGCCTTCTGCAAAGGAAATTCTTCCCATCAGATTCCATCTGCTTCCTTCGCGGAGCCCTTTATCCACGGACAAAGACTTGTTAACCCACTCCTTTGCCTTCGCAGTATTTTTCTCCTTTAAATAAATTCTTGCCTTTTCATACGCCGCATCCGTCCTGATTTCGACGCCTATATCAGGCATGGAAAAAGCTATATCTACAAATTCATGCGCGTTTGAGATCTTGCCTTTTTTCTGATATAGCACAGCTATGTTTATAAGGTTAACGGCTATTCCCTCTGTATTTTCAATCGAGCGGTTTACCTTCAGGGCTTCCATGTAATAACCCAAAGCCTTTTCATAATCGCCATTCTCTAAAGCCTTCGCTGCGTTTTGGTTGTATTCAATTGCCTTGAGATGAAAGGAAGACAGTGTTTGGGTTTGAGCGCCGCCGCAGCCAACAACAGTGAACAGTGAACAGTGAACAGTGAACATCAAAACGAAAGTGACCAGTGACCTGTAAGTATTTATGAGTTTTGATTTTTTTGACTGACACCTGACACCTGACACCTGACACCTGTTATTCATAGCTGTCTCCATGAATAAGGCTGTCCTTTGGCTTTTCAATAAAGAGGCGTATAGGCCATATCTGCTTTAAAGACTTTACAACTTCATTAGTGTCGCTCAGTGCGTCCTCGCCTTTATTTAAAAGCGGCGGCACTTTCGGAGCAGCTTTCTCTACCGCATCCTTAAGGTTTGCCGTTGTTTTCTCTGCATTGTCCATTGTTCTGTTAAGTTTATCAATAACAGGATTTATTTTATCGTTCATAGACGAAACAGTTTTATCAATATTTTTAAGGGCTTTTGAAGCATCGGACGAAACGCCTGAAATATTACTGTCAGCGTTCTTTAAGAGTTTATCAGCATTTTCCTTTGTTGCATTAAGGCCGGAGGACAATGTTTTAAGGTTTGAAATGGTCTGCTTAATGTCGCCCTTCGGATCATTTATATAGGTTATGATATCTTTTATCTCGCCTATCACAGGACGCATCTCTTCAACAATTTCATCAAGTCCCCTTGCCTTCTCATTCTGGATAACGCCTCCGTCTCCGATAACAGGCTTATTAGTACTGCCCACGCTAATGTCTATAACGCCCTCGCCTATGAAGCCTTCTTTCGTAAGTATTGCCTTTGAATCCTGCCTTATCCATTTGTTGTATTTCTTGCTGATTAAAAGGGTGACTTTAACCTTTGCATTTTCATCAAGCGACATGGAATCTATTTTTCCGATCTTAAATCCTGAAAGCTTGACAGGCATGCCCTCAAAAAATCCTGTGCCTTTATCAACCGTAAAATTAATCCTGTATTTAGCCGTAAAGATGCCGCGTTCAATTCCAATAGAAACCACGGTAGCAATTATGCCTGCGACTGCAATAATAAAAAACAATCCGACTTTTCCTTTCAGCTTCAGGAATCTCGGGTCAGTTTCTTTCATAAAATTTTCCCTTCTTTAACGTGTAAATGCTGTCTGCTCTGATATAATCCAGCAACCCTTTGTCCATGTCAAGAAACAGAGATGCCCTGCCCTCTTTTTCACGCTGGAACGCAGTAATGGTTTCCAGCACTTTACTTCTGATATCAGAACTTAAGCCTTCAAAAACTGAATCGTAAATAATCAAATCAGGTTCCATAAGCATTGCCCTTGCAAACCCTACAAGCCTCTTTTTGTAGACCGGCAAAGGACCCGGAAGTATTGTCAGGTCATCATCATAGCCTATTTTACCCAAAATGCTTATCATTTTCTCATCCATGTCATGATGTGATAAGGATGAATGATAAGACAAGGGCAGCATTATGTTTTCCCAGACCTTGAGATTGCTTATAAGCCCCCCATTGTTCAAAACGATACCCATTCTTTTCCTCGCTGCATTGAGCTCACTGTATGAAAAAGATGATACCTCTTTTCCAAAAATAAAAATCTTACCTGAATCCAGCCTTGTTAACCCTGTGAATATTCTCAGGAGAAGGTTTTTCTCGAACTCGGTTTCTGTCAAAACAGCACAGGCCCTTCCACCGGAAATAGCCAATGAAGCGCAATCTAAAAATCCCTTAAGGCTTGCACATTCAAGTGTAATCATAGGAAAAATATAAAGGTTATTATACCATCAAAGATAAACACAAAAAACAGACTCTGCATTGTCGCCTTTGTTGTTGCCTGTGGTATTTTGGTTATGCTTCCGCTGACCTTAAGTCCCTGAGAACAGCTCACTGCTGAGATTACCAGCCCGAACAGAAGGCTTTTCACAAGAGATGCGGATAACTCCGGGATGGTTAGAGAAGTCAGTATCCCTGTCGTATGCTGCTCAAATGGAATGCCCCAGAATAGCGATGTGACAGTTATGCCTCCGAGTATGGCTGCAAGTTCAAAATAAAAAGTTAGCATGACCGCTGACAATGTAAGCGCAGTGATTCTTGGCATTATCAGGTATCTCTCAGGGTCTATGCCCATCATCTCAATGTTTGCTATTTCGCCCTGCGCATTCATGGAGCCAAGTTCTGCGGATATTGCGGTAACGCTTCTTGCAATCACTACTATTGCGGCGAATAACGGCCCTAACTCTCTGATTACAACCCAAACCAGTATTTTCCCTATAAGCTCTCCCCTTCCGACGCCTATGAGGCTTGTAATCTGGCTTATTATGACAATCCCTATTAACAGCCCTATGATTACCATCTTGCCTAAAGTCTCAATTCCGGCAAAGTATATCTGCCTGAAGAAAACAGTGCGCACAGGGCTGATTCTAAGAGAAGGAAGATTTTTAAATGCATTAAGGATAAGGTTGAAAAGGTCGGAAAGATAAAGTATTGTGTCAAGAATACTCTCAGTTATCCTTTTTGTTTTCATTCCTTTTTACCCCATTCGCATCTGCCTTCAATACATTTGCAGGAGACTTTGTATTTATTGGCATTATAACATTCTCTCCATTCACAGGTGGTGATGACAGCGCCTTCTTTTCTGGATTGGCATACTTGAGCTGAACAGCCGCCCTTAATGCAAACGGATAAAAATAAAATAGATGCGAGAACGCAAGTAATGTGAATGGCAAGCTTTGACTTTATCATTTATAAAAATGGTGGAACAGGATTATCTCCCGGTTTTGACCACAGCTTTGCCCTCAAAAAACTCTGATGCCTGCTGAGCATTTCCTTCTGTGACTTCCTTTACCTTGACGCTCCTTATCTTCATCCCTATATCTTTCGATTTTGTCTTTACCTGATAAATGCCGCCCTCTGCCTTGAGATTTATCTCTCCAAGCTGGGAGGTGCTTGTATAGACGGCAATGCTTTCCTCTCCGAATGGCGGGCTTACTTCAAGCTCATATCTGTCATTACCTGATGGGATTTCATAAACAACACCGCCGTTAAAATAATTATCCTGCCTGTAGGGATTCGGTAAAATCTGAACCGGCTTATCCGCCACATCTTTATAAACAACTACTGCATAAAAGGGCTTGTTGCCTTTTATATAAACCTTAATCTTCTCGCCTGCTCTGTATTCCTTCTTGTCAGTCCATACTTTAACAGTTAAAGGCGCAGATGGGTCATCAATGGTTTCCTGAGAGACTTTTTTCATTGCCTTTTCATCAGGGACAACCTCCGCTTTAATCCTTATCTTGTAGCAATCTCCCAGCGCTGGGTCTTTATACCATCCCTTCTCAATCTCCTGAATGACCTCAACAGTCGCATTTGCATATGCAGACGTTAAATCCTTTTCAAGCGCAAAATCCTTAACATGGGTTTCGCTCTTTATATATGTAGAAACCTGTTCTATTGCCTTCCGTTTTGCATCCGCCATCGCAGATTGTTCTGTCTGCTTTTTGGACTTGTCCTCACCCATGCACGCATAGCCTTCAGAGTCCTTGATTGTTGATTGCGAGGCATAGAGATTTGGAACAGAAACAAACAGCATTAGCATCAAGACAAATACCCTAACCATAAAATCTCCTCCTTTTGATATCAATCAGGCATACCCGTTAACTGAAAGGCTGCCCAAAAATACGGATGTTCATTCTGCTTTTTTATATTTAACTGTGCATCTCTTAAAGCATCACGTTTATTGGTTTTTCTAAGATTGGAATAAAATTCGGTCATGAGTTGTGCAGTCGCCATGTCATCCACTTTCCAGAGACTGGCTACAATGGAGTTGCTTCCTGCAAAAAGAAACCCTCTTGTAAGTCCTACGACATCATCACCGGGATTGATTTTACCCAGCGCTGTTTCACAGGCGCTCAATGTAATAAGGTCGGCATTCAGGCGGATTGAATACAACTCATTTACGCTCAATACTCCATCGTTTTCCGAGTCCTTTGCAAGAAAGAGTCCTGAATTTAATGGCGCATCAGACTCAAATAGACCATGAGTTGCAAAATGGATATAATCAAACTGACTCCCGAATTTTTTAAAGGCCGTTTTTGTTGCCTCCTTTCTGATTAGAACTCTTGCGTGAGGGAATCCCTTTGATATTGTAACGGCCTCCTCTTCCGCGTATTTAAGGTCGTATTTTGGGTCGCCGAGGTCGGGGTTGCCGAAAATCAATGCGTTTTTTGCCTCTTGTGTTTTCCGTTGTTTTAAAAATTTCATAATGCTTGAACTCGGCAGATAACTGACACTATATTTGTCTATGAGATAACTGGTCCCGCTGTTTAAGGCATTAAACGGCAGATAATGAAGGACGCCGTGAGGCACAATGATAAGTTTTTGAGCATTAATGAGGTATTCAATAGGTTTTATCAATCTTTGATAGAGCTTTTGTGAGAGTTCAAGGTATTGCTGTGATTTAGGGTCTTCCAGCAATTTTCTGAATTGCTCTATAACATTTACAAGATTTTGTCCGTCCAGCTTCACAGCCTTCAATTCATTTTTTTTCACCACAAATACATAAATGTCTTCTCCGTGATAATAATACTCAACAAGTGTTTCATCATTATTGATGTATGACTGAATTTCAGATGAATGGGGAATAGAAACAGCAATTAGCGATGACAATTCAGGCGCTATGGTCTTTATCTTTTCTTTAATCTGAACGCTTCTGGTGTTTCTCTCGTTAATCTTGTCAGCAGCCAGACTACTTACATCAAGTGCCTTGCCTTCAGTCTCAATTGTTTCAGTCTCTTTTAGCATTGAGGCGACCTGTTCCGTGCCATCCTTTATAGCAAAGTCTTTTTTTGAGGCAAGCAAATCCACGAGTGCCCGCGCTTTTGAACGCTCTACATATTCAAAGGCCTCCTCCGGCCGGTTTCGGGCTACCATGAGGGAAATCAACTCCTGATAAATGGCCTGTTTATTGCCTACATAACCGATCCTCCCGGCCTCCGACCTGATGGAGGAGCGCTGTTTCTCAATTACGCTGACAGCCTCCCTAAGAAGCGTCTCGGCGACCTGGTACTGTCCCTCTGCGCGGACGATTTTGGCGCGGTCCAAAAGGACGGACCAATAAAGGCCTCCCAGCTCTTTGATGTGGGGGTGTTTCAGAAGTTGGTCATAATACTCCCGGGCTTCCCGAATATTGCCAGTTTCATAAAGACATTTCGTCAAAATGAAAAACTTTGGAAGTTCCTGAAAGGTCTGATCATAGAAAACCGTGACAAAGCCTGAGACCTTTGCCTCCGGATTCTGTATAGCGGATAAGGCTTGTGGATACTCTTTTTTTGCCATGTGTATCCTGGCGATGGCGATAAACTTTTCCGGCCCCAGTATGGTTTCACTAATGTCGATGTTTTGCAGGACAGCAAGGTAGCGATCCGCTTCCTGATTGTTGTTCAGGTAGGCATGGGCCACGCCGAGAATGCTTGAGATATCGATGAGCTGCGAGCGATAAAAGTGATCGGATTCGCCGCCGGCCCGGTTCAGGTAGGCATGGGCCTCGGATGCCGCCTTGATCGCCTTGTCGTAATCCCCCATGTCAAGGTAGGCGTAGCCACGGAGAATCCCGGGGAACACGGAAAGGTCGGTGCCGAAATAATAGTGGGCGTTGCCCCTGGCGATCTGTTGGTCCAACAGGTCCGTCGTCTTCAACATGTTTTCATAGTCCCTGATTTCGTAATAGGCGGCGGAAAGGAGATATAACTGAAAAGAGGATAACGCCTCCTTACGGTCAATATCCTGCTGGAGGATACGGATTACCTCGTGATGGCGCTTTTTCTGCATGAGGGAACTGACTTCAAGATCTTTGGAGAGGCCGGCGCAGCCGCTGCTGAACAATAGAATTACGATTAGTAAAAATTTTAGGATATCCCGCATGATCTCTCCCTTTTATTCATAAAATCCCTTTTATTTTCCCATCACCAATGGAAAATCCATTCCCCTTGAATCCACCACTGGATACTGTGCCTCCTGTTTGTATTTTTTTGTTATCTCTGGCAGTTTTTCTTCTACATATCCCATGAGTTTTCTCACAGTAACGGTCTCACCTTTGCCCGCTGCCTTACCTTTCAGTCCTTCAAGAAGGATATATGTAAATACACCATGACCCAATTCCTTTACTTCTGATGCAAACTGGTCTTTTGTTGATGCGGCTACTATATGCACACCTGTTGACCTTGAAAGCTGAGAGAGCGCCTTCCTATCCTCAAAACCCCTGAATGCTATCAATACCGCTCCTGATTTGCATGCATCAATAAGCATGAGTATCTTTTGAGCCTTGATGTTCTTTATATACCCTGATAGTTCATCAGATGAGATGGCCTTTGTTTTAACATCCTCTTCCCTTTCAGGATATGTCAGTTCATAAGGGATGAAATACCATTTGTCATTTATATTCTCTCCATGCCCTGCAAGATAAATCAATACCGCATCCTGCGGGTTTGTGTTCTGCAATTGACTTAATTTTGAGATGATTGTCTCCTTTGTTGCCTGTTCATTGTAAATCTCTTCGATTTCAACATTTTTGAATAATCCCTTGCCTTTCTGTTTGAAGAAGTCAGCAATTCCTTTTGCATCAGGCTCTGCATAGTTTAAGTTTAATGCAGGGTTTTTGTATTTATTGATGCCTACTGCAAAGATATACATGGAGACATCTTTTTGTGGTGCAGTGAGTTTGACTATGAGTTCATAAGGGTTTGATTCTGTCCTGTCTTTGCTGAATCCTACTGCCCTGAATGTGTTAATTCCATCAACGAGGGCAACGGTATAGTCTTTTACTACTTCATTTCCTTTTGGAACAATCTTTACAGCCCTCGTATCTTCGCCTATTGCCTTTCCATTATGATAAAGCCTTATCTCATCAATCCCTCCGCCTGTGTCTTTCGCAGAGACTGTTATTGTTACAGTGTCTGTGCTGAATTCCTTTCCGGGCTCAGGAGAGATGATTTTTACATCAGGAGGCGTTGCAAAACCTTTTCTGATGTCTGCAACTGTCTCAACCTTTTTGCCCTGCAATACAGAGGCAACATAAACAGGATTGAAAAACTTTTCATAGAAGTTGTCTATGGAATAGACATTGCTGCCAACCCTCACATTAAGATGCTTGGCGCCATTTGGTGATGCATTGAAATATCCTTCAGGCGTGATGACAATCCAATCAGGAGCGACCCAATCTTTTTCTGCATTGAAGCTCTTTTTTTGCTCACGAAATTCCGCCAGCATGGCTACTTTCTTGCCTGTTGCCACTTCAAATAGGTTCATTGCGCCGTTGTAACTTGCGGACAAGGCATATTTCCCATCAGGCGAAAAGGCAACAGCCTCGATCCAACGAGACTGTAAGGGGATTTCCCATTTTACTTTTCCGGTTTTGGCATCCCAAAGCTGAAGGGTATCTTCAAAACCCCCGCTGAGTATATATCTGCCATCAGGAGAATAGGCTAATGAACGCGCTTCAAATCCTTCAATCTTAATTATTTCCTTGCCGGTTTCTACTTCAAAAATTCTGCCATAATTGCATATAACGTATTTGCCGTTCGGTGAAAAAGCTAACGGTGGTTCACAAAATTCAAATGTTCGTATTTGAGTTCCAGATTTCACATCCAAGAGGCTTGCAGTATAACCTTCACGACTTAATGAAATGTATTCCCCATTTGGGGAAAAAGCTACCGCACCTTGATCGTCTCGGTCATTTCCATTAAATGCCTTCATCTCCTTTCTTGCCTCTATGTCCCAGAGCTTCACGGTTCCATCACGGCTTGCTGATAGAGCGTATTTTCCATCAGGAGAAAATGCAAGAGAATGGATTCTTACCCTATGCCCTTCTATTGACCATATTTGCTTTCCGGTGGTTATATCCCAAAGTTTCAGGATGCCAGGGTTTTGTTCAGCCCTGCTTCCTGACAAGACAAACTTTCCATCAGGAGAAATGGCAACCACGCCTGCATCAGAGGGCCACTCAACTTTCTTTCTACCCTCTACCATATCCCAAACCACCATGGCGCCGCGACTGGTCGCAGACACCACTGATTTTCCGTCAGGAGAAAAAACTGCTGAATAAATCTCGTCAGCATAGCCCAAAAACTTTGCCTCGGTTTTTATCTCTTTTCCTGCGGCAGCGTCCCAGAAGTTCAGACCTCTCCAGCTCCCAGAGAGTATATACTTTCCATCAGGAGAAAATGCAGCAGACCAAGCACCATCTTCCAAATGGTATTCCACTTCCCATGCTTCTTCTATTCCGTGTTCGTCTATATAGACTTCTTCCTGGGGTTCTGGGGGTATAGGTTTTCCTTCTGCTTTGGCTTTTGCAACTTCTTCAGTGTAAGCTTTGGTTCTGGCCTCCATCTCAGCTTTGCCCTTTATCTCAGCTTCAGCCTTCATTTTGGCTATCGCCTCAGCTTTGACTTTTGCCAATATATCCACTCCAGTTAATATGTCCCAGAGCTTCATTTCAGTGTTATTGCCGGTAAGCGCATATTTTCCGTCAGGAGAAAAAGCTGCCAGCAAAACACGTCTTTCATGCTTAAAGGTCTTTACTTCTTTCCCTGTCACTATATCCCAAAGTTTTGCGGTCTCATCGCCGCTGCCTGATAATATATATCTGCCGTCAGGCGAAAAGGCTAATGCGTATACATCATAAGCATGGCCTTCAAACGTCCTTACCAGAGTTCCTGTTGCTATGTCCCAGAGCCGGATTGTTTTGTCATCACTTCCAGACAATGCATATTTTCCATCAGGAGAGAATATAATTGAATTTATGCGGGCTTTATGACCGATAAATGTCTTTTTTATATTTTCCGCTCGTATTTCCCTTTCTGATTGCAAATCCCAAAGCCCAGAGATATCGCTGCTGCCTCCTAAAAGAATGTACCTGCCATCATCGGATAGTGCTGCTGAAATAGCTTTTACCTTGTCAGCCTCTATTTTATAAACACTAATTTCCTCTTTCTTTGCCATATCCCAGAGTTTTAATATTTTTTCTTTTGGTTGAAACAAAAGGGCATATCTGCCATTACGAGAAATAGCTGCCAGCAGACAGGGTAGTGTCTTTATCTCTCTTCCGCTGGCTATATCCCAGAGCTTTGTATTTCCCGCTACGTCTCCTGCCAGTGCATATTTCCCGTCTGGAGAAAAGCCTACCAAGCCCACATTTTCTGCATGCCCTAGTTGCACAAAAATCTCAGGCTTTTCAGCGGCAAAAACAGAGGCCGAACTTATGGATAGTATGGCAATAATTCCAAACCAGACCGCTAAAAAGCGGAATAAACTCTTAAATTTAAACATGACTCCTCCTGTTATTTAAAGAATATCCCCTCTTTACCGAAACTATAATTCCTCCTGCCCCTCTTCTTAATTTTCTTTCGCTCTCCTACCTTCTGCTTCCTGCCGATGAAAAAGTAGGCTATGGGACCAATAAAGGGAACGAGTATCACAGCGATCAGCCATACAATTTTATTCGAACCCGTAAATTCATTCCTGAGGATGTCCACAAATGCGATTAACATTAACCCGATGGGCACAAAAAGGACAAACAAAATAATAAGCTCCTGTAAGCCTAAACCAAACATAAATTTCTCCTTAGTTTGCTAATTTTTTCTACAAAATCCACGCCATATCTGCCATTACAATATTTTCCATCTGGAGAAAAAGCTACTGCATAAACAGCATCAGTATGCCCCATCTGCACAAAAATCTCGCCTTTTCTTCTTCTTCAATATTTCACTTCCCAATCCTCTCAAGCAGAAATTTTACCTGTCTGTCGCCGGGACTCAGCCGCAGGACTTCTTCAAACACCTTCTTCGCCTCTGCTTCGTTGCCTTTTTCGTAATACATTATGCCGAGCGATTTTTGCAGTGTGGAATCTTTTGGAAATTTCTCAACGCCGTCTTTTAAATATTTCAGCACCTTCTCATCTTCCTTCATCTCCTGATAACATAATGCGAGATAGTAATAGACTTCAGGCGTAGGAAAAGCCTTTAATGTCTCTTCAAAGAGAGTTACTGCCTTGCCGTAATTCCTCTGCCTGAAATAGTTACCTGCCTCAATAAGAAACTCCGCCGCCTTTTTCTGGCGTTCCTCATGGCTTAGAAGCGCATAGGGGTTGAAAATAGCATTCACTATTTTGCCGTCAGGAAACTTATTGTCATACACCTTTGCGATGCTGACTCCTGAAATCTTCATCTCATCTACATTTACGGAGCCAAGATAGTTTGCAGCGATTTTTATGTTTGATTCGGATGAGATGTTCTTTTCATTGTCAACGATATTGTTGTCTTTTATCTCTCCTGAAAAGGTTTTTATGCGGATGCCTTCGGCATTCTGAAAGATGTTTGTCTGAAGAATCTTTGCGTCTGTCTGCTGAAGTTCAATCCCTGTTTTATTGCCTGAGATCGTCAAGTTTTTTATTGCAGCAGACGGTGTGCCTGAGACAAAAACTCCGATATTGCTGCCTGTGATTACACCATCTTCTATTGAGCCCTCTGTGTTTCGCAAAAGCATTGCGGTTGCTGCGCCTTTAATGCGGAAACCGCTGACCGCCATATTGGCTCCTTCAGCGATTATGCCCCTCCATTTTTTATCTCCTGCGGGGATAAGTTCAACCGGAGATTCCTTTCCGCTTACAATCATTTTGCCATGCACATTGAGAGATGCATTTTCATCAAATATAATCAGCGTTTCAGGCTCTATTGTCAGCGATAAACCCTTGGGGACTGTGAGGCTGTTTTTTACAATATAAATTCCATAGAGAACAGTGTCTTTTTTTAGCTCGCCTGAAAGCGGAACAGGTTCTTTGGATACAAGAGATGCTCTGAGAGGGTCATGCAGGTCTGATTCATTGCCTGTCTGGTCAAATGCCGAAACCCTATAATAATAAATCTTATCCGGCTTGGCTGTTTTATCTTCAAAAATACTGACTTCCACTTTCGCTATCTCAGCATATCCGCTTAGAGGCTGCTCGCTTCTTAAGACTTTATAGCCTGCGAGGTCAGATATGTCCTTTAATGTCTCCCATGCAAGCTCAATCCTGTCGTGAAAGCCCTTCGCCTTTGCGCCTTTGACCTGAGGCGGCGGAGTGGTATCAATAGTCACAAAACCGCTCACATCAATCCACTGGCTTTCATATCCGCGAGGTTTTTTCAATGATGCAATGATAGGCATGTCTTTTACATTATCTCCCGGCATTACAAGATATTCGCCGGTATAAATTCCGGGTTTTACCTCTTTCATTGGAATGTTCTTTTTGTAATTGCCTATATCAAACATTGCCACCATTGACTTGTCGCCTTCAAGCCCTGCCCTGATTATCTTGCCTTTGCCGAACGGCCCTTCTTTTATATTGGTAAGGACTTCCTTAATCGCAGGCCTGTCCTCTGCGGCGATTCCCGATGGAGAAGGTATCTTTTCATTTAACTTGTAAGCAAGCTCACTTACCAGCCTAATCTGCTGAATCTCTCTGAGGTTCATTGCCGTTGATACAGCAGTCATTATCAGTCCAAGCGGAGACAGGGGAACACTGCCTTCGTGGTACCGTACAGCGTCCTTTAACCTTAGCACCTCTTTCCCTGTTTTTGTATTCACTATCCATACCTCAGCCTCAACGCCAAGCTGGGAATAAACTGCCGCATAGACCTTTTTAAAATCAGTGATTCTGCCATATACCAACCCGTCACATCCGAGCGACTGGCATACCTCAGCGGGTTTCATTTCAAGAACAGTTTTGCCTGTAGATTTTTCCATGTGAACGATTTTTTCATCAACGATTGAAGGTTCAATGTCCTTGTAAGGTTTGGAACTGAAATGGTTATAAAACGCCTTTCTGACCTGATTTGCTATGCCTCTTTCCTCTGTATCGTTCTGAAATGGCAGGACCGCAACAATTCTCGGAAGTTCTTCTTCTGCTACAGCCGACGCTTCAGGCGTGTCTTTTTTTATTTCCTCTGTCGGCACGCATGATGAAAGGAATATTAAAACAAATAGGATTGATAAAACTGACAATATATTTTTCATTTTTTAACTCCTTTTGTTTTTCTGAAGAAACCGCTGTAGGATGCAATAAGCCTGTTATCAGGCGATAAAACCTTTATGTCCAGTTTCCATTTATCTCCGCCCTTAAACGGAAGAAACATTCCAGTAACCAAAGCGCCTCCGCCGCTCGGTTGCGAGTCGTACCGACTGTCCACAACCGTAAATTTCGTCTTGCCTAAAGCCTCTATCTGCTTTCTGAATTCAGCAGCAACTGTTTTCCCCAGTTTTGAGGGATTGCCCTTAATATCCTTGAAATCCGTTACTGTAACAGACTTTATGTTTCTTCTTGCTATTTCTCCTGCGATAATCACTGCTATGTCTCTTAACTTCTGAACTTCTTGTTTAGACAGAGGCGGGTTTTTTTTCTGCTCCCTTTCAGCTGGCAGGACATTCGCCGAAAACATGAACAAGATAATAAAGGCGGCCAGCATGCCGAGTATTTTCATTAAACCCTTCCCCTCACCTTAAACACAAAATCATAATTCAGCAGGTCTTCCCATTTATATCCCTTAACTGTTGAACGTGTATCGTCTCCGTCCCCATAAGCATTGCCGGGAATAAAGAACCAGTTTACTATCGCCTCTCCTGAATGCCTCATGACTATCCAGTATCTTCCTTTTTTCAGTTTTACAGGAGTATCAGAGGGGAAGGTAAAATCCACCCAGTAATAGCCGGGTCTTTTTTTAATATCTTCTATAAAGAGTGGCTTTGACCGCACGCCTGAGAGACTCGGTCTTCCATCTTCATCTGTTACGAGGTCAATATAAATAGTCCCATCTCCCCCAAACTTCTTCATGGCAAGGGATACAGACTGAATATTCAGAGACTCGCCAATTTCAAATGCCTGCGCATAGACATATTGTGATGTCACATACTCTGCGGTCTCTTTATCAAGAATCCTTGTAGCAACATTTCCAACAGTTTGATAGGCATCAACAAGTGCCGGAAATTCCATATTGCCGAATTCAACAATGCCCTTCTTTTTAGGAGGAACAGGCTTGGGCGGAAGGGGTTTAACCTTAGGCTCAGGTTTCGGCATAGGCAAAGGCTTGACCTCCTGTTCAGGCTTTGGTATAGGGATAGGTTTAACAAATGGTTCGGGTTTTGGCGTTACGGGCGGCAATGGTTTTTCAGGGGCAATTGCTTTTGCTATGAGATTATTGCTCATAATGTAAGATACAGGCGCGCTCTTTGATGCCATTAGTTTTATATTTGTTTCGTCATTGGTAAAAACTGCTTCTATATTTTCATTGTATTGCGGCAGATATGGAGATGCAGACCAAGAATCATTAATGTCTTTTGAATCAAGTCCGTGCGTCTGTTTGATATGCCTCGTTGAAGTAAACTGTCTTGACTGCTGGGGATCATAGGAAAGCCACCCTAAATCAGGAAAGAATATCTCCATCCACGCATGGCCTCCCTGCCCCATATCCTGCACAAGATAGCCGTTTTCAACAGGGACCTTCCACTGGCGCTTAAGGCTGATCCCCCCTACAATTCTGGAGGGAATGCCTGCTGCTCTTAGCAATGCCATTGAAAGATGCGCAAAGTTCTGGCAATTGCCCTTGCCTGTTTTCATCGTGTGTATCGCATCGTATTGAGGAGGGTTATAAGTGTACTTTACATTGTCAGCAACCCAGTTAAGTATAGCGTTTACAGCATCGTGAGTTGTCCTTGCATTGCCTGTAAGTCTCTTTGAAAGGGCTATGATTTCTTCATTGTCGCTCTGGACCATTTGTGTCGGCTTGAGAAATACCGCGTCATCATTTGGTATGCCGTTTAGAGGGAATCCAGCGCTGCTATCCATTGAACGCAACTCTGCTTTTATGTGCGCATTAAATGATATTGTGATATTGACGCTCTGCTTCAGATTCTCCCACCTTGCCTTCTTAAACCTGTTGCCAAATTTATCTATATCGTCAACCACAGATACTGGTTCAGGTGTGAATTTTATATTCAGGCCGTCAACGCCCTGTGATGTTGCCTTATTGGAAAATTCGGTCGGAAGAGCGAATTTAAAGGTTAGTGTCTTTACCCCCTGCTGGACGTCAAAGCTGATCTGCTGGGACATCTTTATCCTGCTTTCTAGATCTCCGTCAAGAATAAGGGTCTTAGCTGAAGAGTGCAGCGGCGAAAAAATAATAATAAAACAAAGGCACAATACTATGAATGGCATAGATATTTCCTGAACCCGGAAAATGCAGCTATTTTTTATAAACAGGGGCATGAATGCCTTCAAAGTCTTTAGATTTCAATCCCGACTTTTGTCGGGACAAAATACTTTTCAATCATCCATGCCCCTATCACTGCATTTTTGGGGTTAAATTTATTTCAACACAAATGCTACCTTCGCACTTGCAAAAAAACCCTTCTTCTGGTTTGCCGAGAAGATCTTCACTGCGTCATCATCGGAGACCTGTATATCAGACGGGCTGACTGTACCTATTGCCTTAATAACCAATGGGTTCTTTACGCCTCTTGAATCAAGCGCAGCCTTTGCCTTGTCCACGCTGTTCGTATATTCACCGCATCCCTGCTCAACCAGCACTTTCTGGCTTATCTTTGATGGATCGTAAAGCAGTTCTCCTTTGGGAGTGAACACCCTGTTTATCAATGCAGGTCTGAAGTTCTGCTCAGTAGCGTCAATTATAAGCCCGTCATGCGCTTCTACAGGAACAACCGCTGTCTTAAAATTAGGCGCAGGCTTTCCATCCACCTCATGTATGGCTTTTACAAATTGAGGGTCCATCTTTTTTTCAGTCACAAACATCTTTTTATACACGCTGGTTGCAAAACCATCCGGCCCGTGCATTCCTACCTTGATTATGGCAATGGCAGTATCTTTCTCTGGGCTGTAATCCTGAAAAACCACCTGAACGCCCTTTATAAACCCCGCAACAGCAGACCTGATTACATCATACTGTGCTACGCCGTCTTTAACCAGCGTATCGCCGACAATCGCAAAGCCGTTAATATATTCTGCAAGTGATCTTTGGGCGACAACTACTGCTGCCCTTTTAGCCATGCCTCCCCTTTGCGCGATATTAGTATGCGAAGGATTGCCATACGCCTCGCCGTAAAACAAGATCATTTCCTGACTGAAAGCAGCTCCGTCATCTCTGCCTGCAGCGCTGCCGGTTAAAGAAAGGTGATTCTTGCTCAGCCACTCATTTGCAGCGGTAAAACTTGCGTCAACCTGAACAGTGCCTGACTGCTGGGGCTGTTGAGGCGGCTGCTGTCCTCCCATTTGATCCATCGGGTATTGCTGGGCAACAGCTATGCCTCCAAGTCCAATGAGTAAAATCAACGCTCCGATAAGCCATCTCTTATGTTTCATATCGTCCTCCTTTTATTTGCTCCGAAAATGTCATTCTCTGGCTTGACCAGAGAATCCAGTTCTTTTTTCTGGATTCCCCGATTAAATCGGGGAATGGCGATGACATTTTTATATTCCTTTGTGCCGACTTGTCGGCATGCCTGTTTCATTAGTATATGTTCATCCTCTGCTTTAAAACTCTCATTGCAAGAATAGCTTCTGCGCCGTCAACAGGCGCACCAACCCTGAATTCACCGGAAAGTTCGCCTTCCATGATCCCTCGTGTTGTCATGTTCATAACAGCATTGTAAAAAGTTGACGTTGGTTTAACATCAGGAAATGGTGATTTATCCTGTCCGAAATATGCTGTTGCAAGTTTCTCATCTCCTGTGAGTTTTATCAGCACGTCCTCGAGAATTAACGCCATCTCCCCTCTTAAGACAGGCTCTTTAGGCATGAACAGATATGCCTTTGTGTTTCCATCGTATCTGGGCTCAAGCCCCCTTACCTTCCACTTCATTATTGTAAGAACCTCTTCTTTAAAGGGATGGTTAAGCATATCAGCAGGTGTGAACTCTGCCATCATCTTGTCAATCTGTGATTTTACCGGGATGCGTCCGGCGAAGAGTTTGTCAAGCTTCATCTCAACAATAAGAAGCGCCGCAAGGTCTGCCCTTGTCACTGAATCTTTAACAGCTATCTGTTTGCCGACATCGCCTACTGTAATGCCTGCCATAGCGCGGACTATCTTATCTACGCGCTTATGCGCCTTATCAGCCTTTTCATGCCATTTGCCCTCTCTTTTCATATTGAGGACATCGGCAAATTTATCTCTTGCCTGCCTGAACTCTAATGCATTGAGATATGCCTTGCCCATAAAATAATCCGCAGCCCCTTTGCCCTGATAGTATGCGAGCTTTCTTTCATCCACCTTAAGCTTCCTAACTTCCTCAAATGCCTCTTCTGACTTTGCAAGCGAGTCTGCTTCATTTAATACGGTGTTCGTTCTTATAACAGCCACAAGATAATCAAACCTGTCCTCGTTAGATTCGGCAAGTTTATCTGCCTTTTTCAGATGTTCCTTTGCGCGTCCTGCCTCAACGGTCTTAAATTTAGGGTCGCTCTGTGACTCTGACTTCTTGGCATTTACAATTGCGAGACCGCCGTGGGCAGGGGCAAACTTTGCATCACAAAAAAGAGCCCTCTCAAATTTACTCTGCGCCGCGTCAATTTTTTTCTCCTCCAGCGCCTGCATTCCCATTAAATAATGGTGAGACGGATTGTCGGTCGGGTCAGTGCATTTAGCAACTGGTTTCGTACAAGCAGAAACAAACGCAAGAATAAAAACCATAAACAGAACTCTCATACAGCCTTTCATACCTACCTCCTTCGTTTTGTCGTTAAAGTTATTAATAGCATTAGTATCGTCTCTTCTCACTATTTACCACTAATTGCAAGATATGTAAAGGTAAAATTCACCTCCGCGCCTGTTTTGTGAAATAGGCATAAATCTCTTTGCGGCTTCTCACAGCGCGACGAAAACACCGCCTTTCAGGTCAATTAAACTGGCGATTTTTCCTGTTTTTTTATTCACATAGACAAGCGCTTCGCCGTTTCCAACCTTTGAAAGCAGTTCCGCCACTTCCGGACGGATATTTTTATCTTTAAGCTCGATGTGGTAACCTGCCCTGTATATCCTTGCTTCTTTCTCCTTGGATGTCAACAATTCGTCTTTAGAAACCTTATCCAGAACCAGATTTTTAAAGACAATGCCTGTAATCTCCCCTGACTGCTCTTTAGTTAATTTCCTCATAAGAGTTTCGGCATTGCCTTCCATAAGCTTTAATGCCTCGTCATATTTTGCTTCATTGAGCAGGGGAAAAACCTGCCTTATGGTGTTTTCATCCTTTACAGGTTTACACGCGGCTATGAAGAGCAAAATAAGGAAAACAGCAATAATCGCAAAAACTTTCTGTATCATTGCCTTATCTTTCAAGCTCTACATGACCTTCCTGTATATCTTCTGTATGCCCCTGAAAACTCCGGTTTTAGATTTTGTCCTGACAGCATGCTTTACAAAGACAAAATCAGCGCTTTCTTCAGGGATGACACAGATGCTTCTGTCTGGAAAAAGCTCTGTCTCGGTCACTGCACACTCCGCGATAACGCGAGGCACAAGTGATGTAGTGCCTTTTACAGGGTCTTTTTCAGGAACAAATTCTATTATGTCCACTATGCTGCCTGCCTCAATGCCGTCTGCCTTGCCAAGGCTCAGAAACGCTATCCTGTCTTTCGGTTTCGATTTGTGAGTCATTGTCTTAAAAATATAGCCATAAACAGGGAAGGCTTCGGCAAGAGACTCTTTAACATCGTCAATAGCGCGGTATACTGCTTCCTGAAGCAAGCCGCACGGATTCTGAACCCTGCAGTCATAAGAGCTGCTTACATTTCTTGGTAAATTAGTTTTCTGACCGTCAAGCTGGAATACCTGCTGGACACTGCCTGAAGGAAAAGTAATAAGCCTGTAATTAACCAGCACCTTTCCTGACTCGGTGCATGCGGGATTTGCATAGTACATCTGTCCCGTAAAAACATTCTTTCTCTGTCCTCCTGGTATAAATGATGCGTTGACGCCTGCAGATGAAACAGCTCCCACAAATACAAAATCAACGCCCTTTGCAATCTGCATGAACTTATTAGCGTCTACTTCGCTCGTGATTCCCGCCTGAAACTTCATTTCCTGCATAAAGGCATCAAGCTGGCTTCTTTCCACAACCTCCACAGTGCCTATCTTTGCGAGTGTCTGCGTGAAATTTTCATGCGCTGCCTGTCCCAACCCGCAGACATTTCTGAACTGAGTGGCGTCGCCCGGCGGCAGAACAGCCAGTTTAGCCTTTTTCTTGTCTATAACATACTGAGGCAATTGGTGAGATGCTGTCTTTGAATCAATTGCACCCTGCCTGAATTCTGAGATGCTCAGTTTCGGAGCGCAGGAAGATGCGGCAAAAGCTGCTGTTGTAATAATTACTACAGAAATCTTTAACTGCCTGATATTCATTGCAGCCTCCTCATTTCTGATATCTTACAGTTATTGAATTCGGTGAAAAGTTCACTATCTGAAAATTGCCCTTCTGTCCTATGCTGTTTGCAAGATAAATTGTATTTTCAGGGTAACTCAAGATAAATTCTCCAAGCCCCTTCTCTTCCACATTTGTTACCCATGCAATGTTTTGAAGAATATCCTTAACCTCAAAGTTTGTATTTATATCGCTAACGCCGCTTACCTTAATCTGAACCTTCTTTGCAATGTCTTTAATATACTGGCCTACTTTATCAAGGACAACAGGGATAAGTTTTGCCGACAAATCTTTCAATCCGCTTGCAGCAGCATCCTCCACGCTCATTGCCATTCCCTTGCCTTCTTCTGTGCCGGCAGTAAGTATAACCGCCTTTCCTGTGTTGTTTCTGGTTACGATTCTGTATGTCAGCCTCACTGTCACATTATTAAAAGGCATAGATATACCGTATCCTATATCCTGCCCCTTTCTCGTGGAGATAGTGTAATCAATCTTTCCTATAAGGAGGATGTTCGAGAGGAATTTATACATCAAGCTTCTTACAGTCAAGAAATTGCCGCTCTTGACCGCATTTTCTATTTCCTGAGCGTCAAGCGCATGAGTTGGCGCAACGTCAATAACCGTATAGCCCTGCTCAGTAAGCCTGCCGATAAGATTCTCTGACAGTATGTTGGTTTCATCATATTCATCTTTGGTTGCAAGCCCGCTCCTTTCGGTTTTGCCGTAAGGTGTTTTGTGAATCTCTTCCATTTCCTTGACAACCTTTGGTTTTTTTGCAGGTATAAACACAGCTATAGAATTATTAAGCGCAAGGGACGATACAGCGTCTCTTGCCTTTAAAGGTTCAACACATGCATTTATCCTGACCCAGAATGTATCTTTCCGTGTTTCTTTGGCAAGCTCCTTAAAATTAGAAATAACGCCTCTTATCTGTTTGCTTATAGCATCGTCAACAAGCGTCATATTCTGAACCACGCTCTGTGCTTTAACCTCAACTCCCACTGTCTGCTCTATAGCAGCCCATTTTGCCCTTGCTATTGCCTCTGCTTTTGCAGACGGCACATCGTTGTTCACGATAACAGCCTCGCCCTCCACATCAACGCATTTTAATTCAGCAAAACACTCAGCAATATTAACAGAGACATAAAAAATAAATACGAAAATGAATACAGCTATCATTTTTCTGCCCACTCGACCGCACCTCCTTCTTTTAACCTTATTCATCTATTATGTCGGAATTTAGAACTCAACCTTTTAAAATGAGACCGGGAGACAGCCTGTACACATCTATATCTATATCAAAGTGTAAAGGTATAAGGCTGCGCTGTCAAGTGAAAATTCACCTCATTCGCCATGTCAGAAGTCCCCGCTAAATTCCGTCGTCCGCGTTAAGAGAAATAAGGAAAAAATCCCCATCCTCTCTCACAACATCCCTGAAAGTAAGCACCTTTATAACTTTAGATATTGCCTCTCTTGATGCGCCTGTGCGGGCTGCCAGCTCCTTGTGGGTGAGCTTTTTTATCCTGAAAAAGCCGCTTTTATCTTTTTCGCCTTCTGCCTTTGCTATCTGCAGAAGCAATTTCATTAGTCTCTGGCTGACATCCAGAAACGCTAAGGATTCTATCATACCGTCTGCCATTCTCAGCCTCTGCACCAGGGCAGAGAGAAGGTCAATGGCAATCATGGGGTCGTTTTTGACTGCAGAAAGAAACCTCTCCCTCTTCAGCATTCCGAGCGCCGAGTCCTCCACTGCTATCATCGTGGCAGACCTCGGTTTCCCGTCAAGAAGGCTCATCTCGCCGAAAAAGTCCCCTTTATCAAAGGTCGCAAGAACAAGCTCCTGCCCCTCCTGATTTAAGAGAGATGCCCTTACTGCGCCGTCAAGAACTATATAAAGGTCTGTGCTGCTGTCAGACTGGTAAAATACTGTTTCGCCTTTTTTGACCTGAAAGACAATGAAATCCTTTGCAATCCGGCTCAGATGATTATCCGAAAGACTTTTAAAAACAGGAAGCTCTTTAAGAAGCCTTTCTATCAGCGTCCTCTTGTCTTTTCCTGAAAAAGAGTCTAATTCCATCTGCCCCCTTTCTTCCATCCTATTGTCTAATGGCAAGCCTTATGATACAAAAAATCAAATAAACTTGCTCCGAAAATGTCATTCCGCACTTGATGCGGAATCCAGTCCCTTTTGTTCTGGATACTCCGGTCAAGCCGGAGTATGACAGAATTAGAGGTCATTCCCCGACTTGATCGGGGAATCCAGAAGGTTTGTTGTTTATGCAACTTCAACTTTTTTACGAATGAGCCATAAATTTTCACTTGATTTACTGCAGAATTTCATTGGTCTTCTTAAGCCTGTGAGCAAGTTCCTTTAAAAATGAAATTGCTATCTTCGGTTCTTCCCTGAGAAGCGTTTCAAAATTCTCAGGCGCTATAACGGCAAGAGAAGTGTTATCCTCTTCTGCCAGTGCGCTTGTTGTCCTTGAAGTCGAGATTAATAGCGCCATCTCTCCGAAGTATTCACCCTTCCGCATAATTCTCAGCGTCTGATCTTTTTTAATCAGCCTCACACTACCGGAGAGGATATAAAACATCTCGCTGCCTTTTTCGCCTTCCGCAAATATAACCTCCCCTGCCTTACAATCCCGCCCGAACTTTCTTTTAAGCTTTTGCGTCCTCCTGTCAGTATGTGTTTCATAAAACAATCCGCGCAGCAGCAGAACGTCTTTTCTCCTTAGATTAGCTATAACCTCGGTCCCGAAGAGAAGCACGCTGAACGAGTAATATATCCATATAATAATGATAAACAAAGCCTTTAATGAGCCGAAGGTAATGCCGTACTGCGGATTGTACGAGAGGAAAAGACCGAATACCGGCCTGATTATACCCCACATCAATGTTGTAAGCGCCGAGCCTGCAAAAATATAGGAGAATGGAACCCTTACGGGTATGAAAACAAGGTAGAATACCGATATTACAGCAGCAGTAAGGAAATAGGATGCAATATCGTAAGGGAGTGTGCTGCCGCCAAGGACAAGAAACTTTTTGAACACCACGCTCGAAAAACTAACGACCACGAGAAGAGATAAAGTAAGGAGTATTACGCCGAGATCCAGAACATTGGCCTTTAGGAAAGAGCGCTTTCCCTGCACCTTAAAAATATTATAAAATGCAGTTCTCAGGGTGCTCATCAGGGGCATTAACATCCACAGAAGCGCCACCAAGCTTATTATTTTCCACATGCCCTTATGCCTTGCCAGAGCATAAACCTCGTTAAGTATAGTGTCGCTGTAATAAGGGATAAACTGGCTTATAAGCATGGTAATCCTCTGCATAACAGCCTTGGAGGATGTTATGAAAAAACTGAGAGCAAAAAACAGCAAGAGTAGCAGCGGAATCAAAGCAAAAAGCGAGTAATAAGCAAGGGATGCGGCAGAAGAAGAATTATCGTTTTTAATGTATGATTTAACCGACTCCCAGAATACTGAAAACCCTGTGGTGATTTTATCCTTAATCACGGAAAACATTTTTATCCATCGCAAATTTTCTCTCATCAGATATTATCTTACACAATCATGATTACAAAAAACATACTTATGGAAATGAAATATCTTTAATACATTATAAATATGATAAAATAGGTGCAATGCTAAAAAATAAAGACAAAACATACATTCCCGAAGGTTTCCTGATCTCTGCCGGAGAAGCCGCAATTAAAAAGCCAGGGAGAAGGGATATCGCCCTAATCTATTCGAGGACAGAGGCAAACATCGCGGGCGCCTTTACAACAAACAGGGCAAAGGCAGCTCCTGTAAAGCTTGCAATGGAAAAGATCGCTTCAGGAAGGGGACAGGCAATCATCGTAAACAGCGGAAATGCAAATGCGTGCACAGGCAGAAAAGGAATAAAGGATGCCGCTGAGACAGCGTCGCTCACAGCAAAAAGCCTGAAGATAAATCCTTCCCTTGTCTATGTCTGCTCAACAGGAGTCATCGGAATGCTGATGCCCATGGAAAAGATAAAAGGGATAATTCCCATGCTCACAGCCAATTTAGGCAGGCACACTCTTCGTGACGCCGCATCCGCAATAATGACAACAGACACATTTCCGAAGGTCATCGCAAAAAAGATAAAAATTAAAAACAGGACCGGAACCATGACAGGCATCTGCAAGGGCGCCGGCATGATAGCTCCGAATATGGCAACAATGCTCTGCTTCATATTAACGGATATAGCGGTAGAAAAAAGAACGCTAAGCAAGGCTCTAAAGGATTCTGTGAGGAAATCATTTAACAGGATAACAATAGACGGCGATATGTCCACAAATGACACGGCGCTGATAATGGCTAACGGAATGCTGGGCAATTCTGAAATCAAAGAGAACTCTGCATCCTATAAAATTTTTAAAAATGCCCTTGATGAGATTACATACGAACTGTCAAGGCTTATCGTTAAAAACGGAGAAGGAGCCACAAAATTAATCGCAATAGAGGTTGAAGGCGCAGATGACGAGAAAGAAGCGGAAAAGGCTGCGTTCTCTGTTGCAAATTCCAATCTCGTAAAAACAGCAGTTTACGGAAATGATGCAAACTGGGGACGTATTATGGCTGCGCTCGGATATTCAGGGATAAAATTTAAAGAGGAAAAGGTATCAATTCATTTAGGAAATATCAAAGTCGTAAATAAAGGCATTGGCACAGGAAAAGACGCAGATGCGAATAATTATCTGAAAAACAACAGCGAGGTAAGCATACTGATAAACCTGAACAAGGGCTATGCATCTGCAAAGGTGCTTACCTGCGACCTGACAGAGGAATACATCAGGGTCAACGCAGAATACAGAACGTAATGCAGGTGAAGGTCTTTTATGTCCCGTTCAGCAGAAGAGGCTTCACAGAAGACCTGCTGAAAACAGCCATCTCAAAAACAAAGGGCAATGATTATTCCGGAATCCTCTGCCTCTCCCCTACCCCGGGAAAAATAAGAGAAAGCCAGAGGATCTTTCATAAGCTGACAAAAAACACTTATATCCCGCCTGAGATGATGACAATAAAACAGCTCTCAAAGAAACTCTACTCTCTCTATGCAAACAAAACCCCGATATCCAGATCAATTATACCCATCATCATCTCAAGGCTGTCAGGCAAAGGCATCGGCTTTTCCTCAATCATAAGCGGCTTTATTGATGAGATAAAGCAGTACTGCCCTCACAAAGACATTGAAACAATCAGCAGAGAACTAAAAAGCGTGTTTGAGGAACTCAATGTACCGGAAGAAGGCTCAAAAAGGGCAATGGAGACAATTGAAATCTTCAGGAAATATCAGGAAACGCTGACCGCACAGAATCTTATTGATGAAAACGATGTCATGTCAGAGTGCCCTGCAATTATAAAGGAACATAATTACACTCCTGCAACCATGATTCTTGACGGATTTTACGAGGTTACACCATCAGAAGAGCTTATCCTCAAGAGCCTGATTGAGCAGGCGGAGACAGCCCTTATCTCAATACCATACGATGATAATTTTACTTCAATAACAAATAGTTTTGATGATTTTATAAAGAATAACTTTAACATTGAAACAGGCTCATTTGACCCTGATGCAGTCCTCCCCTTGCCATCATCAGAAAAAAGAGGACGCGGTCTCTCGTATGTCTCATATCCGGGAATAGACGAAGAGGTTGAGGGCATTGCACGGCACATCAAAAACCTGTTCATATCAGGCAGGTGCAGGTCTTTAGATAAAATAATCCTCGCATTTCCCAAACTGCATGTTTATCATGACATTGTGCAGAGGGTATTCAAGAGATACGGCATCCCCTGCATGTTCTCCAGTTCAAAACCATTAGGAAAGACAGAGCCTTACCTTGCCCTCACAGCAATGCTTGAATCAATTGCAGAGGACTACCTGAGGCTTCCGTTTTCGCGGTTCCTTACATCCCCGCATTTCAAAAAAATGCCTGCTTTATTCAGGGAATGGATTCCGCAGATATCGCTTTACTCAGGGATAATCAAAGGCAAAAACTCATGGCTTGGCTTATCAAAAACATTATTGAATGTTAAGAACCCTGCATTAAGAGACATTCTCCCTGAGCTTGAAAAAGAACTTAAATGGATATTTAAAAAACTCAAACCCCTTGAATCCCTGAAAGACAGAGGGACATTCAAGCAGATATCAGAAGCTCTCCACAAACTTCTTTCAGAACTTGATTTCTCTGATACAGAAGATACTGATACCAAAGAACAGGTCTCAGAGTTTCTGAAAGAGCTATCCCTCATCGACAATCTGCTACAAATCCCCCCTCGCCCCCCTTTACTAAAGGGGGGATGGGGGGATTTGTCGTATGGCTTGCGGGAATTCATTGACAGCCTCAGATATATCCTGAACGCTTCAGAGAAAGAGGCGGAAGGAGAAGGCGTGCAGGTTTCAGGTTTCTTTGAACTGCGCGGCGCAGAGCCTGAATATCTATACCTCGGAGGCTTGAAAGACGGCGATTTGCCTTCAATGCCTGAGATAGACCTTCTCCTGCCTGACAATGTTAAGACAAAATTAGGCCTTGTTAATATGAAGAGATACCTGCACCTCCAGCAGTTTATATTCCGGCGGTTGACAGATTCCTCAAAAAACCTCCACCTATCCTATCCTGCAATGGAGGCAGACAGGCTTTTCCTGCCCTCGCCTTTCCTGCCGTGGAAGGTCGTTGCGACTCGCAACCGAGCTGAGACTACAGAGAAAACACCCGGAATCCTGTGCAGGGAAGAAGAGCTGTTGAGGCATCCGGAAATTCCCCTCTCATCGCATATAAAAGAAATAGGCATCAAAAGCAGGCTGATAAAAAAACAGTTCGGCGAAAACTCAAATATCAGGGTTACAGACATAGATTCATACAGGACATGCCACAGGAAATTCTTCATAGAAAAGATTCTCAAGCTTGAACCGTCAGAAACAAAAGAATATGAGATTGAGGCAATGCTTCTCGGCACAATAATCCATGAAATCATGGAAGAGTTAATGGCAAAACCACTTGCAGGCTTTGACGAGATGAAGGCAGAGGCAGAAAAACTCCTCGGAAAACTGCTTGATGAAAAACCTCTGGAAAACTACTGGAAAAATTTCATAAGAGATTCATTCCTTTCCATCCTTCCTGAAATCTATGAGATTGAAAGCGAGCTCAGAGACGAGGGATATTCGTTTATGAAGGCTGAAGTGCCGGTTGAAGGAGAGGTCATAAAAAATATAAAGCTCAAAGGGAAGATAGACAGGGTGGATATAAAAATTCAAAATTCATCCCGAACAAGTCGGGACAAAGTTCAAAGTTCAGAAAACAGCGAGATTGAACTCATTGACTACAAGACAGGCGCAGCGCAACTCAGCAGGGCAGAGATTCTGAATAAAGGCGCAAGCCTTCAACTGTTCCTTTACGCCGCATTGATGAAATCCCTCGGATTCAAAGTAAACCGCGCAGGCATATACTCGGTCAAGGACACTAAAATCACATGGGTGCCCGGGAAAAAAGACAGCAACACAATGGATGATTACATAGAGACATGCCTCAAATACCTTGAAAAGACAGTCTCGGATTTAAGAAAAGGAGATTTTACGGCCATTCCATTGAATGAACAGACGTGCAGAAACTGCCACGAACGCGCCTACTGCCCCTACATCCAAACCCCGTCAAACTGAATTAGAGGAGGCTGTGGCTGGATTGAGACAAGATTTTGTCATTCCTGCGAAAGCAGGAATCTAGTAAAAGAAAGGTTCTGGATTCCCGTTTTCACGGGAATGACATTTTCGGAGCATACAACAAAATATAGCTGCTTCGTAAAGATTTTGAGGCGCATATGCCTGACAAAAACTTATGTCTGTTTCAAATTATTAACAAAGATTGCATTTTTTCTTCTTGATGCTCTTGGTTCCTGCCTTCTTCTTAGCCTGCCCCTTAATATCTATCATGTCACTCATCTTGACAAAAGAAAGAGGACAACAGGAATCAAAAAAGCCTCCTACAGTTATATCTTTCAGAATTTCTCCAGCCCTGTCCCATTCATCCTCCTTATCTGAGAATACCACCAATTTTGAAATGCTGCAAATACCACTGTCCCCCAAAGGCATTGCAAGCAAAAATCTCCCTGTGTTATTCTGAGAAAACATGAACAGCTACCTTGACACCCAAAAAAGCGTAATCATTTCCTCGCCTGCAGGCTCCGGCAAAACAGAAAAGCTGGCAAGGCGGTACATAAGCCTTCTTCTTGACGGCTCTGAGATAGAAAAAATCCTCTGTATCACATTCACTGAAAAGGCAGCGGCAGAGATGAAGGAAAGAATCTTCAACATCCTTGAAAGGGAAAATCCCGACCTGTTCCTCATGATTAAAGAAAAGATGCCGCTGATGAGAATATCAACCATCCACGCATTCTGCCTTAAACTTTTGAAGCGTTTCTCAATAGAACTTGGAGTAGACCCTTCGCTTGACGTCATGGATGAGTTTGAGGCATCTCTCCTCTGGTCAGAGGCTGTTTATGAATGCGTGATGGAAGAGAAAGACAAACCTGCGCTGTTCTTTGACATGATGAAGGACAGAGGGATTAAGGGATGGGATAAGGTATTTTCAATTCTTAATACGCTCTATGCAAAAAGGCCGATTTCTGAACTACTGCTGAGGTCCACAGAAAATGAGAATAATCCCCCCTCGCCCCCCTTTGACAAAGGGGGGATGGGGGGATTTTCAGAAGAAAAAAGAATCCTTGAACTCTACTCAAAATGCCTTGAGCAATATAAAAACAAAAAACTTGAAAGGCATCTCCTTGATTTTGATGACCTTGAGATCATGACATACGAAGCGCTTGTAAGCCACCCTGAATGGCAGAACATCCTCTATTCATTTGATGAGCATACAGACCATATACTCGTTGATGAGTTTCAGGATACAAATTCAATCCAGTGGCAGATTATAGACAAACTCACAGAGGAATGGCGCTCGGGCGTTGGATCAAAAAGGAGCAAAGGGAAAACTCCCACAATATTCCTTGTCGGAGACGACAAGCAGTCAATCTATCTCTTCAGGGGAGCAAACGCAGGTGTGTTTGAAGAAGCAAAAAACAGGCTTTCCGGATGGCTTGGCAATGAATATCACTTTGAAGAGGCAAAAGAAAATTTCAGAAGCCTGCCTGCAATTATAAATTTTACAAACGCCCTCTTTGAGAAACTCATGCCTCCTGCCCTTCTCGTAGAGTCGAGTCTACGACATGAGACATGGCGGACAAGATATGCGCATTTTGAGGCAACAAGGAAAGGAGAAGGAAGGGTTGAGCTTGCGCTTGCAGAAGCAGGAGAGAACATTAAGAAAAGCCGCATAAAAGAGGCATCTGCCTTGGCAAAAAGAATCAAATCCCTTGCAGGCATATATGAAATATCTGAAGGAGACAAGAAAAGGCCCTGCGCCTTCGGAGACATGGCAGTGCTTTTAAGAAAGAGGACTCACCTCGCCTTATTTGAGAGCGCGTTGAGAAAAGAGCATATACCTTTTATTGTGGTGAAAGGCATCGGGTTCTATGATGAGCCTGAGGTTGCTTTGCTGCGGGAACTCCTTTCTTTTATTATCGACCCTCATGATGACTACAGCCTTTTCTGTGCGCTGAGAAGCCCGCTGTTCGGAATTGATTATGAAACCCTCTTAAATCTGATTGCGGAAAACAACCAGCCTCTCATAAATAAACTTCAGGCTGAACTGGAATTCTCAGGGATATTCAGGATGCTTCATAACTGGATAGAGAAATCAAAAAACACGCCGCTTGCAATAATACTTGAGGAGGCGCTCACAGAGACTGAAGGCTGGAAACACTACAGGGAAAAACAGAGGCAGGCTAACATAAAGAAATTCATAAAACTAATTGAGTCCTACGAATCATCAGGATTCTCAGGGCTTGAGATAAGAGAGAAACTCATCAAGGCAAGGGATGGGGATGAGCCAAAGGCAAATATAAACACCGAGGGCATGAACGCAGTAAAGATAATGACAATACATGCCGCAAAAGGGCTTCAGTTCCCGATGGTATTCCTGCCGTCTCTTGATGAGGCAGACACTCCGAGAAGCAGCTCAATTGTCATAGATGAAGAAGGCGGCAGGATCTCAATCGCATACGAAGAAGATTCTGCAAAAAGGAAAAATATCGCCGAGTTCGCACGAAGGAAGGAAAAAGAACTTGAGGAAGGAAAACGCCTTTTTTACGTAGCTGTTACAAGGGCAAGGGATTTCCTGTGCATGCTTGGCGCTCTGAACAAAGAGAAATCTCCTACAGGAAGGCTTGCGTATCTCACAGAAAATTTTGACATACTAAAGAATGGAAAAATAAACAGCAGAACTGATTTCTTTGAAATACTTACTGAGACAGAAATAGATAGGCTTTATTCTGATTCCCTTCCCCCTCGTGCTGTTCTTCATGCTCAAAGATTAACAGCACAGGAGCATGTATTCACAGAGCCGCTGCCTTTCACAACAGATGTAAAATGGAGAGACGTCACAGAGGACTTGGACATAAGGATAACTCACGGCGAAGAATGGGTTATACTCGGCAGGATTTTTCACAGGCTGTTTGAAGAGCTTTCAAAAGGGATTCTGATGCCTGAGGGCGTAAATGAAAGAACTCTCTCACTGCTGAAAAATGAATTCCTTTCTGATGAGGATATTCAGAAACTCAGCAGTATTGTGCTTACTGATTTTCAGTCGCTGAAAGTAAACGGACATCTGGATAATATAATTCTGCCCCGTGGAAATTCATTTTCTGAACTGCCCTTCATCCTTCAGAAAGGCAATACTGTTTTCAGAGGAAGAATTGACAGGGTAATCATTGAAAACAATATTGCCAGTGTCTATGACTATAAGACATTTCCTGTAAAGGATGGAGAACTGTCTTTACTCTCTGAAAAATACAGGTTTCAGATGGATATCTACAAGGAAGCGGCAGGTAAAATCCTTTCCCTGAAAACAAAAGCATATCTGCTTTTCACGCACAGGGGACTGCTGATAGAGGTGTAAAGATTTAAGAAGTCCTTTTTTCATACGGCAACACCTTCACGATAAACATTTTTTATAAAGACAGATTCGCTGAGAGGGCTGTTCTTTACAGTATCCATACTGACAGCAACTGGCATGATAAGAACATCTTCGTGGAAACCTGCCTCCCATGCGCAATCGCTTATGTATTTTTCTATCGAGTGGTCAAGATGATCTACAACGACAAGCACATCAAGGTCTGATTCAGGACTTGCATCTCCCCTTGCGCGGGAGCCAAAGACCCGCAGTTCAAGAACCTTCACTTTTTGTGATACAAGGAGTTTGAATCTCTCTATTACTCTAAGGTCTTTTTCCCGCATTAATTACCTCCTTCCTTTTATCCTTCAAATTCTCTGTCTATATCTTACCAACCTGCCTGTCGGCAGACAAGTATCCGAGCCGTGATTTCAGGATTGGCTTGTCAACGGCAAGAGACATAACTATCTTTCATAATTGCCTTAGCTCTTTACTTCATGCGAGCCTTAAAAGGTTCAACAATAGCTTTTTTTTCTCGCCTCGCCATTTCTGATACAAAGTCATTATCAATCTCAGAAACTATGCAGTTGATGGGGGTTCCAACTACATCCCCCGTAATGATCATTTCTCCAGTTCGAAATCGTGCGATACTGATATCACGCAAAGTATCAGGTAATGAAGCAGAGTCAAATATGTGTTTTTTATCATCTGAATTTTGAATTCTAAAGATGAAGATTGTCCCACACTGCGACAAGGCTGTTGGATCAACCCATCGAGGTCTTTGAGATATTAAACATAACGTGATCCCATACTTTCTTCCCTCTCGTGCGATTCTTAATATTTCATCTTTACAGTATGACTTATAAACGCTTGGCACATAATTGTGAGCTTCATCAATAAACAAGACCAATTTCATATCTGACTTTCTATTTTTTGCTACTTCAAATAGCTGCCTCAACACAAGGAGCATAGCTATCTGCCTTTCCTCGTAGTTGTTATATTCACTAATATCAATTACTAAGCCTTTCGTAGCTTCTTCTATAATATCTAAATCGTCAGTTTTCTTAATTTTTAAATCAAATTCTCTCATTTTACTAAAAGCTTGATACGGAATTGAGAGTTTTTCGGTAGGAAAAGTTTTATTATGTTTTTTAATAAATTCTTCCAATCTATTTGCCAATTGTTTTGTAGACTGAATTTTCACCTGATTAAATTCGTTAAGAAGGTCTTCTTTGTTTTGTAGTTTTATAAGCTCTAGCTGAGGAATATTTGTAATTGATGTCTTGCCTTCGCCAATAGATGTTAGCCAAAATCTTAATTCGCTTTCTTGAATGTCGTCTATATCATAAATCTTATAGAGTAGAGGTAAATATTTTTCATTTAAAAGAGGGAAATAATGATTCTTTATGCTTTTCGAGGATATAATTTTAGCAATTTTACTATGATCACCCATATCATATTTACCTGAATATTCACCGGAACTGTCAAAGATAATTGGAACAGCAATTTTTGATGGCACATCAGAATGATATCTAAGTTTTAATAGTTCTATGGCTATCTTTGCTGTCAAAAATGATTTGCCAGAGCCTGTTTGACCGAGTATTGATATATGAGTTCTGAGTAATTTATTGTGCGAAATTTTGAAAGGTAATTTATACCCTTTTATGAATCCAATATCTATGCCTACATCTTCAAGCCTTAAAGCAAGCCTTATATCATTTTCCTCGGCTTCGTAAACGTTGGAACCAGGCAAAGGAGGAAAAGTTAACTCCTTACGGCTACCATTAGAAATAATCGCTAATGATTTTACTTTTGCAATATATACACTTTTTGATGTTAAACTCTCGTCATCTTCTTTTATATACTTTACGTCCGAAGGATTTTCAATATAAGGATTTAGGGCCTCTTTCTCAATTATTTCTCCAATAATTTTGGCACCGCGCTCTATATGATCAACTTTCGTAAGCTTCCCCATTAGGTAGACAGTTGTAAAATAGAGTTCCCAGCATTTTGCTCCATGTATTCAGCCGGTGTCAAGTCCCCTAATGCATCATGGGG
>JBAQLV010000028.1:0-39005 GCA_049302185.1 Thermodesulfovibrionales bacterium | reverse complement strand
GTCAACCCCGTTAGAAATGGAATTTCTAACGGGGTTGACACCTCTGCACTAACACTTCCTTGCCAAACCTCCTTGCCACTGCCGACCTCAATGCCTTTGAGCCGTCAAGCACAAAGAGGTAATCTTTCCCCATATCAAGTCCGCGCCTCTCAATATCATTTAGCAGATTGTTACAGACAGTGGAGTTCTCTGTGGCCCCCTTGCCATAGCCCAAGGATATGCTTCCTGCCTGTCTTATCCAACCCCAATAACCTCCTTGATCCCCTGAAAACTGCTTTGTGTGCCCTCTTCCTCTACAAAGAACATCGAGTAGTGCTTATCCATCTCCGTCCGTTTCATGAATAGCTCCTCCTTGCTATCCAATCTTAACCGGACAGTTTATGTGCTACAGATACGGACAGTTTACTTGCTCGCTACATTCGGTTCTCAGGCTCTTGACAATAGTGTGGCTTATAAGCTACTATCAGTTTAATGAAAGTATGCTCTTTCACCCTTGAATATTACATTACCGAAAGCAACAAAATTCCATTCAAGGACTGGATTGAGGGGCTGAAAGATATATATGCACGGGCAAAGATTCGCATTTCTCTTGACAGAGTGAGGATGGGAAATTTTGGGCATGCAAAGTCTGTTGGTAAAGGAGTGCATGAATTAAAGATTGATTATGGTCCCGGATACCGCGTGTATTATGCATTTGCAGGGAATACAATTGTTTTGCTCTTGCTTGGCGGAGATAAGGCGTCGCAGAGTAAAGATATTGTTCGTGCAAAAGGATACTGGAAAGCATGTAAACGGAGGTGATATAAATGACAGTAAAAATAAAAAAGAATTATAGTTATCAGGAAGACCTTGTTGAAAGCCTGAAAAATCCTAAAGAGGCAGCCGCATATCTGAATGCGGCAATTGAAGAAGGAGACCGCGAATTATTCCTCCTTGCTCTCAGAAACATTGCGGAAGCTCAAGGCGGTATAGCAACAATAGCTGAAAAGGCGCATCTTAACAGGGAAAACCTTTATCGTATGCTTTCAAAGCGCGGCAACCCCGAGATAAAGAGCCTGCTGACCTTGCTTCATGCTATGGGGCTGGAGCTTACTGTAAAGACACATAAACAGGCTTATGCGTAAAAAAAGAAGGAGCTGACCCTGTTATCTATCTCCGTGTCAATAAATAGAACCGTCCCCTTTTCCGTTTCCCCTGAGCGAGCCGATGCTCACCGTTATAGATGGGTGTCCGGGGCTCATCAAGTCGGTTGATGAGGTCTTCCCTGAATCGGACAAACAGAGATGCACCAAGCACAAGACTGAAAACGTGCTGGACAAAGTGCTGCAACAGGACAGGGTATCAGTGAAGGAGTCAGTGCGGAAGGTATTCTATGCCTCAACCTATGAGCATGCAAAGGAAGCATTAGAGATGTTCAAGAAAAAATGGAGCATGAAATATCCTTCAGCGGTCGAGTGTCTCACCGAAGATATAAAGAGCTGCCTGACCTACTACAAATATCCTTATCAGCATTGGCTAAGGATACGGACGACCAATGTAGTGGAGCGGAGTTTCAAGGAGGTGAAGCGAAGGGTAAGAGGGATAGAATGGTTTCAGAATGAGGAGCGTGCACTCTCCATGGTTTACTGGCAGCTCAAAGAGCTGAGATGGAATGGAGTGATTATGAACAAAGAGGCAAAGGCAATCCTCGCTAAAATCCGCATATCAAGGATTCAGAGGATTGCGGCATAATTGAAGCTATGAAAACCGTTGAGAATAAAGCCCTGATGAGATTTTACAGAAAAGACTTGACACTGCCCTCTAAAATACTTACTGGAATATAAAACAAAAAGGGCGTGCATCCGCACGACCTTTTGCCAACCCTATATCCTTCCTAATAAGTCTGTCTGTACAGTCGGTACGACTCGATTCCGAGATTAATGCCTGAGGCTTAGTTATCCCATTTGTTCTCCTGAAAAGAGTATTTGCATCCTAAAATACAAAAGAGGGATATTTCTGTCAAGGTATTTTTCACATTCCCCGCAAATTTCTAATGAACCTCTTATCCCTGTTTTCCGCTCATTATTTTTACCCTTCAAATTTCCCATTATCCCAGATGTTTTTCTCTATTACATCAAGGAGCGGGTTAAATGTGGACTGTCTCAGGGCTGATACATGAATTGCATTGTAGCGGAGTGCTATATTTTTAATCTCATCCTCTGCAACCTTATCTGTCTTGTTGAATACAATTATTCTCTTTTTGTCTGACAAGTTAAGTTCTCTGAGTATATTTTCAACTGATTCCATCTGCTGTTCAAACCTCGGATTGGATATGTCCACAAGATGCAAAAGCAGGTCTGCGTCCTGAAGCTCTTCAAGTGTTGATTTAAAGGCTGTCATTAAATCTTTTGGAAGGTCTCTTATGAAGCCTACTGTGTCGGTTATGATAACATCTCTTTCTTTCGGGAATCTCAGTCGCCTGCTTGCTGTGTCAAGCGTTGCAAACATCTTTTCCTCGACAAACACGCCGCTTCTGGTAAGCGAATTCAGAAGAGTTGATTTGCCGGCATTTGTATAGCCTATGATTGAGACAATAGGAATCCTTTTTTCAACCCTTCTCTGTTTTCTCTGCTTCCTTGCCTCACTCAGAGATTTAAGCTCTTTCTCAAGAAGGGTTATCCTGTCCCTTACACGCCTCCTGTCTATCTCAAGTTTCATCTCGCCGGGGCCCCTTCCGCCGATTCCTCCCATCAAGCGGGACATTGCCGTTCCCTTTCCTGTCAGTCTCGGCAGTCTGTATTTCAACTGTGCAAGTTCAACCTGAACCTTTCCGTCCCTGCTGTGCGCCCTTCTTGCGAATATGTCCAATATGAGCTGTGAGCGGTCAATAACCTTGAGTTCTGTAAGTTCTCCTATTTCCTTCACCTGAGACGGATTCAGATCCTGATCAAATATCAGAAGTGTCGCGCCTTTGTTCAGGGCATTGATTATCACATCTTTAAGTTTGCCCTCACCCATGAGATACTTCGGGTTTATATCTTTTGGCCTCTGGATTACTGCATCAAGCACAAGCACATCACTCGAAAAAGCCAGCTCCTTTAGCTCTTCAAGCGAATCTTCCTGTTCATATTTCGGCTTCTTGGATACGCTTATAAGGATTGCCTTCTCCCTTAAATCCTTCTGGTCAAACAGCCTTTTTCTGTCCATCTCTTCTTCAAGCGACTCTATAAAGGAGATAAAATCAAGATTAAACCTGTAGAAATTTACGGGGGGTGAGACATCCATAGGCTTTTCTGAGCCGCGCGGCATAAGATGCGCAGTATAAATATTGTCAGGGAGATGGTCTTTCACCCCGATTGCAGCAATAATATCAAACCTGAGAAGAGCAAGGTCTGTGAGGTCATCCTGACTGAGCGGCTCATTCTTCAGATGGGTGTGCACAAGGCGAATGCCGCGCAGCGCGCGCCTGCCGAGAGGAAAATCTTCAAGCCCTGAAATGAAAACACCCTTTGCATCGCCGACAATGACATGGGTAATTTTTCCGTCTCTGGTTATCAGAAGACCTATCTGTCTTCCGATCTCCGATGAAAGCTCTGTAAGATACCTTGCCAGTTCAGGAGTTATTACTTTATCGTCTGGAACCTTCCTGCGGTAAATCCTTTCAAGCGCATGCAGGTAGTTTCCCTTAAGCCCTGATATGTTGCCGTAGAGTGATGGAATTTTTTAACCCTCCATTTTTATTTTCACAGAGTTACATCAAACTCCATCTCGACATCTCCAAGTATAAACCTCTTTCTCAGCGCCTTAACCTTAACTGTCTCACCTTTCTTTTTATAGAATAGGTGTATTTTCATATCTTCCACGCTGCCTACCGGTTCGCTATCAATGGAAAGTATTATATCTCCGGTCTTGAGTCCTGCCTTTTCAGAGACGCTGTTTTCAGGGAATCCCTCTATCATTACCCTGCCATCTTCCTCTTTCAGTGAGACCATTAGCTTGGGTGAGGTAATGCCTTCCATTAATTGAGGATAGAAGATATAATCGGCAATATTCCTCTCCATATTCGCATCATTCAGAATAACTGTATACTCGTAACCATTTTTCCTAAATGTTCTTTTGGGTATGCCTGAACCGTACTGGATATGCCCTCCTCCGGCAATCACAACAAACTGCCCATTTTGCTGAAAATCAGGATTCTTCTTAAAAAACTCATCTATGGACTGTGCCATGCTCTCATCCCAGAGTACCTGTGATTGGTAAAAGAAGTCAAAATTCCTGTCTTTTGAGTCCTGGTGCATCTTAAAGACCTTCATAAGCCTGTCCCTGTATTCATTGTCAGAAAAGTCCATCTGCTGTGGTATTTCCTTTTTCTCTTCATCTGAAAGGGAATCGAGCCCGTTCTTTGAAATCTTAGCCACAATCTCACGCCTGATATTAAGGGCAACAAGAGGTATCTTCTCCTCTCTTGCAAAATCGAGGATAGGCTTGTAGAGATTGTAGTCATACGCCCATCTCTTGAAGTATTCGGATTTTTTCAGGAACTCCTTTTCGCTTATCCTGCCTGCTGTATAGTCGTCAAGGACTCCCTGAAACGGTATCTGAAACATCTCCATTCCGATAGCAAGTCTTTTATTCCTTAAATACAGTCCCTTTATAACCTGAAGCTGAATATTGTGATGTGCAAACTGGTTATGCTGTTCACCGGTATAGATTACCTTCTTGTTGGAAACGCTGTTTATAACATCATTTAATGTTTTTAAGTCAGAGACCGCGACTGTCAGCGGCTGTTCCATGAGATTCACAACAACCCCCCTTTCTGATTCATCGATCCTTTTATAAATATTTTTACCCATGTCAAAGGCGAGTGCGCTGTATTTCCCGTAGTGAAATATCTTTCTGAATGCTGCATCAATCTCGTCCTTTGACCCGACATTAATCCTCGCACTGCCTATCTTAGAACTTTGAATATCAAAAAAGACATCCAGATTATATTCCGGCAGTTCTGATGCGTATGCAATAACAGGCAGGAATAAAAGTATCACTATTAAAAATCTTCTTAACATTTTTTCATTATACAATACATTAAGAGACATTGCTGTTGTAGTAGAATATAGAAATGAGCACAGGCGAAGAAAAGGCATGGGAAGACTTAAATAACCTCAATCCTTCTGATGTATGCAGAAAAGCGCGGGTTTTCTACGACAGAGAAAACAGCTACATACTGAAGTCGCTGGGGATGGATTTCTCAGTTCATCCCGGCAAGAGAGAGATTAAAAACATTCAGCCTGAAGGAGAAATACTTCTTAAGAAATACAGCTATTTTTTTAATCTGTCTGCTTTATGCTATCTCATCACCGCAAAAGACATTCCACTCTCAGGAAAACTTGTCAAACCTGCGGGTCTTAAAGGCGGAGAGATTTTTTTCAGGGGCAGCCACGTGCTTCCGCTGGAGAAGATTGCTGAAAGGTACGGCAATGATAAGGCAGGTTTTATTGAAAAAGGCAAAAACCTCAATGGGAATATCATGAATTACGGCGATGCATCTGTTGAACTCCTGCCCCTGCCCCGAATCCCTGTAACATTAATCCTCTGGCTCTCTGACGATGAATTCCCTGCAAGGGCCGACCTGCTCCTTGATTCAACATGCGAGCAGCATGTGCCCCTTGACATTATATGGTCAATCGCAATGATGTCTGTGCTGGTGATGCTGTGAACCGCAAACTTACAGAAAAAACAGATAGGCTTCTATCAAAAGAAAGAGGCACTGTCTTTAAAGAGCCAGGCGGCAGGATTAATGTCTGTCTTGTTTATCCGAATACTTATCATGTCGGAATGTCAAATCTCGGATTTCAGGGGATATATACGCTTCTTAACGACAGGAGCGACACATTATGCGAAAGGGCATTTCTGCCTGATGAGGATGATATTGACGAGTATGTCAGGACAGATACAAAGCCCTTTGCTCTTGAATCAAAAAGACCTCTGAATAATTTTGATATTCTGGCTTTTTCGGTTTCATTTGAAAACGATTATCCTAATATCTTAAAAATACTTGAGCTTGCCAATATACCTCTCAGGGCATCTGACAGGAATAATACACATCCGCTTCTTATAATCGGAGGCGTATGCGCGTTTTTTAACCCCGAGCCATTAGCTGATTTCTTTGATGTGTGCTTTATCGGAGAAGCAGAAGAGATGCTTAATGAATTTATTGATACATACAAAAAATCAGAGACAAGGAAGGAGCTTTACGGAAAAGCAGCCGCAATAGAAGGTGTTTATGTGCCAAAGTTTTATAGCGTCAGATATGAAAATAATCCCCCCTTACCCCCCTTTTTCGCCTCGGCGAATCCGTCCGAGTGCGGAAGCAAAGGAGGGATGGGGGGATTTCCGGGTGGAATTACTCAAAGAGAAGCAATAGAAGGCGCCCCTGAAAAAATAAAGAGACGGTATATCAAAGATATATCTGCTCACAAATTCAGGCAATCAATAGTTACCCCTGAAACAGAGTTTTCTGATATGTATCTCATTGAGGCAATGAGGGGATGCCCATGGAAATGCAGGTTCTGTGTTGCAGGACATATCTACAGCCCGGCAAGAAAAAAGGATCTGCCCGCAATAAAAGGAGAGATTGATAATGCGTTGAAGATCACAGAAAGGGTTGGACTCATCGGCCCTTCCCTTACAGATTATCCCCATATCAGCGAGGTTCTTAAAACAGAAGGTGTGGATTTTTCCATCACATCATTGAGAGCAAGCAGAAAAAGCGCAGAACTTGTTGGTCTGTTGAAAAAACACAAGAGTGTCTCAATAGCGCCTGAGGCAGGGACAGAGAGGATGAGAAGGGTCATCAACAAGAAGATAACAGAGGATGACATCATTGAAACATCAAGGCTTATATTTTCAGAGGGCATGGAAAATCTCAGGCTTTATTTTATGGTCGGCCTTCCCACAGAGAATGACGATGACATTAAAGGCATTGTAAGCCTCGTAAAAAAGATAAGAGACATATCAAAAAAAGGAAACATAGTTCTGACTTTAAGCACATTCGTGCCAAAACCTTTTACGCCGTTTCAGTGGCACGGAATGGAAAAGATTGCTATTGTAAAAGAACGGCTTAAGGCAATAAAGAGTTTTCTGCTGCCGATAAAAGGCATAAAGGTGTTTCACGATGTTCCAAAATATGCTTACATGCAGGGCTTTTTCTCGATGGGTGACAGGCGGATTTCAAAACCTCTGGAGGCGATGCTCAGGATACATGACTGGAAAAAGGCATGCATTGAGTCAGGCATAGACCCTGATTTTTATGTCATGAGGAATAAAGACTTCTCAGAAAAACTGCCATGGGATTTTATTGATTCAGGCATATCCAAAGAGCGTTTGTGGGATGAATACCAGAAGGCTCTTTCCGAATCAATCAAAGGAGCAGCGCTGAAATCACAGCCTGAAGAAGAAAATCAGGAAGAATAAGCTCTAATTCTAAATAGAGAGAAAAATTAAAAGAAGTATTTCACAGCAAAGAATCCGCCTAAGAGCAGTACCATAAATACGTATGTCAGGATATTGAAATACCTGTCAATAAAAGAACGTATAGACGGGCCAAAGTGGAATATCATAAGGGAGACAAGGAAAAACCTTGCTCCCCTGCTGAATACAGAGGCGATGAAGAAGACCGTAAAGTCAGCCCTTAAAAATCCGGCTGATATCGTAAAAACCTTATACGGAATAGGCGTAAAGCCGGCAATGCTTACTGCCCACGCCTCATATTTAATAAAATAATTCCTTACGATTTCAAAACCGGCAGGGTCTATATATTTAAACAATATGCCTTTTGCAAGCTCCCAGAACTGCCATCCGAGAATGTATCCCAAAACGCCACCCAAAACAGATCCAAGGGTGCAAACTGCCGCATATTTAAATGCCTTTTTGGGTATGGAGAGGCTTAACGCTATCAACAGCACATCAGGAGGAATTGGGAAAAACGATGATTCTGCAAATGCAAGCAGAAACAATGCAGAAATGCCATAGGGGGTATTTGCCCAGTGTAAAACCCAATCGTATAATCTCTTTAAAAATCGCATAAAATAAGTTTGTTCATCAAATCGAGCCTCCAATTATAGTTTTATTCGGATATTAAGGTCAATAAAGTCAATAAATTTATAAAATTCAGCACAAAACCTCCGGCACCTTTCTATCTATTCAATAATTACCTTAATAATCAGATGGTTACTAAATAGAATATAATGTATTGCTTTAGTAATTATCGACGAATAACGCCGTTTTTATGTCTTCTTGGAATTAAAAATATTCAATTTTAATCACTTTTTATCGCTGAAACTCAAAAATCTATTGAAATTTTGTGTCACTCTAAGGTATTTTATTAATCCAAACTAAATCCTTAATGCTTGGAGGATATTTGAATGTCAAAGAAAACAGCTAAAAAATACGTTTACTTTTTCGGTAGCGGGAAAGCGGATGGAAGAGGCGATATGAAGGACACCCTCGGAGGCAAGGGCGCCGGACTTGCCGAGATGACTAACCTTAGAGTGCCTGTTCCTGCTGGGTTTACGATTACCACAGAAGCATGCAACGAATATTTTAAAAGCAAGAAAAAATACCCATTAGGAATGTGGGAGCAGGTTCTTGCAAATCTGAAAAAAATAGAAAGGGCGATGGGCATGAAATTTGGCGACCATACCAACCCCCTGCTCGTTTCAGTTCGTTCAGGAGCTAAATTCTCAATGCCCGGCATGATGGACACTGTTCTGAACTTAGGGCTTAATGAGACAACCATCGGGGCGATTATAAAAAAGACAAAGAATGACAGATTCGCTTACGACGCGTACAGAAGGTTTATAACAATGTTCGGAAGCATTGTTATGGGCGTTGACAGGCAGAAATTTGAAAGAGCCCTTGAAGAGATAAAAGAAAGAAAGGGCGTCCACCTTGATACAGACCTTACTGCCGCTGACCTTAAAGGCGTTGTGGATGAATTCAAGGTTATATATAAGCGCAGCACCGGAGAAAGCTTCCCTTCCGATCCTTATGAGCAGCTTAAAAAGGCTATAAATGCGGTGTTCAGCTCATGGTTCGGAGACAGGGCTGTGAAATACAGAAAGCTTAACAACATACCTGAAAACTTAGGCACCGCGTGCAATGTGCAGGCAATGGTCTTCGGGAATATGGGAGAAAACTCCGGCACAGGCGTTGGTTTTACAAGAGACCCCTCCACAGGACAGAAAAGGTTCTTTGCTGAATGCCTTATTAATGCGCAGGGCGAAGACGTTGTTGCAGGAATCAGAACCCCGCTCCACATTAACGAGCTGAAGAAAAGGCTTCCAAAGGCATACAATGAACTTGACAGGATTTATAAGAAGCTCGAAAAACACTATAAAGATATGCTTGACATAGAGTTTACTGTTCAGGAAGGGAGACTCTATATGCTTCAGACAAGGGTCGGAAAAAGGACAGCGGCATCAGCCTTAAAGATAGCCATTGACATGGTAAAAGAGGGGCTGATAGACAAAAAGACTGCAATATTAAGAATAGACCCCCAGCAGATTGACCAGCTTCTCCATCCAATGATAGATCCGAAGGCAAAAATCAGCGTAATAGCAAAAGGGCTTCCAGCCTCACCCGGCGCTGCAGTCGGAAAGGTAGTCTTTACAGCAGATGACGCTGAGAAAGCCGCTGAAAGAGGCGAGAAAGTAATACTTGTTAGAACAGAGACATCTCCTGAGGATATCGGCGGAATGCATGCTGCGCAGGGCATCCTAACGGCAAGGGGCGGAATGACATCACACGCCGCTGTTGTGGCAAGGGGAATGGGAAAATGCTGCGTTGCAGGCTGCGGCGCAATAAACATAAACGAGAGCCAGAGATATTTTACGGTTAACACATTCAACCTTAAAGAAGGAGACTATCTCACGCTTAACGGCACAACAGGAGAGGTCATTCTCGGCGAGGCTCCGCTTATAACGCCGGAACTTACAGGCGATTTCGACATATTTATGAAGTGGGCCGATGGATTCAGAAAAATCGGGGTTCGGGCAAACGCAGACACTCCTCATGATGCAGAAGTAGCAAGAGATTTCGGGGCGCAGGGAATCGGGCTTTGCAGGACAGAGCATATGTTCTTTGAGCCTGAAAGGATAATCGCCGTAAGAGAGATGATACTTGCGGATGATACAGAGGGAAGACAGGCAGCGCTTGCCAAACTCCTTCCGATGCAGAAAGAAGACTTCAAAGGCATATTCAAGGCAATGAGAGGGCTCCCAGTCACAATCAGGCTTCTTGACCCTCCTTTGCATGAATTCCTTCCGCATACCGATGAAGAACTCAAAACACTTGCATACCAGATGGAAGTCCCTGTTGACAAGCTTAAAGCCAGAAACAAGGTATTGCATGAGTTCAATCCAATGCTCGGGCACAGGGGATGCAGACTCGGCATAACCTACCCTGAGATATACGCAATGCAGGCGCAGGCGATAATGGAAGCAGCATGTGAGCTTGCAAAACAAAAGATTAAGGTAATTCCTGAGATAATGATACCATTGGTCGGCCATGTGAATGAGCTTAAGATGATGAGAGAACTCGTCATCAAAACAGCAGACGAGGTTCAGAAAAAATATAAGATAAAGGTTAATTACACCGTAGGCACAATGATAGAGCTTCCGAGGGCGGCGATAACAGCAGACGAAATAGCAGCATACGCAGATTTCTTCTCATTCGGCACAAATGACCTGACACAGACAACATTCGGCCTTTCAAGGGATGACGCAGGAAGATTCCTGCCCTTTTACGTTGAAAAGGGAATACTTGAGGATGACCCGTTCATAACCCTTGACGAGGGCGGCACAGGGCTTATAATGAAGATTGCGATTGAGAAAGGACGGAAGGTCAAGAAAGACCTTAAGATGGGAATCTGCGGTGAACACGGCGGTGACCCAAGGTCTGTTGAGTTCTGCCACAAGATCGGCTTAAATTACGTAAGCTGCTCTCCTTTCAGAGTGCCTATTGCAAGGCTTGCAGCAGCACAGGCAGCGCTCAAGGAGAAAATGGGAGGCAAAGACCTCAGCAAGTCAACGGTTTAAAGATTGATATTTCCTGTTGTTTTGATGACAAGTTCAGAGGGGTAAGGTTCTTGAGAGCCTTGCCCTTCGGAATGATTGTTGAGATAAAGGAATAAACTATTTGATTGCCAGCATCCTGTCAAGAGCCCGTTTAGCAGGTATTCTGATATTGTCCGGAACTTTGATTATGTAGTTGTTCTCTTTTAATGCCCTCAGAACGCTCTTAAGCGTTGTCTTTTTCATGTTCGGACATATCATGTCTTTTCTTAAAGGGTAAAACACCTTATCAGGATTTTCCTTTCTCAGCCGATACAGAAGGCCGACCTCTGTCCCTGCAATAAATTCCTTTGCAGAGGATGACGCTGCAAATCTGAGCATTCCTGACGTGCTTGTAACATGGTCAGCCATATCAAGCACCTCAATCCTGCATTCAGGATGCGCCATTAAAACAGCATTGGGATGCTCTGCCCTCGCCTTCTTAACATCTTCCGGCGTTACCCTCTCATGAACATGGCAGAAACCGTCCCATGCAATCACCTGCTTTTTTGTATTCCTCGCTGCCCACATGGAAAGATTTTTGTCAGGTATGCATATCACCTTATCTGATGGAAGGGATTCTATCACCTTCACGACATTTGCAGATGTGCAGCATATATCGCTTTCTGCCTTCACGTCTGCGGTCGTATTCACATAAGTAACAACAGGAACTCCGGGATGCTGTGCCTTTATGTCGCGGAGTGTGAATTCAGGAGGATAAACATAAGGCGGCGGATTATCAAATCCAGGGAAGCTTCTTCTCACAGGCCTCGGAGAATCAACTCTTATCATATCTGCCATAGGACAGCCTGCATCAATCTCTGTAAGCAGGACTATCTTTTCAGGTGAAAGAATTGATGCGCTCTCAGCCATGAAATTAACGCCTGCAAAGACTATAACATCGCACTTTATTGTGGCTGCTGTCCTTGAAAGCTCAAGAGAGTCGCCCACAAAATCAGCTATGTCCTGCACCTCATCCCTCTGATAGTTGTGGGACAGGATTATTGCACGCCTCTGTTCTTTCAGCTTCAGAATTTCTTGTCGATCCGACTCGATTCCGACTTGAAGAGCGAGATTTTCTGCAGACATCTAAAACCTGACTGAATTGGCTTTATTATTGTAAAGAGGAAAATTTGTGAAGAGGACTGTGCCGTCGTCCATTATTATCTTATAGATAGGCTCTGATTTTTTCATTTTATTCGAGCCTGAAAAAGAGATGTCAGTTTTTCCCTTATATATCGCAAGCACTTTTCTTACATACTGTTTTGTCTCTGCAATGGGAGGAACTGAGCCGTGCTTTTCAACAGTCTTTGGCCCTGCATTGTACGCAGCAAGCGCAAGGGTTAAGTTGCCGTTAAATCTTTCAATGAGGTATCTGAGGTATCTTGTGCCTCCGTCTATGTTCTCCTCAGGGTCAAACGGGTTTTTCACCTGAAGGTCATTTGCGGTTCCCGGCATCAGCTGCATAAGCCCCATTGCTCCCTTTCTTGAAACAGCATGAGGATTGCCGTTTGATTCTGCCTTTATAACAGCAGTGACAAGAGAAGGGTCTACCTCATTCTCTTTTGCTTTTTTGTTAATTATGGGGTGGTAGCTGTCGTTATGTGTTGTTGAGGCGCTATATGCAACTTTTACAGGTTTGCTATCCGATGAAATCGCCTTATTGTTCTTCTCTTTTGTTTTTATAACCTTCGCTGCCTTTTTACCCTGCGGGACATCTGTGTAAAGAACAACTCCGTCTTCTTCGACATACTTGTATATGCCGGCTTCTGCAACACCGCAGATTAAGAATAAAATCACCAATGTCTTCAGAATTATCATCCTGACCAGATATTACCATTTCACTCTGTGTCTGTCAACTTGAAATGACAACAGAGCCTGAGAACCGAACCGGTAATTTTATAAAGAACAGCGTCAGCGCCTGTTTCTACAAAAACCTAAAAACATAATCCTTCGCCGTTTTAATCAAAATCTGGTTAAGAATCAGGTAACAATTTTACATTTCAGAAAGCAGAAAAGGTATAATAATCATCTATGGAATTTGCGCCTAAGTGGATAGCATGGGAGATAACAAGGAGATGCAATCTCCGTTGTGTGCACTGCCGCTCATCGTCAGAGATGGAGATAAAAGGGCATCCTGATTTTTCTCTCTCAGAGGCTTTCAGAATAATCGATGACATTGTAAGCTATGCAAAGCCTGTTGTTGTTCTTTCAGGAGGCGAACCGCTGGTAAGAGGTGATGTCTTTGAGATTGCAAAGTACGGCACAGAAAAAGGACTGAGAATGTGCCTTGCCACAAACGGGACACTGGTTACCGATGAGTCCTGCGAAAAGATAAAGAGTTCAGGAATTAAAATAGTCTCGCTCAGCATTGACGGCTCTGAAGAGGCGGTGCATGATGACTTCAGGAACCAGAAGGGTGCATTTTTAGGGACGATAAATGCTGCAAGGCTTTTTAAGAAGCACGGGATAGAATTTATCATCAATTCCTCTTTCTCAAAGAGAAATCAGGAGGAAATACCCAAGGTATATAAACTTGCAAAGGAACTGGGCGCAACAGCTTGGTATATGTTCATGATAGTGCCTACCGGAAGGGGTGAGGAGATAATGAATGAACTCATTTCCAAAGAGGCTTATGAGGAGATTCTTGAATGGCATTATCAGATGGAGAAGGATGAAAAGGATATGCTTGTAAGGCCGACATGCGCGCCTCACTATTACAGGGTGGTTCTGCAAAAATCAAAAGAGGAAGGCGCTAAGTTTGAAAAAAGGACTTTGAAGTTTTCCACAGGCGGCGCGAAAGGATGCATTGCAGGACAGCTTATCTGTTTAATTGATGTGGATGGAAACGTGCTTCCATGCAGTTATTTCCCGAAGCCTGCGGGGAATATAAGGCAGCAGTCATTTAAGGATATATGGGAAAATTCAGAACTTTTCAGGGAACTTCGTGATTTCAAAAAATATAAAGGCAAGTGCGGCTCATGCGAGTATATAAATGTCTGCGGAGGCTGCAGGGCAAGGGCTTATTCAATACACGGCGATTATCTTGAAGAAGAGCCGTTCTGCGGCTATGTTCCAATAAAACTAAAAAAGAAGGTGGTAAAATGAACGATACATTTCTTAAAGCGTGCCGCGGTGAAGAGGTAGATTACACTCCGGTCTGGTTTATGCGTCAGGCAGGCAGATACCTTCCCGAATATCAGGCAGTCAGGGAACAGGTTGATTTTCTTACTCTCTGCAAAACCCCTGAACTTGCTGCAAAGGTAACTCTTCAGCCCGTTGACATATTAGGCGTTGATGCAGCAATACTTTTTTCGGATATACTCATTCCTGTTGAGGCAATGGGGATGCACCTTGAATTCTCGGAAAAAAAAGGACCTGTTTTAAGCGAACCTGTCAGAACAAAGTCTGCTGTTGACAGGCTTATAGTGCCGGACACTGAAGATTCAATGCCGTTTGTTCTGGATACGATAAAGATTCTGAGGAAAGAGCTTGAGAAAAAAGTTCCTCTCATAGGGTTTTCCGGAGCCCCTTTTACGCTTGCTACTTATATGATTGAAGGCGGAAGCTCAAAGAATTTTCTAAATACAAAGAAGCTGATGTTTCAGAGCAGAGCAGTATTTGATTATCTAATGAAAAAACTGACCAGGACAGTCATCTCATACCTTTCAAGCCAGATAACCGCAGGCGCTCAGGCAGTCCAGATATTTGACTCATGGGCAGGGATACTTGCGCCTGATGACTATAAAGAATTTGAGCTTCCGTATGTGAAAAAAATTGTAACCAGCCTCAAGAAGCAGCATACTGAAACGCCTGTAATCTATTTTGCGAATAACTGCGCCGGAATTATTAAAGAGGTGAAAAAGTCGGGAGCTGATGTTATAGGTATTGATTGGAGGATTGATATCGCTGATGCGATAAAAAGGCTCGGCAAAAAAGTGGCTGTTCAGGGCAACCTTGATCCGTGCGCGCTTTTTTTGCCCCAAGAAGAGCTTGAAAAAAAAGTCCAGGACATACTACTCAAAGGTGAAAACGCAAAAGGGCATATATTCAATCTCGGGCATGGGATTTTTCCTGAGACGCCTGTAAAGAACGCAATTGCGGCTGTAGAAGCCGTTCATAAGTACAGCAGAAACAAGTAATACATCCAAGAAGTTACCTAAATATGCCGAAATAAAAAAGGAGGTAAAGACTATGCCATACGCAGCAAAGGAATATTTAAAGTTAATAGGCATGGAGGGGTTCAGCGAGACTCTTCTGAAGAATCATTTCACGCTCTATCAGGGGTATATTACTAACACCAATAAAGCGCTGGATACGCTTGACCAGATGTTGAAGGACGGGAAAACCGGCGCCCCTGAATTTGCAGAACTCAAAAGGAGGCTTGGCTGGGAGTTTAACGGAATGAGGCTGCATGAGTATTACTTCGAGAACCTCGGAGGGAAGGGCGGTCCGGACAAAGGCGGAAAACTCGCAAGGAAACTCGCAGAGGGCTTCGGCAGTTATGAGGCGTGGGAGAAGGATTTCAAGGGAACAGGAACGATGAGAGGCATCGGATGGGCTGCTCTATATCAGGACAACCAGAGCGGAAGACTGATTAATTTCTGGATAAATGAACACGATGTGGCGCACCCCGCAGGATGCAATCTAATTCTTATTATGGATGTGTTTGAACATGCCTTTATGATTGACTACGGGCTTAAGAGGGCTGACTATATCGAGGCGTTCTTTAAGAACATCGACTGGAAGGCGGCTGAGGCAAGGCTTAAATAAAATAATTACAGTAGGGACAACAATAGAGCATAAGGGAATGAAAATTAAATTGGAAGCTTCGGATTTTAAAGAAAGGAAATGCGGAAGAGGGACATGTTATCATAATCAATGAACATAGTCTGTCAGAACAGGAAGGCATACCACGATTATCACATAGAAGAAAAAGTAGAGGCCGGCATTGCCCTTTTGGGAACAGAGGTAAAATCCCTCAGAGAAGGGAAGGGGAATTTAAAAGACAGCTATGTTCTTGCAAAGGATAGCGAGTTCTTTCTTATTAATTGTCACATCAGCCCTTACAGCCACGGCAACATCACAAATCATGAACCGCTAAGAACGAGGAAACTGCTCCTGCACAAAAAAGAGATAGAGAGATTAAGAGGGCAGGTGGCGCAAAAAAGTTACTCGCTTATCCCTTTAAAGATATATTTCAAAGGCTCTCTTGCAAAGGTTGAGATAGGACTCGCAAAGGGCAAGAGGCAGTATGAAAAAAGGGATGCTATCAAGAAAAAAGAAGCTGACAGAGAGATAGAAAGGGCGATGAAGAGCAGGTAAAGATGATGCATGATACAGGATTCATGATACATGATGCAGAGATATTTGTTGTTTTTATCTTGAATCGTGCATCATATATCCAACCTTTGTGATGACAGATATGCTAAAATAAGACATAGAGTTTGTCCTCGGGGGCGAAAGGGCTCGACGGGGGTTACGAGGCTTAGGCGGCATGTCGTGGCTCCATCACCACGTAAAAAGATGGAAAAAAACACAAAAGCCAACAACGAACTGGCACTTGCTGCTTAATTAAAGCGGCACGCTGCTCTGAAATTGCCTGTGTTTTGGATGCAGCGAAGGCAGCAGGCTGGTCTCAGGTCTTTCTCCTGAACCTGAGGTGAGATGAAAGGAGATGGGATGATAAAATAGCCCGTTTGCCGGCGGTTCATCATCCGAGATTAAGTAGGCAGAACAAACATGTAGAAACCTGAGAGTAGTGCTTTCGGACGCGGGTTCAATTCCCGCCGCCTCCACCATATCCATAATCCAGCATTATCTTCGTCCTGTTTTTCAGCCTTGGTTATAGCCTCCATCTAAAAATTCCCCCAATGTTTCTTATGTAAAGTAAGATATTGAAAACAATGGCGGGAAAGGATTAGTATTTAGGCGGGTTGTTTGGGAGAGTAGGAAGGAAAAAAGCTAACTGTCGGACTCGCGGATAAGTGAAATGAGTTTTTTCTCGGCAGATTTTGAAAGTTTTGGATATTTTGTAAGAACACCCTCAACAGCGGTAGAGGATGAAGCGGATTGATAGATTAACGCCTTACGAAGCTCAGGGTCTTTAAGGTAAGGATTTGTTTCTTTCAAAGACTTTTTAGGGAGATCGTTTCTTTTAACGGTTGAAATTTTTATCGGACGGAAGATTGAGTGTTATGACCTTGCCATTTTCTCCCGGCACTCCCATATCATTTCCGTCAAATATCAGTTTGATTCCGCCGGCATTCCCGATTTTCAGAGAAAAGCCGTCTTTTGCCGAGAGCTTTGCCGACTCGCCTTTATTTAGAAGCATCTCTTTTGTTTCAGTATTGTCAATAGTTACAAGAATCCATGTTTTGTCTGAAGCGAGAATCTCAAGGCTGTGTTCTTTCGCTGTTTTTTCTACTTGTGGATTTGCTGCAGCTTCTGTTTTTGCCTTTTCAGTATTTTCTTTTTCTTGCACCGGGCTGCTTGGCTGTAGCGTGGGCGGTGTTGGCGCTGTTTTTTCAGGCAGAGGCGTTTTTGGTCCTTCCGGCGCAAAAACAAATAAGGATAAAACGGTTAATAAAGCTGCAACTGCCACTGCTGACAGTGTGATTGCAGTCGCAGAGTATCTTTTATCGGTTTTCTCTTCTTTAACAGTATTTTCAGCAGGGGTAATGGGGTCAGGTTGTTTTTCTATTGCAGGAGGCGATATCTTTTCTATGTAAGCCTTTATAACAATTTCCGGATCTGTTTTAAGAAATTTGGCATACTCTCTGATGTAGCCTTTTGTATAAACCTCTACAGGAAGTTTTTCAAAGGTTCCCTCTTCAATTGCCTTTAGATAATCGGATCTTATTCTCAGGGTCTTGGCAATTTCCTTGAGGTTATACCCCAATTCTTCACGCTTCTTTTTCAGGATTTCTCCGGGCACCTTTCCCTCTCTGGAAAAGATAACATAATTAACATAGGAAATGGTAGAGAAAACTTTTTGTTCTAAGACTGGAACCATTTAAAAAGCCGGCAGGTTTTGAGCCGGCATCATTGTAAACCAGATGTGCTATTATAGTTGACAATGAGGAAAGTTGTTGTAACAGGCATCGGCGCAGTCAGTTCTCTGGGTAATTCATTCCATGAATCATGGACATCTGTTAAAAAAGGATTATCAGGGATAGCTCCTCTAACAAGATTTGATGTTACCCATATGAAATGGAGAGTGGCTGGAGAATTGAAGGGTTTTGATGTAGGGTTGCATCTGTCTCAAAAGGAGATGACCCATCTTGACCCTTTTGTTCAGTATGCAGTTGCCGCCTCTTTTATGGCGGCAGAAGATGCAGGACTGCTCCAGCCATCAGAAAAAAATAAAGTTTCGTCCCTCGTCCCTCGTTCCTCGTCACTCGCTTCAGGCGGTGTGATTATCGGCTCAAGCCGCGGCGGGATTACTACGATCGAACAGGCAATAATAAAACAGGAAAATTCAGGATGCAGGATGCAGGATTCAGGATTCAGGATAAAGACAGTTAAAACTCCTAACTCACAACTCCCAACTCATAACTTTCACTTGTCACCTTATCTCATGCCTTCAACAAGCATAAATATGGCGTCGTCTTATGTTGCGCAGAAGCTCGGTATTAGAGGTTACTGCCTCGGCATATCAAATGCCTGCTCATCAGGAGCAAATGCAATAGGCGAGGCGTACAGGTTGATAAAGTCAGGATACGATGGCCCTGTTTTTGCCGGGGGCACAGAGGCTCCGATATGCAGGTTGTGCGTTGAAGGATATGGTGTGTCAGGCGCCTTGTCAAAAAGAAATGATGCCTCTGCAAGCAGGCCGTTTGATAAAACGAGAGACGGTTTTGTTCTTGCAGAAGGCGCATCTGTTGTTGTAATGGAAGATTATGAGGCTGCTTTAAAGAGAGGGGCTAAGATTTATGGCGAGATTATCGGATATGGAAATACCACGGATGCATTCCATCAGACGAGGCCCAGCGCAGAAGGAGAGGCAAGGGCGATAAGGCTTGCAATGGAAGAAGGGGGCTTGTCATCTGAAAATGTGGATTATATCAATGCTCACGGCACGTCAACGCCATTGGGCGATAAGGCAGAGACAGAGGCTATAAAGCTTGCCCTTGGGAAAAGGGCTTATGAAATTCCGATAAGTTCTGTAAAGTCCATGACAGGGCACATGCTTGCAGCGTCAGGCGCATTCGAGGCTGCTGTTACACTGATGAGCATTCGTGAGGGCATAGTCACTCCGACTATAAATCTAAAAACAAGAGACCCGGAGTGTGATTTGAACTTTATCACTGAAACCAGAAAGGCTGAGATTAAAACCGCAGTTTCCAATTCATTCGGATTCGGAGGGGTGAATGCGGTGCTGGTATTCAGGAGGATATAACGCTAAAGCTCAGTGGAAGGTTTTAAAATAGGATGTGGAGCTTGTCTAAAAACTAATAAAAATACATGGTCTGTCATGCTGAACTTGTTTCAGCATCTAATGAAATCAATGAGTTATGAGACCCTGAAATAAATTCAGGGTGACATTTAGGGAGTTTTTAGACAAGCTCTGTGTCCCTATTTAGTTCCTAATAAGTGTTAGATGTTCTCTTCTTTAATTGTTGCCTTTTCTATGTTTTCCCGTCGGGCATTCTTTTTTGATCGGGCAACCGAAACATTTTGTTTTTGCCCCACACCTTGATTTACCTAAATGCCAAAATATCCTATCTAAATCAACGGGTGTATATTTGCCCTCTGTCATACTTGAGAGCAAGACAAACAGGCTGTGGAGAAAGAGATAGTTTTTGTCGTTCCCATGATTGTTTCCCATTTCGAGATCACTATTACCAACGAGGGGGAAACCATAGTTCAGCCAGCCTATCCTTGTAAGAACGCGGGTCACATGAAGATCAAATGCGGCGTAGTGTGGGCTAAAATTGGATAATGCTAAGTCTCTTAATTTAAAACTAATATTTTTGATGCGCAGTATAGGATCATTTTGATAATTATTTTCTTTTTGTTTTTCCGCCTTCGCAATATATGAATTCCAGTCCCAATGCAAGGCAGAATTTACGCAGCTAACCACGTCGGAGATAACTCTCGACCCATCACGCCCCATCTGTAATTTGCCTTCCTCAATAGCATGCGATAATTTGTTTCACGCAGATCGGCCTTGTCCTTTATTGTCGTAATTAATTCTTTATAAACTCTCAGCCCCATTTCCCCCTTGATTGCCCTAACAAGTAAATCGCGAAGAAATATATTCAACAATTTAATGTCATTTTCAGGGGATTCCTCCGCTAAGAGATTGCGATTCTTTTTGATTTTATTTCGATGTTCCATTACCCATTTAGAAATCGTTTGTGTCCTACGTTCAAATGTTGATTCAACAGCCATTAGTTCACTTAATGTCTCGTTAACTTCTGGTATAGCGATATGCATAGTAATTCTCCTATTTCATCTGACTCCTGAACTGTGCGGCGCAGTGAAACGGAGTCCGCACGAGTGATTTGTTAGGTCTGCTAATTTTTGTTATATCCAAAAGAGCCTGCCAGAAGAACTCTTTTCCAATACTGTTCTCTATCAATGATAACTTGGTCATCTGTTTTCATAGATCGATACTCTAAAATTGAGAATTGAAAATTATCTCTGGCATATTGAATACCATAATCCTTAATCAGTTTTGTTAATGCATCATTCCATCCGTGACCTGTACCTATGTAGCATGACCATCGTGACCATATCCCAGAGTCACCATAAGCAGACCCCACATACTTCTTCCCATTTTTCTTATCGACTATGAGATATACGCCTTTCACATTTTCAAGGGCTGCTTTCCAATCTTGTTTGCCCTGTTTAAAAATTGATTCAAGCTGTGAAAACCCATGCTCGATATTCTCATAACCGCAGAACGCTTCACCAGAATATGGTTTTTCAAAAACTTGCGAAACAATCAGATTAGAGTAGTGATTTTCTAAATAAAACGCCCGTCCTCTGACTCCGGGTCCGGGATAATGAATTAACAGCCTGCCAATATATTCGCTATACTGTTGAGCAAGTTCTACAGTATTCGCATCTTTGTTTCGTGCAGTGACTTCAAAAATTCCGCCAAACAACCATTTATCTGGCTGGTGGTAAAATCTTATTAATGAAAAGATGTACCTTCTACTAAAGTCATCTCTCTTATTGCGCCAACTATTCCAGCCTTTCCATTCATTCCGATCCCTGACAAACACATCTAAAGGCTGTTCATCACCGTTCCACACGGCAAAATGAATTTTATATTCTTCAAGGGGATCAATTTTTAATAGATTTTGTAATTTGATATCCATTATCTTCGTTTCTCCATAGACCTAACGATTTGCATAAGCAGCGGGGGCAAGTACGCCGGAATGAAAAACGAACCAGCGTTATACCCCGTCTGCTTGATGCTTTTGTTCGCTCAATTTTTTCTTTAATCCGATGACAAGATTATCTACTACCTTTAGAATTGATGTATCCCAAGGATAATCATTTTGTCTCGCCGTCCAATCTTTTGCTTTGGATTCAAATTCCTTGTCAGCGGCAACTGGAATAAAGAATTCCGCAATGATTTTTCTCATAAGTTGCCATTCGTCATCTAAACCATTTTTTATGTTCGTATTGCCTCGTAAGTACCAAAGGGTGTACTCACGATCAATTGGAGGCACAATGTTGGGCAATATATGATGCATGACCTTGGAGTTTCCTACAAGACTTGTACCGCTGGCCATTACGTTAATGCCCCTAAATATCAGTTCGAGAAGTGACCATTTCTGATTATTCATTTCCAGAAAGTCAAATTGTTGTGCTTCAGAAAGAGCGTCTTGGATTTGTTTAACACTACGTTGAAACGTGTCAAAGCTTTGCATCTTGGACCCGCCTTTTCCCATTCGATGCATTCCCCATGCTGACAGCGTAGCGTAAACATATTCCAAGTGAATCAATGACGTTGGTGATTGCCGTGTTTCTATGGCGCGTTGATGAAAATATAGACTTGGGCCACGAAAAGTTTCAGCCTTGTAATAGGCTTGATGATATTTCTCAGCGTTTGTCAATATATCGCTGACTTTGTTCTGATATGTCATCATTTCTCCTTCTATAGCGAACTAATGATTATACCAGCTTGCCTTTTGCTGCTTTCATGCGAAGAATATAGCATATTTTAAGGTTTTAATAAAGAAAAAATCATTAAAACCAATATGCGCTATCACCTGAAGACGCTGAGGCATGCCCCTTATCCCTACTCTTAATCCTGCTGCATATAGTATCATACTAAATGGACTTTTTGAAGGATATTGAAGAGGTTTTTGACGAATTAAGCGGCCGCGGGCTTGCGGCTTTTTATACAAAAAAAATAGACGATTTTCTCGTTGATATTTTCAATTCCATACAATCCCAAAAGCCTATCGCCCTTATTGCAATCGGGGGATACGGCAGGGCGGAACTTGCTCCTTATTCTGATATTGATATTATGTTTTTTGCAGAGGATAAGACGGATTCCAAAAAGGTTGAATCCGTGCTTTATAAACTCTGGGATGCAGGGCTTACAATCGGGCACTGCTTCAGGACTCCTGAGGAATGTATTGCAGAGGCAAAAAAAGACCTGCGTACGCATACATCCTTGCTTGAAGCGAGGTTTATCGCCGGGAACGTAGAACTCTATAACTGCTTTCATAAGAGAGTTTATCCTGAGCTTGCATACAGAAAGCAGAAGAATTTCATAAGCGGGAAGTTGAAAGAGATGGAGAAGAGGCACAGGGACTTCGGCGGTTCTGTGTTTCTTCTTGAACCGAATGTAAAGGAAGGGCAGGGAGGGCTTAGAGACATACACACAGTGCTATGGCTTTCAAAGATTGCGTTGAAGATTAATAACATTGAAGGCATATCAGATGTTATCTCAAGAAATGATTTCAGGAGGCTTATTAAGGCATATGATTTTCTGCTGAAAGTGAGATTCTGCCTGCATTTCATAAGCAGTAGGAGGGATGACGCTCTTTCATTCAGCGTACAGGATTATGTTTCAAAAAAGATGGGGTTTAATGATTCAAAGAAGTTTTCCGGCTCAGAGAGGTTTATGCGGTATTTTTATCTTAAGGCAAGCGCTGTAAAGGAGATAGCATCCACAGTATCAGGTATGTGCCTCAGACAATGGCTGATCTCAGGAATCGATAGGGGGGTAAGAAAGAAAAAAATAACTGATAATTTTCTTTTGTATAAAGATGTGATTATTTCATCAGAGAAGGATATTTTAAAAAACAACCCTGTCAGCATCATGGAGGCTTTTTATGTCTTTTCAAAAACAGGCAGATATTTCAGCCATACTCTTCGGGAGGGTATTAAACGCAATTTGCTCTTAGTGGGCAGAAAGGTCAGGAATTCTCGTAAGGCGGTATCGTTCTTTCTTGAGATATTTAAGGGCAGAAGGGTATATGAGACACTCAGAGAGATGCATGAAACAGGCGTGCTTGGAAGATTTATTCCTGAATTTGGCGCATTAAAGTCTCTTGTGATTCATGAACCCTTTCATAGATATACTGTTGATGAGCATACAATGCTTGCAATAAGGAACCTTGAGCTATTGGCAGCTACAAAGTATAAAAACCTTGAACATCTCGCCGGGATTATGAAGAATATAAAGGAGAGAGAAATACTATTTATGGCATTGCTCTTTCACGACATAGGCAAGGCTGCGGGCAGATATCACGAAAAAGAAGGTTACAAAAGGCTTAAAAATATTGTGGAGAGATTCAACATTGATATTGAGAAACGGCAGAGGATAGAATTCCTTGTCAGGAACCATATCCTGATGTCTGTTGTTGCATTAAAAAGGGAGATTGAGGATTCTGAGGTTATAGCGCAGTTTGCTGATTCAGCAAGTGACGAGGAAAGCCTGACGGCGCTCTGTCTTATGACCTATGCAGATATGTCTGCCGTCAATCCTGCTTTCTGGACAGAGTGGAAGGCTTATCTCCTTAAAGAACTCTATGAAAGGACATTAAATCATCTCCGCGGAATAAGAAAAGACCCTGCTGCTTATATAGAAAGTATTCTGTCTTCCTGCGCAGATCACGATAGAGAGGAATTAAACAGTTTCCTGAATGAGATGCCTGAGAGATATCTGCTCTCAACGCCTCCTGAAAAAATACAGGAGGATTACAATCTTGCGCGCAGTGTCCGGAGTGACGGTTTTGCAGTATCAATAAGCGAAAAATCACGCGGAACAACAGAGATAACAGTGAGCGCATGGGACAGCCCCGGACTTTTTTCACGGATAGTTGGGTTTCTCTCTTCAAAATGGCTGAATATAGTAAGTGCAAGGCTGTATACTGGTAAAAATGGGCTTGTTATTGATAAAATTCAAATTTCAAACTGGAAAGAACTCTGGTGGAATGAAATGGAAGATGTTATTAAAAACGGGCTGAAGGATGTTGCAGCAGGAGGCGGATATATAAACCTGCACGGCATCGCAAAAGAGGTTAACGGGAAATTTGACGTGTTTGTGGAACTTGATAATGAGACCTCAGAGGAGAGCACGGTCGTTGAATTTTTTTCACAGGACAGGCACGGCCTTCTCTATGATGTGTCTAATCTTATGCATGAAAGCGGGCTGAACATAATATCGGCAAGGGTTAATACTGAATCAGGCATTGCTCAGGACGTTTTTTATATTCAGCATGACGGCAAAAAGGTTAACGGGCTTAAAGCTGTGAAATTGCTGGAATCTCTATGGAAAAATCTAAAAGGATAAAACGAATAGCATATCTTTTCACAGGCGTACTGCTCATAGGGATAATTATATTTATTTCCCGCGGCCCGCACATATCAAATGCATTAAAGAAAATAATACTGCCTGAACTTGAGAACATGACAGGCCGCAAGGTAATAGCCCATAAAATATATCTTAATTTATTTCCGTTATTCATTGAGGCAAAGGGTGTGAAGTTGTTTGATGATGAGGGCAACAGGGTTTTGACTGTTGACAGGATAAAGGGATATCCGAAACTGTCCGCAATACGGAGAAAAAAAATAGCGCTGAAAAGGATAGTGCTAAAAGGGCCTGAGTTATGGACCGACAGGGAACAGGCGGATGACATCATCAAGAGGGTTAAAGGGTATTTGATTAAGGAAGACCCCAAGAAGATGAAGGTTGTAGTGGATGTGATAGAAGTGCGTGATGGAGGATTTGGCTTTTATGATCCTGCGTATGGCGCTGTTTTCAGAGGAAAAGGATTGAGCGGTGAGATTCTGTTAGGTGAAACCACGCGAATGAAAGCTAACATAAAAGAATTTATCTCCAATATTCAGGATTTCCCTGAATTGAAAGTTGGCGCAGATGCTGTATTGTTTTTCAGGAAAGACGGAATTGATATAAAGAACGTCACTCTCAGGGCTTATGATTCAGAACTGAAGGCAGGCGGTTTTTATTCGGCTGAAGGAAAAGGCGATATAAAGACAGCTATTGAACTTTCTGCTGATTTTGTAAAAGAAGTTTTCGGGCTGAAAAAAAGCAGTGAGGGAAAGATATTTGCAAAGGGCGATATAAAATTTGGAGAAGGCGCTCCTTTTGTGGATATCAGAGTCAGCGGGAATTTTTATCTTCAGTCTTTGATGGAAATTCTCAAAGTAAAAGAGAGAGTTGAAGGATGGGTGGATTTTGACGGAAAGATAAGCGGGGCGGGTTCAAAGATTACAGGCAGAGCGGATGCAACGTTAAAAAAAGGAACTCTTTTTGATGTTGCTGTGGACAGCCTCAAGTGCAATATAGTTTACAGCAACGGAGTTATGAGTTTCAAAAACGGTAAGGCAGAGCTTTACAATGGCAGGGCAGAGGCAGAGGCAACTTTTAAAATGCCGAATATTGACCGATATTCAGTGAAGGTGAATTTTACGGATGTTGACAGTCAGCCGGCTTTTAAGCTTATCGGTATGGATATAGAGGCTCCGAAGGGCAAGGTAAAGGGAGAGCTTTTTTCTTCTGACAGCGAATTTAATCCGTCCGGATGGTTTAGTTATGAAGCTAATCCCCCCTTACCCCCCTTTAGTAAAGGGGGGATGGGGGGATTAGGTAGTGATTTAATCGGGAGAGTAAAGAGAATAAAAGGGGAATTTAAGGTGCAGGGTGATATACTTTCCCTTTCTAATGCAGAAGTCAGAACTGAACAGTCAGCGCTGGATATAAACGGCACGGTTGCTATGTCTGCTTCAGTGCTCAACCTTAAAGGCAGACTTATAACTCATGACATCGCAGATATCACGTCTCCTTATTTTGACCTTCTGAAAGGCACAGGCGAGTTTACAGGCACAATAACCGGAAAATTTGATGACCCGCTCATAGACGGTGCAGTGAGGATGACGTCAGCATCCTTAAAAGGTTACGGGCTTGATAATGTTTCAGGCGAGATGTCTTACAGGAAAAATCTCCTTGAGATAAAACAATTGTCTGTTAAATCAAAAGATGAGGAGCATACAGCAAGAGGTCATATAAAATTTAACGCTGCAAAGAAGATTTTCGATTTGAAACAGCCTGATTACAACCTTGCAGTATCATTAAGAGGCGCTGATATTGAAAGGCTGGTAACAGCCTTTTATAAAAAACTTCCATTGAAGGGCAGACTGAATACGGACTTTAACATAGCAGGCAATGCCTCCTATCCTGAATATTCAGGCTCTGCAATTGTAATCAATGCAGAGGCTTATAAATTTTCAGCAGACTCTCTGGCAACTGATTTTTCTTACAGGCATAAAGATATTGCTGTAAAAAGGGCTCTTATTAAGAAAGGCATCTCTGCGATGACTGTTGAGGGAAGTATTTCAGATATGGAGAAGTTTTCATTCAATGTATCCGGCAGTAAACTATTCTTGAAAGATACGGGACTGAGAAACATGCCTGACGATGCGGTATTGAATATAAATGCAACAGGCTCAGGCACTTTTGATAATCCCTCCATAACTATAAACGGGAAATTATCAGGCGGAACATTTAAAGGCAGACCGCTTGGCACAGGCGCCATAAATGCTTCTATTAAAAATAAAGATATTCTGTTCAGCGCAGTGCTTTTTAATGAGAAGGTGATTATGAAAGGAAAGGGATATCTGAGTGATTTACTGCCGTGGAGTGGAGAGATTACCATGACGTCAGGCAGATATGACTTTCTTCTGTCAGCTTTGCTGAAGGATGTTCCTGATGACCTTGTAGTCAACATGAAGGGAAGTGCGGTTATGTCAGGAACCAGAAAAACCTTTTCAGCTTCTGCAGTTTTAAATCAGGTTAATGCGGCTCTTTATGGACACAGCTTCTCCAACGAGTCGGATATAAGATTTAAATTTGATAACAGGAAGATGTCGTTTTCTGCATTTACAATGAGGAGCGGAAATGCCTCTTTCAGCATGCGAGGCAGTATGGAAATAGGCAGAGAGTACAATATATCACTTGAAGGGAGTTCAGCGCTTTCTCCTCTGAAGGGATTTTCAAATAAGATTGGCGTTCTTAGGGGCGATGCTGATTTTGCCCTGACTGTAGCAGGTAAATGGGACAACCCTCAGATAAACGGCAATCTCAATGTGAGCAACGGGCTATTCGGATTAAAGGATATACACCAGCGAGTCAGTTCAATAAACGGTTTGTTTTATTTTGAAGGGAACAAGATTGCTATACGTAAACTCTCCGGCAAGCTTGGAGGCGGAGATATAGATGCGACGGGGGTTGTCTATCTCAGCGGTTTTAATCTTAAGAGGTTTTATCTTGATACAAAACTGAACAACATCACAACTTCCGTATCCAAAGATTTCTCTGTTAATTTTCACGGTAATGTTCTCTATAAAGGGACTCTTGATGCACAGAATATTACCGGAGATGTAAGAGTAAACAGGGCAAGGTACAGGGAGAGATTAGAATGGAAAAGCTGGCTTCTTAAGGCAAAGACCACGGAAAGGCCCAGGGGTGAACCAGCAGGAGTAGAAAAAGCAGTATTGAATGTGAAGATATATGGAGCAGAAAATATCATTGTGGACAACAACATAGCGCGTGCGCCGTTGAAAGTGGATATGGTTTTAAGAGGCACGATAGGACAACCGCTTCTTTTCGGAAGGATTGAGTCCAAAGAGGGTAAGGTCTATTTCAGGAACAATGAATTCAGGATAATGAACGCAAGCGCTGATTTTACTGACCCGAACAGGATAAACCCTGTAATGGAGATTGTGGCGCAGACAATAGTGAAAGGGTACAACATAAGACTGAGCCTTGAAGGACAAATGGAGCGTTTTAACCTCTCTCTTGTTTCTGATCCGCCTCTTGAGGAGACGGATATACTCAGCTTGCTTACCGTAGGGCAGATAGGGAAACAATTAAAAGGTCTTGAGGGAGGAATTGGAGCAGGCGAGGCTGCTTCATTTCTGACAGGCAAGGTTCAGGATGTTTTTGAAGACAGGTTAAGAAACATAACAGGGCTTGACAGGGTTCAGGTGGACCCTTATGTGTCCAAATCTACAGGCACGGTAGGCCCGAGAGTTACCGCATCAAAGAGGCTTTTAGGCGATAAACTTTTTGTGACTTACACATCTGCCGTGGGCTCTACTGAGGAACAGGTGCTTAAGCTTGAGTATATTCTTGATAAAAATGTCTCACTGGTTGGCGTGCGGGATGAAAAAGGCAGCGTTGGCGGAGACATTAAGTTCAGATTTGAATTTAAATAAAAAGGGCTGAATCCAAGATGAAATGCTTATGGTTACCAGATAAACGCAGAAGAATGATAAAAATCATTTTTTTCTCATCTCTGTTTTTTATTTACACGCCATTTTTTGCTCATCCCTCTGTTGCATCTGCTGAGACATCATACGCTGCAGTCAGTAAAGTTGATATTTCAGGGCTGCATTCCATGAAGAGCGAAGAACTTCTGGACATTTTAAACATAAAGATTGGTGATGTCTTTAACCCTTCAGCTGTCCGCGCCGGGTTGAAATTGGCGTTTCTCAAGGGAATATTTGAGGACATAACTGTTGAAGTTAATGATGAAGACAGAACCTTCATAATAGTAAGGGTCAGGGAGCGAGATATAATAAAGAAAATCGTTATTGCCGGAAATCAACGCCTTTCAAAGAAGATCATAAAAAATCATTTTTCACTAAAAGAAGATCAGATTATGAGGTATGACCGTATGGAAGATGCCGTAAAGGAGCTTAAGGATGCATTGCATGAAAGGGGATTCCCTCATGCAGATATAAAACTGGCTGTAGAGAAGGCAGGCGCGCCTTACAAGGTGAATCTTTTACTTGCGATAGACGAGGGAATGCCTGAGATAATAAAAAGCATTAAAATCATCGGGCCTGCGGATGCGAAAGAATTAATTAAAATAGAGGAAGGCGACATCTATGACCAGGTTAAGCTAAGAAAAGGAATAGACAGAATGAGGCTTTATTATAAGAAAAATAATTTTCTTAAGCCTGTTGTCGGCCCCTATACTTTCAGCAATGGCAATCTTGACATTAACATAGACCCGGGTAAGAAGCTCGAAGTCGTTTTTGAAAACAACTCTGTCCTGAATTCAGAGACTCTCACTAAAGAGGCGCCGTTTTTTGAGGTTGAAGACTTCGGGGATGACCTTGTTGAAGAGGCAATATCAAGGATTGTGTCCTTATACCATTCCATGGGGTTTCCTTATGTTCAGGTAGCGCCTGTTATAACATCAGACAAGGACACGGTTATTATCAGGTTTTTTATTTTTGAGGGGAGCGAAGTTGTCGTCAATTCTGTAACTTTCGAAGGAATAACCATATCCGAAAAAAATCTGAAAGATGTAATGCTCTTAAAAAAAGGGAAGGTGTACAATCCAGACCTTATAGAGTCGGACAAAGCAATATTAACAGAGTTTTATAACGCGCTCGGCTATCTGAACGCGGTGATAGATGATGTCAGGATTGCAGTAAAAGATTCCAGGGCAGACATTATAATGAAAATTAAAGAAGGCGCAAAGACCCTGATAGAAGGTATTGAGATAAAGGGGGCGATCTTTATCTCAAAAAAAGAAATAATAAATGCCGTCAGAATAAAAACAGGGGATCCTTACAATGAAGTTGATATATCGGATGCAAGATACAAGATTATTGACCTTTATTCGAGTAACGGTTTTATTGACTCAAAGGTTGATATAAAGCACGAAGCCGGAGAAAAAGGGGTGAAGATCATTTTTGAGATTGATGAAGGAAAACTAACCTTGTTCGGGAAAACAGTAATAAGCGGCAATGTGGAGACAAAGAATGAGGTAATAAAGAGAGAAATGCTCTATGAAAACGGCGCTCCTTTTAATCCTTCTCTTCTCGTGAAGACGCGGCAGAGACTTTACAAGCTGGGTTTGTTTACTGACGTGGATGTGGATGCGATAGAAAAAGAAGGCGATGTAAAGAATATTCATGTCAGAGTGAAAGAAGGGAATGCAGGGGTTGTTGAATTTGGCGTCGGATACGGGGATTATGAGCGGTTCAGGGGGTCATTTGATATAAGCTACAGGAACCTTTTTGGAATGAACAGGCAGATATCATTCAGGACTGAAATCAGTACGCTTGAGCAGCGTTATATAGTGAATTATACTGAGCCGTGGTTCTCAGGCAAGCGTCTTCCCTTTAAAATGCTGCTCATAAAAGAAGAAAGGACAGAAAAAACCATAGAGACCCGCGAGACGCGGTATAAACTGAGAAGGCATACTGCGAGCGTAGGCTTTGAGAAGAAATTCAGCGAAAGGGTGAAAGGTGAGATTTTTTATGATTTTTCATTAGTCAAAACTTTTGAGGTGAAGCCTGATGTTATACTTACGAAAGAAGATGTTGGAACGCTTGCAATTGCAGGGATAAGGCCGGGTATAGTTTACGATACGAGGGACAATCCTTTTGACCCCAGAAAAGGCGTGCTTGCAGGGATATCCGTGAAAACCGCATCGGGATACCTTCTGTCAGAAACTGATTTTGTAAAGGCAGTTGTCAACGGAAGCGCTTACAAGGCGTTGAGTAAAAATTTTGTTGTTGCGGTTTCTTTAAAAAGCGGGATGTCTCAGGGTTTTGACAAGACAACGGAACTTCCGCTTGTAGAAAGGTTTTTTCTCGGCGGCAGGACTACTGTCCGCGGATATGAACAGGATACGCTTGGGCCTAAAGGCGTTAACGGCTCTCCGACAGGCGGCAATGCATTTGTACTGACAAATCTTGAACTAAGAACCGATGTTGCCAAAGGTTTTGGTCTTGTAACATTTCTTGACGGCGGCAATGTATGGAAAAAAACCGGCGATATAAAGCTCTCAGACATGAAATATACTGCCGGTGCAGGCATAAGATACAACACGCCGGTAGGCCCTCTGAGGATTGACTATGGTCATAAACTTGACAGAGAAAAAGGTGAAAGCAGGGGAGAAGTGCATTTCAGTATCGGACATGCGTTTTAAATTGAGCAGCAATATATTTTACTCAGTCATCACTTTATTTGAAAGCTCGTCTGTATCGCCCGGAGTTACAGGAAAATGTTTTGCAAGAAGTTCTCCAGCCTCTCTTATGGCATCACATAAAGAATCGCACGCACGGCCTTCTTTTATCCCCTGAGATACGGTTATCGCAAATTTATTTAGAGTCTCCTGTTCGATCTTTTCATAAATTCCTTTATCAGCAAGAACCCAGACCTTTCTTTCAAGGATGGAGATGAAGAATAGAACCCCGGTATTTTTTCTGGTTTTATAAAGTCCCTTTTCATAAAATGCCCTCACAGCCCTCTGCCTTACTGTCTCCTCTTTTCTTCTGAAGCCAATGAATGAGGTTTTAAGAACAGGAAATTTCCTGAATAGAAATCTTGTCGGGAAAAACAAGATAAAACTCACGGGAATGAATGACCAGACAGATGAGTTGAAGTATAAGGCAGTTATAATCAGCGAGATGATGCTTCCGAGAAATATCCCGCCTAAGATTTCTGCCTCAATATATTGATTGCTGCTGGCAACAACCATTACGGCAACCTCTCCGATGGTGCGGGATTCAACATCACGGGTTGTATCTTCTATCCTTTTTTTCTCTTCTTCAGTAAAAATTTTTTCTGCCTTTAGGTTATTTTTCATTACCAGTCTCCTGATGCTCCGCCCCCGCCAAAACTGCCGCCTCCGCCGCTGAAACCTCCAAAGCCTCCACCGCTGAAACCACTGCCTGACCCATAGTATCCTCCGCCGGACAAGAAACCTCCGCCGCTGTGATGTCTGCCTGAGGAGAAGAGTTTTGGCAGGAAAAGTCCTGCAAGCAATCCGGCAGCAGAGAGGATGATAAATGCAATAAGCCCGATGGGTGTAAGTGTTAAGTGAATAAGTGCAGGAAGGCCTATCGCTCCCGATACGCCTCCAACGATGCGCGATATGCTTCCTATGAACAGTAAAACTATTACACCAAAGATAAGAATGGTTAAGAAGTTGTGTATGCTGTCCTTCTTTTTGGGCAGGTGGTTTTTATCAGCCTTAAACTCACCCCTTGTCGCGTCAATAAGAGAATGCACTCCTGATACAAAACCTCCGTCAAAATCGCCTCTTTTGAATTTCGGTTTTATAACAAGGTCAACGATTCTTCCCGCGGCAAGGTCGGTTAATTTTCCTTCGAGTCCGCGGCCAACCTCAACCCTTATCTTTTTTTCCTGTTTCGCGACAGTGATGATTATTCCGTTGTCTTTTCCTTTCTGTCCTATCTTCCATGACTCAGCTACCTTAATGCTGAATTCATCCAAAACCTTACCTTCAAGAGAGGGGATTGTGAGGATGACAATCTGCGTTGAATCTGTCTGTTCAAAAGAATTCAGCTCTTTTTCCAATTCAGCCTTAGTTGATGGGGATATCATATTTGCGTAATCATTAACATGCCCCTGTAGTTTTGGCACATCAAGGGCATGAGCAGAAAATGGGAACAAAAGGATAAAAAATAAAATACAGACAGGACATAGTATTTTAAGCGGTTTTATTTTATCGATATTCAAACAGTCTGTATATGATAAATAAAGAGATAAAATACCTCGGAGTCCCGACTTATCGGGACGAGAATGAGCGTAAATGCTATGTCCTGTCTGTCTCGGCATAGAGGTATTTAAAATTTCACCTGCGGAGCTTTTTCTGCTCCAGCCTCCGCCTTAAATGGCTCCTTCAGTTTTAGCTGAAGCAGCAGCTTGTTCGTAATGTTATTCGGGAATATCCTGATTGATGTGTTGAAAGTCTCAATAGCTTTGTTGTAGCGTGTGCGCGCAACATTTATCCTGTTCTCCGTTCCTTCAAGCTGGTGCTGAAGGTCTCTGAAGTTCTGGTTTGCCTTGAGATCAGGATATTTTTCTACCACAACCATAAGTCTTGAAAGCGCACTGCTTAAAGCTCTCTGTGCCTCCTGAAACTGAGTAAATGCCTTAGGGTTATCAAGGATGCTTTTTGACATCTGTATTGATCCAACCTTTGCCCTTGCTTCTGTAACTGCGGTAAGTGTTTCTCTTTCATGCTTAGCGTATCCCTTCACAACCTCTACAAGATTCGGTATTAAATCATTTCTTCTCTGGTATGACGCTTCAACATCACCCCACGCTGCCTTTACAGTCTCTTCATTTGCCTGCATTGTGTTATAACCGCAGCCTGAAATCGTTAGTAACACTAAAGCAAAGACAACATACATAAACTTTTTCATTACATCCTCCAGTTTTGTCATTCCGCACTTGATGCGGAATCCAGCCTTTTCCCTCTGGTTTCCTGCTTTCGCAAGAATGACAACTACAACATTTAGCTCGCTTAATTTGCTATAGATTCTATCTTGACATAAATCCCGGACAACCTACAAATCCCACGCATCCTGCTTTCCGCAGTCGGCATGAGGTGTTGATGCAGGCAGTTATTGCCCCTTTATTATGAATCTTTGGAACAGGCCTTTCTATGTTTTTCGGTTTACCCCTATCTACTTTCTTTTTGATTTTGATCTGCCAGCGCCTTTCTTTTTAGGAGAGAGATTTTCAAGTCTTGCAATCTGAGCTTCAAGTTTTTTTATGCCTGCCATTGTTGCCTTTACCTTTGCATCAAGCAGAGGACTTTTCGCGCTTTTTGATGCAAGGTCATAAACCTTCCCGCCGAGTTCTGTGAAATTAGACTGAACCTTCATTTTCAGTTCAAAAACTTTGTATCTCCTCTTTCCTTCCTCTGCCAGTTCCTCTGCCTTTTCAACGGCAACAGTAGCTCCCTTTCTTACAGCAGCAATGCTCTCATCAACGCCTTTCTGGATGTCTTTTTTAACCCTGTCCCATAGTCCCATAAAATTCCTCCTTTATAAAATGTAAATGGTACTCCACTAATATATCATAAACACTCATTTGTTGACAAAAATCTCTATGTTCTAAATGGGGCTATTGTCTATTTTTTGTCTGGTTGGGCATTATATACTATATCTTGCCACATTTTTTTCAATGAGAAGATTTACGAATCCTGTAATATTTTTCAAAGTGTGAAAAAATACTCTTTTCCTCTGACATTAAAAATTTCAAGAAGTTCAATCCCTTATACTTGCATGTTTGATAGATACTTAAAAGAATCAAATACTCTTTAACCCCTTTTTCTGAGAATAAACCATCAACATTTCTTCTATACCTTGCCAAGTGTTTTATTGCATGCTCAGCATTATTATTATTCCAGGGGATGCTATCATAGTCCAAAAAAGTAAACAGTTTATTTCTGTTCTTTCTAAATTTTTTTGGGTATTGAATTGCCAGTTCAGACTTGTATTCATAATTCTGCAAATGGTCGAAGAAATGCTTTACATCTTTTTTATGTTTATTGAGATACCTTCTTTTTAGTCCATATCTATCAATTGTTCTCATTATTTCCCGTAGAAGTTTCCCAAATTGATGTTACACTATCGAATTTATTGGTTTTGATACAAAGTTTAATCCTTCTTTAAGAACTCCTTTCTTATGGAGAATATCTGGATCGTACCCGCTAATAAAAATGACTTTGATATCAGGTCTTGTATTCTTTATCTCTTTATATGCATCTGTACCGGTCTTCTTTGGCATTCCTACATCGAAGATAAGAAGCTGAATGTTATCGGCATATATACGGTAATGATATTATTTCGTATAGATTCTTATGTGAGGCAATAGGCTCTACTGAGGTCCCCTTAACCTCCTCATTGGCAAGGAGAGGTAGGGGGAAGGTGAGAATTATTAAAACTCTGCTGATGTTTCATAAGGAGGAAAGGGGTGTTAAGAAAAGAAATAGGGATGTGTCCCTCGCCAGCTCCCAGTGCCTTTTCTCTCTCACTTAACCTTTTCTATAAACTCTTTTGCTGCTTTCATGGCGTCTTTCACCAGGTCAACATTGTAAATAAGTCCGCGGTAGTAGCCTGCAATGTGCAGAGTGTCGTAAAGACCCTCGAACTCTCTCGCGAGTTTTCCGTTATTTACTGCAAAATATTTTTTCAAAGTTTTTCTGTACTCATCCACAGACTTAGGGAGGTCTTTTTTAGTATAGCCTTTTTTTATTAGGCGTTCATTTATTGCCTCAAGAATCGCAAGATATGCAGCCCCGAAAGCTTCCCTGACAGGTTTTATGTCGGTATAGTATTTGCCCTCAATTTTGACATCTCTTACTATGCTTTTTGCGTTTTCTAAATAGCGTAATGATTCTCTCTGCATATTTCCTCCAGAAGATAAATTATATCATACCGGAATAAAAAAAAGGGCGGTCGAATCGACCGCCCTTTTTAGTAAATTCATTCTGGATTCCCGTTTTCACGGGAATGACATTAAGATTTTACGCTCCTGCCAGTGCCTTTTCAGACTCTTTGAGCCAGAGAAGCCTTGACCCGTTGATTACAGAGGCATTGATTGACTCTATCATCTCTTGAGGATTCACATCCAAGCCTTCTTTTTTCTTGAAAGGCTTAAGCGAAACCTTTGGTTTTACCTTTAATGCCTTCTTGACGTCTGCATCCTTTGGCTCCTTGATATCCTTGCCGACTGCCTTTGCGACTGCCATTAATATTTCACTGTGAGACATTGCCTGTCCTGCCGGCTCTATCGCCTTGCAGAGGCATTTAAGCCTTCCCATATAATCAACCATTGTTCCTGACGCCTCAAGGAACGCTGCTGACGGAAGGACAACATCCGCCTGCTTTGCGAGTTCTGTCAGGTGAGAGTTCTGGACTACGAGAAAATCTGTTTTTGGCCTCTTGCTCAGAGGAAGCTCACCGATTGCATAAAGGACATTCATGCCGTCACCAACCATTTCTTTGTAGGACTTTCCTTCGCCTTCAATTCCCATCAAGATAACGCCTTTGGCATTGCTCTCTATAGGCACTGCTACTGCGGCGCCTTTTATCAATGAGAGATTTGCAGCTGCATCGTAGAGGGAAGGGGAGGAGAATATCAATGGGTTATTTGCTGTCATGAATAGCTCTGCGCCTTTTATCGCATCATCTGAAGGATCAACAGATGCGAGTGCATGAACCATTTCTTTTGGAACCTTTGCGCCTTTTGAGATAACACCCTGTGCAATCTCGGAGAGTATCTTTGCCTCATCGCCTTTGATGCTTAATGCTGCAACTGCTGATATGTTTGTATCGCCTGAATTTATCACAATAAGCTTTGCGCCTGAATTCACTCTCCTTCTTATTGCAGCATCAAGCGCCGGCAATACCCTTGTCCACTGGTTGGGATTCAGTCCTGCAAGTATGATAAGGTCTGCTGAATCAATATCAGATGTCCCGAGCCGCTCGGGATTCTTCAGAGAATCAGCGTCAGAATAAAGACTTGCCGTTGTATCTAAGTTCTTTGACTTCACAGATGCTGCAAGCTGTTTAAGGACAAGTGCATCCTCATTCATTATTCCTGCCGTGCTTATAAATCCAGCGTCCTTGCCGGCTGTCTTAAGTTTATCAGCAACTATACCAAGGGCGTCTTCCCATGTAGTCTCTTTAAGTTCACCGTTTACCCTTTTCATAGGAGACGTTATACGTGTCTCAGCTTCAATACAGTCAAAACCGAATCTGCCATAAGCACAGATATATCTATCTGCAGAGCTTTCCGGTGCTCCTGCCCTAATTTTTTGTACACTGCCTTCTTTGGTGCTCACAGTGATATCACAACCATTACCGCACAAAAGACATACTGAATTAACTTTTTCATACTCCCATTCTCTGCCTTTACGCCATCTGTCGGCCTCAAGGAGGGCATTTACAGGGCATGCATCAACACAGCTCCCGCAGAATGTGCATTCTGATTCCTGAAGCGGTTTGTCGTTTGCAGTAATAACCTTTGCTCCAACACCCCTTCCCATAAATTCAAGGACATTCGTCCCCTGTTCCTTACAGACCCTGACACATCTGCCGCACAGAATACAGTATTCGGGATCTCTCTTGATAAAGGGATTTGCCTCATCAGTTGGATAGCCTAACTTTTTCCTTGTAAAGCTCGATTCCTTAAGCTCAAAGTCATAGGCATATTTCTGAAGGTTGCATATACCTGCCTTTGTACATGTCATGCAATCGAGTGGGTGCATGGAAAGGATAAGGTCTATGACGAATTTCCTTATCTCCTGAACCTTTTCAGTCTTCGTATTTATAACCATGCCTTCTTTGACCTTTGTATTGCATGCTATTACAGGTGCCTTCATCCCTTCTATATCTATAAGGCAAAGTCTGCACGCACCGATACCTTTCATGCCTTTGAGATAACAGAGATTCGGTATATGAATACCCGCAAGCTCTGCTGCATCTATAAGATTCATGCCTTCAGGAGCTCGAACCTCTTTGCCATCTATTGTAAGCATAACTTTGTTTGCCATTTATTCCTCCCTATATAAATTTAGGATGGTCTTTATCTCTATCAACCTACCTCTTCTTTTTTATGTTTTCTAACTTCAACACTCTGTGTTCTGGTAATTTTATTTCAATAAATTTCCTTTGCCATATAGCAGATCTCTGGTAGCAGATATGAAACTAAATCTCTAAAAGTAATCATCCCTACTATCTTATCCTCTTCAACAACGGGTAAATGTCTGATCTTCTTTTTTGATGCAACAGCTATTGCTGAACTTATTTCCATCGAAGGGTCAAATGTTGTAATATCGGTTCTCATTATATTCTCTATGACTTCATTCTCTAAAGATATACCATTAACAACACAACGCACAATATCCCTTTCAGTAAATATACCCACTAATTTATTATTCTCATCCACAACGAATACACCGCTGACATTCCTTTCACCCATAATTTTTACTGCATCAGAAATCGTTTGATCTTTAGTAATGGTCACTATCATTAAAGATTTTGACTCTATGATATTTTTTAATGTCATCTTGCATCTCCTTTCGATGATATCAATACTTTCAAGAGGTATTTTAAATTCCTCTTCAAGCCTTATATGTCTTGGACTCAGAAGTTTAACCGCATCTACAGGACAGGCATGGTAGCACGCCTTACATCCCGTACAGTAATCGCGGGCAATAAAATATTTATTCTTTGTTTCAATAACAGCACTAAAGGCACATGCCTGTTTACAGAGTCCACATTCGATACACTCTTCCTGATTGATTTCAAAAATGCCCATACCACTGCAAACCTTTGCCCTGCAGTATTTATCCTTTATATGCTCTTCATATTCATCGCGGAAATATCTTATAGTTGTAAGCACGGGATTCGGTGCGCTCTGGCCAAGACCACAGAGAGAACCTGCTGCTACAGACTCCCCGAGTCTCTTTAGCTTTTCTATATCGCCTTCTTCGCCGTTACCTGATGTTATCTTTTCGAGTATCTGGAGCATCTGGTATGTGCCTATTCTGCATGGCGGACACTTTCCGCATGATTCGGACTGTGTAAAAGAAAGAAAGAACTTGGCAATATCAACCATACAGTTATCTTCATCCA
>JBAQLV010000027.1:0-68032 GCA_049302185.1 Thermodesulfovibrionales bacterium | reverse complement strand
CCATGATGCATTAGGGGACTTGACACCGGCTGAATACATGGAGCAAAATGCTGGGAACTCTATTTTACAACTGTCTACCTAATGGGGAAGCTTACGCTACCGACTCACTGTGGGTATACCTGCCTGGAAGTGAAGCACAACGTTGTTTGCAGGAGTTAAGCACCTTTAAGTGCATTTTTCTTTAGTTTTATATCAAGAAGTTTCTCTGTCTGCTTAATAAGCCACTGATGACGATCTTTGACCTGCTGCTCCTCCCATTCAGCTTTTTGCATAATCATCTGAGAAGTAACGAACGCTGTTGTTCCGTCTAATCCCTTACCCTTATAAATGCTTTTTTTCTTTGGAAATGAATCGTTGCTTGCTGCTATATTCTTTTTCCCAGAAAGCAAGGTAAGATTGCCGATTTTATTACCCCACAGTGATGCTTGCTCCTTTGTCCAATGTGATTTCCAGTAACCTATGGTATCCCACTTCTCAGGAAGTATATGGTCTGCGTGAAGTTTGCGGTCCATCTCAATATAGGTAATTTTAGCTTTATCTGTTTGCTCATATTCAATCAGGGTTAATAAAGGTTTGGCCCATGATTTTCCATATGCATCGTCATAGAGGTTATCAGACATCCATTTGATGACATCATCAGCCGCCATCTTATCGTCAATCTCTTTCTTTATGTCCGCTAACGATTTATTCTTCTTCAGCATCCCGATAATATTAAACGACAGTTGTTTGATTTTAGACGTTGTATAGCCAGCAATCCAATATGCATAAAACATTTTTCTCAGTTCTTTGCATAGTCCATCAAAATCTTTGAACTTTTCGCATCGTGCCGTTGTCAATATTGCTTTCCAAAAAACCTGATTCGGAATATACCAGAATGAATATATAAGCGGGAATTGCATTTGCCATACCTGGTTGAATTCCTCTACAAATACCTTGAACGCATATATAACTTTATTAGCATCTTTCTTAAATTCCTTACTGGAAGTCAATTCTTCAAATAGCGAAACTTTCGGATTCCTCGCTAAGATGTAGTATTCATAAAACGTGAACAGATTCTCTAAAGATTCGTCTATCTGCTTTGATATAGTCTCAGATTCTCTCCATGTTGACATAAACTGTTGCTGATGCAACTCTTTCGTGATAGTTCCATATAAATGACTTTTTATTAGGTCAGCATTATCTAAATCAAGTCCTCTGGTATTGAGAACCTGAAAAAGTTTTATGGCAAAGTGTTGTTTTGTGCATATGATGGAAATCATTATTACTCTGTTAAGTAAATAGTTCACAAATTCCGACAACTGGTTATGATTTAGCTTTGATAGTTTGTCTCTAAAATTTATTGCGGCATTCAGGAACTTATTTTCTTCAAGTTCTTTCTTCGTAGGTTCATTTTGAGGAAATTTAACGCTATCCAGTATCTGTTCTTCAAACTGATTCTGATAATGAAGCTGGGTTATTAATCGCAGCCGATACTGTTGGTCAACAAGACTCTTTATTGCATTTATGATTTTCTTGTCACCCTTCAGGAATGCATCTCGCAATACACAAAATAAAATGGTTAGCGTTGTCAGCCTTTGTTGCCCATCTACAACCTCAAAATAACCTTTTTTCTCAATCAATATGATTGGCCCTAAGAAATAACTCTCCTCACTTGTTTCCATTGCAGAAGAAATATCATCCCACATTTGTTCAATTTGCTCTGTGTTCCAGCTATAGGGTCTCTGATAATCTGGTATCTGATAATAGCTGTCCGCATCTCCAAATATTTTCATTATGGTCTTGGCTTCTGGTTTAAAGATGCCTGTTAAATCTTCAGTCATATAGATGTTCCTCCTAAAAAGTGATAAAACTATTATAGTTGAAATGCATTTTTTTCAATAGGTTAGACTTACGATATCTTTGTTGGATGGGGATACATTTGTTCCCTCTCAGGAGAACTTAACAAAATCAGAACATCAGGATGCAGGAGGAGCGAAGTGATAGGCTTTCAGAAGTAACGATTCTCGCTTGTACTAGACACAATGACGGGGATGCTCTGCGGTGAGGAGTACTGTGAGCAATTCGCAGTAGCAAGACACTCTTGTTTTTGCGGCTGCGTAGGTGAAATTCTCAAACGGGGCTAATCATTTTAGGCGAGTAATGAGTCTTTAGAACTGCCGCAGGCGTGCTAATTTCCTAAACTTAAAATTTTTAAATCAGTGCAGTTTGCGATGGTGTCAAAATCCCTGTCGTTATGGAAAAGGATAAGGTTATTCTCTATTGCAACCGCTGCGATGAGGCAGTCTATTGTTTTCCTTACTGTTTTCCCTTGCCTTGCGCATTTCTTATAAATGTTTGCCGCTTCAATATATGCAGTAATACCTTCGGGATTATAGACCGGAAACTCCGTGAGATACTTCTTCATTTCAGCGCTCTCTTTTTCATCCATTATGCCTTGAAGTATCTCTGTGAGGATTATACCCGTTATGCAGATGTCTTCTTCGGTCGCAATAAGCTGATGAAGGATATTTCGATGAGGAGTATTTTTACCTTTGAGAAAATCAATCCAAACGCTGGTATCGGCGAGTATCAAACCCGGCTTCCCCTCATCTCATTCAGATCGCCTTCCCACTTTATCTTCCCTTCGTGTCTGAGTATTCCCTTCCTTCTAATTTTCTTTATCAACTCACCGAGAGCATAATTGACCAGTTCCTTTTTAGTTTTTAGATGGGTCAGCTTAAGTCCCTCTTTTAAAAGCCTGTCATCAATGTTGATATTAGTCCTTCCCATAAATGACCTCCTGTTTTTTATACACCTATAATAGCATATTCAGGTGTATTGCTCAATAAAGGATATTTTATATTCATGAACTTGATTGGTGTTGGTTTAGAACTGCCTTAGAAAGCGGAGGTCATTCTCAAAAAACAGCCTGATATCGTCAATCCCATACTTGAGCATGGTTATCCTCTCAACGCCCATGCCGAATGCAAAGCCGGTATAGATTTCAGGATTATATCCGACCATCTCAAAGACACGCGGGTTTACCATGCCTGCGCCAAGTATCTCAAGCCATCCTGTTCCCTTGCATACCTGACAGCCCCTGCCTTCGCAGAATATGCAGCCGATATCAACTTCTGCTGATGGTTCTGTAAACGGGAAGAAACTCGGTCTGAACCTTACAGGAGTCTCAGGACTGAATATTCTGTGGATGAATGTTTCAAGCACGCCCTTGAGGTCGCTGAAAGAGACATCTGTATCAACCATCAGGCCTTCAACCTGATGAAACATCGGCGTATGGGAAATATCAGCGTCACACCTGTAAACCTTGCCCGGTGCAATGAATCTCAGAGGCGGTTTCTTTTTTTCCATTGTCCTTATCTGAACAGGAGATGTGTGAGTCCTCAGCATCACGTCATCTGTGATGTAGAATGTATCCTGCATGTCCCGCGCAGGGTGGTCTTTCGGCATGTTCAATGCCTCAAAGTTATAGTAATCAAGTTCAACCTGCGGTCCCTCTTCAACGCTAAAACCCATTGAAACAAAAATATCTTCAATCTCCCGCAGAACTTTATTTATCGGGTGTTCTCTGCCTATAGGTGTGTATTTTCCGGGAAGTGTTACATCTATAGTCTCTGAGGAGAGTCTCTTCTTAAGGTCTGCATTGCCCAGAGCAGATTCTTTTAAGGCGATCTCGTTTTCAACGAATCCTTTAAGCTCATTTACCGCTTTTCCAAAAGACCGTTTTTCTTCGGCAGGCATCGTAGAAAGGTTTTTAAGCTGAGCTGTCAGTAATCCCTTTTTCCCGAGGTATTTAATCCGCACCTGCTGAAGCTCAGCTGTAGACGCAGCCTTATCTAATTCACTGAGAAACGCCTTTTTGAAAGAGTCTGTGTCAAGCATTTGGTGAGCTGCCGCCTCTTTTATGCAGCAAGCTTTTTCTTAACTGACTCTGTGAGTTCGCTGAATGCCTCTGGATCATTGTAAGCCATATCAGCCAATGCTTTCCTGTTGAGAGCAATCTTTGCCTTTTTGACCCCTGCAATAAATTGACTGTAAGTCAAACCTGCTGCCCTGACAGCCGCATTGATCCTTATAATCCAGAGAGACCTGAACTCGCGTTTTTTTACCTTGCGGTCTCTGTAAGCATATTGCAGCGCCTTGTCAACCGCTTCTGTTGCTATCCTGAATAGACGGCTCTTTGCGCTATAATAGCCCTTTGCCTGTTCAAGAACTTTCTTTCTTCTCTGTCTTGTTTTAAATCCACCTTTAGCCCTTGGCATTTTAATCCTCCTAAATCAAAGTTGAAAGTTGAAAGTTGAAAGTTGGAGACTGTAACTCTTAACTTATAACTTTTCACTCTTAACTTTATCTATAACTTTATCTACATATATGGTAAAAGTTTTTTTATTTTGCTGTGCTCTGCTTTTGAAACGAGAGTCGCAGTCCTAAGCTTTCTTGTTCTTTTTGAGGGTTTGCCTGTAAGGATATGGCTTTTATAAGCCTTGCTCCTCTTTATTTTCCCTGTGCCTGTAACCTTAAATCTCTTTGCCGCCCCTCTATGTGTTTTCATCTTTGGCATCTATTCCTCCTAATTATAGTCGTTAGTGAATAGTATTTAGTGAAGAGTCAGAAACTGACGACTGTTCACTATTCACTGTTCACTATTTGCTGCTCGGCCCAATTACCATGGTAATATGATTACCCTCAAGTTTTGACTTCATCTCTATATTAAACTTGCCGGGCAGCATCTGGGTCAGCTTTTCGAAAACCATCAATCCAAGCTCCGGTCTTGCCATCTCTCTTCCCCTGAAGAACATCATCACCTTAGCCTTATGCCCTTCATCCAGAAAACGCCGTATATTCCTTACTTTCAACTCCAGATCGTGTATGCCTATCTGAGGTCTTATCTTTATCTCTTTTATGTCAATCTTTTTGCTCGGAGCCTGCTTTTTGCTCATCTGGTATTTATATTTACCAAAATCAAGCAGTTTGCAGACTGGAGGATTTGCCTCAGGCGATACCTCCACCAGATCAAGTTCTCTTTGGTCAGCAAGTTCTAAAGCCTCTCTGACAGAAACAATCCCTGCCTGGTTACCGTCAGCGTCAATAAGCCTGACTTCCTTTGCCCTTATCTGTTCGTTTACCCTTATGTGTTTGCTTATACTTTCACCTCCATTTTTATTTGTGAAACATAACGCCTTATGCGTACTGAATTATATACATTATATATTTAATGCCTGCTTCCTATTTCAGTCTTTATTATCTCTATAAGCTCGCCTATTGTAAACGAGCCCATGTTTTCACCATTGCGCTTTCTTACCGTCAGCTTGTTCTCATCTGATTCTTTGTCACCTATTATAACCAAATAAGGCACTTTTCTGATAGTGGCTTCTCTGATTTTATATCCGATTTTTTCATTTTCAAGATTGGTCTCAATCCTGATTCCATTAAGCTTTAAGGTGTCAGCAGTTTTTAGCGCATAATCGGAATGTCTTTCTGCAATTGTGAGTATTCCGATCTGAACGGGCGCAAGCCATAATGGGAATGCACCGGCGTAATGCTCTATGAGAATTCCGAAAAACCTTTCAAGTGAGCCCATAAGGGCGCGGTGGATCATTATAGGCCTGTGGTCTTTTCCATCGCTTCCCCTGTAAGTAACATCAAACCTCTCCGGGTTGTTAAAGTCAACCTGAATTGTGCTGCACTGCCATGACCTGTTCAATGAGTCTTTTATCTTTATGTCTATTTTCGGGCCGTAGAAAACACCTTCGCCCGGATCTACCCGGTATGACAGCCCTTTTTTCTCAAGCGCCTGTTTCAGGGCGTTTGTTGAGCTTTCCCAGTTTTCAAGCGTGCCGACATATTTCTCCGGCATGGTTGAAAGGTAAACATCATATGAATCAAAGCCGAATGTCTTAAGAATAAAAAGCGTGAAGTCAAGGATGCTTAATATCTCGCTTTCTATCTGGTCTTCCCTGCAGAATATGTGTGCGTCATCCTGTGTAAAACCTCTGACTCTTAAAAGCCCGTGGAGCACGCCAGAACGCTCATATCTGTAAACGGTTCCAAGCTCTGCATACCTGATTGGAAGTTCCCTGTAACTCCTGAGAGAACTTTTGTAGATGCTTATATGGAACGGACAGTTCATTGGTTTGAGTTCATATTCTATGCCTTCTATTTCCATCGGTGAATACATATTTTCTCTGTAGAAATCAAGATGCCCGCTCCTCTGCCAGAGGTTAAGCTTTGCTATGTGCGGTGAATAGAGGAGATTATAACCGGCTTTGTAATGTTCATCCCTCCAGAAATCCTCTATAGTTTTTCTTATAATTGCGCCGTTAGGATGCCAGAGGATTAATCCCGGCCCAATATCTTCGCTGATGCTGAAAAGGTCAAGTTCTTTGCCGAGTTTTCTGTGGTCTCTTTTTTTGACCTCTTCAAGAAAGACAAGGTAATCCTTTAGAGACTTTTCATCAGCAAATGCAGTTCCGTATATCCGCTGTAACATCTTGTTCTTTTCGCTTCCGCGCCAGTATGCGCCTGCAATGCTGAGGAGCTTGAACGCCTTAATAAAGCCCGTTGCCGGAACGTGGGGCCCCCTGCACAGGTCTACAAATCCTCCCTCTTCATATACGGATACTTCATCATCTGCAATCTCCGAGAGGATCTCTACTTTGTAATCCTCGCCCATCTTTTCAAACAACTCTATCGCATCTTTCCTCGTCATAGTTTTTCTTGTAAACGGGTTATCTTTTTTTATTAGTTCTTTCATTTTGTTTTCTATCAAGCCAAGGTCTTCCGGTGTAAACGGCCTGTCCATATCAAAATCGTAATAAAAACCCTCGTCTGTTGCCGGGCCTATTGCAAGTTTTACAGTAGGAAAAATCTCCTTTACGGCATGCGCCATGATATGGGATGCGCTGTGCCTGTAAATCTCCCTGCCTTCGGGCGAGTCAAAGTTGACAGCGTTACGGTTAATCTTCATCCTCCTTTAAAATTCAAAACAAATCTATAGTGAAAATCAGTGAATAATATACAAGAACTATACAGTTACAGCCAATAAATAGGAAGTGTTATAATTTTGAAACTTCACAGAGAGCCTCAATAAATAAAAAAGGGAAACAGAGATTCTGTGTCCCCTTTTTTATTTTATTGTTTTAGGGAAAGCTCTACATTTCCTTAAGAGTAACTGCTCCTGTTGAACAGACGCTTACACAGGTTTCGCAACCCTCGCATAGGTCTGCCTGATAAGGGTCTGCCTTGCCGTCCTTCATCTGAAAAACGCTGACAGGACAGTTGTTAACGCACTCCTCGCATCCTTCACATTTTTCTACATCCACTGTTACAAGCCACATCTAAACTTCACCTCCTTAAAAATTTAGGTTGTTCAAAACTTTCTTTTAAGTGAGAATGCTTTTCAGTGCTCTATTTCTATCCCTGCAGTCTCTTCCCTCACTGTTATTGCAATCTTATAGAGTATCGTTAACACCAGAAATCCCGCTGCCCAGACACCTATTATTATAAACGTCTCAGGCATTGTCGGCCAGTACTCTGTCACCTTCTCGAACATGTTAGGAACAAATCCGCCAATAATGAGGCCGAATCCCTTGTCAAGCCAGAGGGAGATAAAGACCATAGCACAAGCTATAGCAAGAGTTGACTCATTCCTCCTTACAGCAGGGAATAGCAGAAGGGCAATAGAGGCGATGGCAAATATTACAGATGTCCACATCAATGGTACAAGTTTGGCATGTCCATCAAGACCTGCAAAGAGGTATACGAATGGATGCATGTGCCCGGGTATATTGCTGTAGAATGCTGTGAAGAACTCAAGGCCGAAGAAGAAGACGTTTGTTATCATAAAGTATGTGACAATCTTTCCGAGTGTCTGGATAGCCTCTTTCCCGGGGTCAAACTTTGTGAATTTCCTTATAATCAGAGCAAGGATTATAAGCAGCGCCGGGCCTCCTGAAAATGCGGATGCAAGGAATCGTGCAGCCATGATCGCAGTCAGCCAGAAGTGCCTTCCGGGAATTCCTGCATAGAGAAATGCGGTGACTGTGTGGATTAAGGGCGCCCATGCTATTGAAAGATAAATTAATGGTTTAACCCATTTTGGAGGAGCAATGCCTTTCTTGTCAGAGCCAAGAACAACCCAGCCAATAATTATATTCAAGGCAAGATAGACGCTTAAAACCATTGCATCCCAGAACAGGACTGAGTTAGGAGTCGGATAAAGTAACACATTCATAATCCTCATAGGCTGCCCCAGATCAACAAAGATGAATAGCATACACATCGTGACTGCTGATACAGCCAGAAACTCACCGAGTATCGTAATCTTTGCGAACTGTTTAAAATTGTGCAGGTAGTATGGCAGAACAAGCATGAGGCCGGATGCAGCTACGCCGACGAGGAATGTGAACTGCCCTATGTAAAGACCCCATGAAACGTCCCTGCTGAGACCTGTTATGCCTAATCCGTAACTGAACTGCTTAAGGTAATAAACAGTGCCAACTCCTACTAAAGCAAGAAGGAAAAACACCCATGTCCAGTATCGTTTGCCTCCTTTTAAAGCCTTTTCAAGCATTATAAGTTACCTCCTGTTCCGAACAGAGCGTAATGCTCATCTGATTTCAGGTACAACAGCATAGTCATTTCCTCCTATTATGTAATAGATGTTCGGCTCTGTCCCGAGTTCCGGCTTGCGCCTGATGGTATGTTTTGAAGCGAGAATCTTTCTAATTTCGGATGCGGGATCATCAAGATCGCCAAATACCAATGCCCCGTTCGATTCTTCCACGCATGCAGGCTTAAGACCTTTTGCAAGCCTCTCATAGCAGAAGTTGCATTTTTCCACAACACCTATCATTCTTGTTGGATATTCTTTATTCTCCTCTTTTATAAAGGGGTTGCCGTTTGCATCCTTGCCGCGAGGGTCGCGATAATTAAAGCTCCTTGCTCCAAAAGGGCAGGCTGCCATACAGAATCTGCAGCCGATGCACCGGTGCATATCATGCATCACGATACCATCTTTCCTCTTGAATGTTGCCTTTGTGGGACATACCCTTACGCAGGGAGGATTATCACAATGGTTGCAGAGCAATAGAAAAGGCTTGTGTTTCATATCCTCAGGCATGAATTTATGTTCCTGCCCGGGGAAAGAATGCTCAAAGGTTTCGGTCCATATCCACTTGACCTCATCCTTGGGATTGCCGAAGTCCGGCACATTATGAATGCGGTGACATGCATCTATCACCTTCTTGACTGTCTCCTCTGATTTGAATTTTTCCATATCAATAACCATTGCCCATTGCTTTGCTGTAAGAGCTGATGTATTAGGCGCAATCTGGGCAGCCTCAAGAGCGCCTTCCCGTATCTTATTGAAAACCGCTGTGCCGCCAAGTCCGACTACTGTAGAGATTCCGGCTATTTTTAAAAATTCTCTTCTGTTCATGCTCATGACTTCTTCTCCTTTGGCTCAATATGGCAATCCCAGCAGTATGGTTTTACAGCCACGTAGTTGTGGCATTTATCGCAAAAATCCTTTTTGTTAGAGTGGCATTTCATGCATCCGTTCTGAAGGCTCTTGTCGTATTTCTGCCCGCTGATGATTATCTGGTCTCTATCTCCATTGCGCACAACAGCATCTCTCCAGCTATTAAGCATCTGCATGTGTTCCGGTCTCATAATCTCCTTGGGTTCAACACACTGTTTTTTCCCTGTTTCCTTTTCCATCTTTTGAATTTCAGGTGTGTCAAATTTAAGCTCGGGTTTAGCCACAGCCTTGCCCATATTCAGATAGAATGGAGACGCAAAAAGGGCGACAAAGATAATCAAGCCAACGAATATTTTTCCTCCGTCATATATCTTCATTATTCTTTAGCCTCCTTTCCAGGAAGTGGGTCACCTCGTAGATTCTGAGTTCGTTTCTTTTCCCCTTTGCACACCAGGGCGTTACCTACCATCTCATGCACACCAGTTACATTTACCCCAGGAACCCAATAATCCATAAGTGGCGGAAAAACTGCCCTGTCTATTGCACAGATACATGCAAGCGTATTGACTCCATATTTTTGATGCACATGTCTAACGGCATTTGCACGCGGAAGGCCTCCCCTCAGCCTATTCTCCATGTTTTCTGATGCATTTAACCCGGAACCGCTACCGCAGCAGAAAGTCTGTTCCCTTATGGTGTCTTCAGGCATTTCATAGAAATGGTTGCATACGTTCTTGATGATATATCTCGGTTCTTCAAGGATTCCCATTCCCCTTGCAGTGTTACATGAATCGTGGTACGTTAAGATCAAATTGTCGTTCCTGCTCGGATCTAAGTTCAGTTTACCGTGTTTGATGAGATCAGCAGTAAATTCACATATATGAACAGTCTTATTGGATTTTGTATTTTCGAATTTCGTGCCTGTTATTGGAGAGACAGGTTCTTCAAGAAAATCTACAGGTCCATACCATGTATTATGATACTGATGCCATACCCTCCACATGTGACCACATTCTCCACCCATTATCCATTTCACCTTCAGCCTCTTGGCTTCTTCATAGATTTTATTATGCAGTCTCTTTGCCATCTCATTCGAAGTAAAGAGACCAAAATCGCCGCCTTCAGAGGCAAATGTACTCCAAGTGTAATCAAGCCCAAGCTCATGGAAGAGCAAAAGTTCGCCCATCGTAGTATACGTGCCCGGGTCTGCAAATAAATCTCCAGAGGGTACAACGAAAAGGATTTCAGCACCCTTCCTGTTAAAGGTTGGATTTACCCTTATCCCGGTATAAGTCTCTATGTCATCAACGAACATCTCGAAGGAATCTTTAATGGTATGGGGCTGGAGACCAAGATGATTTCCGGTCCGCCAGCAATTGGCGACAGGTCCGGCAATCCATTCAATATTTAATCCGAGGAGGTTGAGAAGCTCTCTTACAAGGATCGTAATCTCAGCAGTATCAATACCGTAAGGGCAAAACACCGAGCATCGCCTGCATTCGGAGCACTGGAAGGCATAATACCAGAGTTCTTTAAGCACATCGATTGTCAGATCACGCGCTCCTGCAATCTTACCCATAATCTTTCCAGACGTAGTGCAGTATTTTCTGTAGATTGATCTGAGAAGTTCGGCTCTCAGTACTGGCATATTTTTAGGGTCTCCGCTACCGATGAAATAGTGACATTTGTCGGCGCAGGCGCCACACCGCACGCAAATATCTAAGAAAAGTCGAAAAGAACGGTATTTACTTACCCGCTCACGCAGCCCTTCAATAAAAATTTCCTGCCAATTCTCGGGCAACTTCCAGTCTTCATCTAAGACTGACCATTTGCGTGCATTCGGGAATCCAACTGTTTCAAGAGATTTTGGCTTGTTGCCATAGCAAAACATGCCCTTCTTGAATACGGTAGGGGTATCCATCCATCCTTTTTTAGGCGGCTTGTAGTCTATCCTCGCAAGTTCTTCTGGTTTTGGTTCTGCCATATTTACTCCTTTTCTACTGGTAATCCAGCTGCTTTCATTTTATCTCTAAAGTCGTCCTCATATTCTGCATATGTATGAACCTTAACCGGATAATTCCATGGATTGACATGCATCACAGCGCGGTTGTTGTTTGCCAGATTTCTTGTAGGACTGAGGAAGACCCCGCCCATATGCATCAGCTTGCTCAACGGGAAGTAGGCAAGCAATATGCATATCAAAAACAGATGGATATAGAAAATGACGCCTATACCCTGAGGTATCACAGGGGTTAAGCTTACAAGTCCCATAGCGAGTTCCTTCACACCCACAATATGCACCTTGTAAAAATATCTCATTAACACGCCTGATGCGGCTATGCCAAATATCAGAAAAAGCGGGAAGTAGTCGGCTGCAAGGGAGATATATTTTACCTGTGGTATGAAAACTCTTCTAAAAAACAGATATGTTACAGCCCCGAGAAGAACAACATCTGTCATATAAAGCAGCGGTACGCCCACCTGCAGAAAACTATCAAGTCCCTCAATAGCCTTTAAGAATGAAGGGGTGTCCTGAAGGAAGAACCTGAAGTGCCTGACAAAGATGATAAGGAATGACCAGTGGAATGCCAGTCCTGCCAGCCAGAGCCATTTAGCCTCTCCATAGACAATCTTGCCTTCCTGAAGCTGTGTCTTTAAATTTCTGAAGAGTGAGCGGAATATCAGCACTTCAAGCGCCATCCTGATGATGACGCCTAAAATGCTTGATGGGTTTTCAATCTTATTCTGTTTTATCCATGGCAGAGAATTCTGTTGTCCGCAGGTCGTAGGTATGCGGAACGGCACAGGAGAGTTTCCCCATTTCAGCACACGATAGATGAAACCCAAGATAAATATTGCAATTGCAGCATAGGGAATAACAACTCCAAAAAGAAATTGAAGGTTTGCTATCTCCACCCCTGCGTAAGCAGACAGAACAAGCGCAATAACAGCAAAGAAGGAAAATAGGATTCTCATTTCTTTACCTCTCCTCTTTTTATTTTAAGATTATTGTTTCCTTTGAAATCAGGTTCGTGCCCATCAGCGTCATTTATCAGGTTAGCCATCTGTAAAAGCCTGAAGGTCATGCTCTTAACTTCATTAGCCTTTATCTCATAAATCTTTTCCCTGCACTTCATGTAAATATCAAATGCTGAAAGTGCGAGGTTGTCTATAGTGGATTCAAGAGATAGAATCTCATCTGATAACTGTTTTTCGGCTATTTCAACGCGGAGTTCTTCCCTGATAATTCTCTTCAGAGGGAAGATAAAAAAAACGGCCTGAGAGGGAGTAAAATCCTGAACCGCCCTTATCCTCACAATATTATCAAGAAACTCCAAAGTTTTTTCCTTATTGAGTCCTCTGATGAGTTCATCAAATATATTTTCTATCCCCTTAGATATAGTTGACCCTACTGGATTGGCAAATCGGTTACTCTGATTCTTTAAAAAGTTTGAGGTGTCAGGAGGGTAACTTTCTATTATTACATCAAACCATTTTCCCAGGATGGAAGCCTTTTTATCTGCTAAGAGGCTGTTCAGTCTCATGTCTGGCTTTGTTCCCTCCCGATTTAGTTGAATCAGTTGAGGCAGGCAACCCCACAAAAGGTTGAAATTTCAAATTCGGAGTTCGGAGTATAGAAATCAGAATGTACAGGCACCCTTAACTCCTAAACTCCTAACTCCCATACTCTTAACTGTTATACGCAACCTGTTGGTTTTTGAAGCCCTGCAAACTTACATGCCTGCTTTGCAGGCCCGCCCGGATAAAGTTCGTAAAGGTACTTTGTGTTGCCTTTTTCGGGCCCCATAGACTTTCCGATCTCTTTAACGAGAATCTTTATCATGGGGGCAATCTGATACTGCTTGTAGTAGTCTCTGAGGAAGTTAATGACTTCCCAGTGAGCATCTGTAAGTGTCATCCCGTCAATCGATGCTAAATGAACTGCAAGCTCCTTTGACCAGTCATCTAGGTTCACGATATAACCGTCATCATCAACCTCAATCTGTTTCCCCTGAAAATCCATCATTGGCATTTTTACGTCCCTCCTTTTTGTTGAAAATTTTCCTTGTTAAATATAAGTAAGGGAGAAATCTCCCGCTCAATATTTGTCTTAACTTCCAAATAATCCTTTCTTACAGGATAAAAATGATTATTTGAAGGCAATCAGATTCCCAATTGGACTATAAACACTAATATATCTTAACATATTCGGTCAAATAAAAAAAAATTATTTGCAAATTATATTTATTTATCTTCACTTGCTGTTTTCCTGACCGCTTTGCGCTTTATTTTCCACTTTAATGAACAGGAGGTTTTCGCTTGTCCGTAAGCCTTTCTTTATGCTTTCTATTAATTGATGGCTTCCTTGATCATAGTGAAAAGATTCTATTTTATAGTCTACGTCCGGCGTTAGTGTCCATGCTGTTTCCCAATCACCGTTACAGGCAAATACAAGGGCATCAACGTAAGCCTCACCGAGATTGTGTCCTGAACGGTCAAAGACGTATGCTACTCCGCATTTACATTTTCCGCCTGTGAAAACATTTCCAAGCCCGGTCTTTATATCCTCCGGCCTTTTAAACGGTTCGCTGCAGAATGGACATAACGGTTCTTTGACCCTGCCGCTGATTCGCATAGTTTTACAGTTTATATCCGATCTTTCTTAAGAATTCTTTTCTGTGAGCCTTATCTTCAGGCGTCTCTACGCCTTTCGGTCCTAAACCGTCAACAACTCCCAAGACACCGTTCCCATGGGATAGAGCGGCTACAATAACTTCAACTGGATTTGCCGTTGCACAGAATATCATGCATACTTCAGGACAGTTCTTAATCTGGTTGAGCACATTTATAGGATAGGCTCCGCGCATTAGTATGCAGAATACATGTCCTGCGCCAAGCGCCTGAAGGTTTTTGACGCAGGCATCTATAAGCCCGTTGTCGTTACCCTCTGTTCTTATCAGGCACGGGACTGATGCCTCGGTGAATGCAATTCCAAAATTTGCATGCGGAACGGTTGTCACTACAATTTCATAAAGGTCTTCCGCTGTTTTTATGAAATGTGTCTGCCCAAGTATAACGTTACAGTTTTCAGGAATGTCTATCTTTACGCGTTTAAGTTCCATAATTCCTCCTCTGACAGTCGTTAGTGAATAGTATTAAGTGAACAGTCAAACTAATTTTATACTCTTCACTCTTCACTCTTCACTCTTCACTGTCTTTATTATGGTATAATGAGAATAAATTTTTTCAGAGGAGATGTCAAGGCTAAATTGATAGACAGGAGATGGAAGGTTGCTTTTTGCTTTTTACTTCTTTTTTGTTGTTTGTTGTTTTTCCCTTCTATAACAAGGTCTGCTGAGATAATCGGGCCGGAAACGAAGATTATAAACAACGAAATATATGTTACAACAGGGCTTATCCTTGATGAAAAGCAGCTGCAGGATCTGAAAAACGGGATAGCAAAAGAGATTACATTTTACATAGACCTGTTCAGGGTTTGGAATATGTGGCCTGATGAGTTTGTTTTGGGAAAGCCTATTGTTAAAACGCTGCGGGTTGATCCAGTCAAGAAGGAATATATAGCGGCATCGTCAGATGGGATGACAATAGTAGAAAGACGATTCAATGAGCTTGATTCATTATTGAACTGGTCATTAAATATCAGAGATCTTAAGCTTACAAATACAAGAGAGTTGGAGCCAGATGATTATTTTGTCCGCATAACAGTTGAGTCAAGACTAAGAAAGCTCCCTCCTGTTATAAGTTATCTGTTTTTCTTTGTGCCGGAAAAGGAGTTTACCAAAGTGAAGGACTCTTCAAAATTCCGTGTGGGGCAGGAGAAATGAAAAATCTTAGAAATGGACTGTTGTTCTTAGGGGTTTTTATTTTTATAATTGCTGCTTCAGCGGTTGAGCTGCATTACATCAGACTTGAAACAGTATCCGTTTTAACAATAGTCATCCTTCTGGTTCTCCTGAACCTGAATATAATTGCGCTTCTGACCTTGGTATTTTTTGTCAGCAAGAACCTTATAAAACTCTACATAGAGAGAAAACAGAAAATTCTTGGTTATAAATTCAAGACAAAGATTGTCGTGATATTTGTTGTGCTTACGTCTATACCTGCAGCGCTTCTGTTCTTTGTGGCAAGCGGGCTTGTTACAAATTACATAGACAAACTTCTGACCCCCCAGTTCAGGCAGCCTCTTACCAGTTCACTTAATGTCGCTAAGGCTGTTTATGAGATGGAAAGGCAGAGGGCTATGGAATTTGCAAGGGCAGTTGTGTCAGGTGAAAAATCTGCTTCGGGCTACAGGACAGTTCGTATGAACAGAAGCCCTGAAAATCCGACAGAGACGATTAAGGCCGCATTTGACGGTAAAGAGGGGACAGAGGTCATATCCGGCGAAAATGGAGATACCATAAGGGCAGCCGTTCCGGAATATTCCGGGGGGAAAATGACAGGCATTATAATTATTGAAACCACTCTGCCAAAAGATATTGCGGTCAATGTTGAAAAGGTAAAAAGCGCATACGAAGACTATTTGAACATGGAATCATGGAAAGTGCCCTTGAAGATGAACTATATTTTAATACTTGCTTTCTTTACTTTGATTGTTGTGTTCATGGCCCTCTGGGTGGCGCTGAGGATTGCAAGAGGGATTACAGACCCGATACAGAGCCTTGCGCAGGCCACAGAGGAAGTTGCATCAGGAAATCTTGATGTCCGCCTTAATCTCAGAAGGGAAGATGAGATAGGGCTGCTGATAAATTCTTTCAACCATATGGTGTCCGGATTGAAGGAGGGAAAAGAGACGCTCCAGAAGGCTTATGTGAAATCCGATAGGGAGAGGCTCTGGATGGAGAACATACTTGCGAATATTAATTCCGGTGTTGTGTTCCTTGATGTGCATGGCAGGATACTGACGATCAACGTCGCTGCATGTTCTATATTGAATGTGAAGGCTGAAGATGTAATTAATAAGAACTACAGGGACCTGACAGCAAAAATTGCATCAGAAGAACTTAACACTCTTATCAGCGGGATAATAATTAAAGACCTCAAAGGCATAGAGAAAGATGTAAGGGTGACAGTCGGAGATGAAAGGCTTATACTGAGGGTCTTTGTTACCACTCTCAGAGACAAGGCATCGACTCCGATAGGGTTGTTAGTCGTCTTTGACGATCTTACTGATGTCATAAAAGCTCAGAAGGCAATTGCATGGGAAGAAGTTGCAAGGAGAATAGCGCATGAGATAAAGAATCCGCTTACGCCTATAAAGCTTTCAACAGAAAGAATGATGAAGAAGTGGGAGCAGAAGGATAAGGATTTTGACCAGATATTTGAACGCTCCACAAGGACAATAGTGAATGAGGTTGACAGCCTTAAGAGGCTTGTTGATGAGTTCTCAAGATTTGGCAAGATGCCCGAGATAAAAAAGATGCCGACAAACCTTGCAAGTATAATAAATGAGGCGCTGGAACTCTATAAGGATTATAAGGGATTTAATATAAAAGTTTTACTGCCGGACGATGTACCACCTGTTGAAATGGATGGGGAGCAGTTCAAGCGGGTGATGATTAATATTTTTGACAATGCATTTCAGGCGATGGGTAATAGTGGTAATATAGAACTTAAAGTGCATATGGATAAGGCGGCAAACAGGGTTTTTATGGACATTGCAGACGACGGCCCGGGAATGAAGGAAGATGATAAAGACAAAATATTTCTTCCTTATTTCTCTACAAAAAAGGACGGCACAGGGCTGGGGCTGGCTATTGCAAACAAAATTGTTATGGAACACAGGGGATACATCAGGGTAAGAGACAATAACCCTAAGGGCACAATCTTTACTATAGAACTGCCAATAAGAGAGATATAGACTTGGAAGGAGAGGCAAAGTGTCAAAACCTGTAATTCTTATAGTGGACGATGAAGAAGGTATAAGAGAAAGCCTGTCAGGCATACTGGAAGATGATGGTTATGATGTTTTAACTGCAGACTCAGGGGAGGAAGCAGTAAAGATACTCAGGGAGACTTCGCCTGACCTTATTTTTCTGGATATATGGCTTACCGGCATGGATGGAATTAAAACACTGCAGGAGATAAAGGCGATGAAGCCTGATGTCTCAGTAATAATGATATCAGGGCACGGCAGTATTGAACTTGCAGTGAAAGCCACACAGACAGGGGCGTATGATTTTCTTGAGAAACCGCTTTCTCTCGAAAGGGTGCTTCTTGTGTCAAAGAGGGCGATTGAAAAGAGGACGCTTGAGAGAGAAAACATTACACTTCGGGAGAATCTGACAAGGAAGTGGAAGCTTATCGGTGAATCGCAAAAGATTAAGGATTTAAGGGAACAGATGGAGATGGCTGCCAGGAGCAACAGCCGTGTTCTGATATTCGGAGAAAGCGGTACCGGCAAAGAAGTTGCTGCAAGACTCCTGCATGAAAAAAGCCAGAGGGACGGGAAGCCTTTTGTTGAGGTAAATTGCGCTGCCATTCCGCAGGAACTCATAGAGAGCGAGCTTTTCGGGCATGAGAAGGGCTCTTTCACAGGCGCATTTGAGAAGAAAAACGGGAAGTTTGAACTTGCTGACGGAGGGACATTATTTCTTGACGAGATAGGCGACATGTCACTTCAGGCTCAGGCAAAGGTTCTGCGTGTAATTGAGACTCAGGAGTTTCAGCGGGTAGGGGGAAACAAAAATATAAATGTTGACGTCAGGATAATTGCAGCCACTAATAAAGACCTCAGGGAAGAAGTAAAGAAGGGCAGTTTCAGAGAAGACCTTTTTTTCAGACTGAATGTTATACCGCTGTTTGTTCCGCCTTTGAGGGAAAGAAAAGATGATATCCCGATCCTTGTTGAATACTTTCTTGATTCTCTTGCTGAAGAATACGGCAAGCCTCCCAGAAAGATACTGACAGAGGCATTGAAATATCTGCTGTCGTACGACTGGCCCGGAAATGTAAGGGAACTTAAGAATGTCATAGAGAGGCTTGTTATAATGACGCCTTCAAATATAATAGACGCCAAGAATCTCTTTATCCACGTTGAACACGAGGGATCCGACTATTTCCAATACAAAACTCTTAAGGATGCAAGAGATGCCTTTGAGAAAGACTACATTACAAAGAAACTTGAGGAAAATAACTGGAATATATCAAGGACAGCAGAGATTTTGGATGTGGAAAGAAGCAATCTGCACCGCAAGATTAAGGCGTACGAAATAAAAGTCCATTAGCTGTCAATTTTATGCAGTTTTATAAGATTTGTTGTACCGCGTTTCATGAGTGGCGAGCCTGCAGTTATGACTATATTATCGCCTCTCTTTGCTATCTTGGAGGCGATGAGCAATTTCTCAACTTTCTGAATCATATCATCCGTGTTGGATACATGAGATATGAGCATCGGTGTAACTCCCCAGTAAAGAGACATAATCCGTTTAACATCGGCATGAGGAGTAACGCCTATTATCGGCACTTCTGGCCTGAACTTGGATACAAGCCTTGCCGTAAATCCCGATTGAGTAAATGCAACTATGGCTTTTGCATGAATATCCCCGGCTGCAGTGCATGCAGCTTCGGCAACAGCGCCTGAAAAATCTAACTTCTGACTTCTGACTTCCCGCCTCGGCGGGTCGCCGAAGGAGACTGACTTCTGACTTGAGACTTGAGACTCTGTGTATCTTATAATCCTGTCCATCATCTTTACTGCATTTACAGGATATTTCCCTGTTGCTGTTTCTGCTGAGAGCATAAGCGCATCACTGCCGTCTATGACGGCGTTTGCAACATCTGTTGCCTCTGCCCTTGTCGGCCTTGAATGTTCTGTCATTGATTCAAGCATCTGTGTTGCTGTTATTACAAGCTTTCCTTTTTCATTGGCTTTGCTGATAAGCATCTTCTGTATTATTGGAACCTCTTCAGGCGATATCTCAACTCCGAGGTCTCCTCTTGCAATCATTATCCCGTCCGCCTCATCAAGTATGCTGTCAATATCATCAATAGCCTCAGGCTTTTCGATCTTTGCTATGAGAGGCAGCGATGCGTGTCTTTTTTTAAGCCATTCCTTTACAACCCTTACGTCACTTGCGCTTCTTACAAATGACAGCGCTGCATAATCAACACCGATTGTTAATCCAAAGCTGAGGTCGTTTTTATCTTTATCTGTGAAGGACGGCAAGGTTGTTTTTACATGAGGGAGGTTGACTCCTTTTTTGTTTCTTAAAATACCGCCCTCAACAATTTTCACTCTTAATCCGTCACGGGTCTTGCCTGTTACATTTGCCTGAATCAAACCGTCATCAAAGAGTATTCTGTCGCCTATCTTTACATCTTTTCTTAACGCAGGATATGAAATGGATATGTGCTTGTCATTGCTGACATCGTTGCCGCTGTGCAGAAATATCTCTGTGCCTTTTTTAAGCTCTACTGAACCGTTGCTGACAAGCCCGACCCTGATTTTTATGCCCTGTAGGTCCTGCAGGATTGCTACTGTCTTTTTAAGGTTTCCGGACTCAGCCCTTATAAGTCCTGTAATCTTTTTGTAAGTAACATGGTCGCCGTGAGAGAAGTTTAATCTTGCAACATCCATTCCGTTTCTTATAAGAGAGCGTATTGTCTCACGGCGTGATGAAGCCGGGCCTATTGTGCATACAATCTTGGTTTTTCTGGTATTCATTATCTCCTCTTCTGAGGCATCTCTTATGCCAAGCTATATTTTATTCTATCATCTTCTGATGCCAGCGCAATATGTTTCTGCCAGTCTTTGCCCTTTTCCGGGAAATCAGACCTGTAATGCGCTCCCACGCTTCCTTTTCTGAGAGAGGCGGCCTCAGTGATCATCATTGCAACTGTAAGCATGTTTTTCAATTCAAGTTCACGTCTTGTGTAAAAGACCTTGTCAAGTATGAATGCCCATTCTGAAAGTTTTTCCCTTGCCTCTTTAAGAGACTCGCCGCACCTGATTATTCCAACCCTGTCCCACATAAGCTTTCTCAGGGTCATTCTTATTTCATCGTGTTCCGGGATGGTGTGATACGCAGGTGCATACTGTGCGGTGTCGTAATGCGTAATGCGTAACGCATTACGTTCTTCAAGCGCTGCTCTGCCTGTCCTTGCGCCGTAAACAAGCCCTTCAAGCAGACTGTTGCTTGCGAGCCTGTTTGCGCCATGCACGCCTGTGCATGCAACCTCGCCAGCTGCATAAAGCCCTCTTATATTTGCGACTCCATTAATATCAGTCTTCACCCCTCCCATGATGTAATGGGCGGCTGGTGATACAGGTATCAGCTCGTTTGTTATGTCTACATTGTATCGAAGGCATGTAGAATAAATCTGAGGGAACCGTTTTCTGACAAAATCTTTTTCGAGATGGGTCATGTCAAGATACACATGGCTGCTTTCAGTTTTAACCATCTCTGAGATTATTGCCCTTGATACAATGTCTCTTGGCGCAAGTTCCGCATAGCGGTGATAATTTTTCATAAAAGGTTCTTTGTTTATATTCCTTAAAATCGCCCCTTCACCTCTCATTGCCTCGCTGAGCAGAAACTGCGGGGCATACTGAGAGTAGAGGCTTGTGGGATGAAACTGAATAAATTCCATATCTTCAAGCTGAGCGCCTGCACGGAAGGCTATTGCCATTCCGTCTCCTGTAGCTACCATAGGGTTGGTTGTTCTTGCGAATATCTGTCCTGAGCCTCCTGTGCAAAGAATTGTTGCCTTTGCAAGAATGGCAATCATTTTCCTGTTCTTCAGGATATATGCTCCGCAGCACTCGCCGTTTTTTATAATCAGGTCAACTGTAAATGCAAAAGGATATTTTTTTACCGACGGGAAAGAACGCACTTTGTTCAGAAGTACGCGCTCCAGTTCCTTGCCTGTGGAATCTCCTCTGGCGTGCAGGACTCTTTTCCTTGAGTGGGCTGCCTCTATCGTGAAGTCAAGCTTTGTCCCTTCCTTGTCAAATTCAGCGCCCCATGAAATAAGCTCAAGAATCCTTTCAGGGCCTTCCTCAACAAGAATCTTTACCGCGTCCTCGTTGCAGAGTCCATCGCCGGCCTTTAGTGTATCTTCAAAATGTATCCCGACCTTGTCTTCATCGCTCAGCGCAACAGCTATGCCTCCCTGCGCGTATTCTGTACTGCTTTCAGAGGGCATGTCCTTTGTTGCGACAAGGACGTTCCCGTGGGGCGCAAGCTCTATCGCAGCCCTCAGTCCAGCCACTCCGCTTCCAATAATTAGAAAATCAACGGTTTCTGTTTCCATCTTTAAAAATACAACCTTCGCGTCATTCCTGCGAAAGCAGGAATCCAGAAACAACGGGCTGGATTCCGTGTCAAGCACGGAATGACATTTTTATTCCATCAGCTCGTTAAAATCAAAAATATGCATAAAGTCCTTTGACAGCCTTGGTTTAAGTTTTGAGCTTGCTACAACTTTATGAAGTATATATCTGATGCCGAATTTCTTTGCTGTTCTTAATACCTCCTCTGTATCGTCAATAAACAGCGTTTCCTCTTTTTTAAATCCGAGCTTTTTTTCAGCCTTTTTCCAGAATTCAAGCGTCTCTTTTGGATGCCCCATCTCAAATGAGGTGATTGCATCGTCAAAATATTTTCCTATTTCTGTTTTTTTGAACTTCAGGTCAAGAACCTTGTAGTGAGCATTTGTAACAAGAAAAAGTGTCTTTTTCTTTTTTTTCAGCATCTTCAGAAAATCCTCTACGTGTGGATGAACCTCTATCATGTGCCTTATCTGCTCCTTAAGCGCAGGTATATCAAGGTTAAGCTCTCTTGACCAGAAATCTATGTCTGTCCAGTTAAGAGTCCCTTCATGGTGTTTGTATTTTATGAGAAGCTCTTCCTTTGCTTTTCCAAATGTGATGCAGTTTTTATCAGCATATTTTTCAGGGACGAGATGCTCCCAGAAGTAATCGTCAAAATACTTATCAAGAAGAGTCCCGTCCATGTCGAGGAGGACGTATTTAATCTCATTAAGAGGGATTTTAGAAAGCAGTGACATCTTTTTTTGATTTCCTCTCAGAGATTATATCATGCCCTTTGTAGAAGGGATACCTTTCATCCTTGGATTAATAGTAACTGCTTCTCTGAGCGCCCTGCCAAGCCCTTTAAAAACTGCTTCAATTATGTGATGTATGTTCCTTCCGTAAAGAACAGTGATGTGCAGTGTAATGCTGCTGCTGCTTACGAAAGCCTGAAGGAAGTCTTCTATAAGGTCAGGGTCAAAGTCCTTCAGTTTGCTCTTTTTCGGGAATTCCACTTTATAAACAAAATAGGGCCTTCCGCTGATATCAAGGCTTACCGAGGCAAGCGCCTCATCCATAGGCACAGATGCCTGTCCGTATCTCGCTATTCCTTTCATATCTCCGACTGCCTGCTTGAGAGCCTTGCCGAGCACTATTCCGATGTCTTCCACAGTGTGATGGTCGTCAATATCTATATCGCCTTTTGCTTTCAGTTTAATATCAAAGAGTCCGTGTCTGCACATCAGGGAAAGCATATGGTCAAGAAACGGAATGGAGGTGTTTATTGAATAACTTCCTCTGCCGTCAAGGTTTAAGTCCAAGGAGATATCTGTCTCTTTTGTCTTTCTCTTCAATGCTGTTTTTCTCATTTCATCACCTCTTTAAGAGCTTTGATAAAAATATTGTTTTCTTTTTTTGTCCCAACAGTTACCCTGAGACATCCGTTAACAGTTTCTCTCATGTTCCTCACAAGTACGCCTTTTTTAAGAAGCCTGTAATAGATTTTATCAGAATTTTTAACTTTGAATAATATAAAATTAGCCTCAGACGGGTAGGGTTTTATTCCCCTTATCTTCCACAGTTCATTAAGAAGCCTCTCCCTCTCAGATGTAATAAGCCCTATGTGTAATTTTATTGTATTGGGGTTTTTAATCAATGCCGCTGCAACCGCCTGTGAAAGAGAATTGAGATTAAATGGCAGCCTTACCTTGTTAACCTCATTGATTATCTCCCTGTCAGCTATCATAAAGCCTACCCGCAATCCTGCAAAGCCTATCTTGCTCAGGGTTCTGAGAATCACGAGGTTTTTATAGTCGCTTAACATCGGCAGAAAACCTTTTTCGCTTGAGAAAGGCTGATATGCCTCGTCAATTACAACCAGTGACAAGTGACTAGTGACAAGTGACGAGGTAAATTCAACTATCTTTAAAATCCTGTCTGCTGAAAAACAATTGCCTGTGGGGTTATTAGGACTGCTCAGGAAGATAATCCTCGGTTTTTCTTTTTTAATTAAAGACAGTATTCTGTCTGTATCAAGGTCAAATTCATCATCAAGTGGAACTTCTATCCTTTTTTCTCCGAGCGCCTGAGAGATAATGCCGTACATTGAAAACGTGGGAACAGGATACAGAACAGGGCCGCCGAAAACGGTTATGAGATAATATATCAGCTCATCAGAGCCGTTTCCAAAGAGGATATTCTTAGGATTCAGCCGCAGATTTTTTGAGATTATTTTTTTTAGTGTCTTTGCCTCAGGGTCAGGGTAGCGGTTGGTTTTAATTGATTTTAAGATTTTATCATTAATCTCAAATCCGTACGGGCTTTCATTCGCATCAAGCTTTACCCTGCATGGAATCTCTTTTGCGTTATACGCCCTGAGATTGCGGATGTTCGGCTTGATAAGACTTCTTATGTGTCTAATCTTTATATTGAACTTCTGCACCTTTATTTACCTTCTGACACCTGATACATGATGCAAGATGCAAGATGTATGATAAAGACAAAGGTTTCTACTTTCTGTATCTTGTATCTTGTATCCTGCATCCTGAGTAAATGATTTACGGTATCACCTTATTTAACTGATACTCCACTATGCCTGACGCTCCCGCAGTCTTCAGTTTCGGGATAATATCCCGCACAACTTTCTCGTCAATTATCACTTCAAGGGCATACCAACCCTTATCTGAAAGCGCAGATATGGTCGGCGAGTGCATGGCAGAAAGAAGGCTCATCACGCGTTTAAATGACCTCTCAGAAACGTTCATCTTGATCCCGACTTTCTCCTCGGCAGACAATGCGCCTTTCAGGAGCATGACAATATTTTGCATCTTCTGTTTTTTCCACTTGTCCTGCCACGCCTTTTTATTGGCAATGAATCTTGTGCTTGACTCAAGAATAGTTTCAACGATTCGCAGATTATTTTCCCTTAAAGACGTGCCTGTCTCCGTAAGCTCAACTATGGCATCGGCAAGGTAGGGCGGTTTCACCTCTGTTGCGCCCCATGAAAAATCAACCTCTGCCTTTATCCCTTTTGCCTTGAGGTATCTCTTCGTAAACCCTACAAGCTCTGTTGCGATGCGTTTGCCGTTCAAGCCTTTTACGCTTTTTATCTTTGAGTCATTCGGCACGGCAATGACCCATTTTACAGGCCTTAGACCTTCCTTTGCATAGATGAGTTCTGCAACCTCATGCACGTCGGCATTCTGCTCCAGTATCCAGTCTTTGCCTGTAAGTCCGCAGTCAAGTATTCCGTCCTCAACATATCTTGCCATTTCCTGCGCCCTTATCAGCATCGCCTCAACTTCAATGTCGTCAAAGGACGGATAGTAGGAACGGCTTGATACCGAGATGTGGTATCCTGCTTTTCTGAAAAGTTTTAATGTTGACTCCTGAAGGCTTCCCTTGGGAATACCGAGTTTTAGGATTTTGCTCATAATTAGTTTTCTCCTCAACTTATCTTCGTATTCTGATCCATATTATAATACATGAGGGCATGGAAAATATTCAATTTTTTGATGTAAGATTAAGAGTATAAAATGAAAGGAACTAAAGTCTCTCTATTTTTAGGCTGTGCAGTTTTGCTGGCTATCAATCTGCCGTTTGTTTCCGCAGAGGTAGTTGACAGGGTGGCTGCTTTTGTTGATGACAAAGCAATAACCCTGAGTGAACTTGATGAGAATTACAAGGCTGCGGTGAAAAAAAGGCCTGATATAAAAAAAGAAGAGGTGTTGAACACGAAGATAAACAGGATGCTCCTCTTGCGCGAGGCAAAGAAGCTGCGTATAGAAGGAGCTAATGCGGATGAAGTTATCAGGGAGTATATAGAGCTCAAGCTCAAAACATTCATAAAGATAACAGAGGATGACCTGAGGGAATTCTATGATAAAAACAGAAAAGAATTCGGAAAGACTGATTTTGACGATGCAAGGGAAAAGATTGAGGAATATCTGGTTGAAAAAGAGGTCAATATAAGACTGAAAAAGCATATAGAAGACTTAAGAACAAAGGCATATATAAAGATTCAACTGGACAAGTGAATAGTGAACAGTCGTCAGCGAATAGTATTTGGTTTAAGAGTGTTTAGCCTTCAATCAAAAGAATTCCTTGACCCTTTGCATCGGGGGTTCCAAATATTTCCCTCTCCCCTTGCGGGAGAGGGGTAAGGTGAGGGGGTTTCAATATCACTTTTTGTATGCGCGTATGAAGTTGGCTATTGATCTGTCATATGTGCGTTCATCTTCCTTGCTGAAGAAACAGGCAGGAAGCTCTCCGTTTTTCCTGTGGTAGTGCAGGCATTCACAGCACTTGTGTTTCCTCTCGCACGGCTCATAAGTGCAATTGCAGTATTTTTTATTCTTTTCCTGTATGCATTCCATAAAACCTCCGTATTGATAATTATACATTAAATTGTTAGTCTTCTTTCAATAAGAGGGATAGGCTACTTCAGAAATTTTTCTGCTATAATGTCCTTATGAATCTGACTGAAAATGCTCTTAAAGCGCTTAAGGCAAGGTATCTCCTCAAGGACGAAAGAGGGAAGGTTACAGAAACTCCTGAAGGGATGTTCAGGAGGGTTGCAAGGACTATTGCGGCTGCCGAGACTCAGTACGGCGGCAATGCTGCTGAGTGGGAAGAGAAATTTTACGAGTTGATGACATCTCTTAAATTCCTTCCGAATTCTCCGACGCTTATGAACGCAGGAAAAGAGATAGGACAGCTTGCTGCATGTTTTGTGCTCCCTGTGGATGACTCAATGCATTCTATATTTGATACACTGAAAAATGCCGCTCTCATTCTTCAGAGTGGCGGTGGAACAGGATTTTCTTTTTCAAGATTAAGACCTAAGTCTGATGTTGTCCATTCAACAGGAGGCATCGCAAGCGGCCCTGTCTCTTTTATGAAGATATATAACACTGCAACGGATGTCATAAAGCAGGGAGGAGCAAGGCGAGGCGCTAATATGGGGATTCTCCGCATTGACCACCCTGATATACTTGATTTTATCCGCATAAAGAGGACAGAGGGAGAATTGACAAACTTCAACATCTCGGTTTCAGTGACAGATGCATTTATGGACGTCCTTAAAAATGAAGGAGAATATGAGCTTATAAATCCCAGGAGCGAAACAGTTGTTGGGAAGATAAAGGCGCATGATGTTTTTAAGGAGATTGTTGAGAGCGCATGGGAGACAGGAGATCCCGGACTTATATTCATTGACAGGATCAACAGGGATAATCCGACTCCAAACATCGGCAGCATAGAGTCCACGAATCCATGTGGTGAACAGCCTCTGCTTCCTTACGAGGCATGCATATTGGGATCGCTGAACCTTGAAAAATATGTTAAAGAAAGATGCAGGATGCAGGATGCAAGATGCAAGATGAAAAACTCCGAACTGATTAATTGGGATTTGCTATCCAGAGACATAAAAACCGCTGTGAGGTTTCTTGATAATTCCATAGACGTGAATAAATATCCTCTGCCTGCAATAGAGGCGATGCACAAAGGCAACAGGAAGATAGGTCTCGGTGTGATGGGATGGGCTGATATGCTGATACTCATGGGGCTGCCTTACAACCATAAAAAGGCGTTTGAGCTTGGGGAAATGCTAATGAAGTTTATACGGGATGAGTCAAAGAATGCATCTGTAGAACTGGCGCGTGAGCGCGGAGTCTTTCCGAATTTCAAGGGCTCTGTCTATGATGCTCCTGATATGCCTTGTGTGAGGAATGCAACCACAACTACAATAGCTCCGACCGGAACCCTGTCCATGGTTGCGGATTGCTCAAGCGGGATAGAGCCGCTCTTTGCGCTGGCGTACAAAAAACTTGTTCTGGACACGGAACTCTTTGAGATTAACAGGTATTTTTTTGATATTGCGAGGGAGAGAGGTTTTTATTCAGAGGCATTAAAAGAGCAGGTCATAAACAGAGGCAGTATCCACGGCATCAAAGAAATCCCCAATGATGTCAGAAAATTATTTAAAACCGCTCATGAGATTCCATTTGAGGATCACATAGAAATGCAGGCGTGTTTCCAAAAATTCACGGACAATGCAGTATCAAAGACCATAAACATGCCGCACAAGGCAAGAAGAGAAGATGTTGAAAGGGCTTTTATGCTGGCTTATGATAAGGGGTGCAAGGGCATTACTGTTTTCAGGTATGGGACACAAAAAAGGGGAACGCTCATAAGAGTAACAGATACTGATTGAAAGAGATTTTGTGTTAGACTAATTTAAAATTTATAATTGGAGTGGAGGAGATGCATGATTCTCGGAGTTAACGTTGACCATGTTGCTACTGTGAGAGAGGCAAGGAAAGGCATGGAGCCTGACCCTGTTATGGCTGCAACTCTTGCGGTATTTGGCGGAGCTGACGGCATTACTGTTCATCTCAGGGAGGACAGGAGGCATATACATGACAGGGATTTAAGGATATTACGGGAAGTCATCCCTGTTGAGTTAAATCTGGAGATGGCAGCTACAAAAGAGATGATAGGCATTGCGTTGAAGGTAAAGCCTGATATGGTGACGCTTGTGCCTGAGAAACGAGAGGAGCTTACAACAGAGGGCGGGCTTGATGTTAAACGGCAGAAATCAAATCTTAAAAATGCAATCAGGAGGATTCAGGGCGCAGGGATACCTGTCAGCCTTTTTATAAATCCCTCAACTGATGACATTGCCGTATCCAAAGAAACAGGCGCTGATATGGTAGAGATACACACAGGGCTTTATGCTAATGCAAAGGGCAATAAACAGGAAAAGGAACTTATAAAAGTTGCACGGTCTGTCAAAGATGCGTTGAGTCTGGGACTTAGCGCTAATGCAGGACACGGGCTTAATTATTTTAATGTTAAAAATATAGCTGCCATAGAGGGACTGAGAGGATTATATATAGGGCACAGTATCATCGCAAGGGCAGTGCTTGTGGGGATGGAGAGGGCTGTGAGGGAGATGAAGGTATTTCTATGATTTACGGCGTCGGAATAGACCTTGTTAAGATTGAGAGAATGAAGGATGTTGTTGACAGGTGGGGCAGGAAATTCCTTGAAAGGGTTTTTACGCAAAGTGAGATTTCATATTGCTATGAGAAAAAGAACCCTTATCTTTCCTTGTCAGTCCGTTTTGCGGCGAAAGAGGCTTTAATAAAGGCGATAGGCTCTGAGGTTCCTGTGTCGCTGACTGATATTGAAGTTATAAATGCCGCAAATGGCAGGCCTGATATAAAAATCAGCGGCAGGCTTAAGAAATTCTTCAGTGACAAGTCAATAAAACAAACAGCCCTCAGCCTGAGCCACGAAAAAGAATACGGCATTGCCTGTGTTGTGCTGGAAAAGTGATTTAGAGATGGACATACATCATCTAAAAGTCTTTTTGTCAGTCTTTAAGAATAAAAGCTTTTCGAAGGCATCAGAAGAACTGAGTCTCACACAGCCAACTATAAGCGACCATGTAAAATCTCTTGAGGAAGAACTCAACTGCAAATTGTTTGACAGGCTCGGAAGGACAATCATGCCCACAAAAGAAGCTGAAGTCTTATATAATCATGCAATGGAGATTACAGAAAAGGCAGACAACATAAAAGATGTCATCGGACAATTTAAAAAGGAAATAACAGGCGAACTGATTATCGGCGCAAGTACAATACCAGGCACATATCTTATGCCGGCAATAATATCGTCATTTAAGAAAAAATACCCTTCTGTCTTTTTCCAAATAGCCATAGCAGACTCGGAAGAAATCATTAAAAAGGTGTTAAAACACGAACTCCTGATTGGCATTGTAGGTTCAAAACTTGGAAATGAACAGATACACTATATGCCGTTTATGGAAGACGAGTTAATCGTCGTATCCGCTCCATCCATGCTGAAAAAAGAAAGGACAACATTGAATGAATTAATTAAATTCCCGATGGTCTTGCGTGAAGAAGGCTCTGGCACAAGAAGGGAGACAGAAAAGATATTAGAAGAAAGGGGCATTTCTTTTGAAGACATCAAGATTTCAGGAATCTTTGGCTCTACAGATGCTATAAAACAGGCTGTAAAGGAAGGACTGGGGGTCTCAATACTATCAAGGCTCTCTGTAAAGGATGAACTAAAATATGGGATACTCAAAGAGATAAAGCTGACAAATATAGAGATGAAGAGGAAATTTTATATTGTGACCCATCAAAAAAGGACATCACCACTTGCATATAATATATTCTTAGAATATATCAAAACTAAATCAAAGACATTTAAATCCCATTAAACCCTCCCCTGCGTAACCTTGTCTAACAGTCTATACATCTTCCCTTTTGTATAGATATTTTCTATTTGACTTATTTATTTTTCCTATAATAAATTATATGATGCGTGGGGGGTATGGGGCTGTCGCCCCTGCTGGTCTGCAAAACCAGTATCACGGTAAAAAGCTTGATGGAAGCTGTCGTGGTGGGTTCAATTCCCACTACCCCTCTCCAGAAGGGTTATTTGATGGATGGGAGGCGCAAATGGATAAGCAAGTACTGAGATTATGTAGAGTCAGCTAAATCAAGGTTTCAGTTTGAAACCTAAAGTGCACATAATTTTTGCAGAATTCAAATACCAGGAGGTCAAAATGATTAAGAGATTAGCTTTGCTTATCTTTAATGACCCGGCTATAGGGTGTTTTGAATATAGAGAAACCCTATTGCTTTATTTCAATCAATAGAAAATAACTATTGGATATATAGAATTTTGGCATGGTAATTTATATTCAATAAAATTCATATAACCGGAGGTAACATGAAAAAGCTATTCACCATAGGAGCAAGCACTATCCCGGGAGAATTTATTATTCCCGGTCTTTCAAGGGAAATATCAAACAGGCTGCCTGATATGGAGCTAAAAGATGATGAGGGATTTCTACATCATCACTCCAAAAGGAATAAAGCTGTCGCCGGATGCAGAAAGGATAATGGCTGTTCTTAAAGAGGTTGTTAAGTGATGTCCTTAACAGGGATTTAAAGGCCTTTGGCCTTTTGATATTAAATTCGGGGATGGACAATAATTTTTGCCGGGAGCGCTAATATCGGCAGATGCTTTGAGCCTGGGGAACATTAAACGATCTTTTGAGGAAAAAATTACAAAGGGGGTATATATGTCGATTAAGAACTTTTTTGCTACTTCGTGGGGCATCATCGGTGTTGGGGTGTTCATCGGGATATTTGCACCACTCCTACAAAAATTTGGCAATCCCGGGAACATGGGGGTCTGTGTGGCATGTTTTGAAAGGGATATAGCCGGAGCCATAGGTCTTCACCGTGCTGAAGCGGTTCAATACATGAGACCAGAGATCATTGGTTTTGTCCTCGGTTCCCTCGTTGCAGCATATCTTTTCAAAGAGTTTCGCCCAAGGGCTGGTTCAGCCCCCATTGTGAGGTTTGTTCTTGGCGTATTTGCAATGATAGGCGCACTCGTATTTCTCGGCTGTCCATGGAGGACATTGCTCCGCCTTGCAGGAGGGGATGGAAATGCCATTTTCGGTTTGTTAGGACTTATCACAGGAGTCTTTGTAGGCGCCCGTTTTCTGAAAGCAGGTTATAACCTTGGGAGGACGCAGCCCACACATACTTCTTCGGGGTGGATATTGCCTTTGGTCATGTTAGGTTTCTTATTGCTCATGCTTATCTATCCGGAGATTTATGGTGAAAATAAGAGTGGTATCCTCTTTTACAGTGTTAAAGGACCAGGGTCAATGCATGCACCCCTCTTTATATCCCTATCAGCAGGTCTTGTCATAGGGTTTATTGCTCAGAGAAGCCGGTTCTGCACCATGGGCGCTTTAAGGGACTTGATACTATTTCGTCAAACCCATCTGTTCTTGGGGATTGCAGGCCTTGCCATTGCGGCATTTGTGACAAATCTGATCCTGGGTCAGTTTAATCCAGGCTTTGTAAATCAACCAATAGCGCATACCATGAGCGCCTGGAACTTTATGGGTATGGTCTTGGCTGGACTTGCCTTTACCCTCGCAGGAGGATGCCCGGGAAGACAGTTATTTTTGTCAGGTGAAGGAGACGGAGATGCTGCTGTATTTGTGCTGGGAATGATCATTGGCGCTGCTTTTTCCCATAACTTTGGACTTGCCAGCTCTCCGCAGGGTATCGGACCTCATGGTATTACGGCAGTAATAGTTGGTCTTGCGGTTTGTTTGTTCATAGGATTCACAATGAGAAAGAAGGCAATATAAGGAGGACGAAGATGAGCATTGTTGATGCAAGGGGACTTTCATGCCCACAGCCTGTGATGATGAGTCTTGAGGAGATGGCTAAGTTAGACAAAGGCGAGATCGAGATACTTGTTGACACAGATACGTCAAAAGAGAATTGTTTGAGTGCAGCAAAGACACTGAAATGGCAACTGAAAGATGTAAAACCTGAAGGAATAGGATATCGCATTATTATCACGAAGGATTAATTATGTCTATCCTTAAAATATTCAAAAAAAAGAGGATCCCGCTAAAAGAGAAGAATCGGAGCAGGGGATTTCTCATATTTGCCAACACCAGCGAGGTGATCAGGGCAGAGACTATTCTCAAAGACAGGGGATTTGATATCAGGGTCATGGGTCCCCCACCAGAGATCAGAACAGGCTGTGATATGGTGGTAGAATTTCCCCTTATCGAGTCGATGAACATACAGAGGATACTCACAGAGGCCAGAATTCCCCCATTACAAATAGTACCTGTAAGCAGTCCTCTCTTGAGGCCTGTTGACCTCTTCCACATAAAGGATTTTGGAAGATACCTCATGGTGAGGGCAGCAAACATGAAATTGACCTTTGACAAGGAGACCCTTACTGTAGTGAATATATCAGGTGGTGGATGCCCTGATGTGCCCTATTTGGCTAAAGAGATGCTGGGAAAGACCTTAAAAGACGTAGTAAGCCCAAGGGATATAGGGCATACCCTCTGTGGTTATGCCTTACAGTTGGCCTATGAGGAGGCATGTCGTAGATGTTAGCAATAGTCGGCACAATCCCGGATAAGGACTTCCCATTAGTTGCAGGAGAACTAAGATTAGAGGATGAGAATGTCTTTATTGAGGGCAATAAAATTGACATAAACAGGGGGACACCGGCATTGATAGCCTCAGCCATAAAGGTGTTGGAGGTCTTAAAACTACCACTGCCTTCTGGTTATCTTGCAGGAGATATTGGTCGCGGAGATGGAAGTAAAAGGCTTTATAAGTATTTAGCAGAAAATCTGAAGAATGTTAATTTTAAGGCAATCGTCTTTCATTATATGTTGCCCGAGGTGGATGGATTTAATCAGGTCATGTTTGCTTTAGAAGACCTTCCGTACAGTCCAATTCTCGTGGCTGATGCAGGCGGCATGTATGTGGCAAAGATGAGCGGACAGGCACAGAGATTTGACCTTTTCACACCTGATGCTGGCGAGATGGCCTTCATTGCCGATGAAGAAGCGCCTCACCCATTCTATACGAGAGGGTTTATCCTCCAAGAGGAAAACAGAGTTCCTGATTTGATAAAAAGGGCTTATGCATATGAAAACGCTTCACGCTATCTCATGGTAAAAGGAAATAAAGACTATATAGCTGACAAAAATGGCATCATTGCAGTTATTGACTATCCTATAGTAGAGGCTCTTGAGCCTATCGGAGGTACTGGCGATACGCTGACAGGTATAGTCTCTGCCCTTATTGCCTCAGGAATGGCTATTGATAGGGCAGCAATTGCTGCGACTCAAATAAACAGGCTGGCTGGGTACTATGCAAATCCGACACCGGAAACTCAGGTTGTTGAAATAATTGAGAATATCCCGCGTGCATTAAATGAAGTCATAAATTCAAAGGAAGCATCTGATCTCATTTCAGAAAGGAATCCGAATGTTTCAAATATTAGATAATGCAACAGATAGATATAGAAAGACCGGGAGATCGCACCAGTCATAAGTTTGACGATATTCGTAGTCACATATATAATGAACTGTATTTTGAAAGGGAGGAAGAACAATGCTCATTGATGCGAGAGGTCTTGGATGCCCGAAGCCTGTTATGATGGCTGAAGATGCAGTTTCCAAAATAACCGAAGGGATAGTTGAGATTCTTGTTGACAATGAGGCTTCCGTAGAGAATCTTTCAAGATTTGCAGCCAAAAGCGGTTGTTACTCCGAAAAAGTTTCTGATGTGCTGAGAATAATCCGCGGCAAATCTTTACTGCAGTTTTGAAAAATCCGCTATTGATGATGCGAGCGTCCAGATATATTCCAGAAGCGCAAGCCTGTTGAGTTTGATTTTTTCCTGTTTGTCCATTACTAGTATATTGTCAAAGAAATAATTTATCGGTGCTGTCAGTCCTGAGAGAATACTGAGCGCTTCGGAATATTTATGTCCATCCATCAGGCTTCCAACTTCGGTTTTTATAGCTGAGAATATCTCGCAGAGTTTTTTCTCAGGATCTTTCACAAACAGTCTCGGAATCCATGTGGGAAGCGCTGTTTCAGGAATAATATTTCTTACTCGTTTTATGGCTGTAATAAACTCATTATAACCTGCGGTGGTCTTAAATTCCTTAAGAGCATCCAGTCTCTTTTTTATCTCACTGAGAGGTATCTTTGCAGAAAACGAAAGGATAGATTGAATCTCATCGGAGTTATAACCTTGCGATGACAACAAAGGCTCAAGCCTCTGTTCAAAAAATCTGAGCGCTGTTGCTGCAATTTCTCCGGACTGTTTAGTGTCTTTCAGATTTTTCAGAGAAGCGGCAACAAGATCATTGAGCGATAATGCATAGCCCTTATTCAGCAGTATTGCTATGACTGCAAGCGTCTGTCTCCTTAATGCAAAAGGGTCTTCAGAGCCTGTCGGAGTAAGGCCGACAGAGAAGAATGAGGTTATATTATCCAGCTTGTCTGCAAGGCTGAGAATAGCGCCTGTCTCTGTTTCAGGCAGCCTGTCTCCGTAATAGGCAGGCAGATACTGTTCCATCAAAGCGGCTGCGACTTCTGTGTCTTCCTTGTCATTGCTCGCATAGTATTTTCCAATAATTCCCTGAAGTTCAGGGAATTCCCTTACGACTCCTGTCAGGAGGTCTGTCTTGGAGAGAAGCGCTGCTCTTTCGGCCTTTTGCGTTAGAGAGGCATTTATTTTTGACGCAAGATATGACGCAAGGTTTTTGACTCGCAATACCTTCTCGTAGAGGTTCCCGAGTTTTTCCTGATACACCACTTTTTTAAGTCCGCTTATTCTGTCTTCAAGTTTTTTCCTGCAGTCTTCTTCAAAATAGAATTTTGCATCCTCAAATCTTGCTCTGATAACGCGTTCCGCTCCAATCTTGACAGTCTCTGAATTTTCTTCAGCGGTGTTGCTTATAATGATAAAGTAATTCGTGAGCACGCCTTTAATATCTTCAATTGCAAAGTATTTCTGATGTTCTCTCATTACTGTTATAAGCAGTTCTTTAGGAAGTCTGAGATATTCTGGTGAGAAACTGCCGAGTACCGGAACAGGATATTCTACGAGATTCGAGACTGTCTCAATGAGTTCTTCGTCTTTTAGTATTTTCCCGTTTATGGAAGACGAGAGCTTCTCCGCTTTTTCTGTTATAATCCTTCTTCTTTCCTGAGAGTCAACTATGACGTGGTTATTTGCAAGCAGCTTTGCGTAAGCCGGTATTTCTTTTATCTGAAAAGCGGCAGGAGACAGGAATCTGTGCCCACGGGTCATATTGCTGCTTTTTATTCCTTCTATCTCAAAACTTATTGTTTCGTTATCAAACAGAGACAGCAGCCATCTGATAGGCCGTATAAATCTCATGTCATTGCCGCCCCATCTCATTGATTTCGGAAGATGCACTGAAAGCACAATCTTTTTGAGTATGTCAGGCAGGAGTTCTCTGACATGAATGCCTTTTTCTTCTATGACTGCAACAACGTATTCTCCTTTGTCTTTATTTTTTACGATGAGTTTTTCCACGCTTATGCCTTGAGAATTGGCAAATCCAGTTGCTGCTTTTGTAGGACTGCCGTCCGCATCAAAAGCTGCTTTTTTAGAGGGCCCGAATATTTCTTTTACTTTGTCTTCCTGCATCGGCGGGATTCCATGTGCAATCACTGCAAGTCTCCGCGGAGAGCCCAATGTTTTTACTTCTGAAAACCTTATATGATTATCTTTGAATATTGTCTCTGTGTTTTCTTTTAGTTGCCGTATGGCAGATGGCAGAAACCTTGCAGGGATGTCTTCTGTTCCTATTTCCAGAAGAACAGATGAAAGTTGAATTGTGTTCTGAGTCATTTAAATTTTACCCCTTTGAACTCATTGTTTCCTGTTGCTGTCATTCTGGCTTGCCCAGAATCTTTTTTTAAAGAAGGATTCCCGACGAGCGGGAATGACAACAGACTTTGTTTACCACACAATGTTAAATTATAACCTTATGAGAGATTATTGACAAGAGAAGCATGGTCTGATAGATTGTCTATGAAGCATTAGCAATGACGGAGCATTGGTATTCAAATATGAAAGACACATGCCTCAAAGAGACACAAAGGGCAATGAAAATGTCATTCTGGCTTGCCCAGAATCTTTCTTGAAGAAGGATGCTGGACAAGCCAGTATGAGAAAGATGGGTACTTACAGGTGAAAAAAATCTTCAATTGGCAGGTTCTTCTGGGCATTTCTCTGGTTGCGCTCTCCGCTGTTCTTTACCTTCTCCATTTTGCAATTTTCAGAGATAGTCACCATATTCTTCTTTATCTGTTAGGTGATATCGCATTTGTCCCCATTGAAGTACTGCTCGTCACGCTGATTATACACCGTTTGCTGAACGAGAGAGAAAAACGCGCGATGCTGAAGAAGATGAATATGGTCGTAGGGGTTTTTTTCAGCGAGGCCGGCACAGCGCTTCTGAAATCCCTCTCCGCTTTTGATTCTCAGTCTGACAAAATAGGTGTAAGGCTTGTTGTCGCAGGTAATTGGGCGGGACAGGAATTTTCAATGGTGAAAAAATATGTCAAGAATTATGACTGCAAAATTGAGATCAACAGGGGTGATATTGAAGGCCTGAGGGATTTTCTTGTCGGAGAAAGAAGGTTTTTACTCGCCCTTCTGCAAAATCCTAATTTACTGGAACACGAATCTTTCACTGACCTTCTGTGGGCAGTAACACATCTGACCGAGGAATTATCACACAGGAAAGATTTGAGAACCCTGCCCGATGCTGATTATCAACATCTTTCGGGTGATATAAAAAGGGCGTATATTATGCTGATAACAGAGTGGCTGGCGTATATGAAACATCTGAAGGAAAGTTATCCTTATCTGTTTTCCCTTGCTGTGAGGACAAATCCTTTTGACCCGGCTGCATCTCCTGAGGTAAGGTGAGGCGCCTGTGACAAGCGTTAAGTGTTTCATATATCTTTTGCTGCTCATTGCTTTTACATTTCTGCCGGCAGGGACTGCTTTTGCTGAAACGGTTTCTTTTCAGAAGGATTATACCTATCAGGCAGGAGAGCTTGACAACAAGGGTTCTGCCCGTATAGTTGCGATGGAGAATGTGAAAAGGATTTTATTCGAGGAAATAGAGAATTATCTTAATAGCAAGGCAGTGATAAAAAACCTTCAACTCACTAAAAATCAGGCTATGGCTCTTATCTCGGTAATTGTAAGGACTGAGGTGATAGAACAGAAATGGGATAAGAATACCTTTTATGTTAAAGCAGGGGTTTCTGTTAATCCTGATGAGATAGTTAAGTCTATTGCCATTCTCAATAGGAATAAGGGATATATGAGAGAGATGGAAGAGGTGAAGAGAAAAGCAGAAGCGCTTTTGAGAAAAATTGAAAAATTAAAAGAATTGCAGGAAGCAGGCAGTGCAGATGGAAAGACAGCCCCGATAATATCGGGGTATAATGAAGCAGTAAAGGTTCTAAGCGCAATTGACTGGTTTGAAAATGGGTGTGTGCTTGTGAATTCCGGCAACCCGCAGAAAGCAGTCGAGGCGTTTACGAAGGCCATAAAATTAAACCCGAATAATGAGAAGTTTTATGTCTTTCGAGGGAATGCCTATGGGGAAGCCGGCAACAATAATCAGGCTGTTAAAGACATTGCAAAGGCTATAAAGCTAAATCCTAAATATGCTAAGGCTTATGTCTCCCGAGGGAATGCCTATCTAAGGTCGGGCAGTTATCAGCAGGCTGTTAAGGACTACTCCATGGCTGCAAAATTGAGTCCCAAACATGAAGAGGCTTATTGCTATCGCGGAGTTGCCTATGGTGCGCTGGGGAAAGAACAACAGGCGCTTGAAGATTTCAGCCGTGCCATAAAGTTAAATCCCGAATATGAGAAGGCTTATTTTTACCGTGGACTTGCTTATGCCGAATCGGGAAATTATCACAAGGCGCTTGAGGATTTTAACAAGGCTGTGGAGTTGAATCCCGGCGATTCTGCAGCTTATTTCAACCGCGGCAGGGTTTATGGGCTGCTTGGCGATACGTATAAAGCCGTGGAAGACATCAGGAAGGCTGCGAGGTTAGGAGATAAGGCAGCGCAGAATTTTTTAAAGACGCAGAAAATTGAGTGGTAGTGCGTACAACAGGGATTGCAGGACTTTCTTGTCCGAGAAGAGGTGAGAGGGAAATTGGAGAAGGGTCCCGCGCGGTCTCATTCATAGTCTAACGGCTGAATTGAGCGGTGCTATTTTGCATCCGCTCTAATGATTTGTTACACATTAAATACTTTCATTATCACCACAGATAATTGGTCACAGAATAAATCAAAGGAGATGGCAAGAAGTCCTGAAATTAAATAATTCTATATTCTTTGCACTTATTAAGTATCAAGTCTTTATTCTTACAGTTTTCAAGAATAAAGTAATTATTTTTTAATGGTTCAATAATCCCAAGTCCCTTGCTTTTTGTTCCCCAAATGGCAATAAGGATAGTCGGAATGAAATACATATCAAAAGCCCCATTCTCCAATGGTTTTAAGCCAATGATGACATCAGAAGTTTCTGGAGATTGAGTGTAAGTTTTAACATCAGACTTATATTCTCTGTCAACGCCGCCTCTTGTACCGCCAGTAAAACTTACGCTTGTTCTTGCCGTTTTAACTTGTGCCCTGATAATATCTTCACCGCCAGTTTCAAGTTTCCGAACAATTATAATGTCGTAAGGTGATAGAGGTAAATCTACAAGAGAAACATTCTGATATTTTTTCATTAAAAGACCAGCTACGATATGCTCATTAGCAAAACCTTCTACAGACGCTTGTCTTCCTTTATCTTCGGTATTTGTCATAAGTTTATTTTTTGTAAAACGATAATCCAGTCGGTATTTATACGTTCCTCTCTCGGGACTTTTATAAAATGCTTGATAATTTCGGAGGCAAAATAATTTTCAATTCTAAAACCGATATTCTTTGCTAACTCCATTATGTATTTCCAATTTTCAAATAATTCGCCGCGGATTTTGTTATTACCGACAACAACCACATATCTTCCATCTTTTTTCAAAGCCTTATGGACTTCTGATAAATTCAATCTCATATCATCCAAATATTTAAAAGCGATATACGCCCGTCTAGTATCCTTTTTAAAAATTCTTGATAGTGTCATATCAGCTTCCTTAACTCCAATCTTATGTAATTTCTTATATTCGTTTGATGAAACGCTCTCTGTTCCTACATGCTTTTTCTTCAAAGGAGTTAAAGAACCACTGGTTAATCCCAGCCAGTAGCTTTCAAGTTGATGAGTTCGTGGATAATCTACTGCATTAGCATATGGTGGGGAGGTTACTGCTAAATCAAAAAAATCTTTATAGTTAATATTCCTTGCATCCATCGTATCAGGAAAATTAACCCTTATATCCATTGGGCACTTTTGAGAAAACTCTATCATCTTTGGAACATTAATCAGTATAACTTCAGCAAACTTTTTCAGGGCGTCAGCAGGGTAAACCTTTTTATTTAATTTTTTCCGTATTACAGTCCTTGTACAATTGTCATCAGCATTAGACACACCACGAATTATGGACGATAAACAAATCCTGAAAAAATCTTTTATGTTTTCGGATGTATCAAGAACCTCTATGATTTTCTTTAGATACGCCAATTCAAGAATAATTTCTTTATTAAACCAATTGTCTCTATAAGGAAAGACAGGTATGTCTTTTACAGAAACTTTTGAAGGCTTATAGTTCAAAATGAATCTCAAAAGATATTTTTGAACAGACTGCAATTCCTTTTCAACTAAAGGTGTTATCTTTACCTTCGAGAGATAGCGTGAGAATGGGTCAACATCAATGCCAATAGAATGTTTCCTTGTAAGAAGTGCTTCAATATTTGTTGTGCCGCTACCAGAGAATGGGTCAAGAATTGTATCGCCTTCTTTGGAATATCGTTTAATCAGCCAACGAGGTAATTCAGGGAAAAATTTGGCAGGGTACTTATGTAATCCGTGAGTTAAAGTGCTTTGGTCATAACTAATAAATAAAAACCTATTTCCGTCTTTAACTGGTAAATCTACTGGAATTTCTCCATCAACCCGAATAATCTTTTCTCCGAATTCATTTATTATTTCTTTGACATTATCTAACGGCTGATTATTAAATAAAGCAATTTGTTGTAGCTTGCCATTAGATAAGCCATTGCGTCTGCCATTTTTTTTGGTGACTTTTGCCTTTATCTCATCTAACGAAATCGGATAAAAAGATGACTGTGTTATGGTTTGCATTTTTAATCTCGCCAAATTATAGCACTTTTCATTGTTTCATATCATTATTTTTATTATGTGTAACGAGATGCATCAGCCGCAGGGGGCAAGTAGGCTTGAATGAAAATCAAACCAGGCTGAAACCCTGTCGGCTGGATGTTTTTGTTGTGTGATCTTTTCATGATCTTTATAATTCTAATGTAAAAGTTCTCCCTTGAAGGTAGTCTTCTTCTACTAAAAAGTCGTCCATTATAAGAAATGCATTCCCTAGTGCATTTAAGGATAATATTAATCTATATTTTTCAACTTCTCCGTCTTCAGAGACTGGTACGATACCTTTTGGAGGTTGGTACCATTTTTCAAATGGTGTCGAATAAAATACGCTATCATCATCTGAATCACGCCCCATATAGCATTCATCTTGCCATACTGTTTCCATTGAATCGCGGTAGGCGTCTTCGTCGACTTCAATTTCTGCCCAAGGCAAGACATATCTGATAGCTGCCTCTATTGAAAGGCCTATGCCATAAAGTGTTGGCCAGGATTGTTCCTCAATATCATTCCTTGTATCGCATCCAATTCTGATAGCAAACCTTGGCAGAGACTTATTGATCCAATCTTCAAATTCTATATATATGACCTCACCCGCGGCGATCAAGTCAATCCAAGTTTTGTCGAGCCGTAATTTATTAAGCTTCTGGATATACGGGGGAGGTTGGGTCAACATGCAAACCTCGGTTAGGCTCTCGGGGGTGAGGTGTTTATTTTTTGGGATACTAACTTTCCAGCCTTTGCCTGTAACGGTAATTGTTTTTTCTGAAACGTTTTCCCAGTATAAAATATCTTCTTCTGGATTATACAAGACAACAATAACAGGTAGGCAGTGCCTCATCCAATATTCTATATGCCTGTTATCAGCACGATAAATAATTTCCGTCGCTGTGCGCTCAGAGAAATAACTTGCCCCCGATTTGACTTGAATGGCTATTAAATCTCCTGTAGGTTTATTATCTTTGACTATTTCAACTTGAGCGTCTATCCCATAGTCATGCAAATATTGCTCTCTGAACAGCCATCCCACGGAAGAAAAAAAGAATTCAAGTTTGCTGACGCCTTGCCTATCTGGTTTTGGTGGAGTGTTCATTTCAAATCACAACGATAAAAATAACTCGTCGGGGCAACCGCCGTGGATAAGAACAAATCGCGCTTATTTCCGGTCGCCTTAACTGCCGCATTATAGTCCTGCTGAATGCCGTTTAAATATTGCCTCTTCCGGGTTCTTAATGGCTGAAAGGATATTCTCTGCAACTTTTTCTATCAGCTTATTTCCCCAAAAAGGATCTGTAACATCGTAATAGATTACCCTTATATGGTGAAGGTCAAAAGGAACATCTTTTTCGTTTGATGAAATCAATACAACAGGTTTTTGCAATGCATGAGCTAAACCTAATTCATAAAAAACATTAGGGTTCCTATCTGTCAGTTCTGCAATCAATACTTTTGCTGAGTTAATGCCAGTCCAGATTTGGTCAATTATTTTGCCTGTTCCAAAAAGCTCGTTATCAGCCCGAATAGGTGTCAAGCCAGCTTTTTCTATGGCTGGTTTATAAACTTTTTCATAGTATGAACCTAAAGGGTCGGCAAATGGCATCATAACAAAACATGTGTCACCAGTCTTAACCTTTGTAGTCTTTTCAAGTTTCTTAAATGACTCGCTGGCTTTTTCATGTGCCGAAGCCTCAGCAGAAATATCAGCAACTCTAAGCTTGCCATCGTGATCGGAAATTAAGGCTGCCGTTTTCAAGCTTTCAAAGAATATTGCCTTAAACTCGCTTAACTTTTCGGCAGGGATTTTAAACTTATCGGTGAGTGCATTATCAAAAAAGACAGAATCCGGTAGATTTTCACCTCTGTAATGAGAGACAATTTCCGAAATAACTGGAGCCCTTAATATTGCTTCTCTTAGGCCTGAAAGCTGATCGTTTTTTTCTTGAGGTTTTAATATTTTTCGTGCTATTTCTGTGAGTTTAATCTTCCCCGCTTCTGGACGTTCAAGCAAGCCAAACTTTATAGCAGAATTAATTTCAAGATAGTAAGGACCACGGTTATACTTTACCCCAACATAATTGGCCGATTCTTGATCTGTGCATTCTTTCCCTGCGTTCTGCTCCAATATTCCCTTCGGAATACGAAGTGCTTTCTCAAGAGAATGCCTTGGATATGGTGGAACTTTAATGCTCTTTTTTTCTTTTGCTTTTTTCATTGATCCCTCCTATAACATTTGTCTATGCCGTTATCTATTTTTTTATTACACACAACAATGTTATTAAGCGACAAAACAAGTGTAGCAGAAATAGGCTTTTTTGTAAAATAAAATTGACATAACCCATTAATATATCAGCAAACTGCGAGATTGCTTCGCCTTCGGCTCGCAATGACACCCCCAAAAGACTTTTTCAGGGGTCTCAAATTGAAGTCTTCAGCAGCGGGAATCCCATCTCTTCTCTTTGTTTCATATACGCATGTGCGCACAGTCTCGCAAGGTTTCTCACACGCGCAATGTAGCCTGTTCTCTCTGTTACAGAGATAGCTCCCCTTGCATCAAGAAGATTGAATGTGTGAGAACACTTAAGACAGAACTCATATGACGGAAGAACGAGTCCGAGTTCATGCAGTCTTATGGATTCTTTTTCATAAGCTTCAAATTGTTTTATGAGAAGTTCTGTGTCTGCGTAATCAAAGTTATATTTTGAAAATTCCACCTCGCCGATATGGTGAATGTCGCCGTATTTTATGCCCTTGGACCACTCAAGGTTGAATACATTGTCTACATTCTGGAGGTACATGGCAATTCTTTCAAGTCCGTATGTTATCTCAAGCGACACAGGCTTCAGATCAATGCTTCCTACCTGCTGAAAATATGTGAACTGTGTTATCTCCATTCCGTCAAGCCAGACCTCCCATCCAAGCCCCCATGCGCCGAGCGTCGGTGATTCCCAGTCATCTTCCACAAACCGTATGTCATGTTTTTGAGGTTCTATGCCGAGATATGTGAGGCTTTCAAGATAAATCTCCTGACTTTCATTTGGCGAGGGCTTAAGGATCACCTGATACTGATAATAATGCTGAAGCCTGTTCGGGTTCTCGCCGTATCTGCCGTCTGTAGGCCTTCTTGAAGGTTCGACATAAGCTGTTTTCCACGGCTCGGGCCCGAGGACTTTGAAGAAGGTTGCAGGATGGAATGTCCCTGCGCCGACCTCAATGTCATAAGGCTGGAGCAGGACGCAGCCCTGCTTTGACCAGAATTCGTGAAGCTTTAAAATCAGTTCCTGAAAATACATTAATGTCTCCTCGGTATTGTGAAAAAATCATAATGTAAGGGTAAGAGTTTTGTCAAATGTGATATAATGTTTCCGATGGCTAAAAAGATTTTCATGAAGGGCAATGAGGTTATCGCAGAGGCGGCGATTCAGGCAGGCTGCCGTTTTTATGCAGGTTATCCGATAACCCCGCAAAATGAAATTCCTGAATATATGTCCTGGCGCATGGAAGATGAGGGCGGAGTATTTATTCAGGCTGAAAGCGAACTTGCCGCAATTAATATGGTGTATGGCGCCTCTGCTGCAGGCGCAAGGGCTATGACATCGTCAAGCAGCCCCGGCATAAGCCTGATGCAGGAGACTGTTTCCTATCTGTGCGGAGCAGAGCTTCCTGCTGTACTCGTGAATATGCAGAGGGGAGGGCCCGGACTTGGAAACATATCGGGCAGCCAGGCGGATTATTTTCAGACAGTAAAAGGCGGCGGGCACGGCGATTATAAACTTCTTGTATATGCCCCATATAATCTTCAGGAACTCTGGGATTTGACCATGCTTGCCTTTGATAAGGCGGATGAATACCGGAATCCTGTAATGATTCTCGGCGATGGGATACTGGGGCAGATGATGGAGCCTTTTTATCAGACGCCTTATATAAAGCCCGGCCTTCAGGAGAAGACATGGGCGCTGAGAGGGTGCGGCGGGAGAGGCCCGAATGTGATCAAATCTCTCTATATGGGCGAGGGCGAACTTGAAGTTAGAAACAGTGTTCTTCAGGAAAAATACAGGAAGATGAAAGAGGATGAGATTAGATTTGAGGCGATTGGCGTGGAAGATGCCAAGACAATAGTTGTTGCATTCGGAACTGCAGCGCGGATAGCGATTTCTGCTGTCAAAAAATTACAGCGTGAAGGCTCTAAATTAGGATTTTTCCGCCCCATTACTCTTTTTCCTTTCCCTGAAAAGGAACTTGCATCTCTTGCAAATCCTAAGAGGAGGTTTATCACGATTGAACTTAATGCAGGCCAGATGGTTGAGGATGTAAGGCTTGCTGTTAACGGTAAATCGGAAGTTCTTTTTTACGGAAGAACAGGCGGCTCAATAATGACACCCGAAGAAATCTATGAAGAACTGAACCTTCTTTCCGTAGTTAATAGTTAAGGAAAAACATAAAACCTTTTTGGGGAGGCGGTTATGAAAAAGATATTTTTAATTATTCTGGTCAATGTGTGTTTCTTTATGTTCGTTTCCACTGTGTATGCTGCTGCCGGGAAAATTGCAAAGCTCAGCGGTGAGGTATCTTGGAGAGACAAAGCAAACGTGCCTTATAAAAAAGCCAAGGAAGGCATGGATTTTGAAGCAGGATGCTGGATAAAGACGGGCAAGGATGGATGGGCAAAACTGTCTCTGTCCGATGGCAGCGCTTTTACCCTCGCCAATAACACAGAACTTGAGATAGACAAATTTGTGGTTTCAACTGATAAAAAAGAAGGCGTTTTTAAATTAAATCAGGGCAAGCTCAGGGCTACTGTTACAAGGCTTGCAGGACAGCAGACAAATTTCAAGGTGAAAAGCCCCACAGCAGTTGCCGGGATTAAAGGGACTGAATTTATGATGATGACACAGGGTTATGCAAATGTCCTTTTCGGAAATGAAGGAACCGCTGAGATTTCGGGCAATACGGAATTATCCAAGCCGCTTTCTTCAGACACTATGGTTCAGAACACAAGGGGAATCAATCCGACTGAGCCTGTTAAGATTGAACAGGACACACCATTATACACGGCGAAGAAAGATTTTGAAGAGATTACCGCTGCAAAGCCTCCGAAAGAGTGGGAAATATCAGGGAATCTTCCTCATATAATCGCAAGATGGAATATAAATTATGCTCATTATCTGGCTGATGCCGGAAAGTATGAGGAGGCGCTTTATATTTTTCAGATAGCGCTTGACCTGACTGACAAACTCGAAATCAGAGGCGATGCAAGGCTTGAGAGGGGAGCTGTTTATTCGAGATTTCTGAGAAATCAGGAAGCTGCGCTTGCAGAATATCTGCTTATCCTTGAGGAATACCCGATAAGCCCGCAGCGTGAGACAGCGCTCTATCTTACAGGGATACTTCTTGATGAAATGGGATTTACGAAAAGGGCAAAGGAAAGGCTGCTTCAGTATAAAAGCGAATTCCCGAACGGCAAACATATCGGCAATGTAGAGACTTATCTCCAGAGAATGAAAGATTAATGCGGTAATCCGCCTAAGGTGGAGGAAACGGGCTTGAAGGGGCGATTATGAAATACTCCAGACTGCTGACCTTTATTGTAATTGGTCTTCTTGCTTCAGTTGTAACTTTTTTCATTTACAGGCAGAATTTTCATTTCCTTGATGCGGTTGACCTGAAACTCAAGGATGCAAGATTTAAAATCAGAAAGAATGTTCAGCCTGACAACAGGGTTGTGATAGTTGCTATAGATTCAAAAAGCGTCAATGAAATCGGCAGGTGGCCTTGGAAGAGGTCTGTATTTGCCGGCCTTCTGAATAGCTTAAAAGAATACGGTGTAAGGGTAACAGCGCTGGACATTGTTTTCTCCGAACCTTCAGACAGCAGAGAAGACGCAGTCCTTTCCAGAGCCATAGAAAAAAACGGCAGTGTAATCCTCGGTTATTTTTTCAGGGATGAAAAAGAAGATGCAGACCCCAAGGCTATATCCCAGATAGAGTTGTCAAAGATAAAACTTCTGAAGATTGCAGAAGGTGTGACCTCGGTTCCTGTATATCAGCGTCCTTTTGTGGAGACAAATATCCCCTTGCTCGGACGCGGCGCTCTGGATTTTGGCTTTTTCAATACAGACCCGGACGCTGACGGCCCTGTAAGAAAATCCACGCTTCTTATGCTTTATAACGGAGAAATTTATCCCTCTCTGGCATTAAAGGCGCTGAGACATTACACAGGCAAGGAGATCATGCTTGAAGTGGAACCTTTCGGTGTTTCCTCTCTCAGGCTTGGAGATATGTCTATCCCTTCTGATGAAAGCGGAAGGCTTACCGTGAATTATTACGGCAAGGGCGGGACTATTGCCACGCTGTCAGCGGTTGATGTTATTAAAAAGAGATTAAAAAAAGAAGAACTCAGAGACAGGATTGTGTTTGTGGGCGCAACAGAGGTCGGCATCTATGACATGAGGGCAACTCCTGTGGAGTCAGCCTTTCCGGGAGTTGAGATACATGCAACTGTAGCGTCCAATGCTCTTCAGGGCAGATTCATATTAAGGGATGGAAGAATAATTGCTATTGAGATTTTATGTTTAGCGTTATTTCCTGTAATCCTTACATTGCTTCTCGGTGTATTGAGGAACAGCTTTTTGGGGCTTGTTGCTTTTATGTTTGTGTCAAGCATATATGCTGTTTTCAATTATTTGTTGTTCAGAAACTATTCCATAGATATAAGCCTGCTGTACCCGCTTTCCTCAACAGCGATAGCATTTGTAAGCTCTGAGGCATACAGAAACCTTGTGGTAGAAAGGAAGAACCGCTATCTTAAAAAGGCGTTTTCAAGTTATGTTTCGCCTGAGCTTGTTGCAGAGATAATAAAGAATCCAGACAGGCTCGCACTCGGAGGCGAAAAGAAAGAGATAACTGTTCTGTTTTCAGACATAAGAGGGTTTACGGGCATCTCGGAAAAGCTTGCGCCTGATGTGCTTGTATCGCTCCTTAACGAATATCTTGGCCCTATGACAGAGGTTGTCCTGAAAAATAACGGGACGCTGGATAAGTATATCGGCGATGCAGTGATGGCAATTTATAATGTGCCTCTTGATGTGACGGACCACCCTGAAAAGGCATGCAGGACAGCAATAGAAATGATTGATAAATTGAAAGAAGTAAACAGCAGTTTTAAGCAGAAAGGGCTTCCCCCTGTTGATATAGGGATAGGCATAAATACAGGATATGCAGTTGTCGGCAATATGGGAGCGAATATAAGATTTGATTATACGGCGATTGGCGACACGGTAAATCTGGCTTCAAGGCTTGAGGGGCAGAACAAGTATTACGGCACGCATATAATCCTGAGTGAGTTTACTGTCGGAAAGGTAAAGGACAAGTTTATGTTAAGGGAAATAGATCTTATGAGGGTTGTGGGCAAGGAAAAACCCGTTGCGATTTTTGAGTTAATGACAGACGGCAATAGCAAGCTTGCAGATGGATTTTCCGAAGCCCTGAAGGTTTACAGGGCAAAGGGTTTTCAGAATGCGCTTGATATTTTTACAGGGCTTTTAGGCGAACACAATGACCCTGTGGCAAAACTTTACGCTGAAAGATGCCGTGAATACCTTCAGACGCCGCCGCCTCCTGATTGGGACGGCGTGTTTATTTCAATCAAGAAATAGATTTTGCTTAATTGACAGTTAAGGATTTTTTCTGTTATGTTTTATGAATGAAAAAATATATTCCCCTCCTGCTTTTTTTCAGCTGCTTTCTCTTTATCAGGGATGCTTATGGATTTGATATAAAGGGCCTCCAGCCGGTTGCGCCTTATGGAGTTTTTTCAACATTCAGCGCAGACAGTCTAAAGAAGGGAAACTACGCATTTGGCGCCGGAGTTGAAAAATCAGCAGAGCCTGATTTTTTCAGGTATCTTTTTCAGTATGCGCACGGTATAAATGACAGGATAGAATTTATGGCTGCTGTCCCTTACGTTGACAGATGGGAAAATGTTAAATCAGGATTTGAAGACATTGCTTTGGGCGTAAAACACAGATTTATTGATGAAACTAAATATACGCCTTCCGCAGCCTATATGGTCAACGTCTCTATCCCGTCAGGGAAGGAAGTTTTCAGCACAGATGGAAGGGCAGGCGCGGGCCTTATCGTCAGCAAGAGAGTAGGGCCTGTAAGCGGGCATGCGAATATATTTTATGAGAAAGTTGGTTCATCAAAACTTGAAGATGAGGTAAGCTTCGCAGCCGGATTTGATTTTTCGGCTGCGCACGATTTCAAGGTGCTCGCAGAGATATATGGAAGGAAAAGCCATTATTCAGCAGCGCTTGATGACCTTGAGGGAAGATTCGGCTACAGGTTCATGACAACGGATTATCTTTATACAACGATTGGCGTGGGGGTTGACTTGAAAAACAGAAGTCCTGAATACAGGTTTATGCTTTCGATAACGGCGGTTCTTCCTGCTGAAAAGAAAACGATAAAAAAGGTATATGAGGAGGAGAAATGATTGGCAGGGTCAAATTTTTCATATATTTATACCGCAGCTTGAGGGTGTCTGACTCGTCAGATTCGCCGAGGTGAAAGGGAATAATGTTTGATATCGGGATGCAGGAACTTATAGTTATATTTATAGTTGCTCTCCTTGTTTTTGGTCCGAAGAGACTTCCTGAACTGGGCAGGACAATCGGTAAGGGCATGGCTGAGCTTAAGAAGGCAGTGCACGGCGTTAAGGAGCAGATGGACTCTGAACTCCGTGATATAAAAGATCCGCTGTCCAGCGTTAAGGAGGAGATGGACTCTGAACTCCGTGATATAAAAGATACGCTGTCCCATCTGGATGAAGCCGGCAAAACCGAAAAAGAGGCAGATACAGCTAACGAGGCAAATACAGCGAAGGATTCAAAAGAGAAAGGGGCAGAGTGAATGTTGAGAGATTGCATATTTCAAACCTTTGAACTATCTGCTCATGGACAGTGAAGAATATGGAAACTGAAAAAATTCCCCTTACAGAACATCTCGGTGACCTCAGAAAGAGGATTACCATATCCCTGACTGCCCTGCTCATAGCTTTTGTGATTGCGTTTAACTATTCCGAAGAACTTTTTAGGGCCATCATGTTCCCGCTTAAATACAACCTGTCTTTTTCCATGGAAAATCCTTTTATAAGCATAGTCCCTCAGGAAAAACTTTCCCAGACTACGAAGCTTGTATTTCTTGCGCCTGCCGAGGCTTTCTGGATGAGCATGAAAGTGTCATTTGTAGCCGCTCTGGTGCTTGCCTTGCCTATAATATTTTATCAGTTTTGGAAGTTTATATCGCCGGGCCTTCTTGCAAAAGAAAAAAAATATGTGCTCCCATTTGTCATTTCAGCAACAGGCCTCTTTGTAGCCGGCGCTCTTTTTTGTTTTTTCATAGTGCTGCCGTTTGCGATGGGGTTTCTTCTAACCTATAAGTTAGGCGATGTTCTGATGCCTATGCTGTCGGTGGGGCTGTATGTGGATTTCTGCCTTAAGTTTATACTCGCATTCGGAGCTGTTTTTGAACTGCCTATTGTTATAATCTTTCTTACGCGCATGGGGATTGTAACTACGAAGACACTCGCAAAAAACAGAAAGTATGCCGTATTGGCCGCCTTTATCTTAGCTGCCATACTTACTCCAACACCTGATGTATTTAATCAGACTCTGATGGCTATCCCCATCATAATCCTTTATGAGGTAGGTATTCTCGTGTCAAGGATATTCGTGAGGGGAAAAACAGCAGATGCCAGTTAGCAGCATAAGAGGGAAGAGTCTTAAGGCTATGGCGTATGATATAGCCGACGGCTATGTGACGGTTAATCCGTTATTTCTCAAACCGCTTGATATCGACTCTCTTACAGGGCTGTATCACGAGATAATACAAGTACAGATAGCTATCAGGGGAGAGAAGATTATTCTCAGTGATCAGCCGTCTCTTAGGATGAGGAATGTGAGGCTGCAAAGACTGTATTCCTCATTGATGATAATTAAGAACTTTGCGAGAGAACGAAGGATAGTGATGGTGTAGCATGGAATTGCTTGATGACATAAGGGCGGCAAAGGAGATAGTCCAGGCGCTTCTTAAGGCCAAGAAGACGTTCAGAATGTATCCTGAGACGAATCCGATGTATGCCAAGATCATAGAGGATACTCACGCTAAATTCAGAAATTTTTTTGATTACAGAAACGAACTGACATTCAAGATAAAGCAGAATGAGATATTCTGTGATTCCGAGCAGATATATTCCAACCCCCAGAAAGAAGACAATATTGCGCTTTTTTTCTTTAAGGACGGCTTGAGAGAAATAACTTTCAAGAAGGGATTTTCCGTGAAGGAACTTGAGGATTTTCTGGAAATTCTTACGGTTGATTATGACAGGGAAGTTCTTGACGATGATGTAGTGACGCTTCTGTGGGAGAGGGATTTCCAGAACGTAAAATATGTTGTTGACGAGGCGTTTCTTACTGAAGAAGATGATTATGAGAGCGCAGCGGTAAGGGAGGTAAAAGATAAGGCGTCAGATGCGGATGAACTGACAAAGGCATACGAGGATTCATTTAACGAAGAAGGCGTTAAAGATGCAGTGATAGTCCCTCTGACGGATAAGGACCTTCATACTATTGTGAAAGAGATAGACAAGGATGCTAATGACAAAACAGGCAAGCTTATCACAATTATTTTCGAAATGCTTTATCAGGCTGAGAATAAAAGCGAATACGAAGATGTGGCGCACTTCCTGAACAGTATTATAGAGTTTTCAATAACACATGGCGATATGGAGACAGCGCTGCATATTCTCAGGAAAGCAAGAGAGGTTATCGGCAGCCCATCCATTTCCGATGACGCCAAGAAAAATCTGAATATGGTTTTTTCTTTTCTTGGATTTGATGCCACAATAAAGCTGCTTGGCGAATTGCTTGACAGCGGAGTTGAGATAAACGAAAAGGTCTGGGATGAATATGTGGCATTTCTTGATAAGAATGCTATTCAGCCGTTCATAACAATACTTGGAGAGCTCAAGAGTATTCCCGCAAGAAAGAATGTCATTAATGCCTTAATATCTTTAGGGAGAAAAGACATACAGAGCCTTGCAAAGGGGCTGTACGATTCGAGGTGGTATGTTGTCAGGAATATTATCTATATACTTGGAAAGATAGGCGACAAAGCGGCTGTGGATTATCTCCTTAAGACAGTAAATCACAGCGATATAAGAGTCAGAAAGGAGGGGATAAAGGCTATGGGGGAACTCGGCGCCCCGGGAGTGTTTCCAGCGTTAAGGGAATGCTTTAACGACCCCGAGGTTCAGATAAGGACTGCTGCGGCAAGGGCTCTGGGCAATATCCGTTCAACAACCGCTAAAAGCATAATACTTCAGAGGATGACAGATGCGGCTTTCGTAAAAACTGAGTTCAGCGAGAAAAAAGAATTTTACGAGGCGCTTTCCCGGTGGAAAGATAATGATGTAGTGGAATTTTTGCTGAAAACTTTTAAGAAGAAATCATTTTTTAAGAGGGCATTTAATGATGAAAACAGGGCATGCGCAGCATACTGCCTTGGATTGATGGGAAACAAAGATGCGCTGCCGTTGCTGCATAAGGAAAAGGAGTCAAAAAATAAGCTCCTGAGAGAACATGTCTATTCTGCAATTAAAAGGATAGAGTATGGCCGGTAGCGAAGGGAAAGGAGAGGTTTTTACAGAATCAAAAGACATAATAAATCAACTTGCGGTTATTATAAGGACTGCCGCTATCCATGATCCCGGCAATATTGCTGTGACTACGGCGATAGATAAGTTTATTGCGATTACAAACCCCTTGATTTTATCTGAAAGAGAACTGGTGCTTGAACTCGGGGGCGAGTTTTTCTACCTGAATGAAGCAAGGATAAGATACCCTCTGGAATATCTTCCTAATTTTGATTTTCTCGTGCGAGAATTTAAGAAGAGAGGATTGGGCAGTATTGTATTCAGAGACGCCTTAAAATCTGAAGACGTGCAAAGCTTTTTAAGGGCATTCATAGCTTCAGCTTCCTCTCTGGAGTCTTTTGAGGCGCTTGCAGAAGAGATTGCGGATGTTGGCAGTTTAGGAGTCGGCAGGCTAAGGAAGATAAGAGATGAGGAAAAAACTGAGGGCAGTTCTGATATCCGGAGAATGGTAAAGAAATCATATTTTAACGCTGTTTCATATACCAGAGGTGTTGTAAGCAAGATCAAGTCAGGTGAAAAGGTAAACATAAAAAAGGCAAAGAGAGTAGTAGAGTCTATGGTAGACCTAATACTTGAAGAATATCAGCTGCTTCTTGGCATGACTACTATTAAAGATTATGATGAGTATACATATCACCATTCGGTTAATGTAAGCATACTCGCTGTAGCGCTTGCGCAGAGACTCGGCCTGAGCAAGAGGGCTCTAACAGAACTTGGCCTTGTTGCATTGTTTCATGATATAGGCAAAATAGAAATACCCAGCGAGGTGTTGAATAAACCGACCAGTTTTACCGATGATGAATGGCACATGATTAAAAAACACCCATTCTGGGGTGTCAGGGCTATACTTAAGATGAGGGGTATTGATGCTACAGCAGCAAGGGCGGCTATTGTTGCATTTGAGCATCATATGTACCATGATCTTTCAGGGTACCCTAAAACGAGAGAATCATTCGAATTGGATTTCTATTCAAAGATTATAAGCCTCGTTGATCAGTATGATGCGATGACATCAGCGCGGATTTATTCAAGAATTCCGATGCCTCCTGACAGGGCGCTGAGCATTATGATGGAGAGGGCAGGGACGCAGCTTGATCCGATTCTCTTTAAATTTTTCATTAATATGATAGGTGTATTTCCTGTAGGGACTCTCGTTATGCTTGATACAAGAGAACTCGGACTCGTCTATCAGAGCGATACTGTTTTTTTAGACAGGCCAAAGGTTCTGGTTGTCATCAGCAGCAAAGGAGAAAAGGCAGATAGATATTTTGTTGATCTCACAGAAAAAGCCCCTGATGGAAAATTCCTGAGAACTATCGTTAAGACAATGGACCCTAATAAATACAGGATTAATCTCGCAGAATATTTGCTTTAGAGTTTGGAATAACAAAGGATAAAAGGGAATGGAGGCTCTATGTCAGATGCAAAAAGCATTGAAGTTTTGATGGCAGAAAACAGGACATTTCCGCCGTCAAAAGAGTTCAGCAAAAAAGCGCATATAAAGAGCATGAAAGAATATGAAAAGCTTTATAAACGGTCAATAGAAGACACTGACGGGTTCTGGGGTGAGATGGCAGAAAAGAATATTTCATGGTATAAAAAGTGGGATAAAGTTCTTGAATATAATTTTGAAAAACCTGAGATAAAGTGGTTTCAGGGCGGCAGCCTGAACGCATCGTATAACTGTCTTGACAGATTTGTAAATACCCCGACCAGAAACAAGGCGGCAATAATATGGGAAGCGGATGACGGAAGCTATAAAACATACACATATCAGCAGCTTTATTACGAGGTAAACAGGTTTGCAAATGTCCTGAAAAAACACGGAGTGAAGAAAGGCGACAGGGTTACCATCTATCTTCCGATGATTCCGGAACTTGCGATTTCCATGCTTGCGTGCGCGAGAATCGGGGCAATCCACAGCATTGTTTTCGGCGGATTCAGCGCTCAGGCTTTAAGGAACAGGATTCAGGACTGCAAATCAAAAATTGTTATTACATCGGACAAGGGCGTGAGGGGCGGAAGATTCGTTCCTCTGAAGGCAAACGCTGATGAGGCTCTGCATGAATGCCCTACAATTAAAAAGATGATAGTGGTAAGAAGGACAGACGGCAATGTTGATATGGAGACTAAAAGGGACCTCTGGTGGCATGATGAAATTAATTCCGCTGATATTGCCAAGTATTGCGAGCCTGAGAAAATGGATTCGGAAGACCCGCTTTTTATCCTTTACACATCAGGCTCAACAGGAAAACCCAAAGGCGTTCTTCATACAACAGCCGGATACATGCTTTTTACAAACCTAACTTTCAGGTGGATATTTGATTATCATGACGAAGATATTCACTTCTGCACGGCGGACATAGGATGGGTCACAGGGCACAGCTATATAATCTACGGTCCCTTGAGCAACGGCGCCACGAGCCTTATGTTTGAAGGGATTCCAACATATCCGAATCCCGGCAGGTTCTGGGATATAGTTGACAAACATAAGGTCAATATCTTTTACACGGCGCCGACTGTAATAAGGACATTGATGAGAGAAGGCGAAAGCTGGGTGAAAAATCATGACCTTTCATCTTTGAGGCTTCTCGGTTCAGTCGGCGAGCCGATAAATCCTGAAGCATGGATGTGGTATTACACCTATATAGGGAAAGAAAAACTTCCTATTGTTGATACATGGTGGCAGACAGAGACAGGCGGCATTCTCATAACGCCTCTGCCCGGCGCAATGACATTAAAGCCCGGCTCTGCAAACAGGCCGTTTCCGGGCGTTGTTCCAAGAGTCTTAAAAGAGGACGGCTCACCGGCAGGTGTGAATGAGGGCGGTTACCTTGTAATTGAAAAGCCATGGCCCGGAATGATAAGAGGCACTTACGGAGACCCTGAAAACAAAAGGATTAAAGAGGTATACTTTTCCCGCTTTAAAGGCAAGTATTTAACCGGAGACGGCGCGAGGGTTGATGAGGCTGGAGATTACTGGCTGATGGGAAGAATAGATGATGTTATAAAGGTCTCCGGTCACAGGCTCGGCACAGCAGAGATAGAAAGCGCAATTGCAAGCTACCAGAATGTTGCAGAAGTTGCAGCGGTAGGCTTTCCGCACGAGATAAAGGGCGAAGGCATTTATGCCTATGTTATCTTAAAAAGCGGTATTCAGCCAACGCCTGAGCTTAAAGGAAAGATAGTAGAAATGGTTAGAAACGAGATAGGACCTATAGCAAAGCCTGACATCATACAATTTACAGACGGTCTGCCAAAGACAAGGAGCGGGAAGATTATGAGAAGGATACTCAGAAAAATAGCAGCAGGACATCCAGAGGAAATAGGAGATACAACTACCCTTGCAGACCCCGAAGTTGTAGAGAAGCTGATAGAAGGCAGGGCATTGCTGCATTAAAACATAAGAAAGGAGGTTTAAAATGCTTTATCTTGCAATTTTTGATGCAAAGGAAGACATTTCTCTGGAAGAGATAAAATTGGCAGAACCTTCTCTAACAACTCCTCCGAAAATGCTCCCGCTTCCTTCAGCTTTTCATAACTCTTCAATACAACCTCTCCGCGCCGATCACGAAGCCTCGGATGCTCAACGCGTATCTTCTGATCACCCAAATATATAGAACCCTTCTGACTTGCCCATTTCTGCAAGCCCGGCGTACAAGGACGATAGTCTGGACCTGATATCTCTTCACGTTCTATGTACATAATCGCCTCTGCTATCATCCCGCCTATCATCAGTAAAAATGTGTCTAACCCCTGCTTGCCTTTGCTGATAATCCTGTATAGCCGGTCTATCAACTCCTGTCTCCCGAATAACCCCTCAAATCCCCTTGTTGCTTTTTTCCTGTCTCTTGTGGATACTTTCATTAGTGGCTCCTTTCTTTTCTTTTAATGTTTTTCCGTTCTGTGGATTATTCCACAGGGGAGCCACTTTTTCAAATTTCAACTAAATTTAGTATAACGTCTCTCTTTATGCTATTTTCTACATGGTAACAATATACTCCCCTAACGTTTTGCTATTTACAAATTTTCTCTTTCAAAATAAACTATTCTTTGGGTAATATATATTAAGTCATATGCTGAATAATTTTTTTAACCCGAAATCAATTGCAGTCATCGGCGCTTCAAGGACACCAGGGAAGGTGGGTTATGATATTCTCAAAAATGCGATTCAATATGACTATCAGGGAGCTATTTACCCCATTAACCCAGGTGCATCAGAAATTTTAGGTGTGAAGGCATATCCTTCACTTCTTGATGTGCCTGGTAAAATTGATTTAGCAGTAGTAGTTGTACCTCCAAAAAATGTATTGGAAGTCATCGAGCAATGTGGGGCAAAGAAAATTGACTCTGCTATCATCATAACCGCCGGGTTTAGAGAAAGCGGGATAGAAGGTGCAAAGCTGGAAAATGAACTGATCAAAAAAGCACAAGAATTAGGGGTCAGGTTTATAGGTCCCAACTGTCTTGGTATGATTGACACTCATTCTAAGATTAATGCATCATTTGCTGCTGGCATGCCTGCTAAGGGTGGTATCGGGTTTTTCTCACAATCAGGCGCACTCTGCCTTGCTGTTCTTGATCGTGCCTTGCCTGATGAAATTGGTTTTTCAAAATTCATCAGTATGGGAAATAAGGCAGACATAACAGATACAGATATCATGCTGGCACTGGCTGAAGATGAGAATACAAAAGTCATCCTGGGATACATTGAAGGTGTTAGTGACGGAAGAAAGTTTATGGAAGTTGCAAGCCAGGTATCCAAGAAGAAACCCCTCATTATATTGAAGTCGGGTATTACCAGCGCAGGAGCAAAAGCAGCATCTTCTCATACCGGTGCACTTGCAGGACGTGAGGCAGCCTTTGATTCTGCCTTTAAACAAACTGGTGTTATCAGGGCACATACCGTAAATGAACTTTTTAATTATGCCATCGCCTTTGCCAATCAGCCTCTGCCCAAGGGTCCCAATGTTGCTATCGTAACTAATTCTGGAGGGCCGGGGATTTTAGCAGCAGATGCCTGTGATAAGTCGGACCTCCAGCTTATCCCATTACATAAGGAAACAACAGATGAACTCAGAACATTTCTGCCACCTGTCGCATCATTTTATAACCCAATAGACATCCTTGGAGACTCAGGCGCTGACAGATATGAAAAAGCGCTCAATACTGTCCTGAAAGATGAGAGGATAAATGGTGTCATGGTGATCCTGACACCGACAGCAGTGGTAGATGTTGAGGCAACAGCCATGGCAGTTGTGAATGTCTCCAAACTGATTGACAGGCCGATACTCACATCATTCATGGGGAAGAAAAGTGTTGAAGCTGGTAACAAAACACTCATGAAATACGGTGTACCCAATTACAGCTATCCGGAAGAAATGGTCTCATCTATGAATGCCATGTATCGCTATCATCTATGGATAAATAGACCTGAAAAACATTATCCCAGGTTTAATGGCCCAAAAGAAAAGGCTGTTCAAATTTTTGATACCGTTAAAAAAGAAAATCGTGATCGCTTATACGAATTGGAAGTTCATAATGTTTTACATGCCTATGGATTTAATCAACCAAAGAGCTTATTTGCAAGGATATCAGAAGAGGCTGTTGCCGCTGCAAAGGGGATAGGGTATCCGGTCGTAATGAAAATCATTTCACCACAGATTATCCATAAGAGTGATATTGGTGGTGTAAAAGTTAATCTGAACAGTAAAAAAGATGTAGAAAATGCTTTCTTCGATATTACCACCCATGTAAGAAGTATTATGCCTACTGCACATATATACGGGGTAATGATTCAGGAAATGATACCGAAAGGAAAAGAAGTAATCATGGGTATAACGAAAGATCCGCAGTTTGGACACATGATTATGTTCGGATTAGGCGGGATTTATGTTGAAGTGTTAAAGGATGTTTCATTCAGGATTGTTCCATTAGGCCAGGAAGATGCTCATGAAATGATCCGGGAGACGAAAACATTTCCATTGTTGAGAGGAGTGAGAGGAGAGGCAGAGGCAGATATTGAGGCCATTGAGAAGTCGTTATTAATCTTGTCTCAAATGGCTATGGATTTTCCCCAGATTATTGAGGCTGATATAAACCCGCTCCTGGTCAGGCAAAGGGGAGAGGGAGCAGTAGCCATTGATGCACGATTTACCATAGGAGGTGAATGAAATGATTTCTTTATACGTAGGATCAACATCAGGATACACGGGCAAGACCCTGATAACCATGGGACTGGGCCAAAAATTTAAAAAAGATGGCCTGAGGGTAGGTTATATAAAACCTGTTGGTATCCTTCCCATTAAGGTAGACGATATACTTACAGATAACGATGCCTGGCGCATCTATAGAGCACTTGAACTGAAAGACCCTGTCTCAGAGATATGCCCTGTGGTATTGACACAGGAGCTTGCGGTAAAAAGCTACCTGAAGGATGTCAAAGGGCTTTTAAGAAAAATTTTGAAATCCTATAATGACATGTCAAAAGATAAGGACATCATGCTGGTTGGCGGTTATGGAAGCATATACACCGGAAATTATTTGGGTGTTCAAGGTCTTCAGGTGATAAAACGTCTCAATTCCAAAGTTGTCATTGTGGTGAAATATGAGGGTGAATATATTGTCGATTATGTCCTTCAGGCGAAAAAGGACCTCAAAGACAGATTCATTGGAGTGATATTGAATAAAGTTACCATTGAGCATAAACAAAGTGCAGATGAATATGCCGTGCCTTTTCTGAAAAGAAAGAATGTGGATATTCTCGGTGTAATTCCACACGACTCGATAGTAGGGTCAATTACTGTCGAAGAGCTGAGTGAAATGCTTGGTGGAAAGGTTTTGTGTTGCCATGATAAGCTCAGTAATCTCGTAGAGCATTTCTTGATAGGAGCTATGCAGGTTGATAAGGCAATAGAATATTTCAAAAAGACCAGGAATAATGCTGTTATCGTTGGTGGTGACAGGGCTGATATCCAATTATCTGCCATGGAGTCAGGCTCTGTATGCCTTATTCTGACAGGGGAACTCTATCCCAGCGAAATAATCCTGTCAAGAGCAGAACAGAAAGATGTCCCTATTCTGGTAGTAAGAGAAGATACTTACAGTATTGCGAAAAAGTTAGAAAAACTCTCTGTAAGGTTACGGTTGAGAGATAAGGTGAAAGTTGATCGAGGCATGAGTCTCGTTATTGAAAATGTAAACTTCCCTTTACTATACAAAAAACTGGGGATAAAAATCGGACAATAGCACACGAAATATTGTCCCCATTTCATTGAAAATTTTCTTGACATTCTCAGAAGCTTTGGTATATAACTCTGCATGGAGATTTCACTCAATCTGAACGATTTTTTCTGTCCCAATGAAGCCTGCGGAGATCACGGGGAAAAGGGACTTGGAAATATTGTAATTTACGACAGATATGGTAAAAATCATAGGGCTTTTGATAGCGCTTCTTACTTTTGGTATGTTTGCAACTTCAGGCGGGTATTATCTTCTTATTACGAGATTCGGCACAGACAAGGTTTTCAGCATGATTAAAGAATCCCCAAAAGAGGTTTCAAAAGCAGGGATTGTTCTGAAAACAGACCCTGAGAGTATCAGGAAGGGAAAGGAACTTTACGAATCAAAGTGTTATTTCTGCCATGATGCCTATAGCAACAAGAGGAAAGTGGGACCCGGGCATAAAGGCATTCTCAAAAATCCGCTTCTTCCTGTGAGCAAAAAACCTGCTACTCCTGAAAATATTGCCGAACAGATAAGGAATCCCTTTAAAGACATGCCGTCGTTTTCATATCTCCTTGATGAAGATGTGGAAAATATCGTTGCGTTTTTGAATACCCTTTGATGTTATTGCAGCTCAAGAAGGAGGATTGTAAAATGATTGTTTTTAGATTCGCTGTTATTTTGCTGCTCCTGACAGCATCGTATGCGTTTGCGGATGAGGCGTCAAAGGCAGCCAAGCTTAAGGAACTTGCGAAGATTCAGGGCCTGCATGAAATAATAGAACAGCAAAGGTCATACAGCCATGAGCAGGTTAAATTAATCGCTCCCAAGATGCTGCAGGAGGCCAAGACTCAGTTTCCCGGTTTAAAGAAAACCACTCTTGCTGCTCTGGAAAATTCATATCAGAAATTCCTTAATGCGGCAAAACCGACATGGACGACTGAAGATGCAGTGAATGCGTGGGGTGTTTATTACGGCCTGCATGTTACGGAAGATGAATTGGATAATATTCTTGCATTTTATAGATCGCCGATAGGCCAGAAGGATGCAGAGGCGGCTAAGATTGCCATGCAGCAGTGGGCTATTTTTTTTATGGAGAAAAATAATGCAACGGTTGAGAAGGCTACGCAGAAATATATTTCCGAACTGAGGGCAATTATCAAAGCAGAGGCTAAAAAAAGGCGTAAGTGAAAGAGTTACCTAATTAGTGAGCATTAACAACGTCCCCTTTTCCGTCTTCCAAGTCTCTTGGTAAGATGACTCCAATCGACTACCTAATCCAGACAGAAATGGAGTATGTCGCATTTGTATGGAACTTATACAATCACTTGACAACGCCTCTTTTTAATGGTATAACATTTTTAAGAGGAGTAAAAGCCTACATAAGGCAAAAATTCGAAAAGGTTTTTAAAACTTGAAGGAGGTGTACATGAATTCAATATATGGCATAATTTTAGGCCTTGTTGTCGCCTTCATCGGCTACAGGTTCTATGCCAGGCATATTGATACTAAGATTATCAAGTGTGATCCTAAGAAGACTACTCCAGCCAAGATGTATATGGATGGGGTGGAATTCATGCCTACCAGTAAGAACATCCTCTTTGGTTATCAATTCAAATCCATTGCTGGAGCAGGGCCGATCATTGGTCCAATTATTGCCATTCAATGGGGGTGGCTCCCTGCGCTGGTCTGGATACTGCTTGGAACTCTTTTCATCGGTTGGGTCCAGGACTACTCGAGCGCCATGATGGCGATGCGAAAGGACGGAGCATCCTTTGGGGGCTTGAGCTACAAGTTGATTTCTCCAAGGGCAAGAGTCATCCTCGTGGCATTCATCTATTTTTATCTGCTCCTCATGGCTGGCGCATTTGGAAATGTTGTGACAAGCACAGCTGTTAATCTGAAATCCTCTCCCACGGCATGGCTCTTTCTGACTATTGCCGGGGTTCTGGCTGGACAGATGATCTACCGGTGGAGAAAGGACATAATCCTGACCACTGTCGTCACAGTTGTAATCGCCATGTTTGGGATATGGCTTGGAACAATAGCGCCCTCTGATAAGGTTGTTGGGGAATCCCTTGCCAATAACCGGCTTCTCTGGGCAATAGCAGCATTTGTCTTCTGTTATTTTGCCTCTATACTGCCTATCTGGAGGTTTGCACTTCCCATTAACTATGTAGCCTCCTATATCGTTTTCCTGGGACTATTCTTCGGGATGATCGGGATATTTGTGCTGCATCCTGATTTTACCCTTCCAGCCTTTACCGATTTTTCCATCCCAATCGGCCCCTTGTGGCCCATCATGTTTGTGACCATTGCCTGCGGGGCTATCTCTGGATGGCACAGCATTGTCTCGAGTTCAGGAACTGCACGCCAATTGGAGAATGAAGTGGATGTACGCCCTGTTTGCGGTGGTGTCATGTTTGTGGAGATGATGCTCGCCATATTCGCTTTGATCATTGCTGGAACGATTTATGCTTCACCAGCAGAATATGGGGCAGCAATTGCCAAGGGGCCTGGAGGTATATTTGCAGCAGGTGTGTCGAAATTCTTGGGGGTATTAGGACTCCCGCTCGATTTAGGCAGATCTTATGGTAGTGTGATAATGATCATAGTGGCTATCACCCTGATGCAACTGGTCATCAGATTCATGAGGGTAGCCACATCTGAGTTATTAGGAGACATCAGCCCCATCTTTAAGAATGCTCACATCGCAACCTTCATCGCCAGTATCCTTGGATTGTTATTGGTCATGACAGGATGGTGGCAATATCTATGGGTGCTGTTTGGCGGGGCAAATCAATTGATGGCTTCACTGGCATTGATGATGGCCACTCTCTGGTTGATGTCCGAGGGAAAGAAGGCTTTCTGGACATTCTATCCCATGATTTTCATGTTTATTACAACAATTGCTGCCCTCCTTTATACCTCTTATGGGTTGCTTAAAAAGGTCGTTACAGGTGAAGTTAAAGGAGAGGCCATGGTGGGCAATACTGTGATGGGGCTTGTGGGATTCTTCCTGGTTATTGCTGCGATTATTCTGGCAGTGGAAGGGGCGAAGGCTTTCATCCGGTATCGGGCATTAAGGGTACAACCTTCAGCCGCTGGGAGTAACTGAACTTTGAGGGGTTCGTTCGACTGATGGAAATCAGCGGACGAACCCTATCTCACAAGGAGAGAAAACTTATGTCAGAGGATGAGAAAAAAAGAGTAGGGGTCTTGCAGGCGATTAAGGAATTTGTCTATGGGGTAGCCGCCCACGACTCGGCCCGATTTGCGCTGAAGACAAGGGCGAGCATGGAACACCTCTTCATCCTTATCACAATGGGAGATATGCTGGGCGTTCCAATCCTGCCCCCATACTATTCCCTTAGACTTCTACCCTATGTGGTTCCTCAAATCTCTACATGGAAGCGGAGGATGTTAAGGGAGAGGGATTTAACAGATGCCTTAGCCTAAAAATGTTACTCTATAAACTCAGGAAGGGGTGATTTCCATTTCATTAACAGATATTTTTGATCGATATCCGGATCGGCGGTACATCATGTTTGGTGGAAAAGGCGGGTTAGGGAAAACTACCTTTTCAGCAGCCGCTGCCTATTATTTAGCAAAAAAAGGTAAACGGGTCCTGGTCTTTTCTGTTGATCCTCAAGCCTCACTGACGGATATCTTTGAGAAAGATATCTTCGGAAAAGGGCCGACAGAAATCATTCCCAATCTCTATGCACAGGAGATCGATGCTGACCGTCGTGTAAAGGAATACCAGCAGGAGATTCGGCAGAAGATTTTTGACATGTATGGTATGGATAAGATTCCGGATGAGATTGAGAGTTACATCCAGGCCGCTGGAGCAGAGCCTGCGATGGAAGAAAGTGCCATTTTTGATGAAGTGGTTGATATCGTTGTCAAAGGCGGCTATGACTACTACATTTACGACTTAGTGCCCTTGGGCCACGCCCTCTACTATCTCAGCATGGCATCTGTCTATGATGCATGGATAGATAAGATTACCCACCTTCGGGAACAGATGAGGGAATATGACAAGGTTGCAGCCGTAATCCGTCGGGAAAAGGAATTAGATGAAGATGCTATCCTGAATGAACTTCTTTATATCAAAGACAGGATCAACAAATCCTCAAGCATTTTAACTGATAAAAAGAAGACTGCCTTCTTTTTTGTCCTCACAGCTGAGGATATGGTGATCAAGGATACACTGAAGGCGGCAGAGCTTTTCGCTAAATTTGATGTCCCCTTGAGCGGTTACATCATTAACCGGGTACTGCCCCCTGAATTGAAACAACAGAATATTCCTGATTATTTAAAAAATCGCATTGAGATGCAGGAGCATTATCTGAAGGTGATTGAGGCTACTTTTGGAACGCAAATTTTAGCCTCTGTTCCTGAGATGGAGCGGGATGTGACCGGGCTGCCAATGATTGAGAAGATGGCAAAAGCCATGTTTGGAGAGATTGGCTGACAACGCAAACAAGGAGTTAGAGGATGGATCAAATCACAATCAGCATGATTGAGTTCATGAAGGAACACCCCAATCTGAAATACATTTTTTTTGGAGGGAAAGGAGGTGTGGGAAAGACAGTAATGGCTGGTGCAGCTGCCCTGTGGGCAGCCAGACAAGGGAAAAAGACATTGCTGGCTTCAACCAATCCTGTTCATAGCCTTTCCAACCTCCTTGAGCAGAATGTCTTTGGAAAACCGACGCTTATTCAGGGTGAAGAGAGATGCTATGCCTTAGAGATTGATACCAGGGATACTATTGAACGCTCCAAAAAGGAAATCCGCGAGAAGATCAACTGGTTTCTTAAATTTGCAGACATTACAACAAAAGCAGAGGATTTCATCGAATCTGCAACAATGAATCCTGCCTTTGAAGAGTCGGCTATGTTTGAAAATATGGTAGATCTCATGTTCAAGGATGAATATGATTTTTACGTCTTCGATACTGCTCCCACAGCGAATGCGAGGCGCCTTCTCGGAATGTCGAAGGTCTACTCCCTCTGGGTGGAGAAGATGCTGAAGAGCAGAGAGGAAGCGAAATCTTTGAGGGAAATGCTTTCTTTCTCGAAAAAAGAAAAAAAGGACCCTCTCATGGATTACCTCTTGAGTTTCAAGGACAGGATGGCCCATGCCAAAGGTCTCTTGACCGATGATAATCTTACTGCCTTCTTTTTTGTGGCCTTACCTGAAAGTCTTCCCATTGCGGTGATCACTCGTTTCATTAACTGGTTTCATGAATTTGGAATTCCTGTTGGCGGCGTGGTGGTCAATGGAGTCATTCAAAAAGACCAGGTCGGAAAGGATTCAGCAGAGTTTGTCCTCAACCGGATCCAGATGCAGGATGAACATATGGCAGAAATCTGGAAGATATTTGGAGATAAGACAAGGGCGATTGTCCCTCTATTTGAAACAGAGGTAAAGGGAACAAAGATGTTGAATCGATTAGTTGAATATCTCTTTGTCCCATAGCCTTACCATATCAGGCACTGGAGTATAAAACTCCATCCCAATTTCTAAACCGTGTAGTCCACACCTTTGGGATAAACCACAGGACTCAATGAATCAAAAATTTTGTCATATAAATTGCAACAGGCAGGGTAATGAAGGACAGGAAGGTTGTTACAACGATTATAAAGGCTGACATGGATGCATCGAGTTTAAACCTTGCTGCTATCAAAAGGGACAATACCATGGTGGGCATGGCTCCTTCTATGAGACACGAGGCGAGGGCATTGCCTTTAAGACCGAGAAAATAAGCTGTAATGAAAGAGATGAAGGGAACCATGGCAAGCTTGATGACCACAGCAGGGATTATGGTATAAGCATGCTTCACTTTAGGAAGTGTGAGGGCAAGCCCAATACTGAAAATCATCAAAGGAACTACAAGGTCGCCAAACATGCCCAGTGCTTTCTGTACAAAGGCAGGAAGCGGGGTATTGGTTACATTCAGCACAATGCCTGCAAATATTCCCCATATCGGCGGCAAAGAAATGATAGTCTTAAGAGATTCCCTGATCTGCAGCTTTTTGTTCTCCCCGTACCTTGATGCCATTGGAGCACCCACAAGCCACAGCAGGGGTGTTGATGCCAGAAGGTCATAAAATAATGCATACTTCGCTGCCTCATAGCCATACAATCCAGTGAGAACAGGAAGGCCGAGATACGATACATTGCCGAATGCGGCTGAAAGTATCAAAACCCCTTTTTCAGAGGGTTTGATGTGCATCTTCCTCCCTAAAAATTTATATACGCTAAAAGAAATCAGCAGTGTTGAGATGATAGTAATCCATGCGGTGGCAGGAACAAGCAGCATCTCTATATCGATTTTTGAAGTGTAGATGATCTTAATACAGAGGGCAGGTAGAAATATGTTCAATACGGTTATATTAATGGATTGACGAAGGGAATCGGCATTAAGTCCGCCAATCCTTAACCGCCTGAAAGCAACACCTGTCAAAATAATTAAACCAAAAGAAAGAAGGGTTTCGTACATGTAAGGATTATACCAGTGATGGAAAAAATAGTGTTTCGGGAATTCTTTAACCGTATAAGATATCCTTGTTTACCATTTTCACATCTGCGGTACCTGTTAATAGCATGGCCTGGATAAGCTCGCTTTTTATCCTGTTGAGCAGAAAGGCAACTCCGTCCCTGCCGCCTCCAAAGGCCCCGATTATCAGCGGCCTGCCGACTAAAACAGCATCAGCCCCTAACGCAAGAAGTTTGAGCACATCAGAGCCGGTGCGAACTCCGCCATCAGCTAAAATGGTGATCTTACCTTTAACCCTGCCTGCGATTTCAGGAAGAACATCAGCAGTTCCAGGAGTATGATCCAGTACCCGGCCTCCGTGGTTGGATACAACAATAGCTGATACCTTTGCTTCTACAGCCATTTCTGCTTCTTCAGGAGTCATGATACCTTTAAGTATGAAAGGTAATCTGGTTGCTGATACCACTTCCTTAATCTCATCCAGAGTCTTCGGGCTCACAGGCTGACCCTTTAAAGCCATGGTGATCAGGCCGGCCCCGTCTATATCCATGCCCACAGCTATCGCTCCTGCCTTTTCTACGTCGCGGATACGGCTAATAATCTCCTTCTGCTCACGGGGTTTGATAATTGCAATGCCCCTGCCCTGATGAGACGCAATGGCCTTCATAGCGCTTCCCCATAACGCTGGATCTGCGGCATCGCCTGTCATGCCCAGAGTGCCTGTTTGCAAAGAACCTGCTATTATTGCCCTTATAAATTCCTCCTCGGTCATTTTGCCGCCCATGTTATATGTAGTGCCGGTTATGGGCGCTGCCAGAACAGGGATGGAGAGCTTCTCCCCAAAAAGCTTTATAGAGGTATCGGGTGTTTTTACATTATGAATGGTGCGCATATTAAAACGATAACTGGCCAGGGCCTCCAGATTAGACTTAAAAGCACTGCCGGTTCCAACCCCTCCCATGCCGGGCACTTCTCCGGCACAGACGCGGCCATCACAAACAGGGCATACCCTGCAATATCCCTTCAGCTTTTCCTTCGCAGTATTCCTTACTGTCTCTAAATCCATATGATGCTCCTTTTTAGATTGATAACTTAATTGCAAGTGGACATACTATTCTTACCAGATCTTGGTATAATATTTCTATTAGTATACCCGAAGAGAGAGTGAGGTGGAAGCAAAAAGATCAGTTATTCTTTAGAACCCATTTGGCTTGTGATTTTTAAAGTTGACTGCTACAATTATTACATCGATTATTACATCGATTTGACAGGAAAAACCAGAAAAACCAGGAACCAAAAACCATGAACAACACTTCCCATATTTCTTGCCATAAAAGCGATGGTGGATGAGATTAAAAAGCGGTCAATCTTCAGTAATAATTAACATTCTATCTCTGCAATAACCAACTATCTCTGCAATAACCAATAAAAACTGATGACAGTAAAACCAGTGGTAATGTATAATGCTGTCATGGCAGCATGCGATATAATAATGTCTGATAATTGGCAGAGCAGAAGAAGGAGTTCATGCCGATGGCTCGTAGAGGAGAGGGACTTATCAGGATTAGATCTTTGTGCGATATTCATAGACCAACCCTATTGAGTCCTGCTTTCCTGTAACTCGCACCGTTACAGGCTGTGTCAAAAGGTGGAGCGGTGGGGATATGGTTCAGCGGTGGGCGGTGGCTGCCCTACTAAGGGCTGAGAGGAAGTTCAAGCGTGTGAAAGGTTACAGGGAAATACCAAAACTCACTGCTGCCTTGCAGCAAAAAAATCTCTTGACAGAAAGGAGGTTGCCGCTTAATATATGGTCAGAGGGTTCTTTCTACTTCAACAAAAGGAAGGGACAATATCAATAAATTGGCTGCACATTGAAAGTGCATGGTCAGAATATAGAAGGAGGTGATAATTTAATAACCATGGAAAAAAGCTGCACTATGAAAATGCAGAGCTAAAACTTAGAAGGAGGTGAAATTTTATGGTAGACAGGGAAGAAATCAGTAAACAATTTCTCGGGGCTTTCGAAATTCAGGGAATTAACAGAAGGGATTTTCTAAAATATTGCGCTGCAACAGCTGCAGTTCTTGGCCTCTCAGAATTGGAA
>JBAQLV010000026.1:0-51444 GCA_049302185.1 Thermodesulfovibrionales bacterium | reverse complement strand
GGATAGAGGGGGGTTGAATCCTGTATCATGGATCGGTGAACAACCATACAGCATCAGTCCGGGCCTGACGGCATCAAAGTACGATTCGGGAAGGGTCATGACAGCAGCGCTGTTAGCCATATGGCCGAGAATCTGTTTGATGCCCTTTTTACTGAGGACGTTCCTTGCTTTGTTAAATCTCTCAACCTGCATTAAGGCATATGACCTGTCATAAAGGTCAGCATCGGAAAAATGACTCATAAGCCCCCTGACCGATATGAACTTCATTTTACCTATTGCGCTCATCTCTTTTTCTATGTCTTCCATATTAAAACCGAGCCTTCCCATGCCTGTATCCACTTTTATGTGCAGATTAACAGTATATTTTCTTGCCTTTGCTTCTTTAGAGAATCTTTGCGCTGTTTTAACATCATGGACCACGGGTATAAGGCTGTATTTAAGATAGTCTTCTATATTATTTTTATCAAAAAGTACAATGATTGGCGCTTTAATGCCTGCACGTCTCAGGGCTATGGCTTCTGATGTGTATGCCACTGCAAGATAAGAAGCCCCTTCTTTGACAAGTCGGCGGGAAACTTCAACAGCGCCATGACCATAGCCGTCTGCCTTTACAACAGCTATGACTGTTCTGGTTCCTGTTATCTTTTTTGCTATTCTAAGATTATGTGCGATAGCGTTGAGGTCTATCTCTGCTATTGGTCCTCTGTCCATAAAGGCAGTAGTCAGTAGTCAGTAGTCAGTAGTCAGTTTCTTACCGAACTGCTTGCTACAGACCTATTTATCCTTTCCCTCTTCTTTCTTTTCTTTGTCTTCTTCAGTTGGTTTTTTTGGTGTTACGTCTATCTCGTCAGGCTCTGACATGGATTTCTTGAAATTTTTTATAGCCTTTCCAATACCGCCTGCGAGTTCCGGTAACCGCTTTGCTCCAAAAAGGACAATTACGATTACCAGTATAATGATTAGCTCTTGCATCCCTAAACCAAACATATATTACCTCCTTTTATGTAGTGAATAGTTGTTAGTGAATAGTATTTAGTCGTGAAATACATTTTTACACTATTCACTATTCACTGTTCACTATCTTTTTATAGTCTTCCATTGTATTGATATTCAGAAATGACCTGCCTTCGGGGTCTATCTGCCTTACCTCCTCCTCTTTTATATATAAGACGTTAATCTCTGTCAACAAATCTTTTAATCTCTTCAGTCCTTTGTTAAGTCTTTTTTCAATGATGCCGAGAATATTTTTTGAATATATCCCGAAAAGAGGCTGCGGCTTCCCTTCAAATACAGGTATCACAGCATCCCACTTCTGTTGTGTTGATCTCGTAATCCCCCCACGCCCCCCTTTAGAAAAGGGGGGCGTGGGGGGATTTGACTTTTGAGTTCTGAGTTCTGTATTAAATCTTTCAACCATATACTTCATAAGCTGGTCATTTAGGAAAGGCATATCACAGGCGACTACGAATATCGCATCATCCTTTATGTTTGACAGTACAGAGAAGATGCCGGTAAGCGGTCCCCTTTGACTGATGATGTCTCCTATCATCGGTACCCCGCAGTAAAAATAAAGTTCCGGTGTATTTGTGCTTATAACTGCCCTTCCGAATAAGTTTCTCATCAGATTGACGCTGGAATCAATTATTTTTTTCCCATTGATCTCAATGTGTCCTTTCAGCAATGGGATCCTCCGATTCTCTCCGCCTGCTAAGATTGTTCCTGTCATAGCCATTTTTAGTTATCGCCATAGTCTATTCAAAAAATATTTTTAATACAAGCTAAAAGTGCTCTTGGTAAAGATTTTATTCTTGCTTAAATGCGCTGCTTTTGTTATAAAATAAACAGAAGGGGCGATAGGGCTGCCTGCCCTGTTGGTGACAGATGAAAAAGTTGATCCGGCAAATTAGATCTTTAGGGAGTCTGAGTAAGGAGGACGGTGTGCATGTCTCATTAATAATGAGAAAGCCTGAAGTCCCCTTCAAGACACCCACCTATATTTATGGGCGGATCTGATTATTCATTTGCACGGCAGGGTGGGTTTATTTTACCTTGTCCCGACAAAGTCGGGACGCTTAGTTAGAAAGGCCGGGCAGGCGTTTATAGTGGAAATTATGTTTCTGAGGGAAAATATAAATAAAGGGTTTGATTGTTGGCTCAGCTTATTGAGCCGTATAGTAAAGTATGCCGGTAAAATACATGCCAGGCATATATTCCCGCTTACTCCTTAACAGAAACACTTAAACCATATCTCCTGCCTGAAACGTGTAAGAACAGATTTTTGTTGTTGCGCAAAAACCTTTTTAACTTGTACCCAATGAGTGAGCACGCATGCGGTATTTATTGATGCCGTATTTTTGCGTTAAATATAGAGTGAAAAGGAGGATAGTATCCAATGATTGATACAGCATATCTGGTGTTAATTGCTGTCGGCGTCGGCGTTGGTGTCGGAGTGATTATGAGCTTTATATACAGAAGCTCTCTGAAGTCGCGGCAATTAGATATTGAGAAAGAAAAAATAAAACTGCTTGAAGAGGCAAAAAAAGAAGCAGAGACCAGAAAAAAAGAGGCGTCTCTTGAGGCAAAGGACATTGTCTATCAGGCTAAGGCGGAGGCAGAGAAAGACCTGAAAGAGAGGCGTTCTGAGTTAAACCAGCTTGATAAAAGGCTTAGGCAGAAAGAGGAAACATTAGACCGCAAGTTTGACCAGATAGATAAAAGGGAACATGACCTTACAAGAAGGGAAAAAGAATACGCCTCAAAAGAGCGGGCAATACAGGAGAAAGACAACCGATACAATCAGATGTTAAAGGAGCAGACTCTTCAGCTTGAAAGAATCTTAGGAATAAGTTCTGAGGAGGCAAAGGCGGAACTGTTTAAGAGGGTGGAAGAGGAATCTCGTTTTGAGGCGGCAAAACTTGCAAAGACTATAGAAGATGAGGTGAAAGAAACAGCCGAGAAAAAAGCCAAGGAAACGATAAGCTTTGCCATACAGAGATATGCGAGTGAGTATGTCGCAGATGCCACAGCATCGGCAGTAAGTCTTCCAAATGACGAAATGAAGGGCAGGATAATAGGAAGAGAAGGCAGGAATATCCGCGCGCTTGAGGCGGCTACAGGCGTTGACCTTCTTGTTGATGATACTCCTGAGCTTGTAACTCTCTCGGCTTTTGACCCTGTAAGGAGAGAGATTGCGAGGATTTCACTTGAGAGGCTTATTGCGGACGGCAGGATACATCCGACGAGAATAGAGGAGATTGTTGAAAAGGTTAAGAAAGAGGTAGAGGCAAACATAAAGGAAGAAGGAGAAAAGGCAGTTTTTGATATCGGGCTTTCAGGGATACATCCTGAGATAATAAAACTTCTCGGCAGACTCAAATACAGGACATCATACGGACAGCCCGTGCTTCAGCATTCAAAAGAGGTGGCGTATCTTGCAGGCATGATGGCAGGCGAACTCGGCATTGATGTCAAGCTTGCCAAAAGGGCAGGGCTTTTACATGATATAGGCAAGGCGGTGGACCATGAGGTTGAGGGTTCGCATCAGGAGATTGGGGCAAACATTGCAAAAAAACACGGTGAAAATCCGAAGGTGGTAAATGCAATACTTGTTCACCATGGAGAGGGTGATCCCATAACAGCAGAAGCGGCGCTGGTTGCTGCTGCTGATGCGCTATCCGCGGCAAGGCCGGGCGTCAGAAGAGAAAGCATAGAAAATTATCTGAAGCGGCTTGAGAATCTTGAAAAAATGGCAATGTCGTATAAAGGTGTGGAGAAGTGTTATGCAATACAGGCAGGCAGAGAGATAAGAATAATTGTAAGGCCTGAAGATATGACGGATGATATGTCAGCAGTGATGTCTAAAGACCTGGCAAAGAAGATAGAATCCGAGATGACGTATCCGGGACAGATAAAGGTTACTGTTATAAGAGAATCCAGGTATGTGGAATATGCGAAATAAAAAACCGATACAAGATACAGGATGCAGGATACACGTTATTGAATATCAGGCATCATGCATACTGAATCATGCATCTTGAATTATGAAAGTTCTATTCATAGGCGACATAGTCGGCAAGGTCGGCAGGACAACCATCAAGGGACTCCTGCCCAATATCGTTGACAGGTACAAGATAGATTTTGTAATTGCAAACGGTGAGAATATTGCCGGCGGTTTTGGCGTGACAGACAAAACAGCCGGCGAGATACTGAATTGCGGTGTTCATGTCATTACAACCGGCAATCATATATGGGATAAAAAGGATTCTATCCCTTACATTGCAAAAGAAGACAGGATACTTAGGCCCGTGAACTATCCGCCGGGTGTGCCGGGATGCGGCAGCGCAGTGCATGCTCTTTCAAACGGGACAAAGGTCGGAGTGCTGAATATCTCAGGCAGGGTTTTTATGTCAGCCCTTGACTGCCCGTTCAGGACCGGCAAAGAAGAGATTAAGAAACTAAGAGAATCAACGGATATAATCATAGTGGACTTTCATGCAGAGGCAACTTCGGAAAAGATAGCGTTCGGTTATTTTGTTGACGGTAAAGTAAGCGCAGTTATTGGCACACATACGCATGTGCAGACAGCAGATGAAAAGATACTTCCTAACGGCACCGCATATATTACAGATGTCGGAATGACAGGGCCTGCGGTTTCTGTTATAGGTATTGAGAAAGAGCAGATTATAGAGCGGTTTCTGCTTCAGATGCCTATGAAATTTGAAGTGGCTAAGGGCGAAGGGATATTGTCAGCAGTAGTTATAGAGATAGATGAAAAGACAGGAAAATCAACTGCAATTCAGAGATTACAGCTTAAGTATCCGTGATTACATAGAACGGCTCAAGGACAATCTCCTTCCTGTCTTGTCACAGATGTATTCGGCCCTCCGCCTTTTACAAAATGAAGGCTTATAAGGCCAACAAGAAAAAATACAGCCACTGATAATATTGCAGGACGCTGGCTTCCGAAAGACGAAGATATGTATCCGAACAGCAGAGGTCCGAATATAGCAGAAGATTTCCCTACCATGGAATATACGCCAAAGTATTCTGATTCGTGTTCTGAAGGCACAAACTGTGTGAAAAAAGCCCTTGCCGCTGCCTGAACAGTGCCGAGACCTAAACCTGCTATTGAGGCTATAATCCAGAAATGGAGTTTGTTTTCTGCAAAATAAGCAAGGATTGACACAGAAGACCACAGCAGCAAAGACAGAGAGACAACCTTCTTTGGCCCCCAAGTATCAATAGGTCTTGCCATGATAAATGCGCCTGCAAGGGCTGATATTTGAACAATGATGTAAAGCATTATCAGTTCCTGCGTGTTGAATCCAAGTGTTGTTGCCGCAAAGATGCTTGAAAATACAATCACTGTATTTACACCGTCTTCAAAGATGAAATAAGAGATTAAAAATTTCCTTGTTTCTTTATTTGTCCATATCTTTTTGAATGTCATCCATGTGTCACGCATTCCCTTTGATGCCGCATGCATCAGACCTGACTCCTTTTTCCTGTCTGCAGGAAGGAATAAAAATGCAGGGAGAGAAAAGATGCCGAAAAAGGCTGAAATCATCAGCCATGTTAGATCAAAGTATCCTCTGTTTATCAGCTGAAGCGCAAGAATGAGGGACAGTATTGAGCCTGCATAGCCGACAGCGTATCCCCATGCGGATACCCTTCCATGATATTCCTTTTCAGCTATCTCCGGAAGGAATGAATTGTAAAATGCAAATCCTCCTTCCATACCGATATTGGCAAGGATTATGAGCACGAAACCTTCAGCAATCATACCTTTATGAATCAAAGAGAACGAGGCAACTGCCGAGATGCACAGCATAGTATAAATCAAAAGGAGTCTTTTCCTTATCCCTCCGAAGTCTGCTATTCCGCCGAGAAAAGGAGAAGTAAGGACTATAAATACCATACTTAAAGACACTGCTCTTCCCCACCATAGGTCGCCAAGCCCTGATTCATTGCCTACGATATAATTTGCAAAATAGACAGGAAAGATGACAGCGCTTATTACTGCAGAGTAGCTTGAATTCGCAAAATCAAAAAGACACCAGCTTATGACCTGCTTTTTGTTCTTTAACGGCATGGGATATTATATACTTAATGTGAATTCAATCCTCAATCTCTTTAAGTCCTGCAACTGTTTTTTCCATGCTTTCCATGTCTTCCACATTAAAGGTTACTGCCTCAGGCTCTATTCTCTTGATCAATCCAGAAAGGACTTTGCCGGGGCCTACTTCAATAAACACCTTAATCCCTGATTGAAAAATTGTCCTTATGGAGTCTTCCCATAAAACAGGATGGCAGAGTTGTTTTACAAGTGATGCCTTTATGCTGTCAACAGTGTCCAGAAATATTGCATCTGCATTGCTTACAACGGGAATAGAGGGGGCATTCATCCCTATATTTTCAAGGGATAAGAACTCAGACAGCGCTCTGGAGGCATTTTCCATCAGGGCGCAGTGTGACGGGGCGCTTACTGCAAGCGGTATTGCCCTTTTTGCGCCTGCATCCTTCGCAAGCTTCATTGCCTCTTCAATTGCTTCTTTCTCGCCTGATATTACTATCTGTCCGGGGCAGTTATAATTGGCAGGCGCAGCGTAACCTGAGCGCACAGAAGAGCATATCTCATTGACCTTATCCTTATCCAGTCCAAGAATAGCAGCCATGAGCCCTTTGCCTTCAGGAACCGTCTGCTGCATAAGCTGCCCGCGTTTCTCTGTGAGTTTTACCGCATCTCTGAATGAAAAAACCGATGACGCAACAAGCGCTGAGTATTCACCGAGGCTGTGGCCTGCAACTACAGAGGGCTTTACTTCTTTTGCTTTCAGGGCTGTGTATGCTGCCATGCTCGCCGCAAGAAGACACGGCTGGGTTCTATGAGTCTTGTTAAGCTCTTCAGCAGGGCCGTTAAAACTTAAATCAGCTATATCATAGCCCAGAGCATCCGAGGCTTCTTTATAAAGTGTTTTTACTTCATCGAAATTTTCATATAGGTTTTTCCCCATGCCTACATGCTGCGAGCCCTGTCCGGGAAATACAAAGGCGAGTTTCACGACTTAATCTCTTTTAGTTTTTTTATCAGCAAGGGCAGTACTTCATAGATGTCGCCGACTATTCCGTAAGTCGCGACATTGAATATCGGAGCCTCAGGATTTTTATTTATTGCAATAATTATATCCGATGACTGCATGCCCACAAGATGCTGGACTGCGCCTGATATTCCGCATGCTATGTATATCTTAGGGCAGACTGTTTTGCCTGTCTGTCCTACCTGATGCCTGTATGGAATCCAGCCCTCGTCCACCGCTGCCCTTGACGCACCAACAGTGCCTCCGAGTATTTCTGCAAGTTCAAAGAGGAGATTGAACCCTTTTGCATCTCCAAGTCCCCTGCCGCCTGCTATGATTATATCTGCCTCCTGAAGATTTACCTTACATCCCAAAGTCTCTTTTATCGTTTCTATAACCTTTGTTCTACTGGTTAGATTTTCTGCATCTACAGAGACAATCTCACCCCTTTTTTCAGGATTGTATTCACCCTTTTTCATTACCCGCGGTCTTACTGTTGCTATCTGCGGCCTGTGATTAGGGCATAATATTGTTGCCATGATATTTCCGCCAAATGCAGGACGCACCTGAAGGAGGTTTCCTGTGTCTTTGTCTATCTCAAGTGCTGTGCAGTCTGCGGTAAGCCCTGTCCTCAGGTTTGCCGCTACTCTTGGAATGAATGAACGTCCAATAGGTGTGGCTCCTGCAAGGACTATGGCAGGTTTATGTTCTTTAATAAGATTAACAAGCAGTCTTGAATACGGCTCATCATTGAATTTTTCAAATACAGCGTCGCCTGAGTGATATACCGTATCTGCCCCCCATCTTATGAGTTCATTTGCGTCTTCTTCGGTTGCTCCGAACAGGACAGCGGACAGTTCTGTCTTAAGTTCATCGGCAAGTTTTCTTCCTGCGCCAAGCAGTTCAAGCGAGACTGCGGCTATGCTGCCTTCTCTCTGCTCTGCAAAAACCCATACACCCTTGTAGTCTGACGGCTGATAGCTGATAGGCGCACCCTCTTCTTTTATCTCAATAATCGCGCCTTCAGGACATGCGCTCAGACATGCCATACACATCTGGCAGTATTCATTTATAGATGCCTTGCCGTCATCTTTTATCTTTATAGCATCAAAAGGGCATACGCTTACGCATGTCTCGCAGCCTGTGCATTTATCCCTGTCAACAATTATAGGCATTTCAGTTGCTTTAACTCCTCTGCAAGTTGATTAACCTGTTCTTCAATATTCCCGGCAAGTATTTTCCTTTCACCTCTTGCCTCTGGAGCGAATATGTTCTTGACCTGAGTCGGAGAGCCTTTAAGCCCTGTATCTTTCTCGTCAATCTCAAGTTCTTTATGCCCGAATTTTTTTATCTCTGCTTTTTTTGCTGCCATTTTGCCCTTTAAGGATGGAAGCCTTGGCTGGTTCAGTTCTTTTACCACTGTCAGAAGCACAGGCAATGAGGACTCCACTATATCGTATCCTTCATCCATCATGCGCTGAACTTTTATTGAATCAGGCTTTATATCCTCTACCTTTCTTACATAGGCGATGTGAGGTATATCCAGAAACTCTGCCATCTCCGGGCCTACCTGCGCTGTGTCACCGTCTATTGCCTGTTTGCCGCATAGAATTATATCTGCACCAATCTTAGTTATTGCCCTTGATAGTGTATGGGATGTTGCCAGCGTATCAGAGCCTGCAAACGCCCTATCACTCAAAAGCACTGCATCGTCAGCTCCCATTGATATTGCCTCTCTCAAGGCTGATTCTGCCTGTGGAGGCCCCATCGTTATTACTGTAACCTTGCCTTTTGTCATTTCCTTTATCTGCAGCCCTGCCTCGATTGCGTGCATATCGTAGGGGTTTATTATGGTAGGCACGCCGTCCCGTATGAGGGTGTTGGTCTCAGGATTGATCCTTACCTCCGCAGTGTCAGGAACCTGTTTTATACAGACTACAATGTTCATCGTTATTTAATTTCTCCAAGATTATTTTAATAACAGACGATTCGGATGTTAATTATACGATTTTGGGATAGATGCTGTAAAGTTTGTTTTATGCGCTTATGTCTGTCGGCCCGATAAGCAGGCTCGGAGTTCCTATATTGCCGTAGAATCTCATATCATCGCCTGCTGCCTCTATCCTCTGGAAAAGGCCGAGCATGTCGCCTGAAATCACGGCCTCTTTTACAGGGAATCTTATTGTTCCGTTTTCTATCCATAGCCCCGAAACTCCAATGGAAAATTCTCCTGTTATGGGATTTGCCGTATGCACTCCCATAGCCTCTGTTATGTAAAGCCCTTTGTCCATAGATGCAATGAGGGTGTTGAAGGGGATGACATCGGATTTGGAAGAGGTTTTCAGGTACAGATTTAATATCCCTGCTGATGGAAGCCCCGTGTATCCTCCGCGCACTGCATTGCCTGTGGAAGATGCCCCATCCTTTTTTGCGGTGTAAGTGTTATGAAGAAAACCCATCAGCTCTCCATCTTTTATTAAAACTTTTTCGGATGTTAGAACTCCTTCATCATCAAAAGGCCTTGTGCCGAGCCTGCGCGGAATAATGCCGCTGTCAACAAGATTTACCTTCGGGCTTATGACCCTCTGCCCGATTTTATCTTTTAATAACGACCTGCCTTTCTGCACTGATTCTGCGGAAAATGACGACGCAAATATGCCCAAAAACTCGGATGCCACTGAATTGTCAAGGATTATGGGCGCTTTTACGGTGTTAATCCTTTTTGCGCCAAGCATCTGGACCGCACGCTTTGCAGCATTTCTGCCGACATCTTCAAACGATATGTCCTGCAAAATCCTGCTTCCGTTGAAATCCCATCCCATCTGGCTCTCGCCGTTTTCCTCAGCCACGGTCATAACCTGCGCGGTAAATTTTGTATGCGGATATGATATGTCAATTCCTTTGGAGTTCAATATAAATATCTCGCCGCTGCTGAATGTCCCTGTGGCCTTTCTCGTTTTCTTTATCCTTTTGTCAAAATCATTTGCCGCTTTTTCTGTGATGAGAACGTGCTTTACTGCCTCGTCTTCTTTTATGTCCCATCCCTTTCCGTCAAATACTTCAAGGCTTGCGTATTCCATTGCTTGCGGTGAGCTGTGCCTGCCATTTGACGGCATATCCAGATATTCATCCGCATCTGCCCACTTTGCCGCCTCTATCGCACTTTTTATGACTGATTCCGACTCATCAGTAGAAGTTGAGTAGGAAAATCCGAGTTTTCCATTTCGTATAACGCGCAGGGAATAACCGAAACTCAGAGAGGATTCCACGGCGTCTAATTCCTGATTTTTCACTTCCAGAGACAGATTTTTTGATGACTTTATGTATGCCTCTGCCTGCTCCGCGCCGTTTCTGAGGGCAATCCCCACTAAGTCAGATGCAAATTCTCTGTTAGTTTTCATAGTATGTTGCGGCTGTTGTCTCTGATTCCCATACCGTGACCGCAGAGACCTGCACATGTTCATCGGACAACTTTTTGTTAAGGGTATCGTATATCCATTTTGCTATGTTTTCAGATGACGGATTCTTCTCTGTAAACGGAAAGATGTCATTTAGAAAAGAGTGGTCTAACGGAGTTATAACTTCATCCAGAAGTTCTTTTAAATCGTGAAAGTCTATTGCTATATCTATATCATTGAGTTTTTCGGCCACAACATGCACCTGAACTTTCCAGTTATGCCCGTGCATCTGTTCGCATTTGCCTTTATAGCCTCTCAACCGGTGTGCAGCAGCAAATGTTGTATCTACCATCAGTTCAAACATAATGTGACCTTCTTCCCAGTGTCAGTGTTTAGTGTCAGTGTCAGTTTATTTTCAAACTTGCACTAACCACTTACACTAATCACTTATTTTATTTGCCTTCCATGACTGTCTTTTTAAAAATGGATATGTATGGGAGGTTTCTGAATTTGTTGTCATAGTCAAGGCCATAGCCTACCACATATTCATTTGGTATCTCAAAGCCTATATAATCAAGGGGCACGTCCACTACCCTGCGGCCGCATTTGTTGAGGAATACGCATATTCTGACACTGTTGGGTGATGCTGCAAGTATCCTCTCGCGGATATAATTCAGAGTTATCCCTGAATCTGCGATGTCTTCAATCAGCAGGACATCTTTTCCTCTCACATCTTCTCTGATATCGCAGTGGATGTTGACCTTTTCCGTTGAGGTCGTTTTCAGATAACTCGAAGCTGTTATAAAGTCAATTGTGAGAGGAACTTTTATCATCCTCACAAGGTCGGAATAGAACATGAATGCCCCTTTCAGTATTCCAACAGCAAGAAGATTTTTGCCCTCATAATCCGACGATATCCTGTCAGCGAGTTCTTTAACCTTATTATTAATCTGCTCTGCCGTAAAAAAAGGTTTCCCTATTACCATTATGCCCTCCTTCTGCTGATGTTTTTTAATGTTCCTTGTCTGGAATAACAATTGTAATGCTAAGAAACTCACCCGTATAAGGCTTATTCTTGAATATTACCTGACCTTCGGGGAATATCTCTCTTATCATATCACTATTGTTTTATATACTTCTTTTTTTGTCAACAATAATTCCTTGTGTTGGGATGCATCTTGACTAAGCAGCACTGTTTCTGTTAGGTTAAAAAAATTCTTTCAGGAGTTGATAATGACAAAGAAGAAAAAAACTAAGACTTCAGCAACAGCTAAGAAGGCGGGGAAAAATAAATCAGCCCGTTCCTCTCGGAGAGTCGAGTCTTCGACAAAACCTTTAAAAAGGCAGCAGAAAAGTAAAAAACCTGCAGTCCCAAAGACACGGGTAAAATCAAAGGCGGTAATAAAAGCCGCTGCACAGAAGGAAAAGGCTAAGAAACCTACTCTCAGGGACATTTTCAGGGTAAAGAAACTTCACGAGATAAGAAAAAAAATATTGAGGCAGAGAGAGTTATTGCTCGCAGAGGCTAGAGAGGCTTTAAATGCCCTGCCGGGACAGACTGTATTCCCTGATATGGGCGACCAGGCAACAGCAGAAACAGACAGGAATTTTATGCTCAGGCTCAGAAGCAGGGAACAGAAACTAATCAAGAAAATTGACGATGCGCTGGACAGAATAGATAACGGTACATTTGGAATATGCGATGACTGCGGCATGGAGATAAACATCAAAAGACTTGATGCAAGGCCTGTAACGACGCTCTGTATGGAATGCAAGACCCAGCAGGAAGAAGAAGAGAGGATACGGGAGTCGTAATCTCTCTTCTCTATGAGCCGTAGGCGAGTCGTAGACCTTACATTTTTATTTTTAAACCGTATTTATCTCTAAGGGCATCGCCTAAAACATTAAAGCACAGCGCTGTAACGGCTATTGCCATCCCCGGGAATAAAACCATCCACGGCTCTGACGCAATATATGCCCTGTTCATGCTTACCATAGACCCCCATGTCGGCATTGGAGGCTGGGCGCCAAGCCCTAAAAAACTCAGCGACGCTTCTGTCAGGACATAACCTCCGAGTTTGATGCCGGCCATAACAAGTCCGATAGGAAGGCACTGAGGCATCAAATGAACGAATAGTATCCTGAATCTGCCGCATCCTATGGCTTCAGCGGCTTCTATATACGCTGCATCTTTCAAAGTCAGGACGTGTCCACGTATCAGCCGGGCAAATGACGCCCACCCCACAAATGCTATTGCTATCATTACAGTATATACGCCTGCAGGAAATATTATGGATACTCCTATTGCAAGCAGCAGGGAGGGGAATGCAAGAATAAGGTCTACAACAGCCATGATTGCGGTATCAGCCTTGCCGCCGAGATAGCCTGAGCACAGTCCCATAACAAGCCCGATGAACATAGAGATAAACGCCGCTATCAGGGCTATGCTTACGGATATTCTTCCGCCGTAAAGCACCCTTGAAAGAATATCCCTTCCTTTATTGTCAGTGCCGAAAGGATGTTTTATACCCGGCGGTTCTTTTATGCTGTCAAGGTCAATCTTTTCGGGGTCGTAAGGTGAAAGAAAAGAGGAAAATACCGCAAGGATGAGTATTGTGATTATTACAGAGCCTGCTATCTTACCTGTCAGATGCATAGAGCCTTACCCTCGGATCAAGATAGTGGTACAGGATGTCAACGATGAGATTTATAAGAACAAAGACAACAGTGCCTATGATTATGCACCCCATGATCACAGGATAATCCCTTTTTATTATTCCGTCCATGGTGAATCTGCCGATGCCGTCCCAGCCGAAAATCGTCTCTGTAAGCACGGCGCCGTTCAGATAACTTCCAAAATCAAGCCCGATTACGGTGACAAGAGGGATAAGAATGTTTTTGAATATGTGTACGGCATTAATTTTAAAGACGCTCAGACCTTTTGCTCTTGCCGTGCCTATAAAAGGCATCTCGCTTATCTCTATCACAGAAGTCCGTGTAACTCTTGCGAGTGTTGCAATGGCAGGAAGGGACAGTGTAAGCGCAGGCATGACAAGGAATCTTATGTCGCCTGTGCCTGATGGGGGGAAAAGTCTCAGTTTAAGGCTGAGAAAGAGCATTATGAGAAGACCGCTCCAGAACACAGGAAGGCTCAGGCCGGTTATGGAGACTGCCGATATAATTCTGTCAACAAGCGTATCTTTTTTATATGCGGCAATAAAACCTAAAAGGATTCCTGTTGGAACAGCTATAAGCATTGCTCCGAATGCGAGTTTTATTGTATTGGGAAATTTTATAAGTATGTCATCAAGGACTTTTCTGTTTGTGTAATACGACCTTCCCATCTCGCCTTGGAGCAAAAGTTTTATGTATCCTGCATACTGGCTTAGAACGCTTTTATCAGCGCCGAGTTCTTTTCTTATCTTTTCTATTACCTCAGGCTGCGCCCTCTCACCCACCATGCTCTGAACAGGGTCTCCGGGAAGCGCCTTTGTAAGGGAAAATGTAAGAAGAGTGATGCCGAACAGAAGCAGAACTAAGAGAAGAAGACGTTTTAAAATGTAGAGTTTAATGGCGAATTCTCCTTTCCTATCTTAACCATGCCTTTGCCTCTTTTTTTGTTTTAAGCTTACATTCAAACTGCATCTTTTTCAATCTGTAAATGAGCCTTCCGAGTCTAACTCCTCCTTTAAGCCCTGTTATATCCATAATCTCCTCTGAAGTGAGAAGGCTTTTTTCCCATATCTTTTTAAATCTCTCTAATTGACTAAGAAGTTTTATGTTTCCTGAGAGTATGAGAAGGTCAAAGGCAGAATCTTTTGCTTTAAAGAAAGTGTTAAAAAGATTTTCCTGAGAAAATATGTCCTGTTTTTCTGATTTAGATAGAAGCTCATGAACTATCTTGAGCCTCTCGAATATAATCCTGCTCAGACGCAGCCTGTTTTTGTTCAATACTGAACCGTGAATGGCCTGCTCAATCCTGAGAACACCATGAAAAGTTAATTCCTGAGAAAAAGGTTTCTCAAGATTCCGCCTGAATTTTGAGGGAAGTTTTTTGATCTGTGACTCAAGGAAAGGAATGGTCTTGATATTTTCAAACAGTCTTTTGTGTGTGATGGACAGGAAGCATTCAAGCAGCCTGTCATCCGATGCCATTTTCAGAGCATTATGAAAGTTTTTGAAATTAAGGAGCTTAAAAAACTCAAGCGTGATTCTTTCAGGAGCGGATTTTCTGATTTCTTTTCTCAGATGTCTTACCATTTTTCTTGTTTCCGGCTCTGCCTTCCATCCGAGTTCTGAAACAAAACGATAAGCCCTGAGCAGCCTTAACGGGTCATTCCTGAAGTTATCTATTGATATAGCTTTAATCCTGTGTCTTGCTATGTCTTTTATGCCGTTAAACGGATCGATGAGCCCTGTCTCAGGCGACCATGCAATAGCGTTCATTGTGAAATCTCTCCCGGCAAGATTATCTCTGATTCCTGACTTCAGCTCCGTAAAATCAAGGGTAAGCCCATTTTTAAGAACAATCCTTATCATTTGTTCTTTCTTGAGTTCAACGGTTGTTCCCTTCTCGGGTGTCAGCCCAAGAGCGGCATAGACGAGTCCGGCAAATTGCCTTATGTCTCCTCTGACGACATAATCAATGTCCCTTGATTCTCTTCCAATGAGAATATCCCTCAGATACCCTCCGACTATATATGTTTCCTTTCTCAGAGAGAAAATTTTCAGGTTAATGCTGTTCCGCATAATTTTATTTTTTACCACAATCATAAGCAGTTATATCTTACCAGAAAAACTGAAAACGGAATGTGTGTAATGGCCGGATTTCTGCAGCAAAAGGAACCCTCTAACTCGTTGACACTCTTAGATTTTTACTGATATACTTCAAAAAGTAAGAAGTGATAACAAGGGGTTGAAAAGTTTAAAGGCTTCAGATTGTTTTTATGAATAAGGGGAGAAAAAACAAGAAAACAAAGGATATGCTTGCCATTATTCTCGCTGGTGGAAAAGGAGAGAGGCTGCATCCCTTAACTATTCACAGGGCAAAACCAGCGGTCCCGTTCGGAGGAAAATACAGGATAATTGATTTCACATTGAGCAACTGTATCAATTCAGGCATCAGGAAAATAGCAGTGCTTACACAATATAAGTCTCTCTCATTGAACAGGCACCTTGCGCTTGGCTGGGAGCATCTGCTCAATCCGGAGCTTGATGAATTTATCATATCTGTCCCTCCCCAGAAGCGTGTGGATGAGAGGTGGTATGAAGGAACGGCGGATGCGGTGTATCAGAATATATATTTTATAGAAAAGGAGGCGCCTGCGTATCTGCTTATTCTCTCAGGGGACCATGTGTATAAGATGGACTATTCCGAAATGTTCAGTTTCCATATCAGCAAGGGCGCGGTCGGGACGATTGCAGCAATAGAGATGGACAGGGAGAAGGCATCGTCATTTGGTGTTATTGAGGTTGATGAAAAATCAAGGATAATAGGATTTAAAGAGAAACCTAAAAAGCCAAAGCCGATGCCGGGCTCTCCGGATCAGGCGCTTGTTTCTATGGGAGTGTATCTGTTTAATACTCAGGATGTATTAAGCGAACTCATGAGCGATGCGCTTCGTTCTACAGCCCATGATTTTGGGAGGAATATTATACCTGACATGATTAAGACAGACAGGCTTTTTGCATATAACTTTAAAGATGAAAATAAAAAAAAGGCAAAATATTGGCGCGATGTGGGCAGCATTGACGGCTACTGGGAGGCAAACATGGAGATTGTATCTGTTGACCCGATGTTCAACCTGTATGATGAGGAATGGCCGTTAAGAACGTATCAGCCTCAGTATCCACCCGCAAAATTTGTTTTTGCGCAGGAGCGTAAAGGCGGAAGACTCGGCATTGCGCTGGATTCCATTGTTTGTGACGGATGTATCATAAGCGGAGGGCGCGTGCAGAACTCTGTGCTCTCTCCTAATGTGAGGGTTAACAGCTGGGCGGATGTGAGAGACTCGGTGCTCATGGAGAATGTTGAAATAGGAAGGCATTGCAAAATAAAGAAGGCAATAATAGACAAAGATGTCAGTGTGCCCGAAGGGACTGTTATCGGTTATGATATTGAGAGCGACAGAAAAAGATTTCACGTCAGCGCTGAAGGGGTAGTTGTGATTCCTAAAGGAGTGGAGATTGAATGAGTCTTGTCGGAAGGCTTGAAGACCTTGCCCTCTCTGATATCTTCCAGAGAGGCGTGCTGTTTATGACAGGAGAAAATGAGATGGCAGGGCTTGGACAGAGGGGCTTGAGATATTTATAAGCCAGCATATGCCAAAGGGTTTTACAGGGCCTTTTGCTGAAAGGCTTGACCATCTCTCTAAGCTTAAAATAAAAGAAGCGGAAGACGGTGATGTTATTGAACATGGGAGGGTGTTGATATGCCCGGGCGGTTACCATATGATGTTTAAGAAAAAAGGGCGCGAATGTCATGTGCAGTTAAAAGAAGCTGTCCATGAGGATAAGTATGTGCCTTCGGTTGATTTAATGATGTCATCTGCCGCAGAACATTACGGGACCAAGGCAATGGGTGTTGTTCTTACAGGCATGGGGAATGACGGGAAAAAGGGAATGCTGGGAATTAAATCAAAGGGTGGTTATACTATAGCTGAATCAGAGGAGACAGCCGTGGTTTTTGGAATGCCTGCTGAAGTCATAAGCGCAGGAGCAGCGGACAGTGTGCTTCCGCTTTCTGACATACCGGCGGAATTAATAAATATAGTTAACAGAAGGCGCAGAAGAAGATAAGAAAAGGTCGCTTGCCATCGGGGCTGACGCATATCTTCCGAAACCGATACAAACGCAGGAACTTATAAAACTCGTCAACGGTTTTATCAGCGGATAAGTGCCGGAGGCCGGATTTGAACCGGCACGCCCTTTGGGGACGAGGAATTTTAAGTCCCTTGCGTCTACCAATTCCGCCACTCCGGCAATTAATAACTTTAAAACTGGGAAGTGAGAAGTAAGAAGTTTTTATTTCTTAATTGTTTCTCACTTCCTACTTCCCAGTTCCCACTTATCGAATAAGATACTAAAAAAGAGCATGAGAGTGCAACTTAAACCTTGATAATTTTCCCCTCATCCACGATGAGCATGAAATCAGCAAGCCTTTCAGCCTGCATCATATCATGGGTGGCAATAATGATTTTGGATCTGCCTTCTTTTTTCATATTCAAGATTATATCCTCCACAATTTTTGTATTCTCATTATCAATGGACGCAGTAGGCTCATCAAGAAACAGTATTTCCGGCTCTATGACCATTGCCCTTGCAATGCCGAGCCTCTGGGTTTCGCCGCTTGAAAGCGTAAGGGCATTGTGATTTTTTTTATGAATGAGTCCGACAAATTTCAATATATCATTGACCTTTCTTTCTATCTCTTTGCTTTTGTCTCCCCTTATTTTCAGCCCGTAAGCTGCATTATTAAAAACTGTAGTGTTAAATACACCAATCCCGGGCAAAACAAGGGTAATCCTGCGTCTTAATCCGATATCCTTGCTAATTATATTATCGCCTGAGAAATAATTGACCTCTCCTTTATCAGGGCTTTCAATAAGGGCGCATATCCTGAGCAGCGTGGATTTACCGCTGCCATTATGTCCCGTTAATACATAAACGCCATTTCTATCAAAAGAAAAGGAGCAGGCGTTCAGAACAGGTTTTCCGTTATAGCTTTTCCAGACATTGGATATATTAAGTCTCAGGCTCATCTATTTACCGGAAGAGCTCCTTTTCTCTGGACAAAGTGCAGAGCCGAGTTTATGGCCAGCGAGATGGTTAAGAGTATTATTCCAAGAGCTATGGCAAGTTCAAAATTCCCCTTGTCTGTTTCCAGAGCAATGGTTGTTGTCATAACGCGGGTATATCCTGCAATGTTTCCGCCGACAATAAGTATTGCGCCAACCTCTGCCATTACCCTTCCAAATGCTGCAATTATCCCTGACATTATGCCATACCTTGCTTCTTTTATTATAGTAACCAAGATTTGAAGGGGCGTTGCTCCCAATGTCATTGAAGCCTGCTTTGTAATAGGGTCAACACTGACAATCGCCGAATGACAGAGTGATACCACAATGGGAAAAGCAAGGATTGTCTGGGCGATAATCATTGCTGACGGCGTATAAAGGAGTCCCATAAAACCAATGGGCCCGCTCCTTGAAAGCATTATATAAACAAAAAGGCCGACCACAACAGGAGGAAGCCCCATAAGCGTGTTCATAATGCTTATAGATAATCCCCTTGCCGGAAATTTTTTTAAGGTGATGAGCGCGGATAAGGGAAGGCCTATGATAGATACAATTAAAAGCGCTGTTCCCGATACCCTGAGTGATAGGAATATTATGCTTAATAATTCCGCATCAAGGTTAAATATGAGTAAAAACGCCCTCTTGAACCCCTCTATTATTGAATCCATATTTTATTTTGCATTGGGAATAAACAACTGATTGCCGTGTTTATCCCTGAATGACGCAATAGCATGCTGCCCTTCCTTTGATATAATCCAGTTTATAAACTCCATCGCCTCTTTATATTTTACATGTTTATGCTTTTCAGCATTTACCGCCATGACGCCGTACTGATTAAACAATACGGGATCACCTTCGAGAACAATTACCATTTCGAGCTTGTCCTTATCTTTAGTTGCAAGCCATGTGCCCCTGTCAGTGAGCGTATATGCCCTTTTTTCATTCGCGATCCTTTGAGTCTTTTCCATTCCCTGACCAACCTCAAGATACCATTTCTGTCCCTTCGGTGCTATCCCTGTCTTTTTCCATAGGGAAAGTTCTTTTGTATGAGTTCCTGAGTTATCGCCGCGAGATACGAAGAAGGCACTGCTTTCAGCTATCTTCTTGAACACCTCAGAAGCCGATTTCATACCCCCTATCTTTACAGGGTCGTTTGACGGGCCAATCACAACAAAATCGTTATACATTACATCATGCCGGTTGACGAAATAACCTTCCTCAACAGCCTTCAGTTCCTGTTCTTTAGCGTGAACGAATACAACATCTGCATCGCCCCTCCTGCCTATTTCAATAGCTGCGCCTGTGCCAACTGCGACAATATCAACCTTTATCCCTGTCTTTTTTTCAAAAATCGGCAGGATGTAATCGAATAATCCGGAATTCTGCGTGCTCGTGGTTGATGCACAGCGGATTCTCGTCTCGGCAAAGATTTTTGAGGGGAGAAACTGGATAAAGATCGCCATAAAGAGTAAAATTAGTTTGAATAACATAAGCTGTATTCCTTTCCTTATGAATTTAAAATTATAATACAATCAGTCATTTTTCGAAAGCGGGAAGTTGAAGAGACAGAACCTTGACTTACACTTTAACTCTTAGATAAGATACGTATCCGAGGTAAAAATGAAAGTTGCAATCGGCAGTGACCATGCGGGCGTAGAGCTTAAAAATGAGCTAATCTCCATCCTCAACGAGATGAAGATAGAATGCCTTGATTTAGGCACAAACGGCCCTCAATCCGTGGACTATCCTGATTTCGGAGAAAAGGTATCAAGGGAAGTCTCAGAAGGCAAGGCGGACAGGGGCATACTAATATGCGGAACAGGCATCGGCATGTCAATTGTTGCGAATAAGATTCCCAATATAAGGGCGTCTCTCTGCAATGACCTCTTCACTGCAAAAATGAGCAGGATGCACAATGATGCAAATGTGCTTGTGATAGGCGGCAGGATTGTAGGCAAAGACCTTGCAAAAGAGATTGTCAGGGTATGGTTCAGCACAGAATTTGAAGGCGGCAGGCACGCAAATCGTATTACAAAGATAAAACTGATAGAGGAAAGATTTATAAAACATGGACTTTGAAAGGCTCAAACTCTCAGACCCGGATATTTACAGGGCGATTCAGGGAGAGATAGAAAGAGAAAGGGAGAAGATTGTTCTTATCGCCTCAGAAAACTATGCAAGTCCTGCTGTTCTTGAGGCGCAGGGCTCTGTATTTACCAATAAATATGCCGAAGGATATCCGAATAAGCGGTACTACGGCGGATGTGAATATGCAGACATTGTTGAAAACCTAGCAATAGAAAGGGCAAAGGAACTCTTCGGAGCCGAGCATGTAAATGTCCAGCCTCATTCAGGGACACAGGCAAACATGGCTGTGTATTTTGCGTTTCTTAAACCCGGAGATACCATTCTCGGCATGAACCTCAGCCATGGAGGGCATCTCTCGCATGGCGCATCCGTAAACTTTTCAGGAATGCTTTATAAAAGCATTTCTTACGGAGTTAATAAAGAAACAGGATACATTGATTATGATGAGGTGCGCAGGCTTGCGGTAAAAAACAAACCGAAGATGATACTTGTCGGAGCAAGCGCTTATTCAAGGACTCTTGACTTTAAGACATTCTCGGAGATTGCAAAAGAGGTCGGCGCTTATCTGACGGCAGACATAGCGCATATAGCAGGGCTTGTAGCAGCAGGCATTCATCCGTCTCCTGTGCCTTATGCGGATTTTGTTACAACAACAACCCATAAGACACTCCGCGGGCCGAGAGGCGGAATGATAATGTGCAGGTCAAAATACGCAAAGGCTATAGACAGGATGATATTCCCGGGAATTCAGGGAGGCCCTCTGGTTCATGTGATTGCTGCAAAGGCAGTCGCATTTAAGGAGGCTCTGAATGATGGGTTCAACGAGTATCAAAGAAAGGTTATAGAAAATGCAAAAAAACTTGCTGAGGAACTTATAAAAAGGGGATTCAGGATAATATCAGGCGGAACAGACAACCACCTCATGCTTGTTGACCTCGCAAATAAAGGGATAACAGGAAAGGAAGCAGAAGAAGCCTTGGACAAAGCGGGCATTACAGTTAATAAAAATTCAATTCCCTATGACGAACGGCCTCCTGCAATAACAAGCGGTATGAGGCTTGGCACGACGTGTGTTACTACAAGGGGGATGGGTGAAGCGGAAATGACAGGGATAGCAGAGATAATAGATGAGGCATTGAAGAACAACTCTGATGAGGCAAAGATTGGAAGGCTCAGGCAGAGGGCAGGGGAGATATGCAAGAGGTTTCCGATATATTGAGTTTTAGATACACGATAAATGTCATTCCCCGATTTAATCGGGGAATCCAGTTCCTATGTTCTGGATTCTCTGGTCAAGCCAGAGAATGACAAATTATTAATGCTTATAAATCAATAGGTTGAGAGGTATTTTCAGGTGAAGTGCCCATTTTGTGGAAATTTGGAAGACAAGGTTATTGACTCGCGGACGAGCAAGGAAGGCGATGCAATACGCAGAAGGCGTGAATGCCTGAAGTGCGGAAAGCGTTTCACCTCTTATGAGCGTGTTGAAGATATAGTCCCGATGGTTGTGAAAAAGGATGGAAGGCGCGAGCCATTTGACAGGCCGAAGATACTGAGGGGGCTTGAAAAGGCATGTGAAAAAAGGCCTGTCAGCGTGGAGGCGCTTGAAGGGATTGTTGATTCAATAGAGAAAAAGCTCATAAACCTTGGAGTGAAAGAGATACCGAGCACATGGGTCGGAGAAGAGGTAATGTCTTCATTGAGAGAGCTTGATAAGGTTGCGTATGTGAGGTTTGCATCTGTTTACAGGCAGTTTAAGGATATAAGCGAGCTTATGAACGAAGTAAAGACATTGTTTGAACATAAACAGAAATAGAGTTAAGAGTGTTAAGGAGGATTTTATGTATGACTGGGGATTAAAGAACCGTCTTTCAAGGGTGATTAAATCTGACGGAAAAACCGTTATGCTTGCGGTTGACCACGGATATTTTCTCGGGCCTACAACAGGGCTTGAAGATGCAGAAAAAACAATCAAGCCGTTGCTTCCTTATGCTGATGCCTTGATGCCGACAAGAGGGATTGTCCGCACATCAGTTGATCCGATATCCGAGACGCCGATAGTCTTAAGAGTTTCCGGCGGAAACAGCATCCTTGATGAAGACCTGTCCAATGAAGGGCTGACCGTTTCCATGGAGGATGCGGTAAGATTAAATGCATCGGCAGTTGCTCTCTCAATATATGTCGGCTCGCCTAATCAGAAAGAGACGCTTCTTAATCTTACAAAGCTTATTGATGAGGGGCACCGTTATGGTATGCCTGTGCTTGCTGTCACAGCAGTTGGAAAGAATATGGTGCGTGATGCAAGGTATCTTGCACTGAGCTGCAGGATAGCTGCTGAACTCGGAGCGCATTTTGTAAAGACATATTACTGCGATGGTTTTGAAAAACTCGTTAAGACATGCCCTGTTCCGCTTGTTATGGCAGGAGGAAAAAAACTTCCTGAATACGAGGCGCTTGAGCTGACCCATAATGCAATGATAAGGGGCGCGGCAGGAGTTGATATGGGAAGGAATATTTTCCAATCAGAGGCTCCTGTTGCGATGATTCAGGCTGTAAGGGCGATTGTCCATGATAACGCAACGCCCAAGAAGGCTTATGACCTTTATCTCAGCCTTAAGAAATCCAAGAAGACAGGCAAGCAGGCAAAGGTAAAAGGTATAACTGCGAGCGCAGCGGAATTGAGCAGGCATTAAGAAGGGGGCTTTCAGCCCCCTTCTTTTTTTATTAGCCTTAAAGTTTCCTCATAAATATTTTTTCTTGGGCTGGTGGCGACGATCTCTATGAGTTTTTTGTCAGAAATTCTATAAATTATCCTGAAAGAACTTACTCGGAAACTCCTTAACCCTTCAAGTTCATCTTTTAAAGCTTTTCCTGAATGAGGCTCGGATAAGATTATCTGAAGAGATGATTTAATCTTTTTCTTGAGATGGGGATGCATGGCGCGGATAAGATATGCTATCTCATCAGGCATCCTGAGTCTATAAACAGTTTGACGCATCAGAGATGATTACTTAAACAGTTCCTCAAGCGTGTAAAGGCGTACTTTTTTGCTTTTTAATGATACAAGCCCACTTTTGATTTCGCTCATTAGCGCAGAATCAGAACGAATTGCAACAGTCTCTTTCCATCCCTCAAACTCATCAGGACTTACAAGGACAGCAGCAGGACGCCCGTTTTTTGTGATTACTACCTCCTCATCTGTAGATTTGACAGTCTCCACAAGTCCGCTGAGTTTCATCTTAGCCTCTGAAAGAGATAATGTCTTCATTGAATTTGACCTCCTTTCTGGTTGACCAGAATTTAGACTATATTAACAATTAGTTTTCTGAATTGTCAAATGCTAAGGGGAATACCAAAAATTTTATGGCAGAAGTTTTCTGCAGTGCCTGATTATCGTTGAAGAGGTGGGATATCGAGTATTCGAGGAGTTATTAATATAAGAACCTCTGAATCTTCTGTTATCTTCTCTGTCTTGCTGAAAAGAATATTCAGTATAGGGATGTAACCAAGCACCGGAACCCTGCTTACCTTATCCACTTCCTTTTTCCGGAGAAGACCTCCAATTACAATGGTCTCATTGTCTTTAACAACCACGGTAGTGGTGACTGAGCGTTTATTTATCATTGGAAGACCCTCCTTGCCTGTTTCAACAAAATCGCTCACTTCTGCAGGTTTTATCTTTACTGTAATCAAATTATCATCTGAAATAAACGGAATTATATTCAGCGTAATCCCTGCCTTAATCGTCTGAACCGTTGTGTATGGATAAGTTACCGGTCCTGATGTAATGGATATATACTGTTCAAAACCTATATTGATTGCCGCCTCCTCGCCGTCCATTGTGGTCACCCGTGGCGTAGCCTTGATAGAGGCCAGCCCATCTTCAATAAGGGCATGAATCTTTGCAGTAATCTGTCTTGTCAGTGCAGGCACGCTGATATAAGTGAATGCTATATCGAGGTCCTGCATTGATCCGGAAAACTTTCCCGACTGCCCAGACCAGTCTATGCCGAGGCTCTTCCTCGCGTCTGATGAGAGATCAACGATAAGGGCTTCAAGCATCACCTGTCGCGGCATCTTATCAATCCTGTTAATGTCCTCGAGTATCCTTTCCACGATCTCAGGGGATGCTGTGGTGGTGAGCATGTTGCGCTCCTCGTTTACCTGTATTGACGGTGCAAATGATGGGGAAATGAGTTTTACTATCTCCTTTGCCTTTAAGAATTTTGGCTTCACATATACAGTCCTGCTCAGGTAATTGAAGAGCGGGCTGCGGGGGTCGGCAGAGCCGATAAGGTAATAACCATCCATCTTTCTGTAGGTGTAACCGCCCGGTAAAAGCACCATCTTTAACACCTTTTCGAGCGGCTGGTTTTCGTATTTCACAGAATAGATACCCTGCATAGTATCGTCGGTAATTAAATTTTCACCTGTCTCTGCAGCGAGGTTCCTGATTATCTCCTTTATGTCAGTATCATAAAAGACATTAGTTAAGAGCTTTTCAGGCTTTTTCTCTGCCTCTAAAACTTCTTTTTTACCTTCCGGAGGTCCCTTCTCGGGTTCTACCTTTTTCTTTGGAGGGAGTTCCTTCTTGAGGGCCTCGTCTATTCTTTTTAGATAAAAATCTGCAAGTTCAGCGACATTACTCTGTGGATAATCCTGTTTTATCTCCTTAAATTTCTCTGCGGCCTTTTCATATTGCTGACCCTCATATAATTCCTTCCCTTCTTTAAAAATGGCATAATGCGTAGCACAGGCTGAAAGAAGCAGAGATAAAAGGACTGCTAAAATAACGGCAACCTTATTGCCCATAAATTTCATGATCTTTTCCTCCATACATGGTCTATACTCAGCGTCAGAAGTCGTAATCAATTTGTCATTGTCCGGCTTGACCGGACAATCCGGTGTTTTCTGGATTCCCCGATCAAGTCGGGGAATGACGTTGTTGTTGATTTATGACGCTCTGTATATCTCAATTTTTCACCACAGTCTATATACAACCTGAAACTGTACCATTGATTCACTGCTATTTTTGTCCTTTGCTGTAATTGTAACTGTTTACTAATGAACTCATTAGTAAACACAGAGCCGCTGAGAGTTTCTGATTATTTCTTATTTGACCACGAAACTCAGTTTTGATGTTGCCCTTTCCTTCCCACCATAATCTATCTCAGCAATGGCTGTATATTCAGCGGGGATGAGTTTTTTCCTTATCTCTCCTGTCATCCTTCCAACTGATTGTGGAAGGATTGCTTTCGCCTTCAGTTTCAGCTCTACCTGTTCAACCTCGTTGCCATATTTATCCTTGATAACTACCCTGCCCTTCGGCACAAGGGGTATTGCAGAGCTATTCCTGACATCAACTTTAAATTCTTCATTCCCTCTTTCGTTTTTCGATTTGTCAAAACCCTTTATCTCAACAGCAGGTTCTACCATGCCGGGGATGATCACACCAATTTCAACAAAACCTTTTTCACCCTTTCCCTCGCCTTCAGGTATCTCTACAACCAACTGGCTGTATCTTCCGCCCGGTTGCGCTGATTCAGGGACTTTAACCTTAATTGATATTGCCTGGGACTGCTTTGGGCCTATTACATATTCAGTCTTTTCAAGCTCCACCCAGCTTGATGATGAATAAGGTGTTGAGCCCTTTTCCTTTACAACCGTTTCCCCTTCAGGGCCATACCCGATATCCTTCAGCGAAAGTGCTGCCTTCAGGGGCTTTTCCGTGATGTTTGTTATAGTGAAAAACGCAGTCCTTGTTCCCCCCGGCGGGCTTTTGATCTCGATTCTTTCAGGTTTCAGTTCAAAAGAAGCGCCCTTTGCAGTTTCCTTTGCGAGGGATGCAATATCTTCTTCGGTAAGCTTAATCTTCTCCTTTGCAGTAATGCTCCTCTTGCCGTATTTCATAGTAAGTATTGCGGTATATTCTCCCGGAGGAACCGGTTTGTCCATCCTTCCGAAGAAGGCCACTTTTGAGCCTGGATAGAGCCTCTGGTCTTCCTCTTCCTTCACTTTATCTTTATCCTTAAATTTTTTCTCTTTTTTCTCCTTCTCCCTGTCCTTCTTCTTCCGCTCAAGTGATTCTGTAGTAAGGTTGATGTTAGTGATTATCCTTCCTGAACTATCCTGTATGAGCACATGCCCCTTAGCTGTAAAATCTATCTCGGATTTATTTATAATAATCGCCTCTATTGCGGGTGTGCCGTCCGGTAATTTTTTCAGGCTGAGCTTCTCAAGCTCTGCATTCTCCATAACTAATCTGCCCTTTATCTTAAGCTTCAGGACAACCGCATATCTTACCCTGATGGATATGCCTGTTTTTTTCTTCTCATAACCGGGCTCTACCATAATTGTTCCAATCCTGCTTCCCGAGGCGCCGCGGGGCACAAATATCTCTCCTTTTACAGCAACGGTCTCACCTCCAGGAACAGTGAAATCAGTCCTTTCAAGCTTTATCCATGGGGCGCATGAATAGGGATTCTTGCCTGTATCCACGAAATCCATGCTTCCGTCTTCTTTCTGCAATGCATCAAAAAGGGAGAGATGGACGGGTGTGTCTTCCTTCGAGGTGGAATATACCTCTATCTGAAACCCGGTCTTCTTTCCGGGCTGAAGCTCTATGTCTATCGTCATCGGCTTTACGCCGACAGCGCCGACAGCAGAGGATGATGACGGGAATAAGAAGACAATGAAAAAAATAGAACATAGAAGGTAAGTTTTGAATTTTAATTGATGAAAGATAAATTTCAATATTGTGTTACCTCGCATTCTTTAATAAAGAGAAAGGGGGCGGGGGTTCGTCTCGACCCCGAACACTGCACTATCCACAGGACCAATCTCCTCATTCAGAGCCCCGCCCCGGTAAATGTCCCAAAAGCCATCGGCTGAGATGTAACCGTTATCTCTGCATACGGCGCAACAACCGCCAAAACCCCAATGACCTCCTGGTCCAATGCTGCCATTGCTGCAGAAGACATAACTATAACAGCTCCCACCATCAACACTATTAAAGTGAGAGTCCTTTTCATTTACTCTCCCCTTTAAGGTTATACAGATGATGAGACTGTTACTGTAACTGTGGCTGAGTAGCTGCCTGCTGCCTGAGCAGAGATAGCTCCGGTTGTCCCTGATACTGTGACAGTATGGGCTGCTTTACCGCCACTTATACCCTGAGAAACAGAAGGCCCACCACCAATAGTAACCGTTGTAGGTATTGTGTATGTGACTAACCCAATTGTTTGACTTAAGTTGGTTGTAGATACTGCCGTAGAAACATTCCGGTTTGCTTCCACATGGATAACACCGCTTCCGGATTTAAGCTCATTTGCTGCACCGCTAAAGGGATCAACTGTGATAGTAACACTTGTTATTTCAGCAAAATCAGCAACTGAAGCAGTTACAGCTATAGTTTTACTATTCAACGCTACTGCCATAGCCATCCCTGAAAGTCCGAGCACCATGACAAGCGCTACCAAAATTACTAAATACTTTCTCATCTTCAATCCTCCAATTTTTTCTTTCCCTCACAAAGTGAGGGATTTTCTGACCCACAGTATCAGAATGGCCTTATCCCTTTCTTCACCTCCTTTTCTTCAGAGCCTCTGCGTAAGGCTCTTTTTAATTAGTCATTTTCTTCTTTGCTCTATGCTCTATGCTCTCTTCACATCTCAGGCTCACATGTAAAAACAATCTGTCCTACATATTCACCTGCAGGGTCATCCCATGTGGTCTTTAACCTGAAACTCAAATTAGCAGTAACGGTCCTTTCCTTTTCAGGATGTACCTCATGCGTTCTTTCAAGAACGACCACATCCTTTTCAAGGCTTTGATAACTTCCATCACCTGATCTTACAAAAAGTCTGTCAGGAGGGATATCACCATACTGGCCATGAAGAGGTGTAGCATGAGTCTTTACTGTGAAACCATGTTTTGATTCAATCGTAAGCAGGATAGCATTGTCTGCGTCATATTCTTTTGGGGAGCCGGAAACCTCAAAATGAACCTTATCAGTAGAAAAAGACATCTTTATCTTTGGCCCTGGTAATGGCTTTTCTATTTCGGGTTTGGCCTCTTCAGCCCGCTGCTCAATGACCATCCTCACATGTATTGTCGGACCGCCGTCGGGTGAGAATATATTGCCATCATACACCCCTGGTTTTTCCTGCCCTGTTGCCAGATATCTGAACTGCATGGTTGCTACCTCGACAGGGGTTTGCCCTGTGAGACCTCCCTTACCGACAAGCCTCGGCATAAAAAGCCCTTCAAATCCACTTGTATATGGCGTCCTCACCTGTATCATCTCAGGCATTATCTCCCCTGATGGGCCAGACATGGGGGTCGCTTGGTAATTGAGCGCCCAGTCTGCTATATCCGATTGGACCGTTACCCTTACAGGCATATCCGCATCCACATGACCCCTCTGCCCTGAAATAAGATGAAAGGTAACAAGGTCATGTGAGAGAGTTATTATAGGTACTGACCCGGCATGACACCATGCTGCTGGTATCAGCAAAAAGATAAACGTCAAAACTATTTGAATTTTATAACGCATTTTATTTGTGGATTAACTCAGCTCAATGTCCCCGATACGCGAAGAGCCGAACTTTTGAACCATGTAAGTATGGTTTAATCAGGAAGATTTTTCAATCTCGAAAAGGTTGTAATTTTCAAAATAGAAGTTTGAGGGATTTTTAAAACTAATGGTTGAAAGAATTTAAAACTTTAGTTTAATCTTTTCAGTCCAGATAGTGATTTATCGGGCAGTCTTGTTACCCACATAACCGTTGCCCTGACCTGGAGGTCCCCGATGAAGAGGTCTATGGTATCGCCTACTGCAACAGGTGGCTCACCTAATATCTCTATGCCCAGTCCTTTTTCAGAAAAATCTACTGTAGTTGCTTCAAGATGCTCTCCTTGATAAGGTGCTTGGATTTATCTATTTTTATAATTTATTTTCTGAGATTTTTGAATTACCCAAAAGGCTAAATTTTTTGCCAGAAGACCTTCTACGCTTTTTACTTCTGTTTTAAAACATTTGGTATATATTCAGGCCATATCTTGTAAGCATAAAGGGCAAGCTGCAGCCTGTCTGATACACCAATCTTTTTATAAATCCGATTGCAATGCGATTTTATTGTTTGCTCGCTAATGTTGAGTTTCTGGGCTATCTCCTTGTTTCTAAATCCCTGACAGATAAGGGACGTTATCTCTTCTTCCTTTCTGGTAAGATCAACCATCTTTTCTGAAAGGTTCTTTGAAGTGAGCATATCTTTCAATGTCTTACGCTCTATCCACAATTCCCCTTGAGAAACAGCCTTTAATGCCTTTTTAAGAAGCGCTGAATCAGTGCTGGGTGGAAGGATACCAACTACCCCTCTTGAAATCATCTTTGGTAAGTCTTTATACGCTGTAGGAAGCCATGTCCTGTCGGCGATAAGAAGTATCTTTATTGGGTTCTCAATCACAAAATTTTCAGGAAGGCCATGGAAGACACCACGGTCAGCAAGTACCATATTAGCATTGAGTTTTACTATCTCTTTTAAGTCTGCACTTTCATCAAATATCCCTATGACATTTATGTCCTTGTCGTCCTCAAGAAGTTTCTTTAACCCTTCACCAAAAAGATAGTTACAACAACCGATGACAAGTTTTATTACCATAAAAATGGAACGGTTCTATTTTTTAACATTTTATTTCCCCTCCCTTTGCCCGCAATGAGCAGATAACTAATTCATATCAGCATTACGGATACCTCAATCTTAGACTTCACTACTAAAATTCTACTTAATGCCCTTATCTCTGTCAAACAAAATCTCTTCATCTCTGCATTGCCGACAAAAACTCTTTCGGCGTCATCGTCTTTATGGACAGCAGATGTTTGAAGTGCATTGCGTCCCAGCTAACGAAAATTGAATTTTCTTTTGAATGGCTATTAACAAGATTTGCAATTAATGCATCTCCGAAGCTTGCTTTCTTGTAAATAATCTCCATGATATCTTTAATGGCTATCTCTGGAAGAGGAGAGTCAATACTGTTAGAAGGGATTATGTCAAGCGTATATCTTAGAGGGAAATAGTGAAACAATTCTGTAATCTGCCGCTGATTGAGATTAAATGAGAGAATGCCGCATAATTCAAGAAGATTTATAATGCTTGTAACCCCTCTTCCTTTTTCTGCAACAAGGTCAAGAAAATTGCGGTTTATCTTGAAGTTGATATCATTCTTGTATCTCAGGTCAATAACAAAGATGTTTGTATCTATAAAGACAGTGGTCTTTTTCGTGTCCATGCCATAGCCTCTTTTGCGGTCTTAAAATGAGGTTTTGTTTTCTTTAGGGTGAGTTCTATGTCATTCCACGCCTCTTCATACGACCGCAAGGAAGTTTTTTTGAGTGATTCGGCTGTTACAGCGGATATTAAGGCAAAGGGTTTCCCCCTCAATGTTACAACAACCTTTTCCCCTTTCGAGACTGCCCGCATGGCTTCCCCTGTTCTGTTCTTTAGATTTTTTGCTGTCATTGTTCTCATCAGTTCTCTCCTAAGTAGCTATTTTAAACCTATTATAGCTATTTCAGTTCAAATCTGCAATAGATTTTCTGCTATGGTATATTATTGAGAATTGTAAATCTTTTTTCAGGAGTTGTTATGCGGGTGGCGATGTATTACAGAAATAATGATGTGCGAGTTGAGGAAATGCCTGTTCCGAAGATAGGGAAGGGCGAGATGCTGGTCAAGGTCATGGCAAGCGGGATATGCGGAAGCGATGTAATGGAATGGTACAGGATTAAAAAAGCTCCGAGGGTTTTGGGGCATGAGATTGCAGGAGAGATTGTTGAACTTGGCTCTAAATTCAAAACTCAAAACTCAAAACTCAAAACTCCGAACTTTAAAGTCGGTGACAGGGTATTTGTGTCCCATCATGTTCCGTGCAACACCTGCCGCTATTGCCTGAGCGGCTATCATACTGCCTGTGAGACTTTGCACAGGACGAATTATGACCCCGGAGGTTTTGCAGAGTATCTAAGGGTGCCTGAGATAAATGTTAGGAGCGGCGTTTATATCCTTCCTGAGAATATGACTTATGAAGAAGGAACATTCATAGAGCCCTTGGCGTGCATTCTGAGAGGCCAGAGAGTTGCAAACCTGAAAGCAGGACAAAGCGTTCTTATAATTGGAAGCGGGATTTCAGGGCTTCTTCATATAAATCTGGCAAAGGATGCGGGCGCAGAAAGGATTATTGCAACTGATGTTAATGAATACCGCCTTAATGCAGCATTGAAGTTCGGGGCAGACAGTGTTATCAATGCTAAAGAGAATGTGCCGGAGCGTGTGCGTAAACTGAATGACGGAAGACTGGTTGACTGTGTGATTGTATGCACAGGCGCAATGCCTGCCATTGAGCAGGCGCTTCAGTCTGTTGATAAAGGAGGCACGATTCTGTTTTTTGCAGTCCCTGAGCCCGGAATTAATGTCTCTGTGCCGATCAATGATTTCTGGAGAAATGAGATAAAAATGGTGACATCCTATGGAGCGGCTCCTTCTGACCTTGCTTTAGCAATAGAGTTTATCAGCGCCCGGAGGGTGAATGTAAAGGATATGATTACGCACCGGCTGGGCATGTCTGAGGCGCAGCTTGGTTTTAAGCTTGTTGCTGAGGCAAAGGAGTCCATCAAGGTGATTATTGAGCCACAACGTTGAACTTATGCTTGCATAATAATAGGTAGTGTTTTCTTGAGCGACATTGATAGTTTTCGGTAACGGTTCTTAACGAAATGCAGCGTCCGCCTTTGGCGGAACATTCTCGACTGTCTGAGACCAAAGGTCGAGTTTCGAGAATGTAGCGGAATGAGTTTAGAACTGTCGAAAAATATCACAGAAAAGCGAAAGATAACACTGCCTATATCTCAAAAGCTTATCTCCGTTCCCTTATCAATGCTGTAGATAAGATATATCTGATAATTCTTTACCCATGGCTGTCTTAAGGTGTAATCTGTTTTGTGCCAGAAGAATACCCACGGCGCATCATTGACTATAATCTTCTCTGCCTTTTCGTAGTATCTGTTTCTCTCTTTTATCATTTGTGCATGCTGACCTTTCTCAATAAGAGAATCTACTACAGGATTTTTGTATCTTGCTCTGTTACCAGCCGGGCCAAGATTTGCCGAGTGGAATAAAGGGAAGAGAAAATTTTCAGGGTCAGGGTAGTCAGCAAACCATCCAAGCCAGAACATGTCAGGCTCGCCTTTATTGATTGCATCCTTATATGCGCTCCATTCAAGCTGTTTGATATTTGCCTTAATCCCGGTTTCTTTTAAATAGGATTGTATTACCTCGGCAGTATCCACAACCTCGTTGTCTGCTGTTATATAAAAATTGACTTCAAGCCCATCCGGATAACCTGCGGTTTTTATTAACTCTCTGGCTTTTGATGGATTATATTCGTAAGATGCAGGCGCTTTCCATTTTCTCAGCAGGTCAGGCACAGGCCCTGATGCAATCCTTCCTCTACCTTCGTAAACAGTCCTTAGCATCTTTTCCCTGTCAATTGCATAGTTCATTGCCTTTCTGAGAACATGGTTATCAAAAGGTTTCTTTGAGCAGTTAAGCCCGAGGTAATATGTGTTTATCCCATTTATTGATGATATGAAATCTGACAGTTTTTTATCTTTTTTAAACCTTGAGAATGATGATGCTGGAATGGTTATTACATCAAGATTGCCAATTTCAAACTCTGTTATTGTTGTCAGGTCTTCGGGGATTATCTTATAGGCGATACCACTGATTTTCGGAAGGCTGTCAAAATAATCAGTTCTTGCCTCAAGCAGAAGCTCTCTGTTTGGGAGCCAGTGTTTGAGGATAAACGGCCCTGTGCCGACAGGATGAGATGAAAAATCCACGCCCCATTTTTCTATTTCTTCCTCAGGGACTACATAAGCAGCGGTCATTGCAAGGAGATTCAGAAATGGAGAAAAGGGTTTATCAAGGGTTATCTCAAGCATGTAATCGTTTACTGCCTTTATGCCTGAAACCTCTTTCGCTTTACCATTCATAAACTCTCTTGCTCCTTTTATCTTGTCAAAGACCCATGTGTTGGGGGACCTCGTTTTTGGATTAAGAACTCTTTCAAATGAATATTTGAAATCTTTAGCAGTTGCTTCTCTGCCGTTGGAGAACATCACGCCTTTTTTTAATTCAAATCTGTATACAAGCCCGTTTTCTGATATTTTCCACTTTGATGCTATGTCGGGGATGATGTCAAGATTCTTGTTCATCCTTACAAGGCCATTGAAGAGTTTTGCCGATAGGGAGCCGCCTGTGACATCCACAATAAGCGCAGGGTCAAGGGTTGTCGGATTTGTATTAAGCCTGTAATAGAGATAGCCGGAAAGGCGGTTCTGAGGCGAGCATGCAAGAAGAAAGAATAAGAGAATGTGAAAGAAAAGTATTCGTCTCAATCCGAATCTTTCTCCTCTTTTTTTTCTTCCTCCGCTTTTTCTCCCGGAATCTTATATTCCTCAAACACCCATTTACCGAGGTCAAGGAGCTTGCATCTTTCAGAACAGAACGGCCTATTTGGATTTTCTTCCCATGTCGTTGTCTTTTTACACATAGGGCATTTAATTTTCATAGTATATTTTAACTCTTTTTATATTTTTTAGCTTTCAAATATCCAGTGATTTCTGCTAAAATTAGCTCTCAAGAACAAAGTGTCAGTGAATAGTGACAGTGTCAGCGAATAAAAAACTGACACTAAAAACTGGCGCTTACACTAATCTGGAGGGAAGAATGGATTATTTTTTAACTGAAGAACAGGCAATGATAAGAGACCTTGCAAGGCAGATTGCGGAAGAGAAGATCGTGCCTGTAAGGAGAGAGCTTGACGAGAAAGAAGAATTCCCGTGGGAGATAATGAAGGTGATTGCACAGTCAGACCTGTTCGGGCTTTTTATACCGGAAGAATACGGAGGACTCGGAAAGGGCAGTCTTGAGCTGTGCATTGCTGTTGAGGAACTCTCAAGGGCATGTCTTGGTGTCTCAACAACTTATGCTGCAAATGCGCTTGGGGCATATCCAATCCTTCTTTTCGGCTCTGATGAGCAGAAAAAGAAATATCTGCCTGACATAGCTTCAGGTAAAAGGCTTGTTGCATTCGGCCTTACTGAGGCGAATGCGGGAAGCGATGCAGCAGGCATCCAGACAACCGCAAAACTTGCAGGAAATGAATATGTGCTTAACGGCACAAAGCAGTGGATAACGAACGGAGGCGAGGCAGAGATATATACAATAATTGCCTTGACTGACAAGACAAAGGGTCCAAGAGGCGCATCAGCTTTCATTGTGGAAAAAGGAACTCAGGGGTTTACTTTCGGCAAGAAGGAAGAGAAGATGGGGATAAGGTCATCTTCAACAAGGGAACTTGTATTTGAAAACTGCAGAATCCCGAAGGAGAATATTATCTCAAAAGAGGGTGTGGGATTCATAGTTGCGATGAAGACTCTGGATAACTCAAGGGGCGGTGTTGGAGCTCAGGGGGTAGGAGTTGCGCAGGGCGCGTTTGATGAGGCGGTGAAGTTTGCAAAGCAGAGAATTCAGTTCGGACATCCGATTATAAGTTTCCAGGCAGTCCAGCATATGCTTGCTGATATGGCGACTGAGATAGAGGCTGCAAGGGCGCTTGTTTATGCTGTTGCCAGATTCATAGACAGCGGTGCAAAGGACGTAACAAAAGAGTCTGCCATGGCAAAGGTATTTGCTACGGATGTTGGCATGAGAGTTACGACAAATGCTGTTCAGGTGATGGGCGGCGCAGGTTATATGAGGGAGTATCCTGTTGAGAAGATGATGAGGGATGCAAAGATACTTCAGATATATGAGGGGACAAACCAGATTCAGAGGAATGTCATAGGACAGGCTCTGATGAAGAAGCAGAAATAAAGCTAAAATTTGAACTCAGATTTAATCAGTTTGTTATTTTCGTCAAATGTGACTTTTGCCGTAAAATGCTCTTCGGACATGAATGAATAGGCAAGTTCCTTCCACAGCACTATTGTCCTGCCGTCTTCTTTTTTTATCTCAGGGTAGGGGTATTTTGCAAAGTAGAGGAAGTTTTTTACGAACTTCGTATCTTTTGAACGCTCAATCAGAGGGTCTTTATCGTTAAAGGTAAATGTATCCTGAATGCATATCCTCTTTGTGAAAAGGTCAGCAAAGCCGACTTTTGTCTCATCGCCTGATTTTGCGATAAACCACCACCTCAGAAAATCATTAGGCAGAGGACACACCTTGTATGTATTAGCCTCAAGTTTTTCCTTGAGGAAGTCCTTGGCTGCATTGCGCAAATAATATCTGCCGCCGAGATATGAGAGTAAAAAAATAATTGTAATGGCAGAGATAAGCGCCGCTTTTTTTCTGTTGAATATGCCGAGAACCACGCATAAAAATAGTCCGATGGATATGTACGGGTCTATTATAAAACTGATATCCAGAGAATATGCATTCCAGTCAAAAGGCGAAAGAACACGTGTGCCATATTGGTTTGTGAGATCCATAAATATATGAATACCGTATGCTAAGAAAGACAGGAAATAGTAATAGAAAAATCCCTTTCTGAAACCGGCTATGACGGCTATAATCAGCGGCACCAGAAACAGGGCAAGAATTCCGTGCGTTATTCCGCGGTGGTATCTGAGGAATATGTCAACTCCCCAGAATCTTGTTATGTAGTCAAGATCAGGCGCAATAGATGATATGAGCAGCACCCAGAATGCTGCTTTTCTTTTAAATCCGAGCTGTGCAAGCGCTGCTCCTGCAAGGCTGTGAGTTATAGGGTCCACTACAATGCCTCCAGATTCCACTTCTCAAGGTCTGTTTTTATGCGGCTTATATCTTTCTTTTCGTCCATTGTCTTTTTAACCGTTGCCTATTAGACACAGTATTTAATACCACATAGTCGTCTCAAAATCAGGAGTAGGGACTGTCACACTTATATTTCCTCTCCAGGGACAGCGCTCTATCTCTTCATCATCTCTGTAAACGGCGAGAAAGAGATTGAGTTCATCCTCTGCTTTGGCTTTTATGTCTTTGAAAGGTATGGCTATTTCCAGTATGTCCTGCATTGCCGCTTCATTTATGTCTTTTATTTTTTCCCATACTCCATTTTTCTTTTCAAAAAGTTCGGCATGAACAAATCCATCTCTGGATGCTGCATTGACTTTGAATGCAAACGGCTTTGCAATATTTATGGAAAATGTTGTATCAGGCGGAAAGTCATTAAATGATGTCTTCGGGTCTATCCTTAAGAACAATGTGCTCTGGTTAAAACCGTAATAGATGTATGACACAAGACTTTCTGCTTTATGCATACTGCCGCCTGATTTCCCGACTGCAATGTGTGCGCCCTGATACCATTCATAATAGCTCGTAACCATACCGTCTATTTTAGGATTTATAAATCCTCTTATTATTACTTCCGGGGAGATTGCCCGATTTTCTCTGAGCACAGGGACAAAAAGACTTGGCGGTATCTCTTTTCCAATTACCTTATATACCTTCATAAGGTTTAATCTGAAAAGTTCATCAAATTCTTCCTGAGTCTCTGTCTGGTGTTCATCGCCATACCACCAGTTCCAGTCACTGCCCTCAGCAACATATATGGCCTGCCATGCCTCATCAACCGGCTTGTCATGATTAAGTTTTGTAAATGCTTCAAGGTCAGCTCTTGTATCATTCAGATAATCCCATGCGATATTGTCTTCCTCGTGGCCTATCCAGATACTGTAATTTGCATTTATCCATGAACCGGCATGAAGCTTCCCGAGTTGCTCTCCATGGTCGTATTTGAGAAATTCTGACACTGTTACAGCCTTTAATCTCTTTTCATTTGAAAGCCTATCGTAAAGGTAGCGCAGGAAATCATGCCCGTCATTTCTGTAATGTTCCCATGCGTTTTCACCGTCTAGGATTATCGGAACAATGTATGGCCTGTCTTGAGGAAGCGAGGAACGGATATTCAATAGTCTGTTTATAAGGTCATCCGCTGCATTTTTAGGTTCCCATTCAGAATACACAAACCCTATCATGTCTGAGAGCTTATGATCTCTGAATATTATCGAGACATCAGAAAAACTGTAAGGCCTGTAAAAGCGTGACGGCTCTGTTATGCTGCCTGAATAGTCTCTCAGTCTTATATCAAGGGAATTTGCCAATATGCCTTCGTCTGTGGCAACCCATTTTATGCCTTCTGCATTAACAGCCCTTATTACATCTTCGCTTACAGAGCCTTCCGATGGCCACATGCCCGCGGGTTTGTACCCGAATGTTTTCTCAAAATACCCTACAGCATCTTTTATCTGTTTTACCGCATCTTCAGGGTTTGAGAATCTTTTCTGCGGCAGTCTGACATGAGGCATGGCGATTTTTGATAAATCCGTATCCCATAAGAGCGGCAGGATAGGGTGGTAGAATGGAGACGCTGATAATTCTATCTGTCCTTTCGCATTGAGCTCTTTATACTTTGGAATTATTTGTTTCAGAATTTCAAACTGTTTCTCTATCAGAAGTTTTTTTTCATCTTCCGTGTATCCCTTGCCTTTTCTTACGAGTTCGCTCAGGAAAGGGTCTTTCCGTCTGAACATGGGGTCTATCCAGCTGAGGTTAAACAGCACCTGAAGGTCAAGAAAGTCGTGTGCGGTAAAATATTTTATTGTCCTTGCTAATTCTACCTTTAAAAATCGCACTCCCCTTTTGACAAGCAGTTCGTAATATCTCGGGAATGGCCTTATCATGTTGTCCCAGTTTGCGAGAAAGAAGTTCTCAAGCATGAATATTTTGTCGGCATCTGTCAGGTCCTGAGGATTTTTCATGGTAAGGCTGAGATAGATGTCCGTTGCATTGTTCTCAGTATAATCCCTTAGCTGTTCGAGCAGAGACGGCACAAGGTTAAATGTCTGTTTTATTTCCGGAAAATCCTCAAGTATTTCAACCATGTCAAGATAGTCTTTTGTGCCGTGAAGCCTCACCCACGGAAGCCTGTATATCCCTGTGAACGGGTCTTTGTAATAAGGCTGATGCATATGCCATAGGAAGGCAATGTAAAGCGGATTATCTGTCATACTGAAAGATGTATTCGTCAGGTCTTGCTAAGCCGAACTCTTCCCGCGCGTATTTTTCCGCATAGAACGGATTTTCTTTCAGGGATTTTGTCTGGGTTTTAATGCGGGTGTTTTCTTTTTCAAGTTCCGTTATTTCTTTTTGAAGGCTCAGCTTTTTGTTTGAAAGTTCTCTGTATTTCAACAGTCCCGCATCGCCCAAGAGAAGATTTGTTCCAAGGTAGATGAAACTCAGTATTATGAGGATAAAGGTAATAAGCCTCTTTTTTTTAATCTCAGATACAACCTGTTTTCTTAAAAGGTTATCCGAATTCATTTCCTTAGATTATAGAATGTTTCAATGCCTTTGTATATAGCAGAATCAGCAAGTTCTTCTTCAATCCTGAGCAGCCTGTTGTATTTTGCCACTCTCTCGCTTCGTGCAAGCGAGCCTGTCTTGATAAACCCTGTGTTGCATGCAACTGTGAGGTCTGCTATTGTGGTGTCCTCGGTCTCGCCTGACCTGTGAGAGACGACAGCCGTATAGCCGGCTCTCTTCGCCATCTCTATGGCGTCAAGTGTCTCGGTCAGTGTCCCTATCTGGTTAAGCTTGATTAGTATGGAATTGGCTATTCCATCCTTAATCCCTTTTTTAAGGATTTCCGTATTTGTGACGAACACATCGTCTCCTACAAGCTGCACTTTTTTGCCGAGTTTCTTAGTGAGGATTTTCCATCCTGCCCAGTCGTTTTCCGATAAACCATCCTCAATGGAAAGTATCGGATATTTATCTATGAGGTTTTCATAGTATGAAACCATCTTTTCTGAAGATACATTTCTGCCTTCAAAATTATATCCCTTGCCTGAATAAAACTCTGATGCTGCCACATCAAGCGCTATGTAGATATCTTTGCCGGGTTTATAGCCTGACATTTTTATTGCGTCCATTACGAGTATGATTGCCTCTTCATTGCCCTTGAGGTCAGGAGCGAATCCGCCTTCATCTCCGACAGAGGTGTTCAGCCTTTTTTTCTTGAGAATACTTTTAAGATTATGAAATACCTCAACGCCTGCCCTCAGCGCAGAGGCGAAATCCTTAAATCCGGCAGGCATTATCATGAACTCCTGAATGTCAAGATTGTTGTCAGCATGCGCGCCTCCGTTAAGGATGTTCATCATCGGAACAGGAAGTTCCTTCGCGTTGCATCCACCGATATATCTGTAAAGCGGCATCCCTGCCTCTTCTGCTGATGCCTTGCATACGGCAAGCGAGACTCCGAGTATTGCATTTGCGCCGAGCCTGCTTTTATTTTTGGTTCCGTCAATCTCTATCATCAGATTATCTATGTAAGTCTGGTCGCAGGAATCTATACCTCTGAGCTGAGGCGCAATTCCCTTGAGAATATTTCTGACAGCATTCGTAACGCCTTTGCCGTGGAATCTTTTTCCGCCGTCTCTGAGTTCAAGCGCTTCTCTTGCGCCTGTTGATGCGCCTGACGGCACTGCTGCACTGCCGGACACTCCGCTGCTGAGAAATACTTCAACCTCAACTGTCGGATTTCCTCTTGAATCAATTATCTCACGCGCATGTACATCTGTAATTAATCCCATAAATGCCTCCCGACTAAAATTTAAAATTATGTATTTTCTCCATTTTCTGCGCACCCTTCGCCACGTTTATTTCTTGGGTGGTGCATGGACTGCCTCATTATGAACGTCTTCCGAGGCTTCCATGATTCCCTCTGATAATGTAGGGTGTGCGTGTATTGTATTTGCAATGTCTCTGACCTTTAACCCGGACTTTATTGCAACTGCTCCCTCATGAATAAGGTCGGATGCATGCGGCCCTATGATGTGCATCCCAAGGAGTTTGTCAGTGGCTTCATCCGCAATTACCTTTATGAAACCAGCTATCTCTCCCATTGCATGAGCCTTGCCAAGTCCTCTGAACTGGAAATGGCCTGTTCTTATCTTGATGCCTTTCTCTTCTGCCTGGTGCTCTCTCAATCCTACTGATGCAATCTCAGGAGATGTGAATATTGCTGCCGGCACAGCGCTGTAATCGATATTCTCTTTATGCCCCATTATATTTTTTGCTGCAATGATTCCCTGCGTTGATGCGGTATGCGCAAGAAGCCATGTTCCCGTGACATCACCTATAGCATAAATATCAGGAACGTTTGTCTCCATTTTTTCGTTTACCGGTATCTCTCCTCTTTTGCCCTTTTGAATTCCGGTGTTTTCAAGTCCGATGCCATCGCTGTTAAGCGCCCTTCCTATTGATACGAGAACCTTTTCAGCGATAATCTCTTTACCGTCTGACAGAAAGGCGTGAACACCGTCTTCCTTTACCTCAACTTTTTCTACCTTAACATTCGTATAAAGTTTTATCTTTTTCTTTTTCAGTTCCTTTTCCAGAAGTCCGGATATTTCCATATCTTCGGTGACAACTGCGCGCGGCATCATCTCAACCATTGTGACATCAGCTCCGAGTTCTTTATAGATGCAGGCAAATTCGCATCCTATAACTCCTGCGCCTATGATAAGCATGGATTTTGGCATCTCTGTGAGATTAAGCGCGTCATCGCTTGAGAGTATGTTTTTCCCGTCAAAAATGAAAGAAGGTATCTGCGCAGGCCTTGAGCCTGTTGCTATTATTATTTTTTCAGCCTCAATCTTTTCAGTTGAGCCATCCTTACCTCTTACCTCAATCTCTTTCGGTGAAAGCAGGGCGCCTCTGCCCTCTTTTAGAGTTACTCCCCAGCTTTTGAATAACCCTCTGATTCCTTTTACCTGAACGCTTACTATCTTGTTTTTTCTCTCATTGATTTTCTGGAGATTGGGGATAAGTTCACCCCTGAGTTCTATGCCGAATTCTTCCAAGTCTTTTGCTTTGGAATATGCCTCTGCTGATGCGACAAGCGCTTTTGTAGGGATGCACCCTCTGTTAAGGCATGTTCCTCCCACCTCTATGTCTTCTATGACTGTAACCTGCGCTCCCAGTTGTGCAGCCTTGAGCGCCGCGACATATCCGCCGGGCCCTGCGCCAAGTATAGCAACTCTCATTTTGCTTCCTCTTCAACGTATTTAGCGTAGTCAGCCGCGTCCATGAGGTCGTCAACTTCTGAAGCGTCATCAATCTCAATGACGGCTATCCAGCCTTTTCCGTATGGCTCCTCATTGATTATCTCCGGAGATTCTGACAGGTCGTCATTAACTTCAGTGACAGCGCCGCTTACAGGGCTGATGACAGATGAGGTTGCCTTTGTGGACTCAATTTCTGCGAGTTCGCTGTTTGCTTCAATAGTAGTATCAGTTTCCGGCAGGTCGATATATACAATATCTCCCAGAGCGTCCTGTGCATAGTCTGTTATGCCGATGGTTGCCTTTTTGCCTGATACTCTGACCCATGTGTGTTCTTTGTGGTATTTAAGATCTTCCGGATACATTTTCCCTCCTCTTTCGGTTTTTGATAGTGCTGAATTAATTATCACATGGTTTTGCTATTTGTCAAGAAAGTAATTCACCCCGTTAGAAAAAAATCTCACATTTGGGTTTTCTAACGGGGTTCACTTCAGACTATAATTTCTTTTCATATATCCTGTACTTTTTGTACAGCCTTCCGCCAATCATCTCAATAATCCTCTGCACAGGAATATTATCCTCAAGTATCCATGAAAACTCAACCCTTTTATATCTGCCTTTTTTTATGCCTTTGAATCCCTCTCTGAAGAGTATTGCATCCACGCCTTTATTCCTGTAATCTTTTTTTATTCCAAGTAGCAGCAGCCGGAGGTCTTTTATCTTTTTTGAGTAATACAAAGCCTTCATTATTGTTATAGGGTTGAGTTTGCCGTTCATATGCTTCAGGACACAGTTGAAATCGGGAAGGAGGCCCAGAAAACCGACCGGATTGCCGTTGTCTTCCGCAATCAGTGTAAGTTCCGGAACAACTATCTGTCTGAGCCTGTTGCCGAGGCAGTCAATCTCATTGTCTGTAAGCGGTATAAATCCCCAGTTATTTCCCCATGCTGAATTGTAAATCTCTTTGAATGCCTTCATCTCGTCTGAGAATCTTTTTTTGTCCACAGGCCGCACAGTGATGCCGCGTTTCTCTGCTATTGCAGCAACCCTGAGAACTTTTTCAGGAAGAGTATCTTTTACGTCATAGATGTATGCATAAAGGTCTTTTGCCTTACCCATACCATAGCTTTCCATTAAATCGGAGTAGTAGGGCATGTTGTATGGGGTCATCAGCATCGGATGTTCCTCAAAATTATTAATGAGAAATCCGCATTCTTCGTTGGTTGAAAAATTCATCGGCCCCCTGATTATCTCCATTCCTTCTCTCTTAAGTTCTTCTGCTGTCTTATCCAGCAGCGCTGATGAAACTCCGGCGTCATTGACGCATTCAAAAAAACCGAAGAAACCTGCCTTTTCATTGTGAAACTGAGTGTGTCCCTGATTCACTATTGAGATTACCCTGCCGGCGCATTTCCCGTCTTTCTCAGCGATGAAATATCTGACCTTTGCGTGATTGAAGAAGGGATTTTTATCTGAAAATTGTTCCTTCAGTTCCTTTATCAGAGGCGGGACATAAAAAGGATTTTCAGAATATAAAGAAAATGGAAATTTTATAAATGCATCAAGACGCTTATCGGTTTTGACCTCTATGATATTTATTGAGCGCAAAATTCGTCTTCTCTACGAGCCAGTGGCAGGTTACTTTATCAGTCCTAATGCCCTGCCTACTTTTTCAAAAGAGCTGAGGACTATATCAAGATGCTCATCTGTATGGGTTGCCATATAACTTGTTCTTATGAGCGCCTTTCCGTTCGGCACTGCGGGGCTAACTGCAACATTTGCAAATACCCCTTCTTCCTGGAGCAGCATTGCCATCTTAAATGCCACTTCGTTTTCACCGACTATTACAGGGATAATCGGTGTCTCGCTTGGACCTGTCTCAAATCCAAGTTCTCTGAGTCCCTTTAGCATCCTGTTTGTGTTTTTCCAGAGCCTTTCTCTTCTTTCCGGTTCATTTTCTATGATATCTACTGCTGCGCTTACGGCAGCTATTGAAGCAGGGGGCGGACTTGCGCTGAATATCAGAGAGCGCGCAAAGTGTTTTATGTAGTGGACTATGTCAGAGTCTCCTGAGATGAATCCTCCTATGGATGCGAGTGACTTGCTGTATGTCCCCATGATGAGATCAACTTCATTTTCAAGTCCGAAATGTTCTGCTGTGCCTCTGCCTGTTTTGCCGAGCACTCCGATGCCGTGGGCATCGTCAACCATCAGCCGTGCATCATATTTTTTTGCGAGTTCCACAATATCAGGGAGTTTTGCTATATCTCCTTCCATGCTGAATACTCCGTCAACGATGATTAATTTGCCCTTATCTTTATTTTCTTCCAGCACCCTTTTCAGGTCAGCCATATCATTGTGCCTGAATTTTTTTATTTCTCCATAAGAGAGTCTGCATCCGTCAATTATACTTGCGTGGTCCATCTTATCTATGATTACAACATCGTCCCTTCCGATGAGGGCAGAGATGACTCCGAGATTGACCTGAAACCCTGTTGAAAAAATAAGCGCCGCATCTTTTCGCATAAATCGTGCGAGTTTAGCTTCAAGCTCAACATGAATATCCAGAGTCCCGTTTAGGAAACGTGAGCCTGCGCATCCTGAGCCGTATTTTTTCACAGCCTCTATTGCGGCCTCTTTTACCTTTGGATGATTTGTGAGTCCCAGGTAGTTGTTTGAGCCCACCATAATCATTCTTCTGCCGCTCATTGTGACTTCAGGGTCCTGTGCGCTCTCTATGACTCTGAAATAAGGATAAAGTCCGTGAGACATCAATTCCTTTGCCTTTGTAAACTTAAGGCATTTTTCAAAGATATCGGGTGATTTGTTTACAGCCACTGATGGATCCTGTACCAATCTGCTGTCCATTTTACTCCTTCCTTTATTTCTACGTTAGGGATGAAGCCAAGCTCATTTCTTGATTTTGTTGAATCGCACGTCCAGTAAGAGTGCTGCAATTCTTTTATCTTATCTTTGTTTATAATATTACTCTGATTGCCAAGTTTTTGTCCAATGCTTGCAATTATCGGCATTAGATATCTCGGTATTCTTAATCTTACCGGCTTTGATCCAAGAGTAGAAGCAATAGCCTCTGTTATTTCTTCATTTGAATATATCCTGCCGTCGGACAGATAAAAGATTTCCCCTTCTGCTGTTTTGCTTTCTGCGGATAGAATTGTGCCTTTGACAAGGTCGTCCACATATAACAGTGAATAGTAGCATTTCCCCCAGCAGAGAGAGATGCCTTTTTTCAGAAGTTTGAAGAAGACATAAAAGTCTTTGTCTCTTGGACCGTATACTGCAGGCGGCCTGATGACAGTCACAGGGATGGTGTTTTTGTGCCTCATAACGATACGTTCACCTTCAAGTTTGCTCCTGCCATAAGCTGAGACAGGCTTTGTTTCGCCTGTTTCTTTAGACGGCGCGCCGTCGCAGCTCGGCCCTGCTGCTGCCAAACTGCTCAGGTAAACAAATCGTTTGGTATCAGGATTTTTTTCTATTACTGCGCTCACAAGATTTTCTGTGCCGAGCGCGTTGGCAGAAAAGAAGTCTCTTTCATTTGTCGCCTTTGTAAGTCCTGCGAGGTGAAAGATATAATCAAAATCAGCGACTGCATTGAGGAGGGATTCTTTTATTGCGCAGTCTCCGTATATTAATCTGACATTGAGCCCATCTATCCATTGAAGGTTAGAGGTTTTTCTTACAAGACAGGTGACACTGTGTCCTCTTTTTAAAAGTTCTTCAACGAGGTGGCTCCCGATGAAACCGGTGGCTCCTGTTACAAGGGTCTTCATGGTTAGCAATATTGTGAGCAATCACGGCGTTAAGAGTCAAGTATGCGAAGATATCAAGAGTTTTAACTTCTAACTCCCAACTATCTGTTCTTCACAGGCTCATGGATTCCAGCCGTGCTATTCTTTCCTCCATCGGAGGGTGGGTGCTGAAGAGTTTTAAAAGTCCTCCTCCGCTTAGAGGGTTGACTATGAACATGTGAGATGTTGCAGGGTTAGCGTTCATTGGTATCTGCTGCGATGCCATATGAAGTTTTCTCAGGGCGCTTGAAAGGTATCTTGGATTGCCTGCAAGCCGTGCGCCGCCTTCATCAGCAACATATTCCCTTGAGCGTGAGATTGCCATCTGGATAATAAGCGCGGCTATCGGGCCCACTATCATCATTACAAGCGCCGCAACAGGGCTGCTGCCTTTCTCGTCATCGCTCCTGCCTCCGAAGATAGCCGCCCATTGTGCCATCTGCGCAAGATAACTTATAGCGCCTGCAATAGTAGCAGCGATTGTGCCTACCAGTATGTCTCTGTGGCTGATGTGTGCGAGTTCGTGTCCGATTACTCCTGTGAGTTCGTCACGGCTCAGGATGCGCATAATTCCCGTGGTTACGGCAACAGCAGCGTGTTTCGGGTTCCTGCCTGTTGCAAAGGCATTTGGCTGGTCTCCCTCTATCATGTAAACCTTTGGCATTGGCATCTGCGCCTTATGGGCAAGCCTTCTTACGATGCCGTAGAGTTCAGGGGCTTCTGCCTCTGTTACCTCCTGCGCTCTGTACATTCTCAGAATAAGCTTATCACTGAACCAGTAGGCAAAGAGGTTCATCCCCAACGCAAAGATAACGGCTATGGTCATTCCATGCTTTCCGCCGAATGCACCGCCAGCCCATACAAGAATCAGCGTTAAGGTTACAAGCAAAAACATTGTCTTTATGTTATTCATTTAACTCCTCCGTTGTGTAGGTCTCATCTTTAAATATTATTATATCACAAGCAAAAATAGAGCTTCAAGCGCTGTCCTATTCCATGCTTCCGTATGAATGGAGGCCTGAAAGAAGCAGGTTGACGCCGATATAGGTAAAGATTACAACTACGAAACCCACCACTGCAACGATTGCAACTTTTTTGCCCTTCCATCCTCTGAGCAGGCGGCTGTGCAGGAAAAAGGCATAGACGAACCATGTTATCAGCGACCATGTCTCTTTCGGGTCCCAGCCCCAGTATGTTCCCCATGCCTGATCAGCCCAGATCGCGCCGAATATAAGTCCTCCGAGCGTGAAAACAGGAAAACCGATGGATATGCTCTTGTATGTAATCTCATCAAGAAAGTCTGTGGAAATGTTAGTGCCGGAAATTATCTTTTTTAAGATATGACCGTAGCGCCAGATGATATACAAAAAGGCTGTTAGTGACGCATAACTGACCACCGCAATAACAGGAGAGTGGCTGAGGAGTGTAGCCCTCAGACCGATGCTGCCATCCGGAGCATGCATTACTTCCATAACCCTGAACATCAGGAAATCAAGACCCATAGCCATAAGTACGAATACGAATATTCCTGAGTTTAAAGTCCAGAAAAGATAATATTCCTTCTTCAGAATCAGATATTTTATCAATACAATGCAGATGAAGAATATGAAACCGACAATCCCCATAATATTTCCTGTGAATGAAGATGCCCGCGCAGCGGTCTCAAGATGCCTTAGCTTTGCCGCATCGTCTGCCTTTATAATCTGAAGCTTAACAAGCTGTATAAATATCAATATTGCTGCTATGCTGACGAGCGAAAGGCCGATTACAGTCAGTAATGTCTTTAAAGTACCTGAGGAATTGCCCTCTTTCCTTGAGGATATGCGCTTGGCAATGTCTATGTTCTGTTTTATGTCCACTGCTATGACAAAGGCAAAGCTGATTATCCACAGCATAATTGTATCCGGACTCTGGGAGATAAGCGCAAGCAGTATTGCAAAGACCGAAAATACAACCCAGAAGAGATGCCTTTTCCCCTGTTTTTCTGATGTGGCTATGAGATACATCAATCCTGTGCTGAATGAGATTGCAAATGCTGCGTAGGCTATAAAACTCATTATTACATGTACCAAAAGCCAGTTACTCTGGAGCGCAGGGACCAATGGCGATATATCTTTTGGCATACCGGACAGTCCGATAAAAGCAAGCGCAATGCCTGCCACAGGGGTTATGAATGCGCCGAAGGAGCGGTTTTTGTATTTGAACTCTATTATCAAATACCCAAGTATAAGACACCAGACAAAGAAAACCAGAGATTCATAGAGATTCCTCAAGGGAGCGCTTCGCAGAAGAGACATTACAGATGAACTCTCAGGCATCAGGGTTGTCCACTGCGCATAAGACTCAGACCATCTTACTGCAATTGCTAATGTCTGGGAGATAAATCCTGTTATCGCAAGCGCTGTTGCTGCTTTGCCTGTCTGCGAATTTCTGAAGGCAAGATATGCGATGTAGATTATCATTGCCAGTATGTACGCCATTGTGGATATGCCGAATAATGTAGAACTGCTCATTTCGCTCCTCCAACCGCACAAGAGGGACGCTGTCCCCCTTGTGAAATCCCCCTATGACAAAGGAGTTTGGACACTATATTTTCTCCGCGCCCTTGCTAAGAAGGGTTATCATTTTATCAATTTTCCTTTCAAAAGCTTCCCTGTTTTTATTTGTGGTCATAGCAACTACTATCCTTGTGCTGTTTTTTTCTTCAGTAAGCCTGAGCCATATTTTTTTATGACTCATAAAGAAGGCGATATATAGACCTATGCTCATTACTATACATCCAAGGTAAACAACCCATACTCCGGGGTCGTTTCTGACTTGCAGTCCTGTGTACTGGATTCCCCACAAATCAACAAACTCCACTACATGTCCTTCAGGCAGTTTCCATGTTTCAGGGTATCTCTTGAGTATCCACCCGCCGTATTTTCTCTTGTTGTTTTCGTAGAAACTGATAAAGACAGCAGGGTTATTCATCTGTTCTGCGTAGGTAAACGGCCTGCCGGTAGACTGGTCAAAGCTTATGGCAGGCGAGAAGTTCTCAATCTTCCCTGTGAGATTTGTTCCGGGGATGCTGAATGAACCTTCAAATCTGGATTCAATATCTTCTGTTTTACCGTCCTTAGGTGTTATCCTGAATCTGAATACGCTGTTTTCCCCGCCTCCCGGAACAAGTCCATAACTTGACTGATAGAATGTTACCCCTTTGTATTTGAAGGGTGTATTAACCTCTATTTCCTGTATTTCCTTTCCATCTATCTTGACAGGCATACCATTCTCTGTGATTATAAGCCAGCTCTTATAAGTCTTGGGCATGTCACTGCTGCTGTAGAAGTCCGCATTGAAATCATTGCACGTGATGCTGAACCCGAGAGGCCAAATTCCGTATCTCTTCATCTTTAACTTTAGTGATTGTTCCTCCATGCCTAATTTCTGCGCTGCCTTTAAACTGCTGCCTTCCACTGACTGTAATGCTGCTATAATAGTTTCCATTTCTGATTCTTGCATAGGAGTCAGATGTCCTGTCTGAGCAAAAGCAACTGAGTATGTTTTGCCCTCAGGAAGGTTTAAAAATCCTTTGAAGCCGAAGAATATTCCTATGATTGCGCCGATTAATATCAGAAGTATGCTTAAGTGTGTTATGTAAACGCCGAGCCGTGTATAGTTGCCTTTTTCTGAGTATAGCTGATAACCGTCAGTTTCTTTTGTTTCAAGGAACTTAAAACCTGCTTTTTTTATTGCGGCGCCGGCTGCCTCTTTTATCTCTTCAGTCTTGCCTTTAAGGGCTATTTCTTTTTTGCCGAGATTTTTGAACTGTTCAGCGGTCAACGGCTTAACAGGCTCTTTTACGAGTTTCCATATCCGTGGAAGCCTGTCAATGGAACAAACCGTGAGATTTGCAGCAAAGAGCATAAGCAGCGCAACAAACCACCATGAGTGGTACATATCCATAAAGCCTAAAAAATCAAATGCATTATACAGTGCTGGAGCGATTGAATCTCCGAAGAGCTTGCCAATTAGCTTGATGTTCTTTTCAGGCGCTGCATTCTGCTCTATGATGGTCCCTATTATTGAGGTTAGGGCGATAAGGGCAAAAATCACGACAGCGAATTTTATTGATGAAAAGAAATCCCATATTTTGTCTGTAAGCGTCTGATTCTTGTTTTTTTCCACTTAGGTATGCTCCTCTCCTCTACGAGCCATTGGCTGAATTTTTGATTCTTATATCGTAAAATTTTTTGTCTTAAACAAGCAAGGACTTGCTGACGGCAAATTAACTCATAAAAAATATTACCGTAACTACTTTGCATCAACGCAAGAAGTCACTTAAGCCACTTCTCAATGAGCCCTATAGCTTCAGGACTGTCCCATGTCATCCGCCCGATTATCTTCTCTCTTACAATGCCTTCTCCGTCAATAATATAGGTTTCAGGTATCCCTCTGACCCAATAGTTTCTCGCAACCTTCATGTCGTCATCAAGAAGCACAGGCATGGTATAGCCATTCATCTTCATATACTCGACAGCCTTTTTTGCATCATCTCTATAAATGATTGTGAGCATTTGGAAATGCCTGCCCTGCATCTTCTCGTAAAGCCTTTGCATAGCAGGCTTTTCCTTTTTGCATTCATCACACCAGGAGGCCCAGAAGTTTATAAATATAACCTTCCCCCTTAACTCCGAGAGCCTCCATATCATAGACGAACCCTTGCTGTTGGTATCTAATTCTGGCAACTCAAAGTCAGGCGCTTTAAGACCAACTGCAACAATAGCCCTCTGTATCTTCTCTTCTTTTGGCATAAAGAAAAGGACTAATCCCGCAACAATAAGCATCAAGATTATTATTATCCGTTTCATATTATTTAAGTATACTCCTCAGAATCGTCATAACATTCTCCCTGAAGGCATCAATGTTATGATTAAACGCATGGGGATTTGTCATAATATTACCAGCAATGAGTAATGTGGGTTTCATCAACGCTATACGCACCAGCCATATCCAGCGCCTTCTGGACATCTTTAGCCTTATCCCCTGACCTGAGTCTTTTGCTAAAATTAATGCCAAGCCCTATCTTTTCCCCTATCTCTTCAAGCACTTTTACATCTCCAATGTTCTTTCTTTCAACAAAGTGGGCACGGAAAATGGCTTCCTTCATTGCCTCGGCCTTGAGCCTTCTCTGAGGGGTATCCTTATCAAGGAAATTTCCTGCATCTATAAGGATATAAGGAGAAAGCATTTTTTGCTGTTCGGCAATATAACCAGCTCGCCTTGCCACTCCGCCAAAATCGGTTTTTGGAGAGCAACCGCATGGTTCAAGTTCGCCAGTCACGCCGCCTGTATAGACAATATTGAGTGTTCTTGTTTGGCCATATGCCTGGCCATGAATGACGGGTGGGAATAACATGATTAACGGCATTAGGAGATATAAAACAAAAAATCTCATATTAAGTAACTCCGGGTTTACCCCGATAGAAGTCTTCAATTTCTAAACTGGGGGTACACAATTTTTATGTTTATATTAAGCTAAGACTTTGAAGGAATTATGAATCCTTACTCCTTGAATTTAATAATCCACATAATTTTCCTAAAAGGTCAAGCTTCTTACATATACGGTAATCAGGCGATGATTTTCGGCTTGTCTCTTTTTGCGTTTACTATGCAGAGAAATCCAAATGGCAATTTAAATGGATTTCTCAACTGGTGAGGTGTGTTCGGAGAGATGTAGAGCGTATCCATAAAGTTCATTTCATAAAGCTTTTTGCCTATCATGGCTTTTCCCTTTCCCCTTATGCAGATAACAACATGTTCATGCCTGTGCGTCTCAAAGCTGCTGTGTCCCTTGGGCGCTATTTCAAAATACCTGACATGAAACTTTGATGTCTCTCCCTGATTGCCGATTAGAGTCTGCTTTACAATATCCGCCCATCCGCCTCTGTTTTGTTTATATTTCTCAATCTTTATACCCTGCCATCTTAATTTGCCGCTGTGTTTATAAAGAGCGCTTTTGTTTTCTGCCTGTGTTTTTATACCTTTTAACCCCTGCTCGGCTTTTTCGCCCCGGCGAATCCGCTCTCCTCGGCGGGTCGCCCGAGGCGACCCGAGCGC
>JBAQLV010000025.1:0-43120 GCA_049302185.1 Thermodesulfovibrionales bacterium | reverse complement strand
GTTTTACTTCAGGACAACAGACGTAACAGGAGTAGCGCAGCTGCCTGACGGAATGGAGATGGTGATGCCCGGGGACAACGTAACCATAACAGTAGAGCTGATAGCGCCGATAGCAATGGAGAAGGAACTAAGATTTGCGATAAGAGAGGGCGGCCGTACAGTGGGAGCAGGAGTTGTGACAGAGGTAATACAATAATGAAATTAAAAAATCAAAAATCAAAGTTCAAAAATAACGAATTCTCTCCTCGGCGAGTCGCCTGGGGTGACCATAATTTTGAAATTTGCATTTTGCATTTTACGTTTGGAGCGCGGCGACTTAAATGAACCAGAAAATAAGAATAAAACTAAAAGCGTATGACCACAGAGTACTTGACAAGTCTGTCAAAGAGATAGTTGACACTGCTCAAAGGACAGGTGCAAGGATAGCAGGGCCAATCCCTCTTCCTACACGGATAAGTAAGTTTACTGTTTTAAGGTCGCCTCATGTAGACAAAAAGTCAAGGGAGCAGTTTGAAATAAGAACACATAAAAGACTTATAGACATATATGATCCAACTCCGCAGACAGTCGATGCTTTAATGAAGCTGGAACTGGCTGCAGGAGTTGATGTGGAGATAAAGCTGTGATAGGTATTTTAGGTAAAAAATTAGGCATGACACAGATATTTGCTGAAGGCGGGAAGATTGTTCCTGTCACGGTAATCGAGGCAGGGCCATGCTGTGTTGTCCAGGTTAAGACCCTTGAAAAAGACGGATACGAAGCGGTTAAGGTCGGATTCAATGAAATAAAAAAAGAGAAAAAGGTCAATAAGGCGTTAAGCGGAGTATTCAAAAAAGCAGGGGTCAAGCCGTACAGGCTGCTTAAGGAATTTGCTATGGGAGACCTTAAGGTTGGAGACCTTGTCACTGTTGAAAAGTTTAACAAGGGAGACAATGTTTCTGTAACAGGCGTTTCTAAGGGCAAAGGTTTTCAGGGAGTTATTAAGAGGCATAAATTTGCAGGCGGGCCTGCTTCTCACGGTTCTACGTTTTACCGTGCGCCAGGCTCCATAGGAGCAAGTTCTTATCCTTCGAGGGTATGGAAAAATCAGAAGATGCCCGGACATATGGGCTCCGAACGTGTTACAGCAAAAAATCTTACAGTAGTGGATGTCAAACCTGACCAGAATATTCTGATGATCAGAGGCGCAGTTCCAGGCGCCTCAGGCGCTTATGTGATGATAAGGAAGGAAAGCTGATATGCCTGAGATTGAGATAAAAGACAGAAATAATAAGAAAGCAGGCGAGATTAATCTCCCCGAGGAAATCTTTGGGCTCAAAGCAAGCAGCGCTGTTATGCATGATTCTGTGATAAACTTTCTTGCCAATCAGAGGCAGGGGACTCATGCTACAAAGACCAAGGGGCTGGTGAGCGGCGGAGGCAGAAAACCATGGAAGCAAAAACATACAGGCAGGGCACGGGCAGGGAGCAGCAGATCTCCTCTGTGGAGGAAAGGCGGAACAGCATTCGGGCCGCAGCCCAGGGATTACTCTTACAGTATTCCTCGCAAGGCTAAGCATCTGGCATTAAAAAATGCACTTTCAGCAAAACTTGCAGATGGAGAAATTACATTGATAGATGACCTCTCAATTAGTAAGCCTTCAACAAAAGATATGGCGGCTATAATAAAAATCCTTGGATTTGAGGGGCAAAGCCTGCTTATAGTGATACCTGAAAATAATAACAATATAAAGCTTTCAGCAAGAAATATTGCGGGCGTTCATGTAGCGTGCGCATCAGACCTGAACGCTTACACTGTAATTGCTCATAACAGGCTGCTTATTACAAAAGGAGCGGTTGCAGGCATCTCGGAGAGTCGAGTCTACGGCAAGGGGGCTGAGACAGCATGAGAAGTCTTTATTCTGTTATTAAAAAACCGCTTTTCACTGAAAAGGGCAGCAATCTTAAGGAGTCACAAAATAAGATACTTGTTGAGGTTGCAAAGGATGCAAACAAGCTTGAGGTAAGGAAGGCTATAGAGGAGATTTTTAAGGTTAAGGTAGAGAAGGTTGCCACTATAAATGTTGAGGGAAAACGGAAGCGGCACGGCAAATCAATTGGCAGAAGGTCTAACAGGAAAAAGGCAATAGTTACCCTTAAGAAGGGTGAAAAACTTGATTTCATTGAGGGTTCATAATGGGAATAAAAAAATATAATCCGACTTCGCCCGGCAGAAGATTTCAGACTGTTTCTGATTTCAGCGAATTAACTGCGGACAGGCCGTACGAACCGCTGGTCAGGTCTTTAAGAAAGACAGGCGGCAGAAATAACACTGGCCGTGTAACTGTATGGCAGAGGGGCGGAGGAAATAAAAGGGCATACAGGCTAATTGATTTCAAAAGGGACAAGTCAGGCGTTCCTGCAATTGTCGAAACCATAGAGTATGATCCAAACAGGTCGGCAAGGATTGCCCTGCTTAAATACAGAGATGGTGACAGGAGATACATCATTGCCCCCGCTTTACTTCAGGTAGGAGACGAGGTGGTTTCGGGCAAGGGAGCTGAGATTAAGGTAGGCAATGCGCTGCCTTTAAGCGATATACCGCTGGGTTCGTTCATGCATAATATTGAGATTAGGGCAGGCCAGGGAGCCAGGCTCGCGCGGAGCGCAGGAGCATCTGTTCAGCTTGTGGCAAAGGATGAAAAATACGCGCAGGTAAGACTTTCTTCCGGCGAGGTAAGGCTTATTCCTTCAGAATGCATGGCGACAATAGGACAGGTCAGCAATGTTGAGCATGAAAACATCTCTTACGGCAAGGCAGGAAGGGTAAGATGGCTTGGGAAAAGGCCTCATGTAAGAGGCGTTGCTATGAACCCTGTAGACCATCCGCTGGGCGGTGGAGAAGGAAGAAGTTCAGGCGGCCGTCCTCCGTGCTCACCATGGGGCAAGCCGGAAGGTATCAAGACAAGGCACAACAAAAGAACAAATAAGTTTATTGTGAAGAGGAGGAAATAAATTGCCGCGTTCATTGAAAAAAGGACCATTTGTTGACGAGAAGCTGATGAAAAAAGTCAGGACTATGATTGAAAGCGGAGATAAAAAGATTATAAAAACATGGTCAAGGCGTTCTACGGTAGTGCCTGATTTTATAGGGTATACATTTGCTGTTCATAACGGCAGGAAATTCATACCTGTTTATGTAACTGAGAATATGGTGGGGCATAAGCTTGGTGAATTTTCACTAACGCGTACTTTCAAAGGGCATTCAAAATCTGAAAAGGCAGCGCCTGCTAAGGCACCCGCTAAGGCATAGGGAGAAAAAAGGTTAATATGGAAGCGAAGGCTATATTAAAGTTTGCGAGGATAACCCCGAGAAAAGTTCGCAGGGTTGTTGATCTTATCAAGGGGAAAAAGGCAGGAGATGCGCTTATTGCCCTGCGGTTTATGCCTTACAGAGGCGCAGATATAGTGGAAAAGATATTAAAGTCTGCCATGGCAAATGCAGAGCAGAAGAAGGCAGTTAATCCTGAGGATATGAGTGTTAAGGCATTTGTAAATCAGGGCCCTTCATTGAAGAGAGTTGAGCAAAGGTCAATGGGAAGGGCGAATATTATCAGGAAAAGGATGAGCCATATAACAGTAGTTTTATCAGAGGAAAATTAAACGGAGGTAAATTTTGGGCCAGAAGACGCATCCGATAGGAATTAGGCTTGGCATAACGAGGACGTGGGATTCGCGGTGGTATCTTAAGCGGGGATATGCAGATCAGTTAAATGAAGATATCTCCATAAGAAAGGTAATCAAAGACAAGTTGTTCCACGCAGGCATTTCACGCGTTGAAATTGAAAGGGCAGGACAGAAGGCAAGGGTAATTATTCATACAGCCAGGCCCGGAATTATTATAGGGAAAAAAGGCGCTGAGGTTGAGAAGCTAAGGAAGGATCTTGAGGCGATGACAGGAAAACAGGTTGCAATAGATATAAAGGAAGTAAGAAAGCCTGAGGTTGACGCACAGCTTGTTGCCGAGAATATAGCGCTGCAGCTTGAAAAGAGGATTGCATTCAGGAGGGCGATGAAGAAGTCAGTTATTTCGGCGCGGAGATTCGGGGCTCTTGGAATTAAGGTTGCATGTGCCGGCCGGCTCGCCGGTGCGGAAATCGCAAGAAGCGAGTGGTACAGGGAAGGCAGGGTTCCGCTTCACACCTTCAGGGCAGACATAGACTATGGATTCTCAGAGGCAAAGACGACATACGGGAAAATAGGCGTTAAGGTTTGGATATATAATGGCGATATACTTCCAGAGGCACACAAGGGGGTGGAGTAAGCCATGCTGATGCCGAAGAAAGTCAAGTTCAGGAAGATGCAGAAGGGCAATATGCGTGGCAAGGCATATACAGGCTCCAAAATTTCTTTCGGAGAATTCGGGCTTAAGGCCATGGAGCCGGGCTGGGTGTCAAGCAGGCAGATTGAGGCAGCAAGGATAGCAATAACAAGACATGCCAAGAGGGGCTGTAAGCTATGGATAAGGGTATTCCCTGATAAACCTATAACTAAAAAACCTGCAGAAACAAGAATGGGTAAGGGTAAGGGTAATTTGGAATACTGGGTTGCTGTTGTTAAGCCGGGCAGAGTTCTGTATGAAGTTGCCGGGGTTACAGAGGAGATAGCGAAGGAAGCGCTTAGTCTTGCATCTTATAAGCTTCCGATTGCTACGAGGTTCGTAAAGAGGGGGGAGACAGTAGCATGAAACCCTCAGAATTAAGGGCGTTAACAGCAGAAGAGCTGAAGCAGAAAGAGCAGGACACCAGGAAAGAGCTTTTTAACCTAAAGTTCAGGCTTGCTACGGGTGAGGTGGAAAATCCTAAGCGTATAAATGCACTTAGAAAAGATATAGCTAAGATACTGACAATAACAAGCGAGAAGTCAAAAGTTAAAAGTTAAAAAAGAGGGCGGAATGGCAGAAAAAATTTATAAGGGCAAGGTTGTTAGCGATAAGATGGACAAAACCGTTGTGGTTGCTGTTACAAGGCATGTTCAGCACCCTGAATATAAAAAGGTGGTTAAGAAGATAACCAGGTTTAAAGCCCATGACGAAGAAAACAAGTGCAAGGTGGGGGATACAGTTTCTGTAACAGGGACACGGCCGCGCAGCAAAGATAAAAGGTGGACCGTTTTAAGCATACTTGAAAAGGCATAAGGAGCAATAGGGAATGATTCAGGACAGGAGCATACTGGAAGTAGCGGACAATTCGGGCGCCAAAAGAGTCCGGTGCATAAAAGTGCTTGGCGGCATGCGCAGGAGATATGCGCGGCTTGGAGACATAATAGTCGTCAGTGTTCAAGAGGCTATCCCTGAATCCAATGTCAAGAAAGGTGCAATAGCAAAGGCTGTTGTGGTAAGGACAAAAAAGGAGCAGAGGAGAGCTGACGGTTCCTACATAAGGTTTGACCAGAACGCGGCAGTGCTGATTAATCCACAGGGAGAGCCCGTAGGCACAAGGATATTCGGGCCTGTTGCGAGAGAACTTAGATGGAAAGCATTTATGAAGATAATATCGCTGGCGCCGGAGGTGCTGTAAATAATGGGATTCAATATTAAGAAAAACGATATGGTTTTAGTTGTAACCGGCAAGGAAAAAGGCAAGAAGGGGCGCGTGCTCTCAGTCATGCTTTCAAAAGATAAACTGCTAATAGAGAGGGTAAATATTATAAAAAAACATATGAAGCCAAATAAGAAGTATACGCAGGGCGGGATTATTGAGAAGGAGTCTCCTCTTCACAGATCAAATGTTATGCTCATATGTCCCAGGTGCAGCAAGCCTGCAAGGATTTCAAATATGACTTTTGAAGACGGAAAAAAGTCACGGGTGTGTAAAAAATGCAAAGAAGCGATAGACCAATAAAGATTTCAAGGTTAAAGACGAAATATTCAAAAGAGATACTTCCTGCTCTTAAGAAGGAGTTTGCGTACAAGAATGTTATGCAGGTTCCAAAAGTTGAGAAGGTGGTTCTTAATGTAGGACTTGGCGAGGCGATTCAGAACATTAAATTGCTTGAGGCAGCTCAGAAAGAACTCGGCATCATTACAGGACAGAAAGCAGTTATTACCAAGGCCAAGAAGTCAATTGCGACTTTTAAGCTCAGGCAAGGAATGCCTATAGGATGTAAAGTTACATTAAGGGGCAATATTATGTACGAATTTCTGGACAGATTTATAAACCTTGCACTGCCGAGGGTTAGGGACTTCAAAGGTGTCTCGGCAAAGTCTTTTGACGGAAAGGGCAACTATTCAGTCGGAATAAAGGAACAGTTTATCTTTCCTGAGATAGAATATGACAAGGTTGAATCTGTTCATGGGCTTGACATCACAATATGTACAACTGCTAAAACGGATAAGGAAAGCAAGGCATTGCTGACTCACATGGGAATGCCGTTCAGGAAAGAAAAGGTAAAAAGCGAAGGCGAGAAAAAGGAGTAATTGATGGCTAAGACTTGTATGATAGAAAAGGTGAAGAAGGCGCCTAAGTTTAAGGTAAGGGCGTACAACAGGTGCAGAATCTGTGGAAGGCCGAGGGCGTTTCTGAGAGATTTTGGAATATGCAGGATATGTTTCAGGAGCCTTGCCCTCAAAGGGCAGTTGCCTGGCGTAACAAAATCAAGCTGGTGAAGAGGTGACAAATGATGACTGATCCAATAGCAGATATGCTTACACGCGTTAGAAATGCGATTACTATTCGTGCAGAAAAAGTTGATATTCCTGCCTCTAAGCTTAAGCTTGAAATAGTGAAAATCCTGAAGGAAGAGGGTTTCATAAAGGCATATAAAATCTTAAAAGATGATAAGCAGGGCGTTTTAAGGATTACGCTTAAATATGTTGACGGGAATAATGTTGTATCCGGGTTGAAAAGAATAAGTAAACCTGGACGCAGGGTTTATGTCAACAGCAAAAAGATCCCGAGGGTAATGGGAGGCGTAGGCATGGCTGTACTGACAACGCACAAGGGAGTCGCTAGTGACAGTACCTGCCGCCGTGAAGGTGTTGGCGGTGAGATTCTTTGTTATGTGTGGTAGTAAGTGAACAGTGGACAGTGTCTGTTGCTGACACTAAAAACTGACACTGACACTTTTTCAAAAGGAGAAAGCAATTAGATGTCGCGGATAGGGAAAAAACCGATAGATATACCAAAAGGTGTAGATGTAAAAATTGAAGATACAACTGTTAATGTCAAAGGACCGAAAGGCGAGCTTTCATCAGGGTTCCCGGCCGGAGTGCGGGTTATAGTAGATGAAGGGAAGGTAGTGGTTGAAAGGACAGGAGAAACTAAGGATATTCGGGCATTGCATGGACTTACAAGGAGTCTTATATCAAATATGATATCAGGAGTTTCATCAGGTTACCAGAGAGTGCTTGAAATTACGGGTACAGGTTACAGGGCTCAGGTTCAGGGCAATAAACTACTGCTTGCTCTGGGATATTCTCATCCGGTAGAATTTATTCTTCCGCCCGGCATTAAAGCTGCCTTAGACCAGAAGCAGACGCAGATTACATTAACAGGCATTGACAAACAGCAGATGGGACAGATCGCGGCAGATTTAAGGGCGCTGAGGCCTCCTGATATCTATAAAGGCAAGGGAGTGAGATATGCCGGTCAGAGATTGAAGCTTAAGGTAGGCAAGGCAGGGAAGAAATAGGTGTCAGGTCTCAGGTTTTAGCCTAATACCTAAAACCTAAAACCTAGAACCTGATTATGGAGGTTTTAAATTGGCAGCAGAAATAAAGGACGCAAGAACAAGAAGGCACGAAAGAATAAGGAAAAAAGTTGTGGGCACAACTGAGAGGCCGAGGCTGTCAGTTTACAGGAGCCTGTCACACATGTATGCCCAGATTATAGATGATTTTAAGGGCAGCACTATTGCTGCCGCATCAAGCCTTGATAAAGAGCTGAAAGGTAAAGATAATAAGTCCGGGAAAGGAAACATCGGGGCAGCAAAGCAAGTTGGTGAGCTTATAGCAAAGAAGGCATTAAAAAAGGGGATAAAGAGGGTTGTTTTTGACAGGGGCGGCTATCTTTATCATGGCAGGGTTAAGGCATTAGCTGATGCTGCCAGAGAAAACGGACTTGAATTTTAAATGCAAAATGCAAAAATCAAAATGCAAAATTGTGGGCTACGACTCGTAGAGAATTCCTTAATTTTGAACTTTGAATTTATTTGATAGGGGGTATGGTGAAAAGAATTGATCCGGATGGACTGACTCTAAAAGATAAGGTTGTATTTATAAACAGAGTTGCAAAGGTTGTGAAGGGCGGAAGAAGATTTTCTTTTGCTGCGCTGGTTGCTGTTGGAAACGGAGCTGGCATAGTGGGTATAGGTAAAGGCAAGGCAAAAGAAGTTCCTGAGGCAATAAGAAAGGCTGTTGAGCAGGCAAAGAAATCTCTTGTTAAATTCCCCATGAAAGATGGAACAATCCCCCACAGGATAACAGGCAGATTCGGTTCCGGATATATTGTTATGAATCCTGCAGTCAAAGGCACAGGACTTATCGCAGGCGGCGCTGTAAGGGCAGTGCTGGATGTTGCCGGCATACAGGATATCGTTGCCAAAGCAATCGGCAGCCATAATCCTTACAATACCGCAGAGGCTACTATTGACGGGCTGTTAAAGCTTAAAGACCCTGATACGGTTCGCAGATTGAGGGGAAGGACAGAGGAAGAAGCGCAGGAAACAAATAGCGGAGGAGTTAAATGAGGATAGAGGATTTAAAGCCCGCAGACGGCTGCAGAAAAAGAAATAAGAGGGTGGGCCGTGGAATAGGTTCAGGTCATGGCAAGACGTCCTGCAAGGGGCATAAAGGGCAGAAGGCACGCTCCGGCAGCGGAAAAGGAGCAGGTTTTGAAGGCGGGCAGATGCCGTTGCAGAGGAGAATCCCCAAAAGAGGGTTTAAAAATTATTTTGCCAAGGAATATGCAGTAATAAACCTGAAAGACCTTGCAAGGATTGAAGGCGTTGACGTTATTACGCCTGAGGTCCTGCTTGACAGAGGGATAATAAAGAAGGTCAGGGATGGCGTTAAGGTCCTCAGCAATGGCGAGATAAAAAGACCCGTTACAATAAAGGCGAAAATATTCAGCGCTGCAGCTGCAGCCAAGATTGCCGCTGCAGGCGGCAAAGCAGAAACAATCTAAAAATCAAAATGCAAAAGTCAAAATTATGGAATTCCTTTTTTTAAACTTTCAACTTTCAACTTTAAACTATGAGAGTCCTTTCAAACTTTCAGAATATATTTAGAATACCTGAGTTAAAAAACAGGGTAATCTTTACGCTCTCACTCCTTATTGTATACAGGATAGGAGGTCATATCCCGACCCCGGGCATAAACGGCGAGGAGTTAAGTAAATTCCTTGCTGGAAGCGGCGCAGGAGCTCTTATGGGGTTCTTTGATATGTTTTCAGGTGGAGCGCTGTCAAGGGTTGCCATATTTGCCCTTGGGATTATGCCTTATATAAGCGCCTCAATTATTTTCCAGCTTTTGACAGTTGTAATACCTGCAATTGGTAAGCTTGCAAAAGAAGGAGAAGCCGGCAGAAAGAAGATTACAAGATATACGAGATACGCAACAGTAGTTATTGCGGCAATACAGTCTTTGGGAATATCCATCGGTCTTGAGAGCATGGCAGGAGGAGCTTTTATACAGAGTCCCGGCTGGTCATTCAGACTGCTTACAATGATAACCCTTACATCGGGCACAGCATTCATAATGTGGCTTGGAGAACAGATTACAGAAAGAGGGATAGGAAACGGCATATCTCTTATAATTTTCGCAGGCATAGTCGCGCAGCTCCCGAACGCGATAATCAGCACCTATCAACTGTTAAAAGCAGGTGAACTGTCCATCTTTTTTGTAATATTCATGATAGCTATGGTGGTTGCGGTAGTTGGGGTGATTATATTTATTGAGAGAGGGCAGAGAAAGATACCTGTTCAATACGCAAAGCGGCTTGTCGGCCGCAAGATATACGGCGGTCAGAGCACCCACCTTCCTTTGAAGGTAAACACAGCAGGCGTTATTCCGCCTATATTCGCATCTTCCATAATAATGTTCCCTGCGACTATCGCAGGTTTTATAGCAATCCCGTGGGTTCAGAGCGTTGCAAAGCAGCTTTCTCCTGGCACTGTTTTTTATACAATGCTCTACGTTAGCATGATATTCTTTTTTGCTTATTTTTACACTGCAATTGTGTTTAACCCCGTAGATATAGCAGACAATCTGAAAAAATATGGGGGATATATTCCGGGCATAAGACCGGGACAGAAGACATCGGAATACATTTACAGGGTTATGTCGAGATTAACATTTGTCGGCGCAGTATATCTCGCAGTTGTATGTATTATTCCGGAGATTCTTATAAAGAGATTCAATGTACCTTTTTATTTTGGCGGGACATCGCTCCTGATTGTTGTCGGAGTTGCCCTTGACACAGTGTCTCAGATTGAGTCGCATCTCGTTACCCGCTCATACGAAGGGTTTTTAAAAAAGGGCAGGATAAAGGGCAGGAGAGGATAGAGAAAGAACAGTTAAGAGTTAAAAGTTAGGAGTTAAGAGTTTTTAAAACTTTTCACTTTCAACTTCTGATTGTTGATTATGTAAATGATTATTATAAAGACCCCGGGGGAGATTGAGAAGATGGCGAAAGCCTGTAAAATAGTTGCCGAGATACTGGAAGATCTGAAGGCATTTGTGAAGCCAGGTATTACAACAAAAGAGATAGAAATGTTTGCAGAAGAAAAAATAACTTCAAAAGGCGGAATACCCGCATTTAAAGGATACAGGGGATACCCTGCCAGTATATGCACCTCTGTGAATAATCAGATTATTCACGGGATACCCTCTCGTGTGAGGCTTAACGAAGGGGATGTGTTAAGCATAGACCTTGGAGTCTATCGGGATGGTTTTTATGGAGACGGGGCCGTTACCATCCCTGTCGGCGAGTTAAGCCCTCTTGCAAAAAAACTTTTGAAGGTAACAGAGGAAGCCCTTTATAAGGGGATAGATAAAGCGACGCCCCGCAACAGGGTCTCGGATATATCATCTGCTATTCAGAATTATGTTGAGGCAAACGGTTTTTCCGTGGTGAAGGCATTCGTCGGTCATGGGATTGGGATGTCGCTTCATGAAGAGCCTCAGGTGCCGAATTTTGGCATCTCAGGGCAGGGACCGAGACTAAAGGAAGGCATGACCCTCGCAATTGAGCCTATGGTTAATACAGGCGGGTATGAGGTCAACATACTTGACGATGGATGGACGGCGGTTACCCTTGACGGCGGACTCTCCGCTCACTTTGAGCATACGATTGCCATTACTGACGGAGACGCAAGAATCTTGACGAAAATATAATATAGATGTTATACTTTTCAGCTAATGCCTAAAGAGGAAAATATAGAGGTAGAGGGAAAGATTGTTGAAACGCTGCCAAATGCGATGTTTAGGGTAAAACTTGAGAACGGGCAGATAATTCTCGCTCATATTTCCGGCAAGATGAGGATGCATTTTATAAAGATACTGCCGGGCGATAAGGTTACAGTGGAACTCTCGCCTTATGACCTCACAAGAGGCAGGATAACGTATAGATTTAAGTGAAACAGGTGTTAGGTATCAGGTGTCAGGTGTTAGTTCTGAAACCTAGAACCTAAAACCTGAAACCTAAAAACCAGAAGGAGTTTTTTATGAAAGTTCGTTCATCTGTAAAACCAATATGCGCTAAATGCAAGGTTATAAAAAGGAAGGGTGTTAGAAGAATAATATGCGAAAATCCCCGCCACAAGCAGAGGCAGGGATGATAATAATTTCAAATTTCAAATTTCAAATTTCAAATCGAGGAGTATTTTATGGCGAGAATCGCTGGTGTGGATTTACCAAAGAATGAACGGATTGAGATAGGGTTAACAAGGATATTCGGGATAGGCAGGTCTTTGTCAAAGAAAATACTTGATGAGACAAAGGTTAATCCTAACATAAGGGTAAAAGATATCACAGACGAAGACATTGTAAAAATAAGATCTGCCATTGACAGGGAGTATAAAGTCGAGGGCGACCTCAGGCGTGAGACCACAATGGGGATTAAAAGGCTTATGGAAATTGGCTGTTACAGGGGCATAAGGCATAAGGCAGGGCTTCCTGTGAGGGGACAGAGAACAAAGACAAATGCCCGTACCCGCAGAGGGCCAAGGAAAACCATCATGGGCAAGAAGAAGGAGGCATAGCTGATGGCTCAGCGGAAAAAGGGCGCAAAGAAAGACAAGAAGCATGTAAATGTCGGAGCTGCGCATATTCAGGCAACATTTAATAATACAATAGTATCCATAACAGACCCTAACGGGAATGTTGTTGCATGGGCAAGCGCCGGGAGTCTTGGGTTCAAGGGTTCGAGAAAAGGAACGCCTTATGCTGCGCAGATGGCAGGAGAGTCAGCGGCTAAAAAGGCAATTGATGTGGGGATGAAACAGTTGGACGTTTTTGTTAAAGGGCCAGGCGCCGGAAGAGAATCAGCTATCAGGGCATTGCAGATAGCAGGACTTGAGGTTAATCTTATAAAGGACGTTACTCCTGTTCCTCATAATGGATGTAAGCCTCCAAAGAGAAGGAGAGTTTAAAAGTGGCAAGATATACAGGGCCTTTATGCAGGGTGTGCCGTAGAGAAGGGGACAAACTGTTTCTCAAAGGAGACAGGTGTTTCACTGAGAAATGTTCAGTAGAGAGGAGGAAATATCCGCCAGGCCAGCATGGGCAAAGACGCACAAAAATCTCGGATTACGGTATCCAGCTCAGGGAAAAACAGAAGACAAGAAAAAGTTATGGACTTTTTGAGAAGCAGTTCAGAATATATTTTCATGAGGCAGAAAGAAGGAAGGGCACAACAGGGGAATTACTCCTCCAGCTTCTTGAACGCCGCCTGGATAATACAGCATTCAGAATGGGATTTGCGATAAACAGAAGAGAGGCAAGACAGTTTATAACGCACGGACATTTTACTGTGAATGGGAGAGCAGTAAGCATCCCTTCTTATCTTGTTAAGGCGGGAGATGTTATTGAGGTTAGGGAGAAAAGCAGAAAGATCCCGAGCCTGGCTGATAACATGTCAAGGCTTGAGAATAGAGAAATTCCTGCATGGGTTGAGGTTGACAGCGCAAGCTTCAAAGGGAAAGTACTGCATATCCCCTCCAGGGAAGAGATGCAGCTGCCTGTTCAGGAACAGTTGATAGTTGAACTTTATTCAAAGTAGAGTTTTTAAAAATAAAAGAGGCGTGGGAGGCCTTATATGGATTTAAAGAAAAAAGGCTTTCAGTTACCTGAAAACAGTGAGTTTGATGAAGAGACATTAACGAGCACCTACGGCAAGCTCGTAGCGGAGCCGTTAGAACGCGGTTTCGGGACAACACTTGGAAACTCCATACGGAGAGTTTTGCTGTCGTCCCTTGAAGGCGCGGCAGTAACATCAGTAAAAATAACCGGTTCTGTTCATGAGCTTTCATCCATTACCGGCGTTAAAGAAGATGTGGTGGACATTATCCTGAACATAAAAAAGCTCAGGGTCAAGATGCACGCTGATGGAAAGCGGATCGCCACAATCAAAGTTAAGGGGCCGGGTGAAGTTAAAGGCAATGATATTCAGGTTGATTCAAGCGTTGAAATCCTTAATCCTGAACAGCTTATAGCCACCCTTGACAAAGGGGCTTCCTTTGAGGCTGAGATGTACATCAAGAAAGGCAGAGGATACGTATCAGCTGAAATTCACAAGGAAGAAGAGCTTCCTGTCGGCATGATTGCGGTAGATTCTGTTTTCAGCCCGGTTAGGAAAGTGAATTTCTGGGTTGAGAAGGCAAGAGTTGGGAGGGCAACAGACTACGACAGGCTCGTGATGGAAATATGGACGGATGGAAGCGTAACGCCTAAAAAAGCAGTCTCTCAGGCTGCGGCTATAGTTATAGACCATATGCGTATTTTCATGCTTGAACAAGACGAGGAAAACACAGAGTTCGAAATGAGCAGCAGTGCAGCTTCCGCAGGAGATGCGCCGGCGTTTAATCCTAATCTCCTGAAGAGTGTTAATGAACTGGAGCTTTCTGTAAGAGCATATAACTGCATGAGAAATGCGGACATCAAGATTATTGCAGACCTTGTTGAAAGAACAGAGCCAGAGATGCTGAAGACAAAAAATTTCGGCCGGAAGTCTCTTAATGAGATAAAGGAAATGCTTCAGAACATGGGGCTTAATTTCGGAATGAAGGTTGACAGGGATATGCTGAGCAAGATGGCAACTTCACAGGTCAGGAGTGTAGTCCAAGATGCGTCATAAAGTTAGCGGAAGGTTATTCGGGAGAACGGCAAACCAACGGAAGGCGCTTCTGAAGGGGATAGTCTCCTCATTGTTAGAGCATCAGAGGATAGAGACGACCCTTGCAAAGGCAAAGGCTGCAAAAGGGATTGCTGAGAAAATTGTCACCATGGGGATAAAGGGCGACCTCCATTCAAAACGCCTTGTGCTTTCATATGTTCCGAACAGGACTGTTGTGTCAAAGCTGTTCAGCGAGATAGCGCCGAGGTTCAGCGGCAGAAACGGCGGTTATCTGAGACTAGTGCAGACAAGGAACAGGGTTAATGACGGTGCGCCGATGGCTGTTCTTGAATTTATAGACTACGAGAGCATAAAGAAGCCTAAAGAGGAAAAGAAGAAAGACAAGGCAAAGGGAAAAGAAGAAGAGAAGAAGTAATTAAAATTTTTGATTAAACAAAAGGCCGTGACAATTGTCATAGCCTTTTTTATTTGGAGCGAAGGCATTAAGCCTAAGCATTTGCATTAAATTCCCGTTCAATCCGTTCTGCCAAGAAAATCTTTACCAACGATTGATAAGGCACATCTCTTTTGTTTGCCAGCAGTTTCAGTTCCTCAAGCATTGATTTGGGAAGACGGAGAGAAATTGTCTTGACCGATGGCTTCAAATTTGGCAGCAGAATTCTCTTTGCCTTTTTCCAGTTGATAAACACTGTTGAATCATGAGTTGCCCAAAATTCTCTTTCCTTATCTTCATTCTTGAACTTCGGTATTTTCTTTTTCATAAGTTTGATACACGCTCCTTTCTTTATGATTCATATTTCTTGCAGAAATTACCCTGACATTTTAGGGTTTTGATAAAGAAAAAAATCATTTAAATTCATACAATGTGCTAATGCAAGATTTGGTATTTTACTGCTTGCAGCTATATCGCTATTTCTTCGCCTTTTTTGCCTCTAATACCTCTGACTTCACCTTAAGCGATTCTTCCATCATCAGAAGATATTTTAAATATTTAAATCCGAATTTCATAAGGCTGATTTCATCGTCTTTCAGTTTTTTGATTTCTTCTTCATCTATGTCAAAAACATCCAGAAATTTGCTGTCAAGGACATACCGCCTGAATTTATCAAGGTCATAGCTTGCCATGTAAAACTATGAAAAACCTTTCTTGATTTATGGGATTTGATATTTTAACGCAATTTGGCTTCTGACAGCATGATATAATAGCCATTAAAGAGTCTTGGTGAGAAGGAATGGAAGGAGACGTGTTTTATGAAATATCAGGTCGGCAGGACAGGAAGGGTTGTGGTTGCAAGGTTTGAAGACAAAGAGGATGTGCTCTCCAATCTCACGGGCATAGCAAAGAAGGAGAATATAAAGGCAGCTGTTGTTTATCTTGTTGGAGGGATGCGCGAAGGGAAAATCGTTGTAGGCCCTGAGAAAGATGTCATGCCTCCTGTTCCAATGTGGAGGGAACTCGGAGAAAGCCATGAGATACTGGGGGTCGGCACAATATTTTATCAGGGTGATGAGCCGAAGGTGCATCTTCACGGCGCATTCGGGAAAAGGGATAATGTCAGGGTTGGATGTCTTAGAGAAAAAGCAGAGACATTTCTTGTCCTTGAGGCAGTTATCGTGGAGATAGAAGGGGTGAATGCCGCAAGAGAGCTTGACCCTGTTTCAGGGCTTACGCTGCTGAAACTTTAATATGGGATGTCATGATAAACATGATTGACTTTCGCTTGCTACGATATTTTTCGACAGCTCTAAGCTCATTCCGCTACATCCTCGAAACTCGTTCCGAAAGCTTTCGGAACTCAGACAGCCGAGGCTGTGGCCGCTTCATTTCGCTAAGAACTGTTACCGAAAAATCTCTGATGCCGCTCAAGTCAATCCTGTTTATTCTTATTAAGATTCGGAGGTGACGTATGGATATTTTAGAGGCGGTCAGAAAAAGAAGAAGCATCCGCAATTTTCAAAAAAAAGAAATACCGGAAGAGTTAATTGACAAATTGACGGAGTCGTTAGTATGGGCGCCGAGCGCTGGAAACCTTCAGGCGAGGAAATTCTATTTTATCAGGGATGAGGCGGTAAAAAGAAAGATCGCAGGCGCTGCTCTGAATCAGGGATTTATTGCAGATGCTCCGCTGGTTATAGTAGGCTGCACCGACAGCCACATATCAGGCAAATACGGGGAGAGGGGAACTTCTCTTTATTCTATTCAGGATGTTGCATGCAGTGTTATGGGTATGATGCTTGTTGCCTTTGATAATGAACTCGGGACATGCTGGGTTGGCGCATTTCGTGAAGAAGAACTCGCAAGGATTCTCAATCTCCCGATGAACTTAAAGCCTGTTGTAATAGTTCCTGTGGGTTATCCCTCAAAAATCCCCTCGCCTCTGCGAAGAATGTCAAGGGAGGAAGCAGTTGAGTTTAGATAAGTAAAACTGATAAAATAGCCTTCAGCTTAGAGCTGAAGGGAGGATATTTGAAAGTTTTAGTCATACACGGGCCTAATCTTAATATGCTTGGGAAAAGAGAGCCGGAGATTTACGGGACTTTTTCCCTTGATGATGTGAACAATAAATTAACGGCGCTTGCTGCGGAACTTGGCATGAAGCTCTCGATAATGCAGTCAAACAGCGAGGCCGAAATGATAGATGCCATTCAGAAGAAAGATTACGATGCGCTTATAATAAACCCTGCAGCCTATACACATACAAGCATTGCGATAAGAGATGCCATATCAGCGGTGGGCAAGCCTGTTGTTGAGGTGCATATCTCTAATATTCATAAACGTGAAGAATTCAGAAAAAAATCCTATATCGCCGAGGTTGCAACAGGGCAGATAAGCGGCTTTGGCGGAGACAGCTACCTCCTTGCCCTCAGGGCTGTAAAAACCATTCTTTCTAACTAAGCCCGATGAACTCACGGCTTGCCGGCATAAGAGCGTCTTTTAAAGGCATTGACGGGTTTCTTGTAACTGATATAAATAATGTCAGGTATTTTACAGGATTCAGAGGCTCTTCAGGATTTCTGTTGATAACGAAGGCAGCGAATTTTTTTGTTACTGACTTCAGATATAAAGAGCAGGCAGGGTGCGAGGTTAAGGGATGGGATATTGTTATTGAGAAAGAGAAAAGAGCCAGAACCGTCTCTGCGCTTGCCAAAAAGCTTGGGATAAACAGGCTTGGCTTTGAATCATCTGTTTCATACGGGTTTTTTGATGCGCTTTCAAAAAAGGGCATTGCTCTTAAACCTTTTAAGGATTTTATTGAAAGGCTCAGATCAGTAAAAGAAGACAGGGAAAAGGCATTGATTAAAGAGGCTGTAAGGCGTGCGGAGTCAGCATTTCTTGCAGTGAAGCCTAATATCAAGGCAGGCGCAAAAGAGAAAAGACTGGCAATGATGCTTGAGGAGAATCTCAAAAGGGAGGGGTGTAAATGTATCCCATTTGATATAATAGTTGCTTCCGGCAGGAATTCATCCATGCCTCATGCAAAGCCTTCGGAGAAAAGGCTGGAGGCAGGAGACCTTGTTGTCATAGACTGGGGAGGAGAGGCAGAAGGTTATTTTTCTGATATGACACGGACACTGCTTATCAGAGGCGCTGATATTGGGGAAAAAAGAAAAATATACAAGACAGTATTAGAGGCTAGCAGAAAGGCTATATCTGTAATCTCGCCCGGCATAGCTGGCAAGGAGATTGACAATTCTGCGCGGGATGTTATAAAAAAGGCTGGGTATGCCAGATTTTTTGGACACGGCACAGGGCATGGCATCGGGCTTCAGGTTCATGAATCACCGCAGATAACGTGGAACAGGAAAGAGCGAATTAGGGAAGACATGGTGTTTACAGTAGAGCCCGGTATTTATGTCCCCGGAGTAGGCGGGGTTAGGATAGAGGATATGGTGCTTGTGAAGCCGAAAGGGGCTGAAGTGCTGACGAGACTGTCGAAGAGTTTGGAGATTATTTAATGGCAAGTATCAGTTTCCAGTTTCAGTGTTTAGTGTCAGTAGAAATTGTTTGCTCTACAAGCCATTGACTGACACAGACACGGGGAACTGACACTGTTAGGGAGGCATAATTGATTTCGACAAGTGATTTCAGAAAAGGTCTTAAAGTTGAATTTAAGGGGGAACCCTGCGAAATAGTAGACTTTCAGCACGTTAAGATGGGAAGGGGCGGCGCTATTGTCAGGACAAAAATGAGGAATATTAAAACCGGGGCAGTTCTTGAAGAAACATTCAGGTCGGGCGAGAAACTTGAGACCCCGGGGCTTGAAGAAAAGAGCATGCAGTATCTGTATTCACAGGAAGAACTCTATTACTTTATGGATGAAGAGACTTATGAGCAGATGCCATTCAGGAGTGAACAGCTTGGCGAGGCAATAAGATTTATTAAGGAGAATATGAAGGTTAAAGTGCTGTATCATAAGGACGTGCCTATAAGCGTGGAGATTCCGACATTTGTTGAACTCAAAGTTGTAAAAACAGACCCTGCGGGCTTTAAAGGCGATACAGCCTCAGGAGGAGGAAAGCCGGCAACTTTGGAGACAGGGGCAGTGGTCAGAGTGCCCTTTCATATAAATGAGGGAGATATGATAAAAGTTGATACAAGAACATCTGAATATATAGAGAGAGTAAAATAGGGTCTACTGTCTTAAATGATTATGACCCTTGGAGGGAAAAATGGAAATTGATGATTTAAAAGGACTTATAGAACTGCTTAAGGACACAGACATCACAGAACTTCAGATAGAAAAAGACGGCAATAAGGTTAAGATAAGGAGAGAGAAACGGCTGTCTTCATTTGAATTATCAAGGCCTGTGGTTGCGCATGAAAAACCGGCAGTTGAACCGATAGAGGATACCCAGAGGCTTGTTACAGTAACCTCACCGATTGTAGGGACATTCTACAGATCATCATCTCCGGAGGCTGAGTCATTTGTGCAGGCAGGTTCAAGTGTTAAAAAGGGACAGGTGTTGTGCATTATAGAGGCGATGAAACTCATGAACGAGATAGAATCAGAGGTGGAAGGCGTGATTGTCAGGATACTGGTTGAAAACGGGCATTCCGTTGAATACGGCGAGCCGCTCTTCCTTATAGAACCGGTTACTTAGTGTCAGTATTCAGTGACAGTGATTAGTGTCAGAAAAAATTATCTACTGACACAGACACTAAAAACTGACACTATAAAGGTGGACAATGGAATTATTTAAGAAAGTTTTGATAGCAAACCGCGGGGAAATTGCAGTAAGGGTTATACGCGCCTGCAAGGAACTCGGCATAAAGACAGTAGCCGTATATTCAGACGTAGAAAAAGAAGCTCTGCATGTCAGGCTTGCAGATGAGGCTGTCTGCATCGGGCCTGCGAATTCTGCTCAGAGCTATCTTAACATCCCGGGAATTCTTAGCGCCGCTGAAATAACGGATTCAGAGGCAGTGCATCCTGGGTATGGTTTCTTATCTGAAAATCCCCATTTTGCCGAGGCATGCGCCACATCAGGGATAACATTTATCGGCCCTACGCCTGAGAATATAAGAGTCGGCGGCGATAAGGCAAAGGCAAGGCAGATGATGAAAAGGCGTGGTATTCCTGTTGTGCCGGGAAGCGACGGCCCTGTTATTTCGGAAGAGCTTGCCATGAAGGTGGCAAAGAAAATAGGTTTCCCTGTGATTATTAAGGCGTCTGCCGGAGGCGGCGGCAGGGGAATGAGAATTGTAAATGAAGAAAGCGGGCTTGAACAAGCATTTTATATGGCTCAAAGAGAAGCTCTTGCCGTATTCGGGAACGGCGAGCTTTATGTTGAGCAGTACATCCCTGAGATAAGGCATATAGAAGTCCAGATAGCTGCTGACAGCAAAGGCAATACAGTGCATTTCGGAGAAAGAGACTGCTCAATACAGAGAAGGCATCAGAAACTTATAGAAGAAGCGCCATCCCCTGTCTCAACAGAGAAGTTCAGGAAAAAAATTGGAGAGCTGGCAGTAAGGGCGGCAAAGGCTATTAAGTACAGGAATATCGGGACAATGGAGTTTATCGTAGATATGGAGGGCAATATATATTTCATGGAGATGAATACAAGGATTCAGGTTGAGCATCCTGTCACAGAGATGGTCAGCGGTATTGACCTGGTAAAGGAACAGATAAAACTTGCTGCAGGTTCCCTGATAGAATATAAACAGCACCAGATAAAATCTTACGGCCATGCTATAGAGTGCAGGATAAATGCCGAGGACCCGGAGCGTTTTATTCCGAATCCCGGCAAAATTACATTCCTTTCTCTGCCCGGCGGCCCGGGTGTGCGCGTGGACACATCTGTTTACAGCGGCTGGACAGTGCCTTCATATTACGACTCGCTTATAGCAAAGGTAATTGCGCACGGCAGAAACAGGGAAGAGGCTATCTCAATAATGAAACGCGCCCTCGATGAATTTATTATTGAGGGAATAAAGACAACAATACCTTTTCATAAGAAGGTCTTTTCACAGTCTGACTTTGTGAACGGCGAGTTCAATACAGGGTTTGTTGATAAGATTAACGGTTCAGTACAGGATAAACAATGAGCGGCGCAGATGACAGGAGAACAAGAAGGGCGCTGGTTCACAAAGATGTAGTGATAAATGGCGTAACAAAAGCAGAGGCGCTTGATATAAGCATAGACGGCATGTATATCTACACGCAGTTCAGTTTTATAGCAGGAACAATTTTTGAGCTAAGCTTTAAAATCGGGGAAGATGCCATTAAGGCGATGGCCCGTGTTCAGCACGCCCAGCCCAATGTCGGCATCGGAGTTAAATTTGTTGAGCTTTCCGCTGAAAATAGCGCAAGGATAAAAAGGTACATAGAAGGCTGAAGGTTTTATCCGATGTCGCCTTGTTGCTAAAAGTATTCAAGATTTTTTATAATATAAAATAACTTTAAGGAGGATTAAGTTGAAGGAAGGAATACATCCTGAATATAAAGAGGTGAAGACGGTCTGCGCCTGTGGCGAGAGTTTTGTCACAAGGTCAACTAACCCCAAGATTCACGTTGATATCTGCTCAATGTGCCATCCGTTTTTTACCGGCAAGCAGAAGATACTTGATGCTGAAGGAAGGGTGGAGAAGTTTAAGAAGAAGTACGCAAAAAAGACTAAGAAGTAGATAAGCTTAAGAGGATAAAAGTCGTCCCGACATTACGCCGGGACGGCTTTTTTATTGGAATGGACTTGCTGTAGAGTTACCTTGTTCCTGTCATTCCGCACTTGATGCGGAATCCAGATTTTTGTTCTTTCTGGATTCCCCGATCAGGTCGGGGAATGACAAGTAGGGAGTCGGGAAATGACTTCTTATTCTGTCATACTCCTCCTCCGACTTGATCGGGGGATTGACCGGAGTATCCAGTTTGTATTTTTCAACATAAATACGAAAGAGGGAAAGATAAGAAAATGAAAAACATCGGCGGACAGGCAGTGATTGAGGGAGTGATGATGAAGTCCCCAAAAGGCTGGACAGTGGCTGTGAGGGACATGAAGGGGGATATTCATGTGAAAAGAGAAGGGCTGTCTGAACTTCCGAAGCTGCTGAAGGTTCCGATGCTCAGAGGAGTTGCGGCATTATTCCACGCTCTTTTCCTTGGAGTGAAGGCAATAGAGTTCTCTGCAAGCAAGGCATACAATGAAGATGAAAAACCGATGAGACCTTTCACTATCACACTGACAATGGGTTTTGCCTTTATAATAGGGATTGCGCTTTTTGTACTGCTTCCGCTATATGCAACGAAACTTATCGGCATTGTGATTGCTTCTGTTTCCGAGAATTCATTTTTATTTAACCTCATTGACGGGATAATAAGAGTTCTTATATTTTTGCTTTATGTCATGGCAATCGGACTCTGGAAGGAGATGAGAAGGATATTTGAGTATCACGGCGCAGAGCACAAGGTAATACACGCATACGAGAATGGCAAAGAACTTAATGTGGAGAATGTAAAGCCTTTCAGCCCCCATCATCCAAGGTGCGGCACGAGTTTTCTTCTAATAGTTATGATAACAAGCATTTTCGTATTTTCTTTCATTCCGCAGTCGTGGTTTTTGGTTTATAAGTTCCTCTCAAGGCTTATTCTTATGCCGGTGGTGGCAGGGCTTTCCTATGAGATTCTGAAGCTTTCTGCAAAGATGAAAGACAATCCGATTATAAACCTCATGATTATGCCGGGGCTTCTTCTGCAGAGGCTCACAGCCCATGACCCTGATGACAGGCAGATAGAGGTTGCTATCACAGCGTTAAAAGAGGTTCTTAAATTAGAGGCGGAAAATGCTGCTTGAAAAACTCCAGACAATAGAAGATAGATACGAGAAACTGACAGTCCAGATGATAGACCCGAAGGTCCTGTCTGCGCCGCAGGAGTATCAGAAATACTCAAAGGAGCAGTCTGAACTTCAGGCTCTTGTTGAAAAGATCCGTGAGTACAAAAAACTTTTGACGGATATGGAAGGAGCGGAAGAAATTCTTAAAGGCAGCGATAACGAAATGAGGGAGCTTGCACAGGTAGAGCTTAATGAACTGAAGGAGAGAAAGCCTAAGATAGAAGAAGACCTGAAGACAATGCTTCTGCCGAAAGACCCGAGGGATGAAAAAAGCGTAATACTTGAGATAAGGGCAGGCACAGGCGGAGAAGAGGCCGCTCTTTTCGCAGCAAACCTTTTCAGGATGTACTCTAAATACGCTGAGACAAGAAGATGGAAGGTAGAGGTAATTGATTCCAGTCCGACAGGACTCGGCGGGTTAAAGGAGATAATTGCAAATATCACAGGGAAGGGCGCATACAGCAGGCTGAGATATGAAAGCGGGGTTCACAGAGTGCAGAGGGTGCCGGTAACCGAGGGATCCGGAAGGATTCACACATCAGCCGCAACAGTTGCGGTTTTGCCTGAGGCTGAAGAGGTTGATCTAAAGGTGGAAGAAAAGGATATTAGGATTGACACATTCTGCTCATCAGGCGCAGGAGGGCAGAGCGTAAACACGACCTATTCGGCAGTGAGGATTACCCATGTGCCTACAGGACTTGTTGTGCAGTGTCAGGATGAGAGGTCTCAGTTAAAGAACAGGGGAAAGGCAATGAAGGTTTTGCGTTCAAGGCTTCTTGAACTTGAGATAGAGAAAAAAGATAAAGAACGCGCCGCTGACAGAAAGACTCAGGTTGGCACAGGCGACAGGAGCGAGAGGATAAGGACATACAATTTTCCTCAGAACAGGGTAACTGACCACAGGATAGGACTGACTCTTCACAGGCTGGAGAGCGTTCTTGAAGGCAATATTGATGAGATAATAGACAATCTCATCGCTCACTATCAGGCGGAGAAGCTGAAGGAACTGTAAGTTAAGCAGGCATATCGTGTTCAAAACTTTTGAATGCGACAGAATTTTAGCCGATTATTTGCCATGTATGATAAGAGACTGGGATAATATTTTCGCTCATTCTCGGGCTAACGCCCTCCGAGGTTTTTGCCTCATGATTAATTTTATAAATCTAACTGTCGGAATATCGTCAAAAAAATCCGCTCAAATACTATCCCAGTCTCTTAAAAAAAATAGCTGATGCTAATAAAGTCAATTCTGATAAGTGAAGATATTTGACAATGAATGCATTGGAAAAGATAAGAGAAATAACAGAATCTCTGAAAGGATTCGGTGTTGAGGATGCGCATAAGGAATCAGAGACAATCCTGACTCATGCGCTCAAAACAGACAGGACAGTTCTTTACAGGGACAATCCAGCCGTCACAGTGAAAAATATAAAAGATATCGGAGAGATTCTAAGGCGCAGGGCTGAGAGGGAGCCGCTTCAGTATATCCTTGGTTTTGTAGAGTTTTACGGCTTGAAGATAAAGGTCGGAGAGGGCGTACTTATTCCAAGGCCTGAGACGGAGCTTCTTGTGGAAGAAACAATAAAAAGAGTTATGAGTTATGAGTTAAGAGTTAGGAATAAAATAGGGATTGAAGTCTCAAAACTCATAACTCAAAACTCAAGACTCAAGATTCTTGACCTCTGCACAGGAAGCGGGTGCCTTGCGCTTGCAATAGCAAAACACTTTCCAGATGCCGAGGTGTACGGGACTGACATATCAAAAGGTGCAATAAAGTATGCAAAGGAGAATGCAGAGCTTAACGCTATAAAGAATGTAACATTTCTTAAGGGTTCATTATTTGAACCAATAAAGCAACTTGTCACTCGTCACTCGTCACTCGTCACTTTTGATGTGATTGTCTCAAACCCTCCTTATATCAGAAGCGGTGACATACTGAATCTTCAGCCTGAAATAAACAAGTGGGAGCCGAGGAGTGCGCTTGACGGCGGCGAGGACGGGCTTGACTATTACAGAGCGATACTTTCAGAGGCGTCGAAATACTTACCCCCCCCTTACCCCCCCTTGCCACGGGGGGGACGGGGGGGTGGAAGTATCTTTCTTGAAATCGGGGAAGGACAGGCAGAGGAAGTCTCAGTGATTGCCATGCAGAACGGCTTCTGTAATATCTCAGTGATTAAAGACTATGCAGGCATAGAGAGGATTATTGCAGTACGCGTATTATAGATTCATAAATTTTTTATATAACCAAATACTGCCTAAATCCTTGACTTTAGATTTGCGTTTTAATTAACATATCAACGATTTTTCCCGTAGTCTATGACTACGTAGAGGAGGCTTTTATGGCAGCTGGCATGCAAGAAGTGCTTTTAATGGATGCGATTATTGATCCCAACAAAATTCCCCATAATGTTACTTACGCAGTCCTTGCGTCTGTCATTCTTATAACATCTGCGCTTGTCATCAGGCGTTCTCTAAGCATGGTGCCGACAGGCTTCCAGAATTTTATTGAGGTAGTTGTTGAGACATTCCTTAAACTCACAGAAGAAAACATAGGTCACCACTGGGGCAGAACTCTTTTTCCTTTGATCGGCACATTGTTCATGTTTATACTCATTTGCAATTTTATGGGTCTCATCCCGGGATTTGCTTCTCCCACGAGCAACATAAATACAAATGCAGCAATGGCAATACCTGTGTTTCTGGCAACGCATTATTACGGGATTAAGATTCATGGGATAAAATACCTAAATCATTTCCTCGGTCCAATTCGTTCTGTATTTGCACTGCCCTTTATGATACTGATGTTTTTTATAGAATTTATCGGGCATCTTGTAAGGCCTGTTACCCTCTCGGTAAGGCTTTTTGGAAATATGGTGGCAAAACATATACTCTTAGGTGTGCTTGCTGTATTGGTTCCATGGATAATTCCAACGCTCATACTTGCATTGGGCACACTTGTAAGTCTGATACAGGCATTTGTCTTTGTCCTTCTGACCACTCTATATCTTGCCGGTGCTGTTGAAGAAGGACATTAAATACGAATTTTGGAAGAAAGGAGGGATAAGGGATGAGAAAAATAATCTCTGTAATTTTAATGGCACTAACTTTTGTCTGTCTGCTTGCTCCGTTTGTTTTTGCAGAAGAAGCAAAGGCTGCAGCATCTGGTGATTATTCTGTTAAGGCAATGGCAGTTCTTGGCGGTGGCCTTGCAATCGGTCTTGCCGGTCTCGGTACAGGAATCGGAATGGGTTTCGGCTTGAGAGGTGCAACAGAAGGTGTTGCAAGAAATCCGGGTGCACTGGGAAAGATTCAGCTCGTTCTGATTATCGGTCTTGCTATGATTGAGTCTCTGGCGATTTATGCGCTCCTAATATCGCTGGGTATCCTGATTAACCAGAAACTCTTCTTCTAAAAAAAGGAAACTGATCAGTTCAAAAGGGCTCGCCGATGCGGGCCCTTTTTTTATTTAATGGTAGAACATATAAGGGAATCATCTTCTCTCTCATTCTCGTCCCGACAAAATCGGGACTCCGAGGTTTTTGCCTCATGATTTTATAAATCAACTGTAGGAATATAGGCAAAAAATCCGCTCAAAGACAATTCCCTTACATGCAATTTTCAAAGTCTATTCTTTGCCCTGTAATATGACGACTTGTATTTATCAGGCTTGAATGGTTTTAGGCGGACTATCTTGCACTTGGGAAGTCTTTCCTTCAACTTATCCTCTGATACCCTCTGGTCATAACCGAGGGCGATGATATCCGGTTTCAAATCCTCCAAGATTTTAAAGATATCTTTATCCGTATATCCGAGTGTGACCTTATCCGGAATATCTGTTTTTTCGACGCTCTCCCTGCGCTCATTTTCATTATGCTCCGGAAGTATGTTCTTTATGCGCCTCACATTCTCATCACGGGCAACAATGACGATAAGTTCGTCTCCCAGAGCCTTTGCCTGCTTTAAGAAGTTGGCATGCCCCAGATGGAGATGGTCAAACGTTCCGGCGCATACTACGCGTTTTTTTTTCATAAATATGTCATGGCTTTAAGCGGCGCTATTCGATATTAAACGTAGCTACTTCTTTCATGCCCGGAAGATACTGCCCGACAGGAACAAGCTTCTTATTTTCTTTAACGCAGTCTATGAGGATTACCCAGAGCTGGTTGAGTTCATTTTTCTCTCTGTCGTTTTCAGGCATCATTTTTATCAATGTGCCTTCAAGTTCGATTTTCATGAGCGCCTCCTTTTATACTTATGATTTTACAATAACGGGTTTAAGGCATCGTGTCAAGGTGAAGAGATTTGATGGTCAAGTTTTGGGATTTGACCAGCGTTTTACAACACATCCGGCTTGTCGCTTGCAATCCCGTCAACGCCTTTGGCGCGGTATTCTTTTGCCTCTTCTTTTGTATTAATCGTCCAGACAATTACCTTAAGATTTTTCTTATGCGCGTCTTCAACGTTTTTAGTATGAGTAAATCTATAGAGGGCAACGAGATACTGTACCTTTAATTTTAAGGCTGAAGATATAGGATTCTTATGCCTTGCATAGATGAGTCCTGTCTCAATCTTGCTGTCCAGTTTTCTGATTTCAGAGAGCGCCTCTTCATGGAACGAGACAATGATTGCACGGTCAAGGAGTTTCTCTTTCTTTATAACCGCAAGGACTTTCTTTTCATAACCTGTTTCTTTTAGCTCAATGAGAATCCTCTCTACCGTTGTACCGATGAATTTCAAAGTCTCTTCAAGGGTCGGGATTCTGTTTTCCGTGAGATGCCTTAGTTCTTTTAATGGCGAAGCGTTTAACTCAATATCCTTTCCAAAGACCCTTTTCAGGTTATCGTCGTGAAATACAATGAGCTTTCCGTCCTTTGTTGCCCTCACGTCAAATTCAATAGCATTTACGCCAAGCTCAATAGCCTTCTTAAAGCTATCAAGAGTGTTCTCAATCTCGTATGCCCTTGCTCCCCTATGCCCGATTTTTAGAAACATAATCCTCCTCCACTTCTTCTATCAGATGCTGCATGTCTTCTCTGGTTACCGCATGGAATACCCTCATTTTCAGCATTTTTACTGACATCCCCTTCGTGTACCATCCAAAGAATTTCCTGAAATGCATGACTCCTCTTTCCTCGCTGTGGAATGAGATATTTAGATCAAGATGTTTTTTCATTGTTTGAGTTATCTCATAGACATCAGGCCTTAAAGGCGCCGAGCCTTTTTTCAGAAGCTCTTCTGTTTCCCGGAATATCCATGGATTGCCGAGAGCGCCTCGCGCCACAGCCACACCATCACAGCCGGTCTCATCAAAAAGTTTCCTGATTAATTCCGGAGAGAGCGCATCACCGCTGGCTATTACAGGTATTTGAACGGACTCTTTTACCTCTCTTATTACGTCGTAATCGACTTTTCCCCTGTATGCCTGCAGTCTTGTCCTGCCGTGTATAATGATGGCTTTAACGCCGGCATCCTGTGCGCGGAGCGCAGTCTCGGATGTATTGACAGATGATTCATCCCAGCCGGAGCGTATCTTTACGGTGACAGGCCTATCTGTATTTTCTACGATTATCTTCAGGATTTTTTGCAGCCTCAGAGGTTCCATGAGAAGCCCTGCGCCTTCGCCCCTTGATACAATCTTGTTTACAGGACATGCTGCGTTGAAATCTATTATATCGAAAGCATATCCGGATACAATATCAACAGCCCTTCTGATAACATCCGGATTGGCTCCGAGGAGCTGGACACTCAATGGCCTGTCATCAACTGTCGTAGAAAGGTTTTTCAGCGTGGTTATATTTTTTCTCACAAGCGAGCTGGCGTTTATCATCTCTGTAAATGCGAGTTTGCACCCGAAAGACCTGTTAATCATGCGGAAAGGCAGGTCGCTTATCCCTGCCATGGGAGCAAGCACCAATGGAGAATTTAACTTTATGTGTCCGATTGAAAGCATGGCTGTTTATTATACATTAGACGGATTATGGCTTCCTGCTTCCTTCATACAACTCGTATTCCAGCAGCCTGCATTCAATACTGCCGTTAAAGAACTGCATGCGCCTCTTTGCCTTAAGTCCAACTTTTTTTGCGAGGTCAAGATTTCCCGTGAATATGTAGCCTGTATATCCCTTGCACCTCTGTTTGAAAAAATCGCCCATTCCCTCGTATGTATCTTCGAGAGCTTTTTCCTCTCCCATCCTCTCTCCATATTCAGGATTCAGTATGACTACCCCTCCTCCTTCAGGAACCGGAGTTTCTCTGAAATCGCAGATATGAAACTCGATGAGGTGTGCAACGCCTGCTGTCTCTGCATTATTTTTTGCAGCTTCTATAGCCTTACTGCTTATGTCAGATGCTATTATCCTGAAGTCAAGCCGCTTTTTTATTGATGACTTTGCGTTTTCCCTTAAGCGTCTCCAGAGTTCCTCATTAAATCCTTTTATGTGCATAAAGCCGAAGTTGTCCCTAAGAAGGCCCGGCGGCCTGTTCAGAGCAATGAGGCTTGCTTCTATAGCGAGTGTTCCGCTTCCGCACATGGGGGTTATGAAATTGCCCTGCCCGCTCCATCCTGTTGCCATGATAACAGAGGCTGCGAGCGTCTCCTGCATCGGCGCCTTAAATGGGATTTTCCTGTATCTCCTTTTGGACAGGGGCTCGCCGGAAGTATCTATATATATGCTGCAATCTTCACCTTCCCAGTAGAGGTGGATGACTGCCCTGTCCCTCAGCGGGCCTGAGTCAGGCCTCCTTCCGAACTTCTCTGACATCCTGTCCACTATTGCATCTTTACACTTAAGATTTGGATATCTTGTATCGCTTATTGTTGAGTTTTTAACCGACGATGTTATGCACACATATCCATCCTCATGAAGATAATTCTCCCATTGTATTTTCTTGACTTCAGCGTAAAGTTCTTCCGGATCAGATGCATGAAAATCCTTGATGTGATAGAGGACCCTGTGGCCTGCTCTCAAAAAAAGGTTGAGCCTCATTGTATCTTCTATCAAACCTTCCGTTTCAACCCATGAAACAGAATCAGATTTCACAGGGAATTCAAGTCTCAGGATTTCTTTCTTAAGGTACGGAGAAATCCCCTTAGGGCATGTTATGAGAATTCTTGCCTTCTTCATCTTAAATACGCACAATGACTTTTTTCATAACAGCCGCCGTAAGAGTATTTTGTAAAAACATTTCAAAAAATGCAATATAGCTTGAAGCCTGATGCGTTATCAATCTATAATATCAGGCTGTCTCAGAAGAAAAAGAAGAAATAAAAGCATCAAAGTATCAGAGTGTATAGCGCAGAATTTTAATGACGCCTTTGGGGGAATTAATGGAGATTAGTGTCAGCATCGGAAGTGATTCAATATCTATTGCCATTGAAAATCCATTCCGTATTGATCTGGATTCTGTTGTAGGACAGATAGAGGCATTTTGTTCTTTAAAAGGCGCTGCTCTTAACGTTGATGTAAGAGGGCTGATCCCGCAAATGGTAAGGGGGATTGCAGGGTGCGAGAGAGGATGCCCTGCTGATGCAAAGGAGTTTGTCCACAGGGGATTTAAGGAGTTCAGCCTTGCCTATGTTGAGGGTGGTATTATTACTGCAAAGGCAGTGATTGGCAATAATAAAGAGCTTTCTATCAAGATGTTTCCTGATTTTTAGGGAAGCCCTGTTTTTTGGTTAAGTGGGCTGAGAATCTTTGAGGGTATGGATATGGATATAGTTCTCGCAACAAGAAACAAGAAAAAGATTGATGAGATAAAGAGGATTGTCAAGGATATGCCTGTCACTATTTATACGCTTGATGATTTCCCCGGATGCCCTGAAGTTGTTGAAGACGGAAAGACCTTTGAAGAAAATGCCGTGAAGAAGGCAAGGGCTGTTTCAAAATATACGAAGATGCCTGCCCTTGCCGATGATTCGGGGCTTGAGGTTTACGCCTTGGGCGGAGCGCCCGGAGTTTTCTCTGCAAGATATTCCGGAGAAGGCGCAGATGACAGAAAGAATTACGAAAAGCTCCTGAGGGAAATGAGTTCTGTGCCTGATGATAAAAGAGGCGCGCGCTTTGTATGCGTAATAGCTCTGGCATTTTCTGGCAGCAGGGTGGAGACATTTTCAGGATATGCTGAGGGGCTGATAGGTAAGGAGCCAAAAGGGGCTAACGGGTTTGGATACGACCCTGTGTTTTATCCGCAGGGGTATAGCAGAACATTTGCTGAGATGAGCGATCAGGAAAAAGATTCCTTAAGCCACAGAGGAAGGGCATTGAAAGAATTCCAACAATTTATTAAGCAAAAGCTAAATTATGAAAAATCATTATGATTATATCATTATAACTATATAACACCTTTTTACATTTGAGTGATAAGTAAATCCTATCTTTATATCAGAAATATAAATTTGACTTAAAATATGCCAGAACATATATTAGTAAGGTTTTTAGTAAGGTTTTTAGGGTTTTCTATAAACCACACTGCCATGTAACTTAATTTTTTGATTAATAGCACACTTATTTATTTTTTTGAGTGATTTCGATATATTTTGCCGGGTAATAGTCAAAAAATGGAGGTATCACTATGAGACTTGTTCTTCTCGGTGCACCAGGGGCGGGGAAGGGAACACAGGCTAAAAAACTTATTGACAAATATGGGATTCCTCAGATTTCAACAGGCGATATCTTAAGGAAGGCCGTTGCAGATGGTACACCTCTTGGAAAAGAGGCAAAGTCCTATATGGATAAGGGCGAACTTGTTCCGGATAAGGTTGTTATAGGTTTGATACAAGACAGATTGAAACAGGCTGACTGTAAGAAAGGTTTTATACTGGATGGTTTCCCTCGGAATACTGCTCAGGCTGAAACGCTTGATGGCATGTTAAAAAAGTTAGGTATGCCTATTGATTCAGCCCTAAGTGTTGATGTGCCAAAAGACGACCTCATGAAGAGGCTCACTGGCAGAAGGACATGTAAGAACTGCCAGCAGATGTATAATGTTTATTTTTCTCCACCAAAGAAAGCTGGTGTGTGTGACAAATGTGGCGGAGAACTTTTCCAGAGAGATGACGACAAAGAGGAGACAATAAAGAGAAGGCTTGATGTTTATGATGCCCAAACAGCACCTCTTATAGATTATTACAATAAGAAAGGAATACTTAAGTCCGTAATGGGTATAGGAAGTATAGATGATATATTCAAAAAGGTATGCACTGTATTAGAAGGTAAGTAAACGGTTTCTAATAATCAATTTAAAGGGAGGAAAAAATGGAAAACATTGGTCATGGTGGTAAGGAAATTGTAGAGCGTATTTTGCCGAAAGATGCAGCGATTAAAAGGGTGAATGAAATGAGAGCAGCAAAGGCAAAGGAACTGGATGTTCGTTTGCAGATCGCTACAGAGGTAATTGACATTGCATACGGCTTTTTCTCACCGATTGAGGGGTTTATGACAAAGGCTGACGTTGAGTCTGTCTGCGACAAAATGCTCCTTGCAGATGGAAAGACTGTTTGGGCCATCCCGATCGTATTTGACATGTCTGACGAAGACCTCAAGAAATCAGGGATCAAACAGAAGGATGAAGTCCTTCTCACCTATACCGGCAACCCATTTGCTGTTTTCGAGGTTTCCGATATCTTCACCTTAGATAAACAAGACGTGGCACAGAAGGTTTATGGTACGACAGAAGAAAAACATCCCGGCGTCAAGAGGACCTATCAGTACCAGGATAAATTCCTTGGCGGAAAGATAACCCTCCTCGCCCCTCCAAAGATAAACGAGCCCTTTACACGATTCTGGCTCACGCCGAAACAGATGAGGGAAAAATTTAAGGAGAAAGGATGGGAGATGATCATCAACCATCAGACCAGAAATGTTCCGCACACGGGCCATGAATGGCTTATGAAAGGCGCATATTTAGGAGCTTATGGTTCTATGATGGTAGATAAACCTCGCGGCGGTATTCTGGTAAATGCGATCATCGGTTCAAAGAGACCCGGCGATTATATTGATGAGGCAATAATCCTTTGCCAGGAGGCTCAGGGGAAACATGGCTATTTCAGGGATGATATCTTTTTGACCACATGCAGCCTCTGGGATATGAGATATGCCGGGCCGAGGGAAGCAGTATTCCATGCATGCCTCAGGACAAATCTCGGCTGCACCCACCACATGTTCGGCAGGGACCATGCAGGAGTCGGAAGTTACTATGATCCGTATGATGCACACAGGATCTTCGATAAACTGCCGAAAGGTTCTCTGAATATCACACCTATTTTCAATCTCGATTGGTGGTTTTGCCCCGTGTGCGATGAAGTCACCTATATGGGATTTTGTGGACACAAGGATAAAAAGGCATCATTCAGTGGTACATTAATCAGGAGTATTATTCAGGATGGCGTTAAACCGCCCCGTCGTATCTTCAGGCCGGAAGTCTTTGACATGATCATGGAATGCGCCGAGAAGTATGGCTTTGGCGATGCGTTTGTTACAGAGGATTACCTCAAGAGGAGAAATCCTGTATTTACGATTGAACCCTTGAAATAACGAATTGAAATAGAAAAAGGAGGAAAAATATGGCAGAAGAAACCTATCCAATCAATTTATGGATTAATGAGGAGCGGCTTGAAAAACTTCAGGCTGCCGGTCTTGCAGGTATGTGCAAAGAAGTATTGGCAGGTTTAAAGGTTCTTGCTGTTCCTAATACAGCAGAACAAAGAGACAAGATTCTGAAACTGTTCACTATGGCAAAATTTGATACTGCTACTACAAAAAGCATTGAGTTGCTTCCCAAATTTGTAAAGGACAAAATATTCGATCTTGTTGTTGCCAGAAAGAAGATTGACGTAATGGAAGAATTCTTATCAAAGTTTGAACAGACTGGTGATGCTTTCTGGAGCCAACAGATAGCTTAAAGGGCTCATACAAAGTCTGAGCCCTTGTATTATTAATGAAAGGGGGGTGAGGTAGAAGACTTTCAAGTATTTCGATTGATGAAGTGAGATTTTTAAGACTAAAAAGGAGGTTAGATTATGCCAAGTTTTGTGATTAATGAGAAGTGCGACGGTTGCAAGGGACAGGATAAAACTGCTTGCATGTATATATGCCCTAACGACCTGATGATGCTCGACAAGGAGAGAATGAAGGCATACAATCAGGAGCCTAATTATTGCTGGGAGTGCTACTGTTGTGTAAAGATATGTCCACAGCAGGCTATGGATGTCAGGGGATATGCAGACTTTATGCCTCTTGGTGCTGCATCAACTCCTTTGAGAGGAACTGAGGACATCATGTGGACAATCACATTCAGGGATGGAAGGATCAAGAGGTTTAAGTATGCAACAAGGACTACACCAGAGGGTTCTATAAAGGCGCTTGAGGGATTCCCTGAGGCAAAGGTAGCAGATTTAGGCAATCAGTTGATGCTTGGAGAGCCTGACATAATGGGAGTAAAAGAACTCCCGACAAGGAAAAAATAAGAAAGGAGGGCGACTATGAGAGAATTTGCAACAGAGGTTGTTGACACAGATGTATTGATACTCGGTGGAGGAATGGCCGGCTGTGGTGCTGCAGTAGAGGCCGCATACTGGGCAAAGGCAACCGGAATGAAGGTAACACTTGTGGACAAGGCTGCCATTGACAGAAGTGGTCCTGTAGCGATGGGACTTTCTGCCATCAATACATATATGGGAATGGATGGAAAGGTAACTATGAATCCTCGTGCACCGGAAAGGTATGCTGAGTATGTGACGAATGACCAGATGGGTTTAACAAGACAGGACCTCGTCTATGATATTGGAAGACATGTGGATGGCACTGTAAGGATGTTTGAGAAATGGGGACTTCCTATATGGAAAGATGAGGCAGGGAATTTTACAAAATCAGGTGAATGGCAGGTGATGATATCCGGCGAGAGTTACAAGATCATCGTGGCAGAGGCAGCAAAGAACGCTATAGGCACCCTTGGTGATAAGGGCCAGATAATTGAGAGGGTCTACATAACACACCTTCTGAAAGATGAGAAAGAGCCTAGCAGGGTATGTGGTGCAGTCGGTTTTAGCGTCAGGGAAAACAAATTCTATGTGTTTAAGGCAAAGGTAGTTGTCTGTATACTGGGTGGTGCAGTCCATGTATTCAGGCCAAGGTCTCAGGGTGAAGGCTTTGGGAGATCCTGGATGCCGCCATTTTTAGGAGGAACGACTTATGCCCTCACTCTCCAGGCTGGGGGTGAGCTTACTCAGATGGATGTGACCTTTGTCCCGCCAAGGTTCAAAGACTCATATGGTCCTGTTGGCACATTCTTCCTGCTCTTTAAGGCACCGGCAACAAATGCCTATGACGGGCCATACGTTGGTGCGTATGGGTCCGAGACAGACAAGTGGGCACCATATGCAAAGGCAAAGCCCTGTCCAACTCCTGTGAGAAACTATGAGATGATACTCTGCGCGAAGGAAGGCAAAACTCCGTTTCTCATGCACACAAACAGGGTGGTAGAAAGGTATCAGAAGGAGATAACAGATCCAAAGGAGCTGAAGAAGAAGATAAAAGCGTATGAGGCTGAGGCTTGGGAGGACTTCCTTGACATGACAATCGCAGGTGCCACAAACTGGGCTGCTCATAATATTGACCCAATGGAAAAACCGATGGAACTTCAGTTGTCAGATCCTTGCTTCATAGGTTCACATGCCTCCTCTGTTGGTGCATGGGCCTGTGGCGCTGAAGATCTTATGCCGGCAGAATACAAGGATGCATTCCCTGCCCAGTATAACTGTATGACCACTGTCATGGGTCTATTCACAGCAGGTTGCGGGGTAGGAGCATGTGCCCATAAGTTCTCAAGTGGCTCACACGCACAGGGAAGGATTGTAGCAAAGTCAGCGGTTAGGTTTGCCAATGACCAGAAGGACTACAAACCAACGGTATCTGATGATACGATAAATAAACTCAAGGAAATAGTGCTTAGACCACTTGCCCTCTATGACGAAAAAAGCACATATACAACGATGCCTGATGTGAATCCTAACTATATCTCCCCGCATAGTTTCCTATTCAGGTTACAGAAGATAATGGGAGAATATGCAGGTGGATGGGAGACATTGTATGGGACATCTGACAAGATGCTGGAGACCGCCCTCTGGAAGTTAGCGTTCTGCGGAGAGGATATAGAGAAGATTGCTGCCAAGGACCTTCATGAGCTGCTGAGGGCATGGGAGTCAATACATAGATATTGGGTTGGCGAGGCATGTGTAAGGACAAGGCTGGCGAGGAAAGAGTCAAGATGGCCCGGGTATTACCATAAGTACGATTACCTTAAACTGGATGAGGGTCAGAAGCACTTTGTAAACGTGAAGTATGATGTGGATAAGAAGGAATGGAAGATAATCGAAAGGCCAATGATTCCTATTGTTTAGTTTGAGCCAATAGGCCTTTAGAGGGATCAGTGAAGGGGGGCGATCTAAAATCGCCCCCCAAAATTTATTAGAATATTAAAATAGTAGAGGATGGTTTATGAATGAAGAATCTGCCTCAAAAAACTACCGAAGGCTCTCTCCGGAGGAGAAATTCAAATTCTCATGCCATAAGGGGCTTCCCTGTTTTAATACCTGCTGTAATGATATAAATATCTTTCTTACACCTTACGATGTCCTGAGGATGAGAAGGTCGATTGAAATATCTTCTGGTGAGTTCTTAAAGAGATATACCATCGCATTATTAGGAGATGAAGGGTTACCTTTGGTGGTGCTTAAGATGCTGGAGGATGAAAATAAAAGCTGCCCTTTTGTCATGCCAGATGGGTGCGGGATATATGAGGACAGGCCATGGTCATGCAGGATGTATCCCATATTCCCGGCTTTCTCGAAGGAAGAAGGGTTTTTGATAGAGGAAAAGCCCTCATGCATTGGATCTATAGAGGAAAAACAATGGACAATACAAGAGTGGAAGAAAGATCAGGGGATTGATATCTATGATAAAATGAATGAATCTTATGAGGAGATTACCTTGCATGATTATTTCCAGAAGGGGAATAAGCTTGATTCAGGAAGGGCGAAGATGCTTTATAAGGCATGTTACGACATGGATGAGTTCAAGAAATTTCTTTTTGAAACTAAATTCTTTGATATTTATGACGTTGAAAAAGATGTTATTGAAAAAATAAAGAGGGATGAAGAAGAACTTTTAGATTTCGGCTTTAGATGGATAAGATTTAATCTATTTGGGGAAGATATCTTAAAAGCTAAAGATAAGGCATTAGATAAACTCCTGCAGTCCGGGAGAGAAGAATAGCAGTAAAATAAATTGTCTATAGTTAAGTAATTCTGATTTGAGAAAGGATTAAACCATGTTACTGAGCATGAAGTTTGTAGAACCTATTGAGCGCACATTGAATTCAAAATTCAAGTTCAGGTGTCATAAAGATATCAGTTGCTTTAATAAATGCTGTAGTCGTGCAGATGTGCTTCTTACCCCTTATGACATTGTAAGGATGAAAAAGAGGTTGGAAATTTCTTCAGAAGAATTCCTTAAGAAATACACCTATATTCATATTGATGAAAAGTCTTCACATCCTTATGCAGTGCTTAAGATGATGGACGATAATGAAGGAAAATGTCCTTTTGTAACACCTGAAGGCTGTAGTATTTATGAAGACCGGCCTACTAACTGTCGATATTATCCCGTCGGTCAAGGTCTCATGATAAGTGGATCGGAGAAAGAGTCAGTAAATAAGGATTTCTATTTCTTTATCAGGGAACCGAAGTGTCTCGGCTATAACGAAGACAAAGAGTGGACCATTGAAACATGGAGGATTGAGCAGGGAGTTGACCTCTATGATGAGATGAACAGGGAGTGGAAGGAGATCCAGTTGAGGAGGGACACCCCCGGGCAACCCAAACTCGACTCGAATAAACAAGGCATGCTTTACATGGCAAGTTATGATATAGATAGGTTCAAGAAATTTATTTTTGAGAGCCGTTTTCTTGATGTTATTGATACTGAAGAAGTCGAAAAAATAAAGGCTGACGAGATTGCGCTGATGAAGTTCGGATTCAAATACTTAAAGTATGTTCTGATGCTTGAGGAAACATTGAAGGTGAAGGAAGAATATAGAAAATAAACAACAGATTTGAGGCGTTCAAATGTCCTTCAAAATGTGATTACCGAAAGTTTAGGCTTGACAAATATATGGTATTTTGTATACTAATAACGTTCCAAATCCATTACCTTTAAGCATATAACTATTTATGGAGGGATACTATGGCAGCGGAGAAGACAAAAAGTATTTTGGTTGTAGGTGGAGGGATAAGCGGGATTACTACAGCAGTAGAGGCTGCCGAGGTCGGATATGAGGTAACTATTATTGAGAAGAATCCATATCTTGGTGGAAGGGTGACACAACTTAATAAATATTTTCCAAAATTGTGCCCCCCCAATTGCGGGCTGGAGATTAATTTCAGGAGGATCAAAAATAACCCGAGAATCAAATTTTATACCTTAGCAGAAGTAGAAAAGGTTTCGGGCGCTGAGGGAGACTTTGACGTAACAGTAAAGTTGAATCCCCGCTATGTGAACGACAATTGCACAGCCTGTAATGCCTGTGTTGATGCATGTCCTGTCGAAAGACCAAATGAGTTCAATTTTGGTATGAATAGGACAAAGGCTATTTATCTCCCCCATGATTTTGCCTTCCCCTTGAGATATGTCATTGATGATAAGTTCTGTAAAAAGGCCGAATGTGTCAAATGTATAGAGGCATGCAAATATAATGCTATAGACCTAAATATGAAGACTCAAAGCCTATCCCTGAAGGTGGGCTCCATCGTCTGGGCTACTGGCTGGAACCCCTATGATGCCGCAAAGATTGACAATCTTGGATTCGGGAAGTATCAAAATGTCATTACCAACATGATAATGGAAAGACTGGCTTCTCAAAATGGCCCTACAAAAGGTAAGATCCTTCGACCCTCTGACGGAAAAGAGGTCTCAAAGGTAGCATTTGTGCAGTGTGCTGGATCCCGCGATGAGAACCATCTCCCTTACTGCTCTTATGTCTGCTGCCTCGCCTCAATAAAACAGGCTTCATATATCCGTGAACAGTACCCTGATGCCCAAGTTAATATTTTCTATATAGATATTCGTACACCGGGAAGGTATGAAAGGGTTTATTTGAAGGCCCAGAAGGATGAGAAGATTAAGTTCATTAAAGGGAAGGTTGCCAAGATTGAGGAAGATCCTGCTACAAAGGATCTTACTGTTACCGCAGAGGATACACTAACAGCCCGGAAGATTTCCGAAAAGGTTAACCTTGTTGTACTCGCCACCGGTATGGCCCCCAACACACAGCAATGGAAGATTCCTGCAAACGTATCTTGTGATACAGATGGTTTCATTACATCTAACACAGGAGTAGGTGGGATGTATGCTGCTGGTTGCGCCTTAAAGCCGATTGATGTGTATTCCAGCGTCCAGACAAGTACAGCGGCAGCGCTCAAGGCTATTCAATCTTTGGTGAGGAGGTAAAAAATGGAGAAAAAAATTGGAGTTTACATCTGCACTGACTGTGAGATCGGGAATTCCCTCAATATAGATGGATTGGTGAAGGTCGCTATCAAGCAAAAGGCCTCTGTTGTTAAAACCCATCCGTCCCTGTGTCAGAAGGAAGGTGTTGAGTTCATTAAAAAGGATATGGCTCAAGAAGGCGTTAATGCAGTTATAATTGCCGCCTGCTCACCACGTGTGAATTATGATGTCTTTAATCTCGGTATCCCTCTGGTGGAAAGGGTCAATTTAAGGGAAGGGGTTGTCTGGACTCATACCCCAAATGATGAAGATACACAGATGATGGCTGAAGACTATATTAGGATGGGTATTTTAAAGATGCAGAAGATGGAGGCGCCAGAACCCTATAAGGTGGAGGATCTCTCTAAAAACGTTCTGGTTGTTGGTGGTGGCCTGGCTGGGATTACCGCTGCCAATGAGGCGGCCAAGGCAGGCTATGATGTCTTCCTGGTAGAAAAGAATGAATCTCTTGGCGGCTGGATGGCAAAGCTTTATAAGCAGGTACCAACAAAACCTCCCTATACAGACCTTGAAGAGCCTGAGATTAATAACCTTATCAAAGAGATTCAACAGAATCCAAAGGTTAAGATTTATACTTCTGCACTAATAGAAAAATTAGATGGTGCCCCTGGTATTTATGATGTCACTGTTAAACAAAATGGGGGTGCCGAGACCTTTAGAGCTGGTGCTATAGTTGAGGCTGCTGGCACAGTGCCATATGATGCCACAAAAATTACCCATCTCGGTTTTGGTAAATATCCCAATGTAATAACCAACTATATGATGGAGGATATGACCTTAAAGGGAACAATTGTGCGGCCATCTGATGGCAAGCCTGTCAAGAGCGTTGCCTTTATTCAGTGCGCTGGACAGAGGGATGAAAATCATCTTCCTTATTGTTCAGCAACCTGTTGTGCGGAGTCTCTAAAACAGGCAAAATATGTAAGAAATCAAAACCCTGATTCAAAGGCTTATATATTTTATAAAGACATGAGGACACCAGGTCATTATGAATATTTTTATAAAAGTATGCAGAATGACCCAGGGGTATTCTTAACAAAAGGAGACGTTATAGGCATTACAGAGGATGAAAATAAGAACCTTGTGGTAGAAGTAGAAAATACCCTCCTTGGTGAAAAAATTCTTGTGAATGCTGACCTTGTTGTTCTTGCCATAGGCATGGTTCCAGTAACTGCATTAGGTGAGGAAGTACTTCCACCAGGAGTAAAACCAGGGGATGAGTTCATCCCTTATGTTATGGTTGAAGCAGACATCTTAAACCTTGGCTACAGACAGGGAGGAGAGGTTCCTGTTTTAGCTAATGGATACCCTGACTCAAACTTCATCTGCTTTCCCTATGAAACTCGAAGGACCGGTGTTTACGCTGCTGGTTCTGTAAGGGCACCAATGGATATATCTTCAACCATCATAGACGCCACAGGTGCAGCACTTAAGGCAATACAGTGTATTGAATTAACATCAAGGGGAGAGGCTGTGCATCCAAGGGTAGGAGATATATCCTATGTAGATATCTTTATGCAGAAATGTACACAGTGTAAGAGATGTACAGAAGAGTGTCCATTTGGCGCCATTAATGAAGATGAAAAGGGTAACCCTCTTTATAATCCAACCCGCTGTAGAAGATGTGCGATCTGTGTAGGTGCATGTCCTGAAAGGATTATGAGCTTTAAGAATTATTCAGTTGATATGATAGGAAACATGGTAAAGAACATAGAGGTCCCTGGAGAAGAAGAAGAAAAACCGAGGGCTATAGTCTTTGTCTGTGAAAATGATGCCTATCCAGCGCTGGACATGGCTGGACTCCATCGCCTTAATTATAATCCTTTTATAAGAGTAATCCCTTTAAGATGCATAGGTTCAATGAACCTGGTATGGGTGGCTGATGCCCTCTCAAAGGGTATCGACGGCATACTCCTTCTGGGATGTCAGTATGGAGAAGACTACCAGTGTCACATGGCTACAGGAAGTCACCTGGCAAAAATCAGACTTTCAAAGGTTGCAGAAACACTTGATAGACTAAAGCTCGAGTCTGGAAGGGTTCAGATGGAACAGGTATCCATTTCAGAATACCATAAGGCCCCCCAGATAATAGACGAGTTTATGGAAAAACTGAAGGGGTTCGGTCCTAATCCGTATAAGGGATTTTAAAACCGTAATGAGTAATGCGTAATGAGTAAAAGACTTTAAAAATCATTCTTAACCGATCACGCATTACGGTTTACGCTTTACGCTTTACGCATCACGAATTTTATGGAGGTGTAGATGGCAGAGCAAATAAGTTCTGATTTAGGCTTCGTAAAGGATATTATAGCCTCAGGGGGTGAGTCCCTGAAAAAGTGTTTCCAGTGCGCCACGTGTTCAGTTGTATGCAATTTAACCCCTGATGATAAACCTTTCCCGAGAAAAGAGATGATTTATGCGCAGTGGGGGCTGAAAGATAAGCTTCTCAGCAATCCCGATATATGGCTCTGTCATCAGTGCAGCGACTGCACAGCTTACTGCCCGAGAGGCGCAAAGCCCGGCGAGGTCCTTGGTGCGGTAAGAAAACTGAGCCTTCAGCATTATTCTTCACCGAAGTTCCTTGCAAAGATGGCCGGAGATATAAAATACCTCCTTTTACTTTTTGCAGTGCCTGTATTGATATTTCTGACATATCTCGGCATAACAGGAAAACTGGATTTCGCTAATGTTCCGAGGGATCCGGTTAAGGGTATTGTGTATTCAAACCTGATTCCAACAACCTTTTTCATAGATCCGGTATTTATTTTAGCGGCGCTCTTTGCGGTGGTAGTGTTTGCAAGAGGAATCACGAGTTACTGGAAAGATATGTCCAAGTCTAATCCCTCTGGTGGTGTGAGTATTGTCGGAGCTGCAATTTCTTCTGTTATAGAGATACTTGCTCACCGCAGATTCAATAAATGTGAGGTGACCAAAGGAAGAGCCATATCACATCTTCTCGTCTTTTACAGCTTTGTGGGCCTTGCTATTACAACAACTATTGCCGTTGTGTATCTGTACGGGTTTAAGTGGGGGTCGCCCTATCCGCTTACGGATACTATAAAGATAATAGGTAATGCAAGCGCAGCAGCTCTGCTTTTGGGGATAATCCTTGTTATAATAAACAGGATTAGCAGCAGAGCAAAAGCAGGCATTGGCAGTTACTATGACTGGCTGTTTATAGGCATTGTGTTTTTTGTGACTGTTACCGGCATTCTTTCGGAGGTGTTCAGGCTTATGGATATTGCAGGGCTTGCATATCCTACTTATATAGCGCATCTTTCCTTTGTGTTTTTCCTTTTTGCATATGCCCCGTTTTCCAAAATGGCTCACATGGTTTACAGGGCAACTGCAATGGTTTTCGCAAAGCAGGCAGGCAGGGAATAAGGAAGATTTTTATATGCAGAGGTGCATTATTATCTGAAGGATTATATTACAGGGGGGTAGATAAGGCTTTATATCACATTTCGCAAGGAGGTGAGGGGGAGTCTTAAAAGAGAAGTAAGAGGCAACTGTAATAGTTTTTGCGAAACCGTTGGTTTTTAGACATAAAACTTTGTAAAAAGGAGGAGAGATGAGTTCAACAATTCTTTTTGCCTTAGGTTGCGGATTGTGAGGCGTGATATACGCTGTGATGCCCGCGATATGGGTATCAAAGCAGGACGCAGGGAATGCGAAGATGCAGGAGATCTCGAATGCGGTCAAAGAGGGCGCAATGGCGTTCCTCGCACGCGAGTACAAAACGGTCGCTGTTGTTGCGGTAATTTTGACGGTTCTTCTGTCCTTCCTCGGGCCATGGACGGCAATAGGGTTCGTCATCGGCACGGTTGGTTCGGCGCTCGCCGGATACATCGGCATGATGGTATCGGTGCGGGCCAACGTGCGCACGGC
>JBAQLV010000024.1:0-30389 GCA_049302185.1 Thermodesulfovibrionales bacterium | reverse complement strand
TGCACCGCCCCGGCCCCTGAGATTTGCCTTCTTTACCTCCTCAAGCACCTGTTCAGGACTCATTGAGGAAAACATCTTTTCAGCAGCGCCATAGCCACCAACAGCAATATAATGATAGATTTTAGCGGGATCTATGTTGCCAGTATTTCTGAGTGCAATCTTCAGCTGCTTTTTATAAAATGGTATATCTTCCATCACCTCAACAGGTTTTTCAAGAAAAGTTTCTCTATAAAGGAGATCTCTTACCGGATAACCTGCCTTGTACGTAGTTGGAATAATTTCCCTTACTTTTTTTTGTCCGACTTTCTGGTAAAAATAACCATGTGGTTCAACCTTCATAATAGGCCCACTCTGGCAAAGACCCTGGCAACCCGTCTTTACCACTTCGATATCCAGACCGCTTTTAGAGATGTCTTCCTCTAATGCCTTAACAACCGTATGAGAACCTAAGGCACTACAGGGGAGGCCGCAGCACACCCGCACTCTGTTTTTTTTCGGGTTAAATATTTCCTTGCTTACACCTGATTTCAGGTTCTTAAGATCATCTATGCTCTTAAGCCTCTCCATTTTTATTCCTCTTCTATAAGTCTTATTAACTTTTCCAGTTTTTTCGAACCAATTTCACCTTTAACATCATCGTTAACGGTGGCAACAGGTGCAAGACCACAACATCCTATACAACCAACTGTTTCCAAGGTCATAGCAAGGTCTTCGGTTGTCTCACCATCCTTAACATTGAATCTTTTCTCGATCGTGTTCAGGATCGCTTTAGCACCTCTGACATAACAAGCAGTACCCATACATACCCTAACAATCTTTCTTCCTCTCGGCTTAAAATGAAACTGTTTGTAAAAACTCGCTACACTGTAAACCTCAGCCAGTGAAATATTTAAGTTTTTAGAAAGCCTCCTTAAAACTTCTTCCTGCAAATAACCGTCATTCTCCTGAATCTGTTGGAGGGCATATATCAGTAATCCTCTCTTCCTTTCCTGCTTACTAAGTATTCTACCAACCTCTCCTATTTGTTCATCAATTTCAATCTCGTTTACTTCCATCATTGTGTCTCTCCTACAAATTTAATATATTCCGATATGCGGTTTAGCCGCTCTTTCAATCTCACGCCTTGCTGCCATATCCATAAGCACTCTTTCTGCGCCGAATTTTCCCGGCTCGTACTTCTTGAGCTTAAGCGCCTCTCTCGCCTTGTCGATGTAATCAAGCGCCATCTCAAGTATCTTTTCGGGATCGGGTTCGAAATGGAGCGCTCCCCTGAACCTCTCGAACCAGACCTCTGTCATTATCTTAGTTACTTCCTCACTTGCACTCACTGGTGATTCACCACCAAATATCACAGGCACACCTGATGCTGCAAAATAACACCCGATTGCGATTGCCTTTTCACTCATCCACTCTGGCGCTATGCCTACCGCAGGCATCCCGCCTATTTCATCAGAAAGCCCTCCCTCTGCTGCCATTGCGCTTGCGATTGTAAGTATCCTTGAATTATCTACACATGAGCCGAGGTGAAGAATTGGAGGAATACCTATCGCCTCACAAACCTCTCTTAATCCCGGCCCGGCTTCCTCGAGAGCTATTTCAGGTGTCAGATATCCGGCAGTAGCACATGCATGAGAACCACAGCCTGTTGACACTATCAACACATCATTCTTTATCAATTCAATTGCAAGAAAGCGATGAAGACCCTGTGCAGGAACCCTTGGATTATCACAGCCTGCAAGACCGACAACGCCGCGTATCCTGCCTGCCATAATAGCATTATTTAAAGGCCTGAATGATGCCCTCCATGACCCTCCCTGCATGTATTCTATATATTCGTGGGAAAATCCTGCTATTACCGGGAACTTATCTGTGATATGGCTTCCCTCTTTTTTTCTGTTCTGATAATTATCACAGGCAAGCATTATAATCTCCCGCGCTATTTCCTTCGCCCTGTGTTCATCGAATCCTATGTGTATAGCGCCAGGCATCTTTGCCTTTTCAGATGTAGTGATAATCTTTGTATGAAATTTCTTTGAAAGCTCTGCAATTGCCGGCATTATACACTGATAATCCACTGTCATAGCATCCACAAGTCCTGTCATTATGCCGAGTTCCTGATTGGTGAATCCACCTGCCGTCGGAATGCCGTGTCTCATCAGCACCTCGTTTGCCGTGCAGCACATTCCACCAAGATTAATGCCCTTTGCACCCTTTGAGACAGCATAGGCAATCATCTCAGGCTCATCCGCAACAGCAACAATTATCTCTGCAAGAGTAGGTTCATGACCGTGAACAACGAGGTTTACCTCATCCTCCTTAAATATTCCAAAGCTCGCCTCTGCCTTTACTGGCTGCGGTGTGCCGAATAGGATGTCTGTAATGTCTGTAGATATCATAGAGCCGCCCCAGCCATCAGCAAGGGCAGTTCTCAAACCATGCAGTAAGAGGTGGTCAGGGTCGTGGTCAACGCCTATGGATGTCCGATGCATTGCCTCGCAAACCTCCCTGTCTATGCCGCGCGGCACAATGCCCCATTTCTTCCATCGTTCTTGTGTCTTTTTTGGCGCCCTGCTCAAGAAATCAATCTCACCCTTTTGTCTGCCGAAGTTTTCAATCAACCTTACAGCCACATCGCGGGCAACATCATTAACCGGTCTTCCTTCAAATTCAATATTCAGATAGACGGCAACGCGGTAAAGCTTTCTCACATCCTTTATCTGAAAGTCTTTGGCCTCGCCGTTTGCAGCCGCAAGAAGCGTAAACGCCATATCCCTTGCATGGTCTGAGTGCGCTGCTGTGCCAGCAGCAATCATCCTTAGGAAATTCCGGGCAGCAATTGTGGGAAGCGTTGCCCCGCATACGCCTTTTGCCTCTTCTTCAGCATTTTTTCCTACGAGCCTGCAGGGTCCCATGTGGCATATCCTGCAGCATGCGCCTGTCTCGCCTATTGGGCAGGGCTTCAGCCTTTCTGCCCTGTCGAAACAGGTCTCTATCTTGTGGAGTTCCCCCCATTCTATTATCTGTTCTGCTTCTTTATTTGCGCTTTTTACAACCTTTTCCATTTTACCTCCAACCTTCATTAGTGAATAGTGAACAGTATTTAGTGAATAGTATAAACAGAAATCTGTTTGTCTTCAGCTATTCACTGTTCACTAACGACTATTCACTTTATTATAGCATCGGGTCCATGCTGAGAGCGGGATGCCCGACGCTCGTAAGGAACTCGAGCAGCTTCTCCGAGTCCTCTGCTACTGTCTCGTCAGCTATCTTGTCCATGAGGTCAGGCACTCCTTCTTCTACAGCCCTTTTGTTAAATTCTTCTTTCAGACTTTCCTTTAGATTCTTTGTCATCCAGACAATCCTCTTTATTCCGCCATCTCCATGAAGAAATTTCTTGCTTATAATAAAGTTTCTTCCTATTCCCATAAAGCCGGGGTTCTGCGTTCCGCCTCCTACGCTTCCTGCAAGGGTAGAGAACTTCATTCCTGCCGGTGTCATTCCTGTATGTCCCCTCTGCACTATCATTATTCCGTTTGCCTCAGGGATTATTGCGATAATACATTCAAAGCAGCCGCATGAAGTCATCGGGTTTTCCATTATTGTGTATAAGTTAAGTGTCTCAACAGCGCCGGCTGATGCCTTTTTCAGGTATTCGTCTATGCCTGCGTATCTTCCGTATCTTGCATCCATGAGCGCGCCCTTCGGAATCGGCTGGTTGCCTCCAGTGGGGTCTATCTCATAAGCAGCCTTTCCATCAAGCCAGTTGTATGCGCCGCACAGACCAAGCCTTTCAGGGCTTATGACACATACATGGCTTGGCGCAAATGACTGACAGAGGAGGCACGAGTAAAAAATATCCACTGCCTCATCAGTAAGCGAACCGAGCCTCTGGTCACGATCCTTGTATGCCTTTCTCGCTTCTTCCTGTATGGCAAGAATATCTTTTTCATCGGTGTATATGGTAACCTGCACCTTATCCACGATTGACTTGAACCTGTGATGTGTCATAGTTGTCATGACCACGCCAATGTGTTCTAATGTTATGCCTTCTTTTTTTGCATTGCTGCTGATTCTTATCCAGTTGAGGTCACGCTGGCCCATGTGCCAGAGTCCCTGCGCCTCGTTTATGTTATGGTGCATCTTTCTTTCAATGACAGACTCAAAGTCCTTCTGCATTTTTCTTCCTGCCGCATCTATCACGATGCCCAATGGCATCTGTCCGCCTTTTTCGTACTTCTCTTTCCAGCCATCTCCTACAATAATTACCTTGTTGTCTTCTATCTCATTCAGTTCCTTCATCCTGACCCATTCAAATGAAGGTGTTCTCTGTCCGCCGAATTCAATGAACATATCCTCTTTTCTTATTCTCTCGCCCTCAAAGGCAGGCCCGTATGCAACAGGTATCGGAGGCTTTTCAACGGTAATCTTTAACCCTCTCTGTTCAATAGCCCTCTGCACTATCTTTCCATGGTCAAGCTCTTTGTCCACTTCTTCGTATATGCATACTCCTGTAGGATGTATAACCGGAACGTCCGTATCTGCAATTGCAGGGAATCCCATGTTAATTGCTCCTGCGCCTGTAGTCCATATTATGTCATCAAGTTCACCAAGAACCACTGCGAATGCAAAGACCCTGTCTTTCTGGTATTTGAGATGCTCTTTGTAATCGCCGGGTTTTTTGCCTCCGAATATCAGGGATGCCCTTATTGCCCAGTCAAGAGCATAGAGCGTATGTTCTGTATCAGGGCCGAGCGGGACGATTCTTGTGTCCCATCCTAATTCAACACCTTTTCTCAGAAGCTGTTTTGTAACGCTATTGCCGTTTACATTGCCTGAGAGAAATGTGAGGATATTTTTTTCCTGAAGTTCCCTGACAATGTTTACAGCAATATCATCATTCGGAGCAGCGCCTATAATTGCGGCAAAGCCCGGCATTGTGCCGTCAACAAGCTGGATACCCAGATTCCTCTGGATAGTGTCGGTGATAAATCCGTTATATACATAACCTGTCTCGGGATCTTTAGCAGGCTCCATGCCATTTATGTATTTCAATGCAAGCAGTATCTCTTCTGCAAAGAGAGTTGCCATGCCTGAGTCCAGCGCCTCGCCAAGATAAGGCTTCCATAAATGCTCTTCAGGCTCGTCATGAAGCAGTTCCTTCGCCATGCCCAGCGCAACTTTCATATCGCCCAGTGTTTTAACAGGGAAGGCTGTCATTGCGTAAATCATAGGAAGATAAAAAGCGGTGTCAGGGAATTCAAAAGTGAAGTCTTTGCCTTTTTCTGCGGTGGTTTTTTCAAGCAGTTCTTCTGCTTGTTTTACCAGTGTATGTGCGCCTCTTATGGCTGCAGAGGCTATTAACTTGGACATTCAAACCTCCTCATATTCAAGTATATGATTCACGATACACGATACACGATTTATGATTTTTCCAGCATATCCTGCATCCTGCATCTTGTATCTTGCATCTTAATTCTGTGCTACCTTTGCTTTTAAGAATGCCGGAAGTCCGTTTGCCTCTCTCGGGCCGACTGTCACCTTCCAGCCTTCAAGTTTGTCTTCTATAGAACCGCTTAATATTGCAACATATCCGGGAATTATCAGTTCCCTATGGTTTACTTCATTCTCAATGCCGCTATCTTTTATAAATGCCGCTATCTTTGATGCAGTGAACTTTCCTGCCGCCCATGCGGTCAATACCGATAATCCTTCGCAGTCCATGACTGCAAGCCTGCTTGCAACTTTGCTGTTTTCTATCTCGCCCGAGACTATGAAATACGTCAGAGAGAAATTTGTCGTGATCATAAGAGGAGATTCAGATTTGGGCTCTCCGATATTGTATATCTTCTGCTCTACCTGCATTGGGACCTGTGGATCGGTGTATATATTCTGCCTTAAAGTGAAGAGGGCGAGGTTTTTCCATTTTTCAATACTGCTAACAACGATGATTGATGCATATTTTGTGATTCCAAGAGACGCAATCAAAGCCTCATGGAGGCTGTCGTCTCTCTGTGCGAAGTTAATCACAGGGTATCCAAACGGCTTGAAGTTCTTCTTAATCGCAGCTCTTCTTATCATGGTATTGTTTTCAAGCATTTCTTTTGCCTTTTTTCCTCCTGAGTCTATAACCATGTCCTCAACCCCGAGGGATTTTATCTTTTCCGTAAGCGTGGACAGTTCATCCAAACCGTTTGCAACTACTCCGAGCGTTGCCTTTTCTGCCTTTGCAATATTTGCCATTGCCTCTGCATTGTCTGAGTTTGCCCCATAGATAATGGGCTTCTTACCGGCAAAGAGCTTTACAGCCGCTTCTGCGGATGCGGGGGCTGTTGTTGAAAGTATCACCGGAACGTTTGGCGCCTTTGATGCAATAAGTTTTGCGGCTGACTCAAACTTTCCTTTATCGCCGGATGCATTTGTTAATGCTATTGCGTCAATTCTGAGCTTCTGTCCAACCCTGTCTATTTCCGATGCAAGGACTTCCTCTATCTTCCTTGTTATTTCTCCCTCGGAAAGAGTGTCTTTGATTTCAACAGCGAGAGCGCATGGGTTTACGAATTTTTTGTCATGCCTGAAGAGGACTGTCTCTTCGCCTATCTTTACCGCCTTGTCGCCGGAGCCGAATGTTATAGAACGTATCGGAGGCGCTGAGGCCTCTCCGAGTATTTTTTTTGCCTCTTCAGATACATCAGGGCACTGATCCAGCGATGCCTGTCTCTGCGCAAGTTTCATTGCAAATGCAAGGCATGTGGGATGACCGCATTTTTTGCAGTTTGTCTTTGGCAATAATTTAAATATCGCAACGCCTGATAGAGCCATATCTTTTCCTCCTTAAAAGGTATCAGGTCTTAGGTATCAGGTATCAGAGTTTCTAAAATCTAAAATCTAAAACCTAACACCTAATACCTAACCCCTGTTTTATATGAGTTCCTCTATTAATTTTCCAACTGCCTCAACAGCCTTTGGATGCCTCATGATTAAGAGTTCTGCGCCTGCCATGAGAAGCGCGGCAGCGGTTGTTGCCTCCCATGCAATTCCTCTCTCTTCAGCATTGCCCCATAAGGGCACGTCTGATTCAGGCGCCTGCGTCTCTTTGATTTTCCATACATACATGCCTACATCCGCGAGCATAGGCGGCTGCATCGTAAGGTCATTCTGTGTAAGCGCTGCAAGCCGTATCCTCTCCATGACTGAATATGTATATTCAAGGCCGTACCCCAGAGCAGAGCACATAGGGTCTGTTATAAGCCTTTCCTTGTCAAAACCCATCTGGGTTATGAGAATGTTCAACTGCTTTGAAAGGTTTATGTCAAGCTCTGACATTGCAATAAGTTTATGGTTATTGGCCATTGCAGCGGCAGCTATTGTTTTATAGTTAGCTTCCTGCGCTTTGCCTAATATGCAGTTCTTGTCTTTTGCAGCCTCAGCGGCAGCTATCAGCACTGGAGCGTCTTTTTCCGCATTGTTGCTTCCAAGTATTATCAAAGGGACATTAATAGCGGAAAGCACGTCTTTAACGGTTTTTGCGGCATCTTCAGATGAGCGGTTTTCCCTGTCGGGGTGGGTTCCGATAAGCCTTAAAGCTATAGCCTTTGCCTTCAGCGTATCCTGACAGAACTTTGCCCATGTGACAGGATCGCCTGAAACACTGCTGAAGGGTTTCTGAACGTTTTCAGGCCAGTCTGCCGGAGGAACGTCCTGTATTTCATATGCGATTAAAGGTTTGTTTGGGATTGTCCCTTCAAAAGGTAAAAAAGGAAGCACGTTTTCCCCTCCAAAACTTGCTGCCCTGTCGCCTGTTCCTATTGTTACATTATAAACTTTGCCTGAATAAGTCTCTTTTGGAGCAGTAAAAGCCATAAAACCTCCAGTTTAAATTAGGAAGCAGGAAGTGGGAAATGGGAAGTAAAAAATCATAAACCTCTTACTTCTCACTTCTTACTTCTCACTTATTTACATCTCCAGATACGAATGCGCATAAAGGGTTTTGCCCATTATCACATCTATTGTCTTTGAGGTTTCTGTAACCTCATGCGCATCAGCTATCGCTGCTGTTAAACCCTCGTACATCAGTAATCCAAAATAATATTTATTTACTATGGGCCTCAATGCCTTTGGACAGCCGTTTGATATGTTGCTAAGTCCGACCACTGTTTTCATAGGCGGATCATTAAGTTCCTGAAACATCTTTATTGCCTTTATCACATGCCTTGCGTGATCCTGAGAGGTTGCAATCTGTAATACCAGCGGATCAAGGTAAATGTCTTCAAGCGGAACGCCGTATTCCATTGCCCGTCCCATTATCTCTGCCGCTATTGCAGCTCGCTCTTCCGCATCTGCCGGAAGCCCTCCTTTTCCGACTGTAAGGCCTATAACATGAGCATTATATTTTGCCCCGAGTTCAAGAATGGGAAATCTCTCAGGGTCGTTTGATGTTGAATTTATTAAAGGTTTTCCCCATTGGTTGTTATGCACCTTAAGTCCTGCCTCTATTGCTTTAGCATTTGTTGTGTCAAGGCATATCGGCAATGATACGACTTCCTGTATTGTCGTAACCATCCACTGCATTAAATCTTCTCCGCCGTCTTCCGCAGGGCCTATGTTTGCATCTATCATTCCTGCGCCGGCTTTCCACTGGGAGATTGCGATCTCCTGTATAGGTCCCTTATCCTTTTTTATCATTGCCTCTCTGACTCTCTTGGCTATGATGCTAAGCTTCTCACCGATTATCAACATCCCTGAAACCTCCTTGGGTATTTTACTCCATAAGAAAATTTTTCAAAAAGAAAATTCTACAAATAATAGGCAATAATTCCGGATCAAACTATAATATTTCAGGCTTAAACAATAAAGCCGGAGATAAGTTATAAATGGTAACATAAACTTCTTAAGCAGGTAAAGATTATTGACAATTTTTAATTTTTATGAATCTATAAGATTTTTAGATTTATAGCCCTCAGCCTGTTAATCCTTTTGATGCAGAGATATAGTATAATTCACAGATGAAATCCGTGCTCACTATAGCAGGTTCTGATCCTACAGGCGGGGCAGGACTTCAGGCTGACATTAAAGTATTCAGGGCATTCGGTGTTCATGGACTTTCGGTTGCTTCCGCACTCACAGCCCAAAACACAGAGGGCGTAATCTCTGTCTTTCCTGTTGATAAGAATTTCTTTGCAGAGCAGCTCGACGTTCTTTTAAAAGATATAACGCCTGATGCAGTCAAGACAGGCATGCTTTACAGCAGACAGTTAGTAGGCGCAGTCGCTGAAACTATAAGAAGGTATTCACTTAAAAACCTCGTTATAGACCCTGTTAGCGTATCATCATCAGGGGTCAGTCTTATTGAAGACGGAACGCTGGATGCAATAAGAGAACAGCTTTTCCCATTGGCAAAGGTGATAACCCCGAACATCTATGAGGCATCCGTTCTGACAGGCATATCAATAGAAAATGTAACTGATATGGAAGAATCCGCAAGGGAATTGAAAAAGATGGGGACTGAGAATGTGATAATAACAGGAGGACATTTAGAGGGATTAGCTCTGGATTTATACTATGATGGATTCAGTTTTTTCAGGATGGAGTCTGTTAAGAGGGAAGGGGAATATCACGGCACAGGATGCGCTTTTTCTGCTGCTATAACTGCGTTGCTTGCAACCGGTCATTCGACTCTGGAGTCAGTGAAGAAGACAAAGGAGTTCATAGACGATGCAGTAAAAAATGCTTACCACATTGGAAAAGGAATGGGGCTTCTTAATCTGTAAGCTAAAATCATCTTCTTTTTAAATAGCTTTTCAAAACTTTCTTTGGGCTAACGCCTGAACTGTGCGGCGTAGTGAAGCTGTCCCTCTTTATTATTAAGGCTTCTGCTTGCGCATTTTTCCATCGTACATCAATTTTTCAGCCTGGCGTAGCAGTTCATCAACAGAACAAGGGGATTCTGGATTGTAGTACGATATGCCAAAACTCATCGACAACGTGTAGCTACGCTTGTTTTTTGTGCTGTAATCCTTAACATTTTTTTGGAAACGGGCAGTGATCATTTCAGTATTATCCCCAATAACTCCCGCTGGAATAACAGCAAACTCATCACCACCAATGCGTGCAATGATGTCTGACTCCCGATAGGTTGCTCTAAATATATTGGCAGTATCAATTAATGCCCGGTCGCCTTCTTGATGGCCCAAGGTATCATTAATTCCCTTCAGATTATCCATGTCGGCATATAGCATGAATATTCCTTTCTTCTGCCGTTTGGCCAACCGCAACAGCTGTTCAACCATCGTGAAAAATCCCCGCCGGTTATAAAGGTCTGTGAGCTCATCGGTAAGTGATAAGGCGCGCAGTTTTTCCTCCAGCTGCTTGAGCTCGTTAATGTCCTTTGAAACAATGGTTACAGCTATTATGCTTCCATCCGTGTCTTTTACAGGGCTTAGTGTTCGGAGGAAGTATCTGTTGTCTCTGCGGCTTAGATGTTCGTGCTTGACTGACTCGCCTGTTTCGAACACCTTATCGACCTTTTCAACAAGCCCTTTTGTTTCTTCAGGTGAATGAGAATCGCTGTATGCTTGACCCAGAAAACTGTCTTCTGTCAAACCAAGCCTTGACAGATGCTTTTTATTCATAAACAGATATCTGAAATCCCTATCTACCAAATATATGGAATCTCCTACGGATTCCATTAATGAACGATACTTCTCTTCGCTCTCCCTTAATACCCTTTCAGCCAGTTTCCGTTCAGTGATATCCCTATCAAAGGCAAGAATATATTTATGGTTTTCGAGCTCAAACAATCCAGCGCTAATCTCAACCGGTAAAGTAGTGCCGTCCCTTTTACGGTGAATGGCTTCTGTTTTAATCCTTTCCCCTTTCAGCATACTCTGAATCCGGCCAGGGACTTTTTTAGCGGTTTCCGGTGTATCAAGGTCTGTTATATTCAGTGCTAATAATTCACTAATTGTGTATCCGTGCATTTCTGCTGCTGCCTGATTGGCAGCCACAATTCGGCCTGGTTTTTCTCCTTCAGCGTCCAGAATGAAAATAGCATCTCCAGCATTTTCGAAAAGCATCCGATATCGCTTCTCATTAATTCTTATTGCATCTTCTGCCTGTCTGCGCTTGGATACGAGTCTGGAGATTATCACCCCGAATAAGATAAAACTTACCAGGAAGATTGAACGGAGATAGAGTTCATGTATGTCATCTGCAAGTAGCGAGTTCCAGAATGGTTCCATTGAGAATACGAATGAGTCTATAAAAGCGTCGATTATCCATACAGATATGCCGCCAATGACTGAAAAAAGGATTATTTTATGTTCGTCTTTAAACATAATAGACAGCATCAAAAGCTGTTTAATTTAAATACAGCACTTAAAGATTAACTGTTGAAATATACAACTTACTGAAAGAGATTGTAAACTGGTTAGTACGGGAAGTTATTAGCGGGTCTTTTTTCTCTTGGAATATGTTTATTTCTTAAGCGCCTTCAAAAGCCCCTCATTTTTTAAAAGAGATGCTAAAATATGACCTGTCATGGGAAAGAAAAAAAAGAAGAGGACTTTTTTAAAGGTAACGATAATACTGCTTGCGTTTTTTGTTTCAGTGGCAATTGCATACATTTACTTCAGTCTCCCTGATATTGAGAGCCTTAAAAGACATAATCCAAAGAAGACTTCTTTTATGGAATACAGGGAAAGGGAATGGAAAAGGCAGGGCAGGAAATACAGGATTCAGCAGAAATGGGTTCCTATCTCGCAGATATCCCCATATCTCATAAAGGCTGTGCTTATTGCCGAGGATGACAAGTTCTGGAGACATGAGGGTTTTGATTATGAGGCGATGCAGAAGGCGATGGAAAAAGATATAAAAGCAGGGAAATTCAAGGCTGGCGGAAGCACCATATCTCAGCAGCTTGCGAAGAACCTTTATCTTACGCCCTCAAAAAATCCTTTGAGGAAGATAGAGGAAGCGGTTATCACATGGAGGATGGAAAAGATACTTAGCAAGAAGAGGATTCTTGAGTTATACCTCAATGTAGCTGAGTGGGGAGACGCAGGGATATTCGGAATAGAGGCTGCCGCAGGTCATTATTATGGGAAGCCTGCGTCTAATCTTACTCCTGATGAGTCTGCCAGACTTGCATCTGTGCTTCCGAATCCGAGAAAGTATAATCCTGCCGGCGATTCAAAATATGTGGTGAACCGCTCAAATCTGATTTATAACATAATGATAAAGAGAGGCATTGTTGTCCCTCAATACGAAGAGGTTTTAGAAAACGGAAGTAAAGACACCGCCTCTCCTAATCTTTCAGAGACCCGGCAAACACCCGCGCAATAGTCTTTACGCTTACTTGTCGGATTTTAATCAAAAGAATTCCTCGAAGCTTGCTTCGGGGTAGTTCATCTTTTCTGCCTTATTTCTTTTTTTTCTTTGCGGTCTTTTTGGTTCCGCAGGTTGATTTATGACCCGGTTTGCAGGACATGGTTTCCTCCTTCTTTATTTATTTTAAGTTCAATATATCATGGAGGAGTATGCCTGTCAACTGAAAAAGTCAAATGATAGAGTTTGCCTTTCGCTTAAATGAAGAAAAATGAATGGCAATTTCTTTATGTGATTTGGTAGAATAAGTGAGTATGGAATCAGCAGTTTATCATTCTGACCGAATTAAATAATGTTTAAATTTTTATTAGTAATCTCATTTATAGCCTTGCCTTCCGCTGCCTTTGCGTGGGGGCCTCTTACACATGTCTATCTGGGCAGCGAGATCTATTACCTCGGTTCGCTTCTTCCTGCCGGAATATATGCGCTGATGAAAAAATACAAAAGCGACTTTCTTTACGGCAACCTGATGGCGGATATTATTTTTGGCAAGAAGTATCTGCCTGATGAGAAAAGTTCACACAGCTGGGATGTGGCATTGGGTCTTTTTGAGGCTGCCAAGACACAACAGCAAAAGGCCTTTGTTTATGGTTACATGAGCCATCTTGCCGCTGATACTGTTGCGCATGAGATGCTGACAGCAGGGAAAAAGAATGTCGGGCATACATTCCTTGAACTGAAGGCAGACAGCATTGTTGACAAAAAATACTGGTTTCAGGCAGTCACAATAGATAAAAAAGTTCAGCGAAGGAATGACACTTTTCTTGAGGGGTCTCTGGATACCGCTATATTTTCTTTTAAAACAAATAAGAGGATTCTTAAAAGTGTAGTGTTAATCTCAGGGCTTCATCAGAAGAGAGTAAGCAGTTTTATTGACAGAAATATTATCATTGCTCCTGTTTATAAGAGGGAAAATATAAAGAGACTTCAGGAAAAATCATTGGACAGGATGGTTGATCTTCTTCAGAATGGCGCTGATTCGGCAGTTTTAAAGAAGAGTCCGCTCGGCAGCCAGAGACATAAAAAGCATTTCAAAAACTATCTAATCTGAACCGGCTTTTAACGAATAATCTTAGGCTAAGAAGAAGGGCGTATGCGAGACATGCTAGGCAGAGAAGAAGTTATTACCGTTGAAAAGGCGCTGGAGTTTGTACTTAAAAATCTTTCTGCGGTGTTTCCTCCCGATATAAAACTGAATATAGAACACTCATGCAAGAGGATTTTGTCGCGCGATATATACTCACCTGAAAACCTCCCCCAGTTTGCACGGTCAACGGTTGATGGCTTTGCAGTTAATTCGTCTGATACATTTGGCGCTTCGGACGGTCTTCCCGCATATCTTAACATTGCCGGTGAAGTATTGATGGGCGCAATGCCTGACTTTGAGCTTAAAAAAGGGATAACAGCAAAGATAGCAACAGGCGGGATGCTTCCAGAGGGCGCCGATGCAGTCGTTATGATAGAACATGCACAGACGATAGATGAAAAGATGGTAGAAGTAATGAAGCCGGCAGCGCCCGGTGAAAATGTAATACAGGCAGGGGAGGATGTAAAAAAAGGCGCTCTCGTATTAAAGAGAGGGCACATGCTCAGGCCTCAGGATACAGGAGCGCTTGCAGGGCTCGGAATAACAGAGGTTTATGTTTATGAAAAACCGAAGGTTTCCATAATATCAACAGGGAATGAGATTGTTCCTGCAAACAGCGATGTTAAACCCGGACAGGTGAGAGACATAAATTCATTTAATCTTGCAGGCCTTATATCAGAAGCGGGAGGAGAGCCTGTAAAACGCGGCATATTCAGCGACGAATACAGCGTTATAAAAAATATAGTTGAAGAGTCTTTTAAGGATTCTGCCATGGTGCTTATAACAGGCGGGAGTTCTGTAGGAACAAAAGATATGACAGCTAAGGTTATAAATGATGTCGGAAGCCCCGGAGTTTTATTCCACGGCGTATCAATTAAACCCGGTAAACCCCTCATAGGTGGCATCATAAACAACAAGCCTGTATTCGGGCTTCCCGGGCATCCTGCTGCTATCACAGTATGCTTTGAACAGTTCATTGAACCTGTCCTGAAAAAACTCACAGGCATTTCTGAAAACAGATTCAGAGGCAGAAGACTTACTGTAACGGCAAAGATGGCAAAAAATATCGCATCAAGTTCAGGGAGGGAAGACCACATAAGGGTTGCCCTTGAAGAGCGGGGCGATGAAATCTGGGCGAATCCCATTCTGGGAAAGTCGGGACTTATAACGACTCTTGTTAAGGCTGACGGGATTGTTGTTATTCCGCTCAGGAAGCTTGGAGTGGAGCAAGGCGAGGTTGTGGAGGTAAGGCTGTTTAGTAATTAATGAGTATATCTCTGAGATTGGACAAGCCCTTCGCTCATTCTCGTCCCGATAAGATCGGGACTCCGAGGTTTTTGCCTCTTTATATTCTTAGTTTGACTCGCTGAATATCGGCAAAAAAATCCGCTCAGACACAATCTCATGCTATCTGTTAACTGATTTTGCTCATATAATTCTTGAAACATAGCCCATGTTTGTGTTTTAATTGATATCTCAGGCTCGTAGCTCAGGGGGAGAGCGCTTCCTTGACACGGAAGAGGTCGGCGGTTCGAGACCGCCCGGGCCTACCATTTATTAAAAATGAGATTTATAGCAGACCTTCATATGCATTCAAGATATTCCCGCGCAACAAGCAGGGACATGACTCTTGAAAATCTCTGGAAATGGTCACAGCTAAAGGGCATAACGGTTCTTGGGACAGGCGACTTTACTCACCCGCAATGGCTGAGTGAGATTAAGGAAAAGCTGGACAACTGCGGAAACGGCTTGTTCAGATTGAAAAATAAATACCGGCTTAATGACATCCCCGCGTCCTGCTCATCTGAGATGTATTTCATGCTTACAGCAGAGATAAGCTGTATTTACAGTAAAAACGGAAGATTAAGAAAGATACACAGTATTGTTTTGGCGCCTGACTTCAATACAGCGGAAAAAATTAATTCAAAACTCTCAAAGATAGGTAATTTGTCAGCGGACGGAAGGCCCATTCTCGGACTTGATGCAAAGGAACTTCTGAGGATTGTCCTTGAGGCATCGGAAGATGCAATGCTTATTCCGGCACATGCGTGGACGCCTCACTTTTCAGTTTTTGGCGCAGCTTCGGGTTTTGATTCTCTTGAGGAGTGTTTTGAAGAATTAACGCCGCATGTTTATGCGATTGAGACAGGGCTTTCCTCTGACCCGCAGATGAACTGGAGGCTGTCAGTCCTTGACAGGATTACATTAACATCACACTCTGATGCGCATTCACCTCAGAAGATAGGAAGAGAAGCAAATATTCTGGATACAGATGTCTCATATACGGCAATCACAAATGCAATGAAAAAAAGTGGTGGTTTTACAGGCACAATAGAATTTTTTCCCGAAGAAGGAAAATACCATTATGACGGCCACAGGATGTGCGGCGTGAGCCTTTCGCCTGAGGAAACGATAAAGAACAATTATTTATGTCCTGTATGCGGCAAGAAGGTGACAATCGGAGTTATGCACAGGGTAGATAAGCTTGCTGACAGGAAAAATGGATTCAAACCTGAAAATGCTCCTGTTTTTTATTCCGTTATCCCGCTCGCTGAGATTATTTCTGAGACATTGAAAGTAGGCGTCAACAGCAAGGCTGTTGGAAATGAGTATTTTAAACTGCTTGAAAAGCTTGGCAATGAATTTAAGATACTCATGGACTGTACAATGGAGGAGATTGAAAGCGCAGGCTCTTATCAGCTTGCAGAGGCAATATCACTGATGAGAAAAGGAAAGGTAAGCATAGCGCCCGGCTTTGATGGTGAGTACGGCAAGATAAAGATATTTGAGGAAGTTGAAAGGAAAAAGCCAAGAGGACAGGCAAGGTTGTTTTAACTATGCTTCAGGAGGCTATGTCTGTCTTTCGGCAATATTAAACTGCCTTTGCAAGAATGCAGGTGTTGATACAATATATCATGCTATTCCAAGTTCTCATGCGGGGCCTCCGCTCCACTACATGGAGACTTCAGCCCCTATTCTGACAGACCCGTGAATCTTGTCTCAATCCAGCCACAGCCTCCTTTATATCTTACGAAGGTGCTACCGTAAAACTCAGGGCACCTGCGGATATTTTATAACTATATGACCAGCAGAGGAAGACGACGGAAACACAAAAAGAAACAATATTAAGAATGCACATATTGTCATTGCGGCTTGTCCGCAATCTTTCTTTCCCGCACTCAGGTAGGTTCGAGTCCCTGCTGGATTTGGGTGTTAATCACAAACACTCTGTTATCTGCCGTTGTAATGGAAAGTATAATAAAAATCTGGGAAGTGTCCCTCAGCCCTCTTTCAGCCCCCCTTTTCTTTTGTCATTGTTATATTGCAAGACCTGATCCCCTTTCAGCCCCCTTATATATTTTTAGTAGTGCCCAACGTGAAAGCTAAGGGGCGCGGCGGCTTTATGCCACGTCCGTCTTGAGCGTCTTGTTGGGCGTCATATTTCTTTTTTCAGTCGTTTGATTTCTTGTTGAATCTGCGCAATTACTTCTTTATTCCCGATTTCTCCGTCCAAGCTGAAGACTACAAATACTCTGCCCCCGTATTGCTCTTCAAAATCTGCGAAACTGACCTTCATTCTTTCAGTAGGCGAATAATTGCCGAAATTTGCTTTTGCTGTCACGGGTTTGATTTGAATGCCAAATGCTTTGTCTCCTACTTTTGCTACATAGTCAATGTCTCCTGCGTGATCAAGTTCAGAGTCGGATTCTTCAAAAATTATGTCTGGAAAGATTTTGGCTAACCCGTCATTAACAACAGACTTCTCCCGAAGAAAACCGTCAAAAGTCCTATTGATAGTAAGGTTGTAAATGTAATCCATGCAATCCTGAAGAGTCAGTTGGCTAAAAGCTGCTTGCCATTCAGGAATAACTACTTCTGTAATCTTTTCATAAAGCCGTTCACCAAGCTCCCGCAAGCACTCTCGGGTAATTTTAGTTGGCGTTTTGGCTGCTGTGTAAGCGTTCTCAAAATACCATTGTTCCCATTCTTGAATTGTCTTTGGCAGGCATTCTCTAATGAGAGTCATTACTGCACCGACTTTATTAGGTCGTGATAATTGATAAGTTTGGCAGGCATAGTTCAGGACTTTTTCTTTCTTGCCAAATTCCATTGAATATTTTTGAATTTTAGCCACTTGATGCCTCTGCAAGTTTCAAAAATTTGTCTTTGTATTTAAAGTCGGTTGAATTATCAACATCTACCAAACCTTCTTTGATAATATGAGCATTTATAAAGGTCTTGTTTCTCAGGTAAAGATAGCAAAGAAGGTTGTTGAGGTCATCATACTTCTGATTGTCGAACTTCATAAACACTTTTTGACCCTTTGTTTTTTCAAGCAAGAATTTGATAGCCTGGCCGTTAGCGGCTTTTTTTTCTTTCACTCCGATAAGGCGAACAACCAAATCGTTGTTCAGCTTCATCAACTCTGGGCTGATTACTTCTTTGACAGAATAGTAGGTTTCTCTATCACCGCTGTGTGCATCAATTTTAGAACCAAATAGAAGCTTTTTAGGGTCAATTTTCTTGTCGAGTTTATGAGGGTCTTTGAAAATATAAGGCAGCTTTTCAATTTCTTTATTCAGGTCGGTCTTAATGCTATCTTTTTGAAACACGTATTCTGTTGCTGCAAGGTCAGATTGCTTAATATTGAGTTTCTCCTTAACTGCCGGAATAAAGTCCGGGTTGATCTCGTAGCCAATCGAATTGCGGCTTAAATGTCTTGCGGCAAGTGAAGTTGTGCCACTACCGAGAAATGGGTCTAAAACTGTTTCACCTGTAAAAGAAAACATTTTTATCAGTCGAGCAGGTAATTCTTCTGGAAACATTGCAATATGGCCATCCTGCTTTGCACCAGCAAAGTACCAGTGACCTGAAAAATAAGTGTTCCATTCATCTTTGGTCATTACGGAAAGCTCTTTCTGTTTTTTGGTCGGATTGGGTGAAGTTCCCAGTTTTTTAAAAAGCAGAATAAATTCATAGTCAAGTTTTAAAATTCCATTTCGGGGGTATGGAAAGCTACCCATTATGGTAGCACCGCCGGTTGTATTGCAAGTGGTAACTTTCTGCCAGATTATAGCTCCCATATAGTCAAAGCCAATGGTTTCGCAGAATTTGATTATTTCTGTTCTGATTGGAATTACTTTATACCGTCCGTAATAAACCGAGCGGGCAAACTGGTCTCCAATGTTAATACAAAGCCGGCAACCAGGATGTAAGGCCCTATAACTCTCTCTCCAAACGAGATTTAAGTTGTTAATGTAACTTTCATAACTTTCGTGAAAACCGATTTGTGTTTCTGTCCCATAGTCTTTTAATTGCCAATAGGGAGGGGAAGTAATTATCAAATGAACCGATTTATCAGGGATAAGGTTCATTTGTCGGCTATCGCCGTTTATTATTTTATGGATGGTTTTAAATGGGGTTTTCATACGATACAGTTTAACATTTTCTGATTATATCTTGCGCCCAACGCCGAGTTGAGCGAACTGAACGCAGGGTGGCACGCTTGCGTGCCAATTCTGCGGGCAGTTGCGCTCGAACGATTTGTTGCGGCGCGCGAATCAAGGTATTCGAATAGATTATATTTAAAAGCCTGATAATTTGCAATCAAAAGATTCTTTTTAATGTGAAGAACTTTTTAGCCAAAAATTCCAATAAATATCGTAAGATAAAAACTGACATGAAAGGTTATCAAATTATTCTGCTGATAAGCTATATCCTTATTGCCCTCTTCGGCTACTGGCTCAAGTTTTTGAATCTGAGCCATCTAAGTAAATACGGTGATGTTGTGCCTGAAGAATTCAAGGATTATATTGATGTTCAATTATTAAAAAAGACAAGGGACTACACCCTTGAACACAGCCGGTTTGGGTTCATAGAATCCATCTTCGGAAACGTTCTTGTTTTTGTTTTCTTCTTCGGAGGATTGCTGAATATGTATAACTCATGGATTGTATCCTTCAATATGCCATTTGTTCTCTCCGGTGTGGTGTTCTTCCTTGTCCTGAGTTATGCAAATACAATTATTTCAATTCCCTTTGACCTTTACAGCACATTCAAGATTGAAAACAAGTACGGTTTTAACACAATGACATGGAAGCTCTGGATAAGCGATTTCATGAAATCAATAATACTTTCCACAATATTGATTGGCATAATGACAGCAGTCGCCTTGTATCTGATGAAAGCAAGCCCGGATTTCTGGTGGTTCTTTGTATGGCTGTTCTTCCTTTTGTCCAGCATTTTCATGATGTATATCTCCCCTTATATAATTGAACCGTTATTCAATAAGTTTACGCCGATAGAGGATGAGGAGATTGAAGGCTCAATAAGGGACTTAATGAAAAAGGTCGGTATAAAGATAAGCAGGGTATTCAAGATTGATGCATCAAAGCGAAGCACGCACACAAATGCATACTTTACGGGGATAGGAAAGGTAAAAAGAATAGTGCTTTATGACACGCTTTTGAAGAAGATGGAAAAGAGCGAGATTCTCTCTGTTCTTGCGCACGAGGCAGGGCACTGGAAGAAAAAGCATGTCCTTAAGATGATTATTATTGTAGAGGCAATGTCCCTGATAGGCATTTACATCTCATTCATGATGATAAAATCAGGAATTCTTATAAGTATTTTCAGTATTCAGAATGACACAGTTTTTGCGAGTCTTCTCATATTGGGGTTTATCGGAGGAATAGTATCTTTCCCGCTGACGCCTATATTCAGCTATTTTTCAAGAAGACATGAAAGGGAGGCTGACAGGTTTGCTGCTGAGATGACAGAGAACCGAGAGGCAATGGCAACATCACTCATAAAGCTTTCAAAGGATAATCTCTCAAATCTCCACCCGCATCCCTTATATGCAGGCTTTTACTATTCTCATCCTCCTGTTATTCAGAGGATAAGGGAGATAAGAGGACAGCAATGATAATCCTTGATAATATTTCCAAATCCTTTAACGCCACACATGCTGTTAAGAATATTTCATTGGCTGTAAACACCGGTGAGATTTTTGGCATTGTGGGGCCAAATGGCGCTGGAAAGACCACAACAATATAGAATTGATCAAGTCTTCTTCAACTTCTCAAATTCCCTCTTGAAATGCTCCATTGTGTTGTCATCGTAAACGCAGAACTCAACGATTTCGAGGGAGGATTGAGGGTTTTCCCTGAGATAATCTGCTGATTCATTGACAAGAATCTTTGCGCACCTGTCTTTAGGAAATCCGAATATCCCTGAGCTTATCGCAGGCATTGAGATGCTCTTCAGTCCTTTCTCTGATGCAAGGTCGAGGGTATTAATCACTGCATTTGTTAGCTTATTGTCCTCATCGCCTTCACCCATTCTCGGCCCAACTGTATGTATCACAAACTTAGCAGGGAGCTTTCCTGCGCCTGTGATTACTGCTGTTCCAACAGGCGTAAACCCAATCCTGTCGCTTTCATCCTGAATAATCTGCCCGCCTTTTCTGACAATCGCTCCTGCAACACCGCCTCCATGCTGGAGATGGGAGTTCGCTGCATTAACTATGGCATCCACATCTCTTTCAGGTATATCGCCCTGCACAAGACTCAGTTTTTTGCCGTTTATTTTATGTTCTGTTATGAATTTCATGGCTATATTATATAGAACTTTATGGTATAATTCTAACATGTTAAAGAGAACACTTGCCTTTTTAATTTTCCTGTCTCTTTTCCTCTCAGCGCCGCTTTTTGCTCAGGAGCAAAAGAAAGATGTGGTGGTCATTACAGTCAATGGTGTCATAAATCCTGCATCCGCTGAATATATAGGCAAAAGCATTAAGAGGGCTAATGAGCAGAAACGCGAGGCTGTTGTCATAGAGCTCGATACTCCGGGCGGCCTTGACACATCAATGAGGGACATAGTCAAGAACATTATAGGAAGCGAAGTCCCTGTGATTGTCTATGTCTCTCCGAGCGGGGCAAGGGCAGCATCGGCAGGCGTATTTATCACTCTTGCTGCACATGTTGCAGCCATGTCTCCGGGGACGAATATAGGTGCAGCACATCCGGTTGGAGTAGGTGGAAAGATGGATAAAACAATGGCTGAAAAAGTTACGAATGACGCTGCCGCTTATATAAAATCACTCGCAGAAAGAACAGGCAGAAACTCAAAGTGGGCTGAGGATGCTGTGAGGAAAAGCGTGTCTGCTACGGAAGCAGAGGCATTAAAGGAAAAGATTATAGATATTGTGAGCAAAGACCTTAATACACTTCTCTTAACCATTGACGGAAGAAAGGTGAAAACTGTTATGGGAGAGAAGGTTTTGAAGACTGCAAACGCAAATATTGTAAGAGAAGAAATGAGCCTGAGGTATAAGATTTTAAATTTTATTTCAGACCCTAATGTTGCATATATGCTCATGCTTCTCGGATTTTACGGATTGTTCTTTGAGCTGACAAATCCCGGAGCTATCTTCCCCGGCGTAATGGGAGGAATATGCCTTATACTTGCATTCTATGCATTCCAGACATTGCCTGTGAACTATGCCGGCCTTCTCCTGATTATTCTCGCAATAATACTTTTTATACTTGAGATAAAGATAGTCTCGTATGGCGTTTTAACCATAGGCGGTGTCATTGCAATGGCGCTGGGGTCACTAATGTTGTTTGAGTCGCCCGGACCATTTATGAAACTGTCACTCTTTCTGATTCTTCCTGCTGTAATCATAACGGCTCTGTTCTTTACGGTAATTCTCGGTCTTGCATATAAGGCATACAGGAGAAAACCCGTAACAGGCTCTGAAGGGCTTATTGGATTGGAAGGGATTGCAAATACAGATATAACAAAAACCAGTGGTATGGTATTGTTACATGGTGAACTGTGGTCTGCATACTCTGATGAGACGATATCAAAGGGCGAGAAAATAGTTGTTGAGTTAGTATCAGGGTTGAAGGTAAAAGTAAGAAAACAGTGAACAGTGAATAGTGTCAGTGAACAGACTATTCACTAAATACCATTCACTAACGACTGATTAAAAAGGAGGGTAAAATGCCAGGGATACCAGCATCGTTTTTGGGGATTTTGTTTGTAGCGTTTTTCGTCTTTTATTTCCTTTCAAGCGCAATAAAGGTATTGAAGGAATATGAAAGGGGAGTTGTATTCAGGCTCGGAAGGGTGATACCTGTAAAAGGCCCGGGGCTTATAATCATAATCCCTGTGATTGATAAACTTGTCAGGGTGAGCCTGAGAATTGTGACAATGGATGTTCCTACCCAGGACATCATAACAAAAGACAATATGACGGTTAAGGTCAATGCAGTTGTTTATTTCAGGGTTATGGAACCGATAAAGGCAATAACCGCGGTTGAGGATTTCCTTTATGCAACATCCCAGATTGCCCAGACAACGCTCAGGAGTATTCTTGGACAGAGTCAGCTTGATGACCTTCTTATGAAGAGGGATGAGCTTAATGCAGAACTCCAGAAGGTAATTGATTTCCAGACAGAACCGTGGGGTATAAAGGTTACGGCAGTTGAGGTTAAGAATGTAGACCTGCCTGAAGCGATGCAGAGGGCAATAGCAAAGCAGGCAGAAGCAGAAAGAGAAAGAAGGGCAAAGATTATCCATGCTGAAGGAGAGTTCCAGGCAGCACAGAAGCTTGCTGATGCAGCGAAGATTATAGCAACAGAAAGTGGAGCGCTGCAGCTCAGATTTTTACAGACCCTCACAGAGATTGCAACCGAGAAGAACTCAACGATAATATTCCCTGTGCCGATAGACTTGATAAAACTATTTCTTGATAAACGGTGAAGCGGTAGATAGGTGAAGAGGTTAATCGCTTCACCGCTTTCCCAATTAACCGAATAACCGATTTATCAACCAAAAGGAGATGCGTAATAGTAAAGTTTAAAAACAGGATATGGCTCAGGCTGCTAATTCTGCTGGTAGTTATCGCAGGGTCAACGATAATCCTCTATCAGACAGGGGTGGTTTCATTTTTCCTGAATAAAGAGAGGTTGACCGAGTTTCTCAATTCTTTAGGCCCTCTCTCATTTATAGGTTTTATAATTCTGCAGGCAGTTCAGGTTATTGCCGCTCCTATTCCAGGAGAGGTTACAGGCTTTATTGGCGGTTACCTTTATGGCATAGTCATTGGTATAGTGCTCTCCACAATCGGTTTAACCATCGGCTCATGGGTGGCTTTTACTCTTTCAAGGGTTCTCGGAAGGCCTTTTGTTGAGAAATTCATTAAGAAAAAAACGGTAGAGAGATATGATTATCTTCTTCATCATAAGGGCGCCTTCCTTGTCTTTCTGTTATTTCTTATACCTGGTTTTCCAAAGGATTCTCTATGTTATATCCTCGGGCTTGGGCATCTGACAACAAAGGAATTCATAGTAATAAGTACAGTGGGCAGATTTGCCGGCACTGTCCTGCTGACGCTTGGGGGAAATTATATCCACAACCAGCAGTACTACAGATTTTTTATACTTCTGGGCACTGCTGTTATTGCTGTCTTTTTATCAATGGCATATAAAGATAAACTTGAAAGGCTTTTCATGATATGGCATATTACCTCAAGAAGGAAAGCAAGGAGGGCGAAAAAGGACAAAGATTGAAACTGCTGCGATTTTAGTAAAGTGCCTTCATTTCATCTGTGTATGTTCCGTCTTCTTTGTATATGCAAAAAGGCTTCTCAATTTTCATCTCTGCCTTTCCGTCTTTTATTGCCTCTACGAGAACCATCTTTGCCTCTGTCATAAGATTGGAATGAACAAACCTTAATCTTTTCGGTTCCATGTGTTTTTCCCTCAAGGCATCAATAAGTTCCACAAGTCTTGACGGATGATAAATCATGCAGAATCTGCCTTTTGACCTCAGAATAAAGCACGATGCCTGTATTAAATCTGCAAGTTTTAGCTCTATTTCATGCCTTGCAATAGCCTTTTCATCTGTAGGGCTTATAACTCCTGTCTTCTGGCGCCTGAACGGAGGGTTTGATACAACGAGGTCAAAAGAGTTGGGAGTTAGGAGCGGTGAGTTGAGAGTGGTTTTATTTTCAGAGTGAAAATCTCCGAGTTTGAATTTCTTTATGTCTGTCCTGATTACCTTTACTCTTTTTTCAACTTTGTTCAGAGCGATATTCTTTTCTGCAAGCCCGGCGAGGCTGTTCTGAATTTCGATAAGGGCAACCTCTGAATCATGATATTTTTTCGCCAGCAGGATTCCTACAATCCCGGAGCCTGCTCCCAGATCGGCAATTCTATATGCTCTGTGCAGGTTTACAAATGAGTAAAGAAGGAGCGCATCTACAGAAAACCTGTACCCTTTCTTATTCTGATAAAGTTTTATATCGCGTATAGTGTCTAATGTGAGGTTCATGATACATGATACATGATACACGATTCATGATGCATGATTTGCGATATTTTGTTTATCCTGTATCTTGTATCATGCATCGTGCATCTCTATCAAGGTTAGCAGTTCGCCCATGCCGTCAATAAGGAAGTCTGCATCTTTAAGCGTTTCCCTGTCCCTGAATCCGTAAGTTACAGCAACTGTGATTAGCCCCGCGCCTTTGCCTGCCTGTATGTCAAAGTCACTGTCGCCCACGATAATAGCTCTATGAGGCTCTATGCCGAGAATTTCGAGAACTTTTTTAACAGGCGCCGGGGAAGGCTTTTTTTCAGGGGCGCTGTCGCTTCCGAGCACTACATCAAAAAATTTCATGAGTCCGAGTTGTTCAAGAAGTTTTTTTGACAGCGATTCTCTCTTGTTGGATATTACTGCCTTTTTATATCTGCCGAGAATCTCAAGGGTTTTTATTACTCCCGGGTAAGGTCTTGTAAAATCAGCGAGGTGTTCCGAATAGTATTTGATAAACCTGTCAAGCACGGCGTCTTTTATGGGGGTATTATTGTCTTTAACTATCTTTTCTATAAGCCTTGTCAGCCCTTCTCCGACCATCTTAATGGTGTCCTCCACAGTAAGAGGCTTAAAGCCGTATGGTGTTATAGCATAATTCAATGCATTGGTTATATCCATGCCAGAGTCAACAAGTGTGCCGTCAAGGTCAAAGATGATAAGTTCCAGATCGTTAAAATTTTTCATAAAAAAATACCCTCGATCTGTTTATTATAGATTTTTATAGATTTTTTAAAATCTTGACAATATTTATGATATATGTTATCAAATTAAGGTCTGTTTTACATTATATTGAGGAGGAGGTGACCCAAGTGAAGAAAGTAATAGCTTTAATCCTTTCATTATTGCTGATTGTAGCTTTTGCTCTTACAGCAGTAGGCTGCAAGAAGGCAGAGGCTCCAAAACCGGCTGAGGCTCCTGCAACAGCACCGGCAGAGGCTCCTGCAACAGCACCAACAGCACCAGCAGCGCCAGCAGCGCCAGCAGGCAAATAAGTTTTTATCATTTTCAGGGGTGGTTTTTTCCACCCCTGAAAATGATTGCTTTTTTGGTGATAAAGTGATAAATTAAAGCAGTTTTATTATATATTTTAAGCAGCTCCAGCATTATTTTAACAAAAGAGTGGGTTTTCCCACTCTTTTGTTTTATAGGTATATGGATACAAAACAGTCAATTGTTGAGGAAACAGCGCTAAAGCTGGCAAGGCAGGTTGCTGATGACCAGAGTGTTGAAGTGCTTGAAGTAAAGTTATTAGGCAGAGGGAAGGGGGCATTGCTGAGAGTTACGATAGACAGAAGCGGAGGAGTGACTCTTGATGACTGCGAGAGATTTAGCAGAAGCCTTGGTTTACTGCTTGAAGCGGAAGACTCTTTGCAGGGACCTTACAATCTTGAGGTTTCATCGCCGGGGCTTGACAGGCCATTAACTGCATTGAAGGATTTTGAAAGGAATAAAGGGAAACTTGTGAGAATAATTACTAAAGACAAGATAGATAACCAGAATTTTTTTCTCGGCAGGATAATCGGTATAACTGCGGATATTATACAATTAGATATAAATGGGAAAGAGCGTAATATCCCTTTTGATAACATATCGAGGGCAAGACTGGAGATAGAGATAAAATGACAAAAGAACTCTGTCAGGGAATAGACCAGATGAGCAGAGAAAAAGGCATAGAGAAGGGAATTCTTCTTGCCGCGCTTGAAGCTGCGCTGCTTTCAGCTGCAAGGAAGCGGTATGGCGGAAGAGCGAATGTCCATCTTACTATAGACCCTAAAACCTGCAATATCACGGCTTATGAGACAAAGGTTGTTGTGGACAAGGTCACGGATAAAGACATGGAGATTTCCATGTCTGATGTGGAAAAACTTTTTCCGGACAAAGCAGGGGCGGAAAGTGTTGACGTGCCGCTTGATGTTCATGATTTCGGCAGGATAGCTGCCCAGACGGCGAAACAGGTTATTTTTCAAAAAGTCCGTGAGGCTGAGCGTGATGTCATCTATGCCGAGTTCAAGGATAAGGTCGGGCAGGTTGTAAGCGGGACTGTGATGAGGAAGGAAAAAAATAATTACTACATTAATATCGGCAAAACTGAAGCTATTCTTCCCCAGAGCGAGGCGCTGCCCGGAGAAAATCTGAGGATAGGAGATACTGTCAGGGCGCGTATAGAAGAAGTCAAGATAAGCACCAAGGAACCTGTTATACTTGTTTCAAGAACGAACCCGAGTTTTGTTGGAGAATTGTTCAAAATGGAAGTTCCTGAAATAAGCGAAGGTCTTGTGGTGATAAAGGATATAGTCCGTGAGGCCGGCGACAGGACAAAGATTGCTGTTTATTCTACAAATGCGTCCATAGATCCTGTCGGCGCATGTGTTGGGATGAAAGGAACAAGGGTTCAGTCTATTGTGAGGGAGCTTAGAGGGGAGAGGATAGATATAGTCCCATGGACTGATGACCCCAGGATGCTTATTGCCCGTGCGCTGAGCCCCGCAAGCGTTGAAAGGATTGGCATAAATGAAGAAAGCAAGACTGCAATGGTGGTTGTCAATGACCAGCAGCTTTCGCTTGCAATAGGCAAGAAAGGGCAGAATGTAAGGCTTGCCATGAAGCTTACAGGATGGGACATAGACATAATGAGCGACACAGAGTACTCCAAGATTAAGATGGAAGAAGCAGACAAAGTATTAGAAGAGGCAATAGACAAAGAAGCGCTGAAGAAAAACAAACCATCTGTTGATGGGTAAGAACCTTTCAGAATTTCCTGTACAGTATATCAAAGGCGTTGGCCCCAGGCGGGCAAAACTCCTTAACACCCTCGGAATCAAGACAGCAGCAGAAGCCCTTTACTACCTTCCATACAGATACGAAGACAGAAAAAATATCAAAAAGATAAGCGCTCTCGGATATGGCCGGCTTGAGACTGTCATCGGCAAGGTTGTCGCTGCCGAGGTCATAAAGCTGCCAAAACGCAACATGAAGTTGTTTGAGTTAACGGTATCTGACGGAAGCGGTCTTGTCAAAGGAAAATGGTTTAACCAGCCTTTTCTGAAAAAAAACTTTGAAGTGGGGCAGGAAGTAATTCTTAGCGGTGTTGTTAAGAGGAATCCTTACTGGGGAATCGGCTTTGAATTTGATAATCCCGAGTATGAGTTTGTCACTGATGACGGGGATGCCTTTATACATACTGCAAGGATTGTCCCGATTTACAGGACGACCTCCGGCCTAAGCGTAAGGCAGTTAAGGACTATAATGTTCAATCTTATCAATACCTGCATCAAAGATGTCTCTGACCATATACCTGATGAAATACTCAGGAGAAATAATTTTCCGGGACTCACTGAGAGCATATTGAATTCTCACTTTCCTGAAAGCGGCACAGATACAGACAGCCTTAACAGCGGCGCAAGCATTTACCAGAAGAGGCTTTATTTTGATGAACTCTTTAAGTTTGAACTCGGCCTTTCAGTAATTAAGAAAGGAAAAGAGGTTGAAAAGGGGATAGCGTTTAGTTCCGATGGCATCCTTGTCAGGAAATTTCTTAGTGCGCTTAAATTCAAACTCACCTCGGCGCAGCAGAGGGTATTTGAGGAAATACTTCACGACATGAGAAGGCCTCACCCGATGAACAGGCTTCTTCAGGGAGATGTGGGTTGCGGTAAAACTGTTATTGCGGTTATGGCAATGCTTACCGCTGCTGAGTGCGGTTATCAGGCAGCTTTAATGGCGCCTACGGAGATACTTGCAGGACAGCATTATATAAACATACACAAGATGATAGAGGATACAGGGCTGAATATCTGTCTCATGACCGGAAGCAAGAATATATTACGCGGTGAGCGTGAGGCATTACGGTGTGATATTGAGTCAGGGAAGATTAATATAGTCATAGGAACACACGCGCTTATACAGGAAGGCGTGGAATTTAAAAACCTCGGGCTTGCGATAATAGACGAACAGCACAGATTCGGCGTTATGCAGAGAGCGCTTCTCAGGAAGAAAGCCCTGAATCCTGATATCCTTGTCATGACAGCAACGCCTATCCCGAGAACTCTGTCAATGACGCTCTACGGAGACCTTGATTATTCTGTTATAGATGAACTTCCTTCAGGCAGGAGGCCTGTTATAACGCGATTGTTTAACGCAGGTCAGAAAGAATACATTTACAGAGCTATTGCGGAAGAAACAAAAAAAGGCAGGCAGGTCTATGTTGTATATCCTGTTATTGATGAAACCGAGAAAACAAACCTCAAATCTGCGATAATAGGAAAAGAGGCGCTTGAGAAAATATTCCCGAAGCTGAAGGTTGAGCTTATTCACGGCAGGCTGAAACCGCAGGAAAGGGAAAATATTATGGCGTCATTCAAGAAGGGCACGATTGATGTCCTTGTAAGCACTACGGTTATAGAGGTCGGAGTGGATGTGCCTAACGCTGCGATGATGCTTATAGTTCATGCAGAGAGGTTCGGACTTTCCCAGCTTCACCAGTTAAGAGGGAGAGTGGGAAGGGGAGGCAGCCAGTCGTATTGTTTCCTTTTAGCTTATGAGCCTGTAAGCGAAGATGCCAGGCGAAGGCTTGATATAATGGTAAAAAGCAGCGACGGATTTAAGATTGCAGAGGAAGACCTCAGCATAAGAGGCCCGGGAGAATTTTTCGGGACAAGACAGGCAGGGATGCCTGACCTCAAGATTGCGAATATAATAAGGGATGCAAGGCTTCTTGATACCGCGAGGAAAGAGGCATTTGCCTTGACTGATAAAGATGCAGAGCTAAATTCATTCCCTGAATTAAAAAAAGGGCTTGAAGGGTTCTGGAAGGGGAAGATTGAATTGTTTAAGACGAGTTAACGCTTCCGCTGGATTTGATTGTTAGGGCTTACTTTATTTGTTTTATGCCGAGGTCTTTGCATATCTTTCTTGCGAGGTTATCGTTGATTTCTGTATGCCGCGGCACAGATGATCGTTTGTTTTGAATCGGATTCCACCACCACGAATGACGACTGCCTTCTCTGATAAATTCACATCCTTGCGACCGTAGATGCTTCAGCAGATCATTGCGTTTCATACAGCAATTTTTTCTTCCACATATCCCGTTCCTACTGCAGAGAGCGCGTCTTGGCGGTTGAATACGAGTGCTTCCTTCAGGGTTGCCCGAAGACTTTCCATTAACTCTTCACGAGTATGCTCTTGACAGTTTACCCCTGGAATTTCCTCTATCCATCCAATCCACAAATCACCTTCTTCCTTTACTATAGCCGTATATTCTGCATTCATAATTCGCCCCCTTTCAGATAATGTGAGTATACCTTAAAATCCACTAATTCAGGTAGCTATATTTATTGACCTAACCGATGAAACTAAGGCGCAGGGAGTAATAAAATAAAATTAAAGGGAAATTAAAGAGACTAAAGGGCGTAAGCTTCCCCTAAAAGCAGACACTCTGTAAGTAGAGCTTTCTGGCAAAATAACCGTCAGGAGGTTCTAAATGAAGAGGACGAGATTCACGGAAACACAGATCGTAGCAATCTTAAAAGAAGCA
>JBAQLV010000023.1:0-126105 GCA_049302185.1 Thermodesulfovibrionales bacterium | reverse complement strand
GCTTCTTTTAAGATTGCTACGATCTGTGTTTCCGTGAATCTCGTCCTCTTCATTTAGAACCTCCTGACGGTTATTTTGCCAGAAAGCTCTACTTACAGAGTGTCTGCTTTTAGGGGAAGCTTACGCTATTTCCTATTCCCTTTCTTTACATGGTCTTTAACAAATTCCTCCACAAACATGTCGGTAACAGCGTCATTGTACATGACCATATCCAATTGTTTGGTGTAGGCTGTGAGTTTGCCCATAACCTCTAATTTTTCTTCAATAGTGGGAGCTTTATACTTAGTAAGAATAGCATCCACTACATCTTCTTTAATACTTATCCTGAAGCCCATTTTCTTCAGGATCTCCGTTATAAGCCTGACACGTCTTAATCTCCTGTCATAAGCAGCTCCCCCTCCTTTGAAAAAAAACTTTATATAGTTATCATTTAAGTTTTCGCCTACATATGCCTCAACCATTGAAAAATGATAACCAAGCCTTATACTGAAATTCATATAATTCCTCGACACTACAGCAAAACTCTTTTCACCCATCTCTTGAAGCTGTTCTTCCGGTACCGATGCCGAATGCGCTATCATTCCCAGAAAACCTTTAACATCGGCAGGTCTTGGCTCGGGCCATCTCATGGTCCTCATGCCTCTTAGTATCGCGGAAAATGGAATAGAGAGTATGTCCTCGGCAGTTGCCTTGTTTATGCCTTCTTTAAATCCGCCATCAATGTTTAAAAGACGGATATCAACGGGTATTCCTGCTTTCAGTGCGATTGTCTGAGGCCCTTCGGTATTGTGCTCTCCGCCCATAAAAAACATTTCAGCCATAGCTGTTTCATGGGCAAATCGGGTTATATCATGAAAGGTCTTGCAATACTCAGTCTTGAAGTTTTCATATTCGGGATCCACAAGATTCAGGGGGACTATCCATTTCAGTACATTTCCCAATGTCTTAAATAGGTGTGTATCTTTAAAAGGCTCTTTCTTTTTCAAGGCATACTCAAGAAGCTCATTAACCCTGCCCTCATATATATTGCAATTGACGGCATCTACTGTTATTTCCTGCCCGTCTTTGATAACATCGGTTGCTATCTCCGCATCGAGGATGGCAGGCACCTGAAACTCCCTCGTAAGGGATGCCATATGGCCTGTAGTTCCTCCGACATCTGTAATAATTGCGCTTGCTTTGTTCATGACCGTAACGAATTTTGTGGATGTGTGTTTTGCTACCAACACAGCGCCTTTCGGAAAGTCTTTCAGGTCTTCTTCCTTTCTCAGAATAAAAGCCTTACCATACCCCACCCCTTTACAGGCAATAACACCTTTATCAAGCAAGATATTGTATTTTTCTATCCTTCTGGGGACCTTCAACTTTTCTTTTTCAACTTTCAACATCCTTAAAGGTCTGCTTTGCAGGACGTATATCTGATCATCATGGTCAATTGCCCATTCTATGTCCTGAGGTTTGCCGTAATGATTTTCAAGAATAGAGGCATAGCTAAATAATGTCTTTATCTCATCATCAGTCAGGCTTGGTTTGTCCTTCATTTCATCAGGAACATTAACCTCCTTTATGCCTCCTTCAGGATTACATATAAGCATAGTCTGTTGTTTAGCTATCCTTTTTTCTAAAATAGCTCCTGTTTTTTTTGAAATGCTGTAGGAATCAGGCTCCACCGACCCATCAACAACGGATTTTCCAAGTCCCCATACAGCATTAATTATGACTGTGTCATTCTCAGGATCATTGGGATCACTCGTATAAATGACGCCGCCTGCCTTTGCATCAATCATCATTAGGACCCCAACTGCCATGACCATCTCTTCTTCAGAAAAACCCTTTGTCTTATAGTAAAAGATAGCCCGCTGTGTAAAGAGACTCGCCACGACCTCTTTGTATCTCTGGAGGATTAAATCTTCAGGCACATTGAGAAAGGTCGCATACTGACCTGCAAAGCTGAATTCGCCATCTTCCTGAATGGCGCTGCTGCGCACGGAAACACGAACAGTCGAAGGTTCACCCTCCCCTTCATCCCCTCCCATCAAGGGAGGGGAAATAAAAGAGAGTTCCCTCTCCCCTTGCGGGAGAGGGCAAGGGTGAGGGGTAGTTCCAACTTTAAACTTTAAACCTTCAACTGCATTCTTTATTGCATTTTCTAAATCCTCAGGGATTTCTGCCTGTATGACCATATCCTGAATCTCTTTGCTTACTCTATCGAGTTCCTCCATATTCTCTATGGCAAGAGAGGATAGTTTTTCATTTATCTTTTCAGAAAATTTATTGTGTTCCATAAATTTTTTGAATGAATAGGCAGTGATTGCAAAACCGTCAGGGGCCGGTAAATCAAGGAGGCTCTTTATTTCACCGAGATGGGCCATCTTGCCGCCTGCAATGTTTGTCATATCGCCTTTAAGTTCTTCAATGGGGATAGTGAAAGCACTGACAGGAATCTGCAGCCTTCGGGACGAAAATTGTTCGATATCTTTATTGATTTCATCATGAAGTTTGTAAAGTTGGTTGTATTTGTCTTTTGAGAGAATATTAAGGTTTTCTATAATGCCTAAAACGTTATCGGAAATTAATCTCCAATTTGTATCAATGTAATGCCTGTCAAATAGGTATTCACCTGACATCTTTTCTTCCATGTCTGCCATTAATCCAAGGACATGATTGTTTTTTTCAAGAAGGCGCTGAAATGCGTGGTACTTTGCCTTAAATGCCTCTGTTGAAGACAGTTTAGCGGGTAAAGGCTGAGATGTCTTATAAAATCTTTTAAATATACTTTTAAAGTCAGTCATGATTAAATTCTACCAAAATAATGAACAAAGCAAAACATCTACAATACATTTATATCATTATAACTTTTTTGATTGCAATGACATAATTAATGAAGAACCCTGCGGCAGAGACCGCAGGGTATCAAAGAGTTAAGTCGCCTACTGTCATTCCCGCGAAAGCGGGAATCCAGAAAGAGGCTAAATACTGGATTCCGCATCAAGTGCGGAATGACGGAAATAAGGTAACCCTGTGGCAAGACCACAGGGAATTGCAAGTTAAAAATTTGTTATAACATTATAAAAATAATTTAATTGACTTGAGAATATAATATCATTACAATCTTTTTCAAGATAACATTATAATCAATTAAGATGGAAAGATTAATTAACAGAGAAGATACACAAAAACTTTATGTTCAACTCTTCGAGATACTGCGTGGAAAGATTGAGAACGTGGATTGGGCTGTTGACTCTCAGATACCTACCGAAGAAGACCTTTGCAAACGCTTCAATGTAAGCAGGGCGACCGTCAGGACCGCTGTATCAGAGCTTGCAAGGCAGGGGTATCTCAGGCGTCAGCAAGGCAGAGGGACTTTTGTATGTAAAAGGATTATCCCTGAGGGGCTGACGATGCTGACCAGTTTCAAGGAGCTTATGCTTGAAGCAGGAGTAATCTTTACGACAAAAATACTTGCCCAGACAGTTATGATGCCAACGGATGATCTGGATATAAAGCTGGATATCACGGAAGACAAACATATCATTTATATAAAGAGACTGCGTTTAATTGATAATGATCCTATTCTATTGCAGGAGACATACATGCCGCATCATATATGTCCATTGACTTTGGAGGAAGATTTAGAGAATAATTCACTGCTTGATGTTCTTGAAAAGAAGTGCGGCGTAAAGATAACCAGTGTGCAGGACTATATCGGCATTGCCTATCTAAATGAGGAGGAAGGCAGGCTTTTGGGGCTGTCGGAAGGATCAGCCGCTCTGCTTTTGGAACAACTTTTTTACTCAGGGGAAAAAAGAGTAATGTATACACGCTCAGTTAAAAGACCAGACAGGTTTAAACTTTTTTTGGAGCTTGAAAGAAAAATCATTTAACAAAGGAGGTTAGCATGTCAGACAGTAAAGTTGTAAAGGACGTAATGACCGGTATCTTTGAGTATCCTCATGTGCCCTACTGGTTTACGATCGGGCAGGCCATAAGGATCGTGAAGGTCTCTTTTCTCAGCAGCAAGAAGTATCCTGATCCGATGGCGATCCTGGTGTTTGATGAGAAGTACAACCTTATGGGGACACTTACCCTTAAGGACATCCTGAGAGGGCTTGAGCCGAGGTTTTTAAAACCAAGCGGCAAGGCCCAGGTTCCCGAGGAAAATGAAACAGGCCTTTCCCTTATTTGGGACACCCTTTTTGACCAGGGTTCAAAAGACTTTGTGGAAAAGCCAGTTAGCGAAATTATGGTGCCGGCCAAGTATTTCGTTGAGCCGACCGATCCTATCACAAAAGCAGCATATCTCATGCTTCATCACGATCTGATTTTAATACCGGTATTAGAAAACAAGAAGAAATTCGTTGGACTTGTACGCATGATCGAGGTATTCGACGAGATATCCAATGCAGTTCTGAAGGAATAGGAGGCGAAAAATGGCTGATATTGATAAAAAGAAAACTGAAGGGTTACCGCAGCCACCGCCGGAAATAGTTGTTGCTGAAACCAAGGAGAAATTTGACTGGAAAAGAGTTATGTTTATTCTGCTGGGGCTAGGGCTTTTTCTATGGATCTACTTTATGCCGCAATGGCCTGATGCGGTAGATCCTATCGGCAAGCATTTTGCTTTGTCTGCGAAAGGTAAAGGTGCAATTGCGCTTTTTCTTTTGGCGGGCATCTGGTGGGTGTTTGAAGTAGTACCCATAGGTGTAACAGCTATTGCTATAGGTGTATTTCAGGCATTGTTCAGTATCCGTTCTGCAAAAGATGCCTTTAAGGATTTTATGGACCCGTCTGTTATGTTTATTTTTGCTTCGGTCGTTGTGGGACTTGCATTTACAAAGTCGGGGCTTACCAAACGCCTTGCTTATAAAATGCTTCAAGTCGTCGGCGAAAAGACAAACATGATCGTATTGGGCGCATTGGTAGTAACAGCGGGTCTTGCGCATGTTATGGCACACACCGCTGCTGCGGCCACGGTATTCCCGATACTTCTCGCGGTCAATTCTCTCTATGGTGAAGGAGATAAACCGACAAGATTCGGCAAATCTCTCTTCATCGGTATGGCCTATGCCGCTGGCGCTGGAAGTGTCATTACTTTCTTAGGTTCTGCGCGTGCAGCAGCCGGCGCCGGTATGTTTGCGGAATTTACCGGCAGAACAATCGGCTTTTTTGAGCTGACGAAATATACTTTTCTTATCGGCTGGGGTATGGTCTTCCTGATATGGATCTATCTGTCAATCTTCATGAAACCGGAAAAGAAGATCATCCCCGGACTTAAGGAAAAAGTTACAAAACTCTCCAAAGAACTCGGCCCCATGACAAGGGATGAGAAATTCGTTATCATCACCGTCCTTGGCGCAATTGCCGTCATGTCCATGCAGGCCTTTGTTCCGGCTTTAAAGCCATTAGACAGGGCCGCCATCATGCTCGTATCAACTCTCCTGTTTTTCTTATTTAAGGTACTGACTGTTAAAGAACTGGAAGATATTCCCTGGAACATCATCCTTCTTTTCAGCGGCGCGATGAGCATCGGGTTCTGTCTCTGGCAGACAGGGGCCGCCCAATGGCTGGCAGTCAACTGGCTTGTTATGTTCCAGCATGCACACTGGCTCGTTTTTGTTTTGAGCATCGCTACTTTTGTTCTGATAATGACGAACTTTATCATGAACGTGGCGGCGATTGCGATTTCACTCCCTGTTTCACTCGTTATCGCACCGTACTTAGGCGTTTCCCCTGATGTGATCTTCTATTCCTCTTTGATTACCGCGGGAATGCCTTTTGTGTTACTGATTGGCGCAGCGCCGAACGCTATCGCCTATGAATCAAAAATGTTCACTCCGGGCGAATTCTTCAGACACGGTTTACTGTTGAGCGTTGCTCTCGTAGCAATTATCGGGTTTGCGATAGTAACATTCTGGCCGATGCTGGGAATGTCAACTTCGCTTAAATAATTATATTCCCCCATACCCCCTATAAAGGGGGGTATGGGGAGATTAACGAGGTGTCATGATGGGATTTGAAGAGGTGCTCAAAAAGAATTTCGGTGAGGTTTATACCGAGGTCGACTTCGTCAAAAAGACTTACAACGCCCTTAAAAAATTCGGATTCAACGATGATAATACCATCGCCTCAGTCTGCATATGCAGGGATGAAATAGCACAAACCGTAAAGAGTGTTATCAAACATACATGGGGCGAGGCGTTCAATTTTTCGAGCCTTGGCGCAATGTTCACAGCGGGAAAGACCGGGCTCAAAGCAGCGATGCATCACGCGCCCAAGATGGAGGGCAAGGAACGGTATGTTTTCTATATAACCCCTCACATCGCGATAAATGAAGAGGGCAAGGCAGGGTTTTGCCAGAGAAAGGGGATAAAAGAATCCAGCGCCTGCGGGGCGCTCTGTCTTTTTTTGCAGGAGTTAAACGAAGGGAAACTGCACATTACGATAGATGAAGAAGACATTGAAGAGAGCCTTCTTAAAAGAAGACTTTTGAGGGAAATACCGTATGGTTATATCCCCGACCTCCTCGAACTAACAAAGATAGCACGCAAGATTATTCAGACAGACCTCGAGAATGTCATTGAGAAGGTTGTGGACAAAACAAAAAACGACTACGCGCTTATTACCGGAATCCAGGTGCACGGACCGGAAAAAAATTATGTCTGGCCTGCCGATACCTATGTGGTCATAAACGGGATAAAACAAGAGTTGAACGTTGAATAGTTGAAATATCCGGGGAAGAATGAAAAACATAACTTTATATATCAGCAACATAGAAACGAATGTCATGGTGAGCCTGTCGAACCATGACTACTGATGTATCACCCTTCGACAAGCTCAGGGTGACAATACACCAAACGCGTTATCAGGAAATAAGGGAAATCCTTTTGCAACTGTGCAACTATTTAAATTGGAGGCTTTATGAAAACTATATTTAACGCAAATACAGGAGGTGGAAAATGACACAGGAAGTTGCTGCAACAACCCAGGTAGTAATGGGCATGCCGTTCTGGATAGCAACAGCTTTGTTTATTTTGGCCTATGGTCTGATAGTGTCAGAGAAGATACATAAGACAATAGTGGCTATTTTTGGCGCAGCGCTCATGATTGTGCTGGGGATTCTCACGCAGAAAGACGCGTTTCACTCTACGGAATTAGGGATTGACTGGAATGTAATATTTCTTCTTGTGAGCATGATGATAATCATTAACATTATGAAACCGACAGGCGTCTTTGAGTACATCGCCATAAAAAGCGCAAAGGTGGCAAAAGGACAACCGTTCGCGATCATGGCGATATTCTCTGTTGTGACCGCGGTTGTTTCCGCATTCCTCGACAACGTAACCACAGTGCTTCTGATTGCTCCGGTTACGCTGCTCATCTGCCAGGCGCTCGAACTGGATGTGGTCCCTTATCTTATTACAGAAGCCATAGCATCGAATATCGGCGGCACTGCCACATTGATCGGAGACCCGCCGAATATCATGATCGCGTCAAAGGCGCAGCTCGATTTCATGGCCTTTGTTTACAATCTTACACCGGTAATTATCCTTGTGCTGATCGCCTATGTGATAACCATCAAGTTCGTGTTCGGGAAACGGTTGAAGGTGAAAGAGGAACTAAGGCAGAGGGTTATGTCGATGGATGAAAACGAAGCGATTAAAGACCCGGTGCTGCTGAAGAAGTCTCTCGCTGTTCTTGCCGTAACCATCACAGGCTTTATTTTCCACGGCATGCTCCATTTCGAGCCTGCGACAATCGCTTTGTTCGGCGCGGGGCTCCTGCTCCTCGTCTCCGGGACAAAAGAACCCCACCATATCCTTGCAGAGGCGGAATGGACTACCATCTTCTTCTTTATAGGGTTATTCATTATCATCGGCGGGGTTGTAAACGTCGGCCTTATCAAATGGATGTCGATCAAAGTCCTCGAGATAACACAGGGAAATCTTTTCGGCACTTCGATGATAATCCTGTGGTTCTCAGCCTTTGCATCTGCCTTTATCGACAATATTCCTTACGTTGCCACCATGAACCCGCTGGTAGTTGATATGGCAAAACAGCTCTGGCCGAATCTTTCCGGGACTCAGCTTTTACATCATCCTGATCTCATGCCGATCTGGTGGTCATTGGCATTGGGCGCGTGTCTCGGCGGAAACGGAACCGCAATCGGAGCATCGGCAAATGTTATCGTTGTCGGAATGGCTGAGAAAATGGGCAGGCCGATATCGTTTAAGAAATTCATGCTGTATGGAATGCCGCTCATGATAGAATCGGTCATTATCTGCACAGTCTATGTCTGGGTGAGGTATTATGTCTTAAAAATATAGCTGACAGCTGAGTGCCGACTAATGAAAATAAGAGATAAACTACTATTAGGCTTCGGTTTTTATATATTCCTCGCGGTAGTCCTTGGTTTTTTTGCATACAAGGAGATGCAGGCGATTACCACAAGACTCTCTCTTGTTGAAACAGCAGACGATATAACCAATAATTTTCTTGAAGTTAGAAGACATGAGAAGAATTTTTTGCTGTTCAGGGATAAAGACAGTCTGCAGGAGCTTAAAAATAACCTCGAGCAGTTCAAAAAAAATATAGCTGAAATCAGGACAGAGATAATGAAAGAGATGGGCTCGGATAATTATCAGATGATAAAGATGGCGATTGATGAATATGAATTTCTTGTTGACAGGATTAACGAAAGAGGCTCTATCGAAAAAATAAGGTCAGTGGCAAGGGATATACAGTCTTTTGCTGAAAACCTGTCCAAAAAGGAGAGGGCAGATATAAAAGCCTTGCTGGTAAGGTCCAAGATACTGCTTTTATTTGCACTGCTTGTGATCGTAACAGCCGGCACTGTCATAAACATGAAGCTTGCTGTCAGCATAGCCCGTCCTATCAGAGACCTTGAGGGGATGACAAAGAGGGTTGCAGGCGGAGACCTCTCAGGCCGTATCGAGATTAGGGGCAGGAATGAGATCTCCTCGCTCGGCGTTTCCTTTAACCAGATGCAGGATAGGCTTCAGGACACCATGAGGTCGCTTGAACTCGCAATCAAGAGATTGCATGAGAAACAGGAGCAGCTTGTGGAGGCGGAAAAATTGGCGTCTCTCGGCAGAATCGCTGCTGGTGTTGCACACGAGATCAATAACCCTCTTGCTATAGTCAATGAAAAGGCAGGGCTGATGCAGGACATCATGGAGATGTCAGGGGATTCCCAGAACAAGGAGAAGTTCTCGAACTTAATAGATGGAATTATCGGCAGTGTAAACCGCTGCCGCGCAATTACCCATCGCCTCTTGGGGTTTGCCCGTAAAATGGATGTAACCATAGAGACGATGGATTTGAACGAGAGCATTAGAGCGGTAAAAGAGTTCCTTGGAAAAGAGATTTTGTTTAAAAGCATCAGATTCGAGATGAACCTTATGGAGGGACTGCCCAAAATCAACAGCGACAAAGGACAGCTTGAGCAGGTCTTTCTGAACATTATGAAAAACGCTATTGACGCGGTGGAAGAAGGTGGCTTGGTAACGGTTTCAACTGGAACAAAGGACGAAGACACTGTCTGTGTGTCAATTCGGGACAATGGAACAGGGATCCCAGATGACAAACTGGAACAGATATTTGAGCCGTTTTTTACGACAAAGGGAAGGGAGAAAGGTACGGGTCTTGGGCTCTTTGTGTCATATGGGATTATGAAGAAATTAGGAGGCAGCATCATTGTGGAGAGCGGGGTTGATAAAGGGACGGCGTTTATTATTGATATCCCTGTCAGCCTCAGACCCTAAAAGAGGCAACTGTGAAAAAAACAAAAGTGCTTGTTGTTGACGACGAAGTGGAATTTGCATCAACGCTTGCCGAGCGGCTTGAGTTAAGGGGCTATGACGCAAAGACAGTATACTGCGCCGAAGACACATTCGCCATTGTAAAAAGCAGCGACCCCCCGGACATAATACTCCTTGACCTGAAGATGCCGGGCATGAGCGGTATAGAGATTCTTATGACTGTCAGGACATTTGCCACTGACCTTTATGCTATTTTACTGACAGGGCATATGGATGTCGAGAAAGAGATAGAGGGAATAAAGCTCGATAACTTCGATTATATTATGAAGCCTATAGATATAGAAGAACTGCTTACAAAGATCGAGGGGGCGATGAAGAGACAGGGGAAATGACAGGGACAGGAGAGTCTATGGCATATAAAAATAACGATGTTAGGATAGAACAACTGAGATTCATCGGAAAGGTTTTATCGGTGTTTACCCATGAGCTCAATAATCACCTCTCAATTATTAAAGAATCCGCAGGCCTGATAGAGGACACGCTGAGGCTTCAGAAGTCATCCGGAAAATATGACATAGAGGAGAGTCTGAAGATTATCCAGTCAATCGAAAACCAGATAGGAAAGACCGCGTGGATCTGCAAAAAGCTGAACGGTTTCGGCCACAGAATGGACAATTTACCGTCTACATTCAATGTGAATGAGATACTTGAAGAACTCCTTGTATTATTAAACAGGGTTGCAAACCAGAAGAAGGTGAGCTTTGAAAAGGACTTTCAGGAAGACATTCCTCCTGTCTGCAATGATCCTGCAGGGCTTCAGCTTATAGTTTTCTGTTTTATTGATAGATTGCTGAAGAGTCTTGATAAAGACAGCAGTCTTATATTTAAAACCACATATTCAGGTGATTCAATAAGGATCAGTATTATTCCGAAAGGGGACTTTATAGAGTCAGGGGAGAGAGAAATCTGCTCTGAAGATATTTCCCAATATGTCATAGAGCAGTTAGACGGCAGCATTATTAAAAATGCAGAGGACAAAGGGATAACTATTACTCTCCCTGTGAAGACTGCTATTGGAACAATAACTTGAGTTTCATAAACATATTGGGATATAATATTTTTTTTGAAGGAAGAGAGTTATGAAAAAAAAGAAGGAGATAAAGGTCTTGCTGGTTGACGATGAAGTGGATTTTGTTGACACCCTTGCCCAGAGGCTGAAAATGCGGGAGTTGCTGGTAGATACAGTTTATAACGGTGAACAGGCGCTCTCTTTTATCAAAAAAACAGAGCCCGATGTAATAGTTCTTGATTTAAAAATGCCTGGTCTTTATGGCATAGAGGTTCTCAGGGAGATAAAGACCTCGTCTCCCCAGATACAGGTTATTATCCTGACAGGACACGGCGCAGAAAAAGACGAGGAAGAAGCAAGGCGGCTTGGAGGCTTTGATTTTCTCAGGAAACCTGCTGACATTGACCATCTGGAACACAGGATCAAAGCCGCCTTTAAAGAAAAGGTGGAAAGAACCTTGTAAGCAATAGTTTTTGCTGAAGAGGGAGGATTTGATACAGCAAGGAAGATAATGAAGGATGAGGACAACAATAAATAATCAACATTTATAGAGGAGGATTAAAATGCCTGAAGACATTAAAGCAGACGTTCTTTTAGTAGATGACGAGGAACAGTTTCTTAAAGTCCTTTCACAGAGAATGGAGGGACGCGGTCTGAAAGTTGATACCTCTACCAGCGGCGAGGATGCTCTCAAAAGAGTGAAAGGGAAAGATTTTGACGCGATTATACTCGACCTTGCGATGCCCGGGATAAGCGGTATCGAAACCCTGAAACGGATCAGAAGCGAAAATCCAGATGTGCAGATTATAATGCTGACAGGTCACGGCTCCGTTGAAAAAGGCGTTGAGGCGATAAAGGCCGGGGCTGTGGATTTCCTGGAGAAGCCTGCTGACTTGAACAAAATTATGGAAAAGATTGCCGAGGCTAAACGCAAGAGAGTGCTTCTCGTTGAGAAAAAACACGAAGCTCATGTAAAGGAGATACTGCAATCAAAAGGCTGGTAACGGATTGAATTTTACCACCTATAGAAACTGAAGCCTGATTAAATCTCTAAAGAAGGGCTATTTTTTGCAAGAAAATTCTTGACTCAATAAATGTTTCTGCACACTTGGCGATAGGATTCGCTAATCTCGGATACCATAAAAGGGTTCATCTCAACCCTTTATAATTCATGCAGGAATGTTTCAACGCCCTTCTCATGCCCATTCATTCGTTCCCGTCTGTATCTGAGTTTTACCAATAGATACCCACGGGCGTAAAACCGAAAGATTATTTATTTTGCCTGCTTTGCTTTATTTTTTCGTTGGCTTTCTTAATGGTCTCACTCAGGACACTCACATCAACAGGTTTTTCAAGATATGCAAACGCCCCTAATTCCATGCATAATTCTTTGTCTGCTTCAGAACCTTGTCCCGTAAGGATAATAACTTCGATAAGGGGATTAGTCTGCTTTACCCGTTTTAAGACCTCGATGCCGTCAATCCCCGGCATTTTCAGGTCTAAGATCATAACATCGGGTTCTTCTTCTTTTATCATATCAAGGGCGGTTTCGCCATCATATGCAATTACAGAGCCTATTTCTCTTAAACGCAGTCTTTCGGACAATGTCTGAACAAACTGCCGTTCATCATCTACAAGGAGCAGCTTGGAAGGCATTTCAAGGTCATACTTTCTGTAAATATCCGATTTATAGAATTTCTTGCCCACCTTAGTTGCAACGGATTTTACCCCTGGAATCTTACCGGCTATTGCTTGCAGTTCTTCTTCCAGTCGCTTCAGCATAAGCACATTTTTGTTTATCGTTAAAGTTACTTCCCCTGCATCAGCCTCAGCAGCAATAAAATGTCCTTCTTTGGCTAATACAGTTTCAACCCGGGATGCCAAAATAAAATCTTGAATTGCCTTTGCGCTGTCCGGAGAAGCTTTTAGAATATCTCTTTCTAAAGACTTCTCTACTAAATTTGCTATTTCCTCCGGAGTCATTTTATCAGTGGGCAAAACCATGTCATAAATCGAAATATCCCATGGGTCATCCTTTTCCAAAATGCTTTTTGTCCAGGATATCTTATCCTCGTCGCTCTTATGAATCGTCTTAAGCGCTTCGTTTTCGGACATCCCGGATGAACATGCCATGGAAACCCTGTATTTCATATCAGCGATGAGACAAATTCTCAGAACATGACGAATCCCGGCAGGTATCAGAAGGCTTGTGAAACCATTGATAAGAATATTGTCTTCAGTAAGCGTTTCTGCTACGGCAAGCTTGAGATAAGCAACGGACCGTTCTTTTTCATGGGTCATTTGATTGAAAACGGATTTCTTTGCTGAAAATGCTTTAAATACTTTGCCTTCAGGAAGATCCGACAATCTGCCGGCTTTTGAAACGATATCCGAGTCTGTCAGATATTTATAGCCTGTTTTTTCAATAATTTCCTTTATGGCCAGTTCTTCATTGCAATAGATTCCTGCAAATACAGTGATTATAGACATTTTTCTCCCTCCATGGAATAAAATCTAAATCTTGCAAACAGTTACAAGTGGACATTCTTTCTCAGTCGTATCCTTATGTGTGATAGGATATATCTTACTTATAGCCTGTTCTTTTGTATGATATATATGGTCATGTCCGATTTTTTCCAGCAAATGAGTCCGCTTGAGAACTTTCAAGACCGCCTCATTTACTCCGCTCAGGGATATATCCAGTCCAGCGCTTCTTATGCGGTCTACAAGCAGCGATAACGTCTCTTCCCCTGACGCATCCATTTCGTTAATCCCGTTGGATACAAGGAGGATGTGTTTTAAATTCTTTTTCGTCTCGATGATTCCCCTTATACTGTCTTCCAGATAGCTTGCATTGGCAAAGAACAGCGGCCCTTCAAATCGTGCCACGGCGATATGCTCACATTCCTGCAACCCATGGGTTTCCGCACAACGAAGCGAACTGTCTTCATGTTTTGACAGCAAGGATATTTTCGTTTTCATGCTCTTATATAAGAATACCGAAATAGAAAGCACTACGCCAACCATAATGCCTTTATCCAGATGAGGAGCAAAGGCTAGTGTGCTGATAAAAGATATGATGGAAATAATCCCGTCGTATCTTTGGACCTTCCACGCATGAATAAATCCGGAAATGTTCAGCAAACCGATAACCGCCATCATAATTACTGCAGCCAATACCGACTGCGGCAGATGATAAAGAAGCGGGGTAAAAAACAAAAGCACAATCACTACCGCCATGCTTGTAAAAACACTTGAAACCCCTGTTAAAGCCCCTGATTGGAAGTTTACGGCTGAACGCGAAAACGAACCGGAAACAGGATAGCTTTTACCTATTGAGCCAACCATATTCGCCAACCCCTGCCCGATCAGCTCCTGGTTAGGGTCCAATCTCTGTCCTGTTTTACTTGCAAGGGCCTTGGCTATGGAGATGGCTTCCATAAACCCCAGCAGAGAAATAATTACTGCATAAGGCAAAAGATTCAGGATTCCACCGATACTTATCGTGGGTATCGTAAAAGCAGGCAACCCTTTAGGAACTACTCCGATAACATCACCGCCGCCTATCATGGTAATGGAATCTTCCTTTATCGGCTTGGTCCCAACTTTAATTCGCCATACCCTTCCGTCAGTATCTGCATTTTGGGTCGCCTCGTTTTTCAAATAAAATTTCAGAGAACCGTCAGGCTGTTTAACGCCGCTGAAAAATAAATTCCTGATTTCCTTTCTTAGGGAAGCTGTTTTAATTTTTAACTCTTCTATAGTTATAGCAAAATCTTCTTCATTACGTTTTGCATCAAGGTATTCGATTTTTTTATTGGCTTTTTTCGCTGTCTTCATCAGGTTAGCAGCTTCTGTCCGTTCTTTCGCCAAAGTCGAAATTTCATCCAATGTTTTATTGAAACTGGTTATAAGTTCTATTGTTTTTGGAGAATCAATCTTTGACACATCCACCTTGACATTATGTTCAAATCCTATTGCCCACGAAATAACAGTAGTAAGGGCAACTGCTACGAGGACGTTCGGTATTTTGGGAGTGACCTTTTTCAACCCGAACATTACCACAAAAGCCCCAATGCCTATAATAAAAGTAGGCCAGTGCGTATAGTGCATGGCTGCCTGAACAACCCATATGATCGTTTCGTAATGGTGCTCTGCTTCGTCTACGGAAACCCCGAACATCTTTGACAATTGTGAGGTGGCAATAATGATTGCAGCAGCGTTGGTGAAACCGTTCACAACAGGATGGGACAGGAAATTGACGACTAATCCGAGCCTCAATACACCTAAAAGCAACTGGAAAGCCCCAACTATTAAAGCAAGCAAAATAGCATATCCTATATAGCCTTCACTCCCGGCAGTTGCAAGTGGGGCTAAAGAGGCCGCAGTCATCAGTGAAACAACAGCTACAGGTCCTGTTGCAAGCTGTCTGCTGGAGCCGAACAATGCACCAAGCAACGGCGGCAAGAAAGCCGCATATAATCCGTAATATGACGGCAATCCGGCCAATTGAGCATAAGCCATGGATTGAGGGATAAGAACCAGAGCAACCGTCAGCCCGGAGATTGCGTCAGCCCTTAATTTGACGAGATTATAAATTTTAAGCCATTCCAGGAAGGGGAAAATGCTTAACAACATAATTATCTCTCCTTTTATCAGCTCAATTTTTTATATTGCAGATTGTCAAAAATAAGTTTTAGAAAGCTCTGAATTAATCGGTATTGTGTTAATTTCTTTCCTGTATCCGATTCACTGCCATTATAAATCATTTATTTTACTAAAATGATATTATTACTACAATAGAAATAAATCATTATAACATTATCAAATCTAATCCTTTTGGGTGTTATATCCTAAAATACCTGTAAAAAGTGAGGGTCTTCGTTTTATCTTTCAAGAGGGAGATTCTATGTACTTTTTAAAAGAAGGATACGGTATACGGCGTGCTTGCGATAGTCGAGGTGCTGGTTTTAGTGCTTGCGGCATCAGGAATACTGAAGGCGGGAGGTCATTAATATGAGCAACAGAATGGATTATATGGGGCCGCTTAAAAACATTCTCCTCGCTACAGACGGCTCAAAAAGCAGTATTCCCTCTGTATATGTCTTTAATGAATCTTGGATATCTCACACTTACTCATAACACCTGTTACGCTTCTTACGGCAAACTCATGCCCGCACTTTTTGCAGGCAACAGTATCTCCTTTTTTCTCACCCTTGAAGCGCTGAGGTGCTTTTTTATTTGTAATTTGAGGTAAATATTTTATACTAAATAGCAAAATATCAGATAGCTTGCCGGGAGGTAAAATGAAAGCAAAAGATTTAATGATACCGCTTCAGGAATATTTAAAGCCTGACACGTCACTGAAAGAAGCAGCAAATATCCTCAGGACTGCCAAAAGAGATGAAGAGAAATTTGGAGTCAAAGGGCTTCCGGTTATTGACGAAAAAGGCACAATGGTCGGGTTTCTCTCTATGGGTGATATTTTAAAGGCAGTATTCCCTTCGTATATGTCTTTAATGAATCTTGGAGATTTCACATGGGACGGCATGGTGGAGAATCTGGCAAGAAAGGTAAAGGATAGAAAGGTTTCGGAGATGATGACCCAAAAAGTGATAAGCGTACATGAAGATTCATCTCTAATGGAGTGCGTTGACCACATGATAAAGAACAACGTCAAGAGGCTTCCGGTTATAGGGAAAGACGGCAAGGTTGCCGGAATACTCTATGAGAGGGATGTATTCTTTGCAATTACAAGGGCGATGCTTGATGAGAATAACGGAGGTGTGAAATGACGCAGGAAGCAGCAGCGGTACAGCCGTTTGTCATGGACACAGCCTTCTGGACAGCCACGACAATATTTTTGCTCGCCTATGCTGTAATCGTTTCCGAGAAAATACATAAAACAATTATTGCGATATTCGGAGCATGCTTAATGCTTGTTCTAAAAATCCTTGAACAGCACGAGGCATTTCATGTTGAAGAATTCGGGGTTGACTGGAACGTCATATTTCTGTTGATTTCGATGATGGTGATAATCAACCTCATGAGACCGACCGGGGTATTTGAGTATATCGCTATCAAGAGCGCTAAATGGGGTAAAGGGGACCCATTAAGGATTCTGGTAATATTTGCAATCGTAACGGCAGTCCTTAGCGCACTGCTCGACAATGTAACAACAGTGCTTTTGATAGTTCCTGTTACGATCCTTATCGCAGATGCGCTTGAGGTTGATCCATTGCCTTATCTTATTTCATGCGTTCTTGCGTCTAATATAGGCGGAACAGCAACACTCATCGGCGACCCCCCAAACATAATGATAGCATCAAAGGCGCAGTTAAACTTCATGGATTTTATTTATCATCTTGCTCCAATTGTAGTTGTTATAATGGTTTTCTACATCTTTGCCATTAAACTTATCTGGGGTAAAAAGCTCAAGACAAGGGACGAACTAAAGCAGAGGATTATGTCCATGAACGAGAATGAGGCAATAAAAGACCCTGTCATGCTTACAAAATCGCTCGTAGTTCTGGGAATAGTTCTGACAGGTTTTGTTTTTCACGGCGTTCTCCATTTCCAGCCTGCAACAATAGCTTTATTCGGAGCAGGGCTTCTGCTACTGCTTTCAAAGACAGACGAGCCTCACCATATTCTTGCAGAAGTTGAATGGCCTACAATATTTTTCTTCATAGGGCTTTTCATAATCATCGGCGGGGTTGTAAAAGTCGGGCTTATTAAATGGCTGTCAATAAAAGTCCTTGAAATAACACAGGGGAATCTCTTTGCAACAAGCATGGTCGTGATGTGGTTTTCTGCATTTGCATCAGCATTCATAGACAACATCCCTTATGTTGCAACAATGAACCCGTTGATAATTGACATGGCAAAACAGCTCTGGCCCAATGTTTCAGGAATTCAGCTTCTGCACCACCCTGATTTGATGCCGCTATGGTGGTCTCTGGCATTAGGCGCCTGTCTCGGCGGCAACGGAACTGCAATCGGCGCATCCGCAAATGTTATTGTTGTAGGTATGTCTGAAAAGGCAGGCAAAAAAATATCGTTCATAAAGTTCATGGCATACGGAATGCCGTTGATGATAATGACTGTTGTTATTGCTACGATATACGTCTGGCTGAGGTATTATGTGCTGAAGATTTAATCCTGAGTAAAATTTTGTTTCACTGCTTTTTAAAATAGGGGCTAAAAACCTCCCTATATGTTTTCACCGGACAAATTAATTTTTATGCTTCTCCGGCTAATTTCAGCACAAACTCATGCGCGCATTTTTTGCAGGTAGCCGTATCGCCTTTCTTTTTACCTTTGAAGTGTTGCAATTTTTTGCATGACGGACATCTCAGGTAAGAACCCATCGCGCCTAACAACACTGAAATGAAGTAAAGCATATTTTATGCTACCATAAAACCTATGGAACTTGGATTTTTAAAATCTCTTGTTATAGTTTTAGGCATATCTGCCTTAGTGGTATTCCTGCTTCACAGGCTGAAGATTCCATCTATTGTTGGCTTTCTTATTGCGGGCGCTATCATTGGCCCCTATGGTATAGGAGTTTTAAGAGATATCCATTCAATAGAAGCAATGGCAGAGATTGGTGTGGTACTCCTTCTCTTTACGATAGGCATTGAGTTTTCCATGGCAAGGCTTATCAGGATAAGAAAAGCAGTTATAGCAGGCGGCGGAATTCAGGTTTTACTTACCATTGTTTTATCTGCTGTTGCTGCCTATCTTCTGACCGGAAATGCAAACAGGTCTGTCTTTTTTGGCTTTCTAATAGCGTTAAGCAGCACTGCAATTGTTTTAAAGATGCTCGCAGAAAAAGGCGAAACCGACTCTCCGCATGGCCGTATAATGGTCGGCATACTGATTTTTCAGGACCTTTGCGTTGTGCCGCTTATGCTCTTAATCCCTGCTCTCTCAGGAGATGCGATAAATATGATGGATGCGCTGATAAAGATGGGAGAAGCGGCGCTGATTATAACAATTGTGCTGTTAAGTGCAAGATGGATTGTTCCGGGATTACTGCATCAGGTTGTACGTACAAGGAGCCGTGAATTATTCATAACAACGATAATATTTCTCTGTTTCGGGATTGCTTTTCTAACTTCAAAATTCGGACTTTCTCTTGCACTCGGCGCATTTTTAGCAGGGATGATAATATCAGAATCAGAATATTCGCATCAGGCAACATCGGACATCCTGCCGTTCAAGGACAGTTTTATAGGCATGTTTTTTGTTTCAGTCGGGATGTTAATGGATATAGGTTATATGTCTGATAATTGTCTGAAGATTGCAGCTGCTGTTGCATTGATATTCGGGCTAAAGATAATTACAGGCATAATATCCGCTCTTTCAATAGGAAGCCCTCTGAGAACCTCAATTCATGCAGGACTCGGTATTGCCCAGATTGGAGAATTCTCTTTTGTTCTCGCAGTTGCAGGCAAGGCATCGGGGATCATAACAGGGGAGTTTTATCAGGTATTTCTCTCCTCCTCAGTCGTAACAATGATAATGACGCCCTTTGTCCTTAAGTCAGCGCCTTTTGTCTCAGGATGGATAACATCAAGGCATCTTTTAAAGAGGATAGCCAGCCTTAAGAGAGTTTCTGAGGGGGAGGGGTTTCCGAGGAGGAGGCATGGTCATGTGATAATTATCGGTTTTGGCCTTAATGGAAAAAATCTCGCAAAAGTTCTGAAGGAAGCAGAAATACCTTATGTTGTGCTTGAGATGAACAGCGATACAGTGCGTGAGATGAAGAAGAGGGGAGAGCCGATATACTACGGGGACGGCACGAGCAAGGAGATACTCCATAAGATTGGCATGGATAAGGCAAGACTGCTTGTCGTTGCGATATCGGATCCTGTTTCCACAAGGAGAATAGTATCTATTGCAAGGCATGAAAATTCTGATATTCATATAATTGTAAGAACAAGATACCTTGTGGAAGTGGATGAACTCAGGGAACTCGGCGCAGATGAGGTAATACCGGAAGAATTTGAAACATCAATAGAGATATTCTCACGTGTGCTGCACAGGTATAATTTCCCGAGGAACGTAATTATGGACATGATAGATAAAATCAGAAGCGGCAGTTATACCGCTTTAAGAGGCATGGAATTACCTAAAAGACATCTCTTTGAGAAATGTGAGTGGCTTCCGGATATAGAAATAGAGGGGTTTAGAGTTTCAGAAAATTTGCATCTTGTGGGCAAAAGCATAGCCGAGCTTCAGGTGAGGAAGAAAACAGGGGTCACAATTATAGCTGTAAGAAGGGGACCCGAGGTTTTTACAAATCCTAAGCCGGATTTTACGTTCAAGGCAGGAGATATAATATTATTTACCGGTGAAAGAAAAAGCATGGCGAAGGCATTAGATTATTTCAAAGGGGAGATATAATGTTCCTCTGGCTTGGATTTTTTATCTGTACGTCTTTGATTGTCTATTCGGGGATAAAACTCTCAAAGTACGGCGATATTATAGCTGAGAAAACAGGGTTAGGCAGGACGTGGATAGGCGTTGTGCTAATGGCGTCTGTTACGTCGCTTCCGGAACTTGTTACAGGGATAAGTTCTGTCACATATGCGGGTGTGCCTGATATAGCAGCAGGTGATGTGCTCGGAAGCTGTGTTTTTAATATGCTTATTCTTGCCTTTCTTGATGCTATTTACAAACCGATGCCTATATCAGCCAAAGCCCATCATGGGCATATTCTTTCTGCGGGATTTGGAATCCTTCTTTTGAGCATTATCGGCATAGGCCTGTTTTCTGGAAATCGTATCGCTCCTCTTGGGTGGATTGGGCCCTATAGTTTGATAGTTCCGGTTATTTATTTTGTGGCTATGAGACTGCTGTTTGTTTACGAGAAAAGGAGGATTGCGGAATTTGTAAAAGAGAGGGCCGAGGAGCTGAGATACGAAAAGATTTCGACAAGGACTGCGGTTGTCAATTATGGGATCAATGCAATGGTTGTTATTATTGCCGCTATTTTTCTCCCTAAGATCGGTGAGGGGATCGCCGAAACAACAGGACTTGGGCAGACATTTGTCGGAAATATTTTTATAGCGCTTTCCACATCGCTTCCGGAGGTGGTAGTTTCCATTTCAGCGGTAAAAATGGGCGCGATAGACCTTGCAGTCGGAAATTTATTCGGAAGCAATATTTTCAATATATTCATACTTGCCATTGATGATATGTTTTTTGTGAAGGGACCGATTCTTTCATTCGTCAATACAAGCCACATTATCTCTGCCTTATCCGCCATATTGATGACAGCCATTGCAATTATTGGATTGACCTATCGCTCTGAGAAAAAGAAATTGCTGCTTGCATGGGATTCGATAGGGATATTGTTAGTTTATATTGCCAATATAATGCTGCTTTATATGCTCAGGTAGTATCAGGGGCATTCATTCAGTCTCTTCCGTTCTTGACGTGTCATACTATCCATAGTTAGTATTTATTATGATTGAGAAGCTCTCACTTATCCCTCCAAGACCCGGAGTCTATCTGCTCAAAGGCGCTAAAGAGGATGTCCTTTATGTCGGCAAGGCAAAAAACCTGAGGAACCGTTTGCGGAGTTATTTCCGGAAGTCTGCTGAACTTGTCGTAGACTCGACTCTACGAGATGCAAGAAAATCTTCAATGGTGAAAAATATAAAAGACTTCTCTTATATTGTAACAGGCAACGAACTTGAGGCTCTTGTACTTGAAGCAAATATGATAAAGCAGTATAAACCCCGCTTTAACATAATATTGAGGGATGACAAGAACTACCCCTATCTGAAACTCACGGTTAATGAAGAATGGCCAAGGCTTGAGGTTGTAAGAAGGATTAAAAAGGACGGAGCTCTCTATTTCGGGCCTTATGTCCCTGCACGTAGCATGTGGGAGGCTGTTGCATTCATAAGGAGGAATTTCCCGATTAGGCCATGCAAATATTCCCTCGACAGACCAATGCGACCGTGCATCCAGCGCCAGATGGGAAAATGCCCGGCGCCATGCGGCGGACTTATAAGCAAAGAAGAGTATATGAGGATTGTGGAGGATGTGAAGCTTTTTCTTCAGGGAGAGAAAAAAGAGCTTCTTGATGAGCTTGAAAAAAGGATGGAGAGGTTCTCGGAGGAATTAAGATTTGAAGACGCTGCAAAAGTCAGAGACAGCATAAACAATCTGAGGCATATATGGGAATCACAGAAGGTCGTAGCGCCTGAACTCGGGGATATTGATGTCATAGGTTTTTATGGAGAAGGCAAAGAGACTGTAGCGCTGATTTTTTTCATAAGGAACGGCGTTATGATAGGGACAAAGGATTTTCACCTGAAGGATACATCGGGAATTACGACAGGAGAACTTTTTCACAATTTCATAGAGCAGTTTTATGCAAAAGAAATAATTCCTCCTGATGAGATTGTGCTCAGGCAGCGTCCTGATGAGATGAGGACGCTGACAGCTTGGCTTAAAGATAAAAAAGGCAGGAGAGTAAAGATTACAATGCCGGTCGTAGACTCGACTCTACGAGCTGAAGGCAGGAAGCTTGAACTCCTCAAAATGGCGGAGGAGAATGCGGGGATAATATTTAAGAGCAGAGGAAAGACAGACATTAAAGAGATTCTAAAAACATTGAAAGAAAGGCTTGTTCTTAAAAATGTCCCTCGCAGCATCGGCGCACTTGATGTCTCAACAATATCAGGAAGCGAATCAGTAGGCGCATTTGTATACTGGGCAGAAGGCTGGTTCAAAAAGGATATGTACAGGCATATGAAAATCAAGACAGTTAAAGGCATGGATGATTACTCAATGATTGAAGAGATAACAGGAAGGGTTATAAAAAATCTCGGCGAAAAACTTCCGTCACTCACAATAATTGACGGCGGCAGGGGACAGCTTGAAGCTGCAAAAAAGGCATTTGACGAATCCGGCGTTAAGAGCGCAGAAATAATCTCCATAGCAAAAAAACCTGACAGGGCCTTTGCTTTATCTCTTGATAAGCCCGTTGACCTTGAGGATAAAACTCCCTCGTCACTGCTCCTTAAAAAAATAAGGGACGAGGCGCACAGATTCGCTGTAAGTTTCCACAGGAAATTGAGGGATAAAAGGCTCATGGAATCCCCGCTCAAGAAAATTCCGGGCATAGGAGAAAAAAGGAGGCTTGCTCTTTTAAGACATTTTGGTAGTATAGAAGGTATAAGAGGAGCAGGCATTGATGATATTGCAGGGATAAAGAGGTTTAACAGGAAGATTGCACAAAAAGTTATCGAATCGCTGAAAAATCAAGCTGAATAGAGGGATAAAAATGAATATTTACATCTCAGGCTCGATGGCTTATGACAGGATTATGGATTTTCCGGGGAGATTTTCAGACCACATCCTGCCTGACAAGATACACATATTGAATGTGTGCTTTACGGTTAACGGGATGATAGAAAAGTTCGGAGGCACGGCAGGGAATGTCGCCTATTCGCTGAGCCTTCTCAATGAGATGCCGGTTATTCTTGCGACAATAGGCAAAGACTATGCAAATTATTTTGACTGGCTTAAAAAAAGCGGTATTTCGGTTGAAGGCATAAAGATTATAGAGAATGAGTTTACTGCGGGCGCTTACATAACAACTGACAGGGCAGACAACCAGATAACAGGGTTTAATCCCGGAGCAATGAAATATCAGTCGGGATATAAATTCAACAGCGCTTCTCCTCGCGACTCAATTGCACTTATCGCGCCGGGAAATCTTCAGGACATGGCTGATTATGCACGGGCATGCAAGAAAGAAGGCATCAGATATATCTGCGACCCAGGGCAGTCTCTGACTGCGTGGGAAAAGGAATCACTGAGAGAATGGATTGAAGGTTCAACGATGCTTGTCTCCAATGATTATGAGCTTGAGATGGTAATGAAGATGACAGGAATGAATAAAAAGGATCTTTTGCGCCTGACAAAAACTATTATCACAACACTGGGAGAGAAAGGCTCTTTAATCAGCACAGGCGAGTCCGATATCCAAATCCCTCCGGCAAAAGTAGACACTGTTGTTGACCCTACAGGCGCGGGCGATGCGTTCAGGGCAGGTTTGCTTAAAGGGATTGCAATGGGAAAAGACCTCGAAACAGGAGCTAAAATGGGCGCTGTTGCGGCGGTATATGCCATAGAGAAATACGGAACTCAGGAGCATTATTTTAGTTATGATGATTTCAGTCAAAGGTACAGGAGTAATTTTGGAGAGATGTGATTAACGAGAAGGCATTAAAGACCTATCTTAAGAAGAAATTCAGGGGTGTTACGCGGATAAAAATCAAAAAACTCGGCTCCGGTGTTCATGGAGCGGGCTTTCTCGTAGAAATCAAAAAGAAGAAAGGGACTGAATCTTATGTCGTAAAAACCCTTATGCCGGAAGGTTTCGGGCATGAGTATCCATCTGACAGGGCAGGCATATTCCTTCTTGACCTTGATGAATTCAATAACCTCTCAAAACATGTGAAGGCTGTTGATGTGCTTTCTGAATTGAAAAACGGTTCAATAAAATCAATCGGCGGCGGGAAAGAATATTACCTCTTGATGGAGAAGGGAGAGGGCAGGCATTATTTCAATGACCTTAATGAATTTGCTCATAAAGAAAGGCTTGAGACATCTGACATTGAAAAGATAAGGGCAATGGCATCTTATCTCGCTGAGATTCATTCAACAAAAAAAGAGTCAAAGACACTTTACTGGAGGAAGTTGAGAGATACAGTCGGTCACGGCGAGTGCCTCATGGGTGTTTTTGATACATATCCTGACGGGTCGCTTTCTTATAATGAGATGTCCGGCATAATCAAAAAATCAGTGGACTGGATTTATAAGTTAAAGCCTAAACATAAGAGGCTTTCCCAGATTCACGGAGACTTTCATCCTGGGAATATATGGTTCAAGGAAGTCAGAAGCCACCCCCCCATCCCCCCCTTGTCAAGGGGGGGCAGAGGGGGGGTAGATTTTATTCTTCTTGACAGGAGCAGGGGACCGTGGGGAGAGCCTGCGGATGATGTAACAGCCCTCGCAATAAACTATATCTTTTTCTCAATAAAAAATTACAATGACATTGCGGGGCCGTATCTTGAAGGGCTTAAATTATTTTTTAATGAATATGTGAGATTATCCGGAGACGATGAGATTTATGAAATGCTTGCGCCGTTTTTTGCGTTCAGGGGCGCTGTTGTTGCAAATCCTGTGTTCTATCCCGAAGTGACACCTAAGCAGCGTAAGATGATATTCAGATTTGTCCACGGCGTATTAGACTCTGAGAGATTTAATCCAGAAAAAGTGAGGGATCTTATTTAGCCTATAAGCGCGCAGAATCCTGCTCTTGTCAAGGTTTTTACTGCTGTGTTATTCTTAAGAGTTTAAAAGGCTATAAATTTGCGGAGGAAAGATGAAGGTTCTGGTAAGCGACAAGATCTCGGACAAAGGAGTTGAGATACTTAAAAAAGCAGGTCTTGATGTTGATGTCAAAACAGGCATGAAGCCTGATGAGCTTAAGGCATGCATCGGTGAATATCACGGTCTTGTCATAAGGAGCGCTACAAAGGCCACGGCAGAGATTATTGAGGCTGCAAAAAACCTTAAGGTAATAGGCAGGGCAGGTTCGGGACTTGATAATGTAGACAAAGCTGCCGCATCAAAAAAAGGTATTGTTGTAATGAACACGCCGGGAGGCAATACGATTACAACAGCAGAGCATACAATTGCCCTTTTATTTTCACTTGCGAGAATGGTTCCTCAGGCGACTGCTTCTATGAAGGCAGGGCAATGGGAAAAGAAAAAATTTATGGGGGTTGAGCTCTTCAACAAAACTCTCGGCATTATAGGCCTCGGCAGCATCGGCAATCAGGTTGCTAAAAAGGCGCAGGGGCTTGAGATGGTTGTGGTAGCCTATGACCCGTTTCTCAGCGATGACAGGGCAAAGGCTTTGGGCATAGAAAAAGTCTCACTTGATGAGCTTTTCAGCAGGTCGGATTTCATTACGATACATACGCCTCTGACCCCTGAAACAAGGAACCTCATAAATTCAGAAACCATCAGGAAAATGAAAAATGGGGTCAGGATTATCAACTGCGCAAGGGGAGGGATAATAAACGAGAAGGATATGTATGAGGCGTTGAAAAGCGGCAGGGTTGCAGGCGCTGCGCTTGATGTCTTTGAAAAAGAGCCTCCTGAGGATTTTTCACTGATAGGGCTTGATAATGTAATATGCACGCCGCATCTTGGCGCAGCTACAGAAGAGGCTCAGGAAAATGTTGCAATCGCGGTTGCGGAACAGATTGCAGACTACCTTGTGCGCGGCACAATAAGAAACGCTGTAAATTTCCCTTCAATCCCTGCTGATCAGGTGGCAAGGCTTCAGCCCTATCTGAATCTTGCGGAGAAACTCGGGAGTTTTGCAGCGCAGGTGTTCGAAGGCGGCATTACCGGAGTTACGATAGAATATATGGGAGATGTTTCGGAGCTTAACACTGCTCCTGTCACAATAGCAGCATTAAAAGGCTTGCTCACGCCGATACTTGAAGAGACAGTGAATTTCGTTAATGCTCCTTTTATTGCAAAGGAGCGCGGCATAGAGGTCAAGGAGACGAAGACTGCTGAGGCAGGCGATTACCAGAGTATGCTTGCCTTAAGAATAAAGGCAAAAGATAAGGAGAGGTATTTCGCAGGCACATTATTCAGCAAAAAAGACCCGAGGATTGTGCAGGTAGACAACTTTGTAGTGGAGATAGTGCCTGAAGGGATAATGCTGTTTATATATAATGTGGACAAGCCCGGAGTAATCGGGAATCTGGGCGCATTCTTCGGCAAGAACAATATCAATATAGCCCGTATGCATTTTGGAAGGGAGAGCGCAGGAGGTACGGCGATATCCGTGATGAGCATTGATTCTCCTGTGACATCCCGTCAGCTTGATGAGATAAAAAAGATGCCGAATATCCTTTCTGTAAAGGTGCTGAATCTCTAAAATTTAATATGAAGAGGGTAAAATGTCTGTTGTAGTGATAGTTGGCGGCCAGTGGGGCGATGAAGGCAAGGGAAAGATTGTTGATGTGCTCACGGAAAAAGCCGATGCGGTTGCCCGGTATCAGGGAGGCCACAATGCAGGCCACACCGTTGTAATAAACAATGAAAAATTTGTTCTTCATATCATCCCTTCCGGAATTCTTCATAAAGGGAAGACGTGCATAATCGGCAACGGAGTGGTTGTTGAGCCGAAGTCCATGATTGAAGAAATGGACGGGTTGATAAAACGCGGGATTGAGGTAGGGGAAAATCTTTTCCTGAGCAGAAGCTCCCACCTGATAATGCCGTATCATGCTGCAATTGAAAGAGAACAGGAAAGGCTTAAAGGTTCAAAAAAAATCGGGACAACAGGCAAAGGAATAGGGCCTGCCTATGTTGACAAGACAGCAAGGACAGGAATAAGGGCAGGCGAATTGCTTTATCCTGATGTATTCAAGGAAAAGCTTAAAAACAATCTTGTAGGCATAAACCATCTCCTTAAGGTTCTCTATAATGCCCCTGCGTTTGATTTAGATGCTATATACAGCGAATACATGAGATACGCAGAGAGGCTTTCAGGCTGTATTGCTGACTCGGATGTAATTGTGAACAGGATGATTGATGAAAATAAAAACCTGCTCTTTGAAGGCGCGCAGGGCACACTCCTTGACGTTGACCACGGCACATACCCGTATGTCACATCCTCGAGCGCTGCTGCAGGAGGAGCATGCACAGGGCTTGGCGTCAGCCCCACAAAGATTTCCAGCGTTATCGGCATTGTTAAGGCTTACACTACGAGGGTGGGTGAAGGGCCGTTCCCCACAGAAATAAAAGACTCCCTCGGAGAGAAGATAAGAGAAAAGGGCGGCGAATACGGAGCCACTACGGGAAGGCCGAGGAGATGCGGCTGGCTTGATATGGTGGCGCTGAGGTATGCTGTAAGGGTAAACGGGTTCAGCGGAATTGTGCTGACAAAGCTTGATATACTTGACGGTCTTGAGAAGATTAAGATATGCACTGCGTACAGGTGTGAAGGCAGGCTCTATGAAGAATTTCCGAAGGAACTGAACATTTTGGAAAAGTGCGAACCTGTTTATGAAGAGGTTAGCGGTTGGAAGGAAAATACAGGCGGAGTAAAGAGTTTTGAGAAACTTCCATCAACAGCGCAATCGTATGTTAAAGAGATAGAGCGTATGCTTAATGTTAAAGTCCGGATCATCTCTTCAGGCCAGAAAAGGGATGAACTTATTATGCGCGGAGAAATATTCTGATGTCAAAAAACCCGAGGTGCGGCAAGTGTGGGACACTCTTAAGAACAGAGGATGTGCTGTAGCCTCACAGCTGCTGAACTCAATCTATCCTTCAATATGCCCTTTGTGCAGTAACCTCTCTGACAGTCATCAGCATTCACCGATATGCACAAATTGCTGGAGCGGGATTAAGCGTTATTCAGGGCCTTCATGCCGGATATGCGCTGTTCCGTTGGTGTCGGTGTATTCCACTGTCTGCAAGGAATGTCTCACAAACGCACCTTCATTTTCCATGGTTCTAAATTATGGCATTTACTCCGGTGCGCTGGCAGAGGCAATTAATCTGATGAAATTTTCAGGGCTGAGAAGGCTTGCTAATCCTATGGGAAAATTGTTTCTGAATCTTGAAATGCCTGAATGCGACGGCATAATCCCTGTTCCTCTCAGCAAAAGCGCTCTCAGGGAGAGGGGATTTAATCAATCGCTTCTCATGGCAAAAGTAATCTCAAAAAAATTAAAGACGCCTCTTTATATGGATACGCTCTTAAAAAGAAAGGACACTCTTCCGCAGGTAGGCTTAAGAGCTAAAGAGAGGATGAAAAATCTCAAAGGCGCATTTAAAGCCAGCGGAAAAATAAACAAACTGAGACTGCTTCTTCTTGATGATGTAATGACAACAGGCGCAACAGCAAGAGAGTGTTCGAAGACATTGATGAGGGCAGGCGCAAAAGAGGTTATTGTTATTACTCTTGCACGGGCAGGCATGATATAGTATCATATTGTCTCAGATATGATTGATTTGCATACACATAGTTTATTCAGCGACGGAGAGCTATTGCCTGCTGAATTGATACAAAGGGCATCGGTAATAGGTTACAAGGCTATTGCCATTACAGACCATGTTGACCAGTCAAATATTGATATTGTGATACCAAGGATTGTAAGGGCGCTTAAAGCTTTAAAAGATTTTGTCTCAATCACTGTAATCCCCGGCGCTGAAATCACGCACGTTCCGCCTGCGCTGATTCCTTCCATGGTTAAAGAGGCAAGACAGCTTGGCGCAAAGATAGTTGTTGTTCACGGTGAGACAATAGCAGAACCCGTGGCAGAAGGGACAAACAGGGCTGCAATAGAGGCAGGCGCTGACATAGTTTCGCATCCCGGCATTATCTCAACAGAAGACCTGCTCCTTGCAAAAGAGAAGGGCGTTGCTCTTGAGATTACATCAAGGAAAGGGCATTCGCTTTCTAACGGGCATGTTGCAAAAGAGGCAATAAAATTCGGGGTTCACCTTGTAATAAATACAGATGCTCACGGCCCCGCTGATTTAATAACCGGTGAGACTGCGAAAAAGATACTGCTTTCTGCAGGGATAGATGAAAATCGGATAGAATATGTCTTTGAAAATTCCAAGGCTCTTGTGGAAAAGGCGCTCAGGAGGGATTAATGCCAAAGCCGATAAAGAAAAAGATTGTAAAGAAAACAACATCCGGAACAGATGCAAGCGGAACTCTTTCAAGGCTTAAAAAGTCCGCAGAGGAGAGAAAGCGTTTTTTAATAACTGCACTTGCTGTTGTTGTTTTATCAGCCATTGCAATCGGAGGTTTTTTCCTCTACAGCAATACCCAGAAAAACAAAGCTCAGAAGCTCGAATATGAGGCATACAAAATATACTACGGGCTTTATCAGAAACAGCCTGTTGCAAGCGAGGAGCGTTATAAAAAGGCAGCGGAGATATTCAAAAAGGCATACGACGTAAGAAAATCACCTGTATCCCTGTATTATATTGCGAACTGCTATTATGAACTCGGGGAATACGAAGAGTCATTAAATGCGCTGAAGGATTTGAACCGGAAATTCCCTGACGATGAGAAGTTTGTCCCGCTTTCATATTATAAAATGGCGATGATCAGCCTGAAAAAAGGCAGCGCCGAAGAAGCCCTCAAATCTTTTGCCGTGCTTTACAATTATAAGACAGGAACATACAAAGACCTCTCTCTCATAGAGTCAGGCAAGATACTTGAGGCTCAGGGCAAGGCAGAAGAGGCAAAGAAGAAATACGAAGAGCTTGTGAAGGACTTCCCTCAGTCTCCATTTGCCGAAGAGGCAAAGGCGAGGATTGAAAGGAAGAAGGGATAGAGGCTTGTTTACGCTGGAAGTTTACAACTAATCAGTAGCGATATTCTTTTTCTTATTCAAGGCTGTAACCAGCACCTTTTTATTGTTTGATTTCTTAGTTTTTACGGTCTTGATTTTCTTTGATTTTTTATAGGATGACTTTTTGATTTCAAGCCTGTCATCCCTGTCAAGCTGGAATTTTTCTTTTGGAGGGAGATTTATCTCAGTTCCGGGCTGGAGGGGTTTTACTCTCTCCATTGAATTGAGCGCAAGGACTGTCTTTACAGATAGACCTGCTTTCTTTGCAATCTTCTGTATGGTGTCACCCTTTTTGATGGTATATGCAGCAACAGAGAATCTTTCATTTTTAGGAATCTCAGAAAGGTTTTTCTGAAAAATTTCCTTTGTCCCCGATGGAATCCTGAGCATGTAAACAGGCATGCCGGGAGGCGTGCACCATCTTCTGAGTTCAGGGTTCAACTCTTTTATTGTCTCTATTGTAGTATCAGCGCACTTTGCCGCAACCTCAAGGTCAATCGGCCCGTTTACCATGACCTCATCGTAATTCAAAGGTTGATGATATTCAATGTTCATGAATCCGAATTCTTCAGGGTTAGCTGCGATTGTGCTTGCAGCGATAAATCTAGGGACATAGTTTTTTGTCTCGCTTTTTATATAGCTGGTATTAAGCAATGGCCAGTAGTCATCGCTCTTGGAGCGTTTTAATGCCTTCATTATCCTGCCTTCGCCTGCATTGTATGCAGCCATTGCAAGGTTCCATGAACCGAACATCTCATAAAGGTCGCTGAGATAATTTGCCGCCGCCGCTGTTGATTTTACCGGGTCTCTTCTTTCATCTCTCCACCAGTCTATTACAAGCCCGTATCTCTTTGCGGTTGCGGAAATAAACTGCCATGGCCCCACTGCCCTTGCAACCGAATACGCATAGGGATTAAAACCGCTCTCTATTAAAGAAAGGAATACTATATCCTCAGGGACGTTTTTGTTTTTCAATATCTCCTTCATCAGTTCCACATATTTCCCTGAACGGCTCAGCCACATGGCAAATCTTTCCCTTATCCTCTCGGTAAAGAGGGCTGTACTCTTCTCTACCGCCTTTACTGCCACAGGGTTTGATTTGTACGGGACGATTTCAGGTTCTGCTGCGGCCGGTTTAATTTCTACCTCGGTTTTTATTATGACAGGTTCTGTTTTTTCAGCAGGCTTCTCTGAGATTATAGGTGGAGGATGACTGTCCGCGGATTTTTCCTCTGGAGTCCCAGAGGCATAAAGCGGTGCAAACAAAAACAACATAAAGCATAAAACAGCAAGCAAACGTAATTTACCCATAATTGATTAATTTTTACCTAACCTGATGTTTTTGTCAAGTAAAAGTTTTTATTCATCCATATTCTTCTCCAAAATCTCATAGTGAAACTGGTATAATACAGAAGCTTCAGGATTATGGGTAAAATAATCGCAATAGCCAATCAGAAAGGCGGTGTCGGCAAGACTACAACTGCTGTAAATCTTGCTGCTTCGCTTGCCCTTGCAGAAAAAGATATCCTCATAATAGACACTGACCCTCAGGGAAATTCTACCAGCGGACTTGGCATATCAAGAGACAATACGGAGAAGACTCTTTATGATTTTTATTCCGAAAAGTGCAAGATAAGAGAAACGATAAGGGAAACAGAAGTAGATCATCTCGGCATTATCCCTTCAACCGTAGATCTCCTCGGCGTTGAGGTAGAGCTTGTCGGACGCGAAGGCAGGGAGCATATTCTTTCTCATGCGATAGCCGCCATACGCGATAAATACCGATACATATTTATTGACTGTCCGCCTTCTCTCGGGCTTTTGACGCTGAACGCGCTTGTGGCCGCTGATTCTGTTCTTATTCCTGTGCAGTGCGAATACTACGCTCTTGAAGGTCTCGGTCTTCTGTCAAACACCATCAGGCTTGTGAGAAATTCTTTTAACTCCGGTCTTGATATCGAAGGCATAGTCCTTACCATGTTTGATTCAAGGAATACGCTTGCAAATGAGGTCGCGGAAGAGGTCAGAAAACATTTCGGCAGCAAGGTATATAATACTGTAATTCCGAGAAATGTAACGCTTGGTGAAGCTCCGAGCCACGGAAAGCCTGCCTTGCTTTATGATGCAAGGTCTAAGGGCGCGCAAAGTTATTTATCACTTGCAAAGGAGATATTGAATGAAAACGGCATTAGGCAGAGGCCTTGACGCTTTAATTCCGGTGAAGGGTGAAGAAATGCTTCATCTGGAAGTCAGCCGTATATCTGCCGGTGGAGAACAGCCGCGGAAGGTTTTCAGAGACGACTCTCTGAAGGAACTCGCCGCATCAATAAAGGAAAAGGGTGTGCTTCAGCCGATTATAGTCTCAAGGGCAGGAGACGGTTCATTCAGACTCATCGCAGGCGAACGGAGATGGCGGGCAGCGCAGCTCGCAGGGCTTAAAAAGATTCCTGCAATCGTAAAGAATGTTGCATCAAGGGACTCTCTGGAGATAGCGCTCATAGAGAACATACAGAGGGAAGACCTTAATCCTGTTGAAACAGCGGAGGCATTCCATAAACTAATGAGGGATTTCAGCCTTACGCAGGAAGATCTCTCGGAGAGGGTCGGGAAGGAGAGGGCTACTGTTGCCAATTACCTCAGGCTTCTGAAACTGCCCGAGGAAATAAAATCATTAATCTCTGACGGCTCTCTGAGCATGGGACATGCAAGGGCAATCCTCTCTATCGAAGGAAGGGCAAATCAGACAGATGCCGCAAGAAAGATTATAAATAAAGGACTGAGCGTCAGGGAGACGGAAACACTGGCAAAAAGCATCGCTCTTTCAGGGACAAAAAAATCAAAAACACACAAAGGGCATAAAGACCCGCAGATAGCATCCCTCGAAGACAAGCTTATAAAGAGTCTTGGCACAAAGGTAAGGATTCATCACAAAGGCAAAAAAGGCGGGAGGATAGAGATAGAATACTATTCCCTCGATGAACTTGACCGGCTGCTTGATATCCTGATGAAATAAATGGGTTTCATTCATTGTCTTTGCTTAATTTAGCGATTCGGTTTATTCAGAAAGCTGTTTATAGTTATCGCACGCATATTTATTTCCTTTATCGCATGCCTTTTTAAAATCAGCGGCAGCTTTCCTTGAACCGCGATTACATGTAATCCTACCCCATCGTCAGAGCGCAGTAAGTTTCCCATACCAAGGACTAAAATCCTCACTGTGTGATTCATTCGAGAGAGTTAATGAGAATCATCTGCTAATAAGGATGTGTGCCGAGGATTACCTCTTTGTTAAACTTTGTTTCGATCTTCTTTTTGATATCTTCAACATCAATCGGGCACTTTGCAGTCTGTGTAGCCTTCATCACACAAGTCCCGAGATGAATAGCATCAAAATCCCTTTCATATAATTTCCCCATATCCATCATCAGTGCAACTTTCGGCATTATGACACCAGGACAACCGCCGCAGTCATCCATACCGATGACTTCTATGTCATAATCCTTCCAGCGTTCGTATTCCCCCGCCTTCTCTGAAATTCCCTTAAAACACTTCAAACAGCCGCCAACACAACTGACACCCTTAATGTTCTTGCATGCTATGATCGCTATCCTTTTCTTTGCCATAAAAACCTCCTTTTACGTTATTCCTAAATAATTCACTTTATTTCTTTCCCATGGGCATTGCCAACTTCCTCAACTGATCTTTTGTCAAAGGTGTTCCATAACCAGCATAGTGCAGAACAGGTGCTGGCGCATTTTCTATTGGTATCCATTTTTCATTTTTAAAGTCCTGATAGACACAATCATATGTCACTCCGTGTAAAAGTCGTTGCCCCTGTTAAAATAAAACTGGGCGTCAGCCCCCATCGCTGTATTGGAGTGCCATGCAATGATGAGGCAAATTCCTAAAAGAATAATCCTGATTTTCATATTTGACTCCTTTTCAATCTTCTCAAATATTAATTAACCGTTATCCTTTTAGTCAATCCTTCCGCTTTTATTTTCTCCTGACCTGCTGCCGCGCTTGATAAAGTTTTTCCGTGAATCCGCCTTCTTCGAGGAATTGTTTCTCAAGTTGCCGCAGTTGTTGGTCAAGAAGGTAATTCGCCTGATGAATCAGGCAAATAAGGGTGTTGGCAGCGACTTCAGGATTTTTTTCTTCAATATAGGGCTTATAAGTCCCATAAGACCTATTCTCTTCCCAAGCAAGCTTTCTGATGGATTGCGCCATCGGATGGTTCTTCTCCCAAAGAAGCAGTCCCTTCTGGCGCAAAAAGTCATGGTAGTCAAGCAGCAGCTCTTCAAGGCTTGCGCGGGCTACGCCGATAAGTTTAAGTTCGCTCTTCTTTGAAGTAGCGGAGACCATGCTGCCTTCTGCAATATTCTGCTTGCCGCTGCGTGCTGCCTGCACCATCTGGTCATGCGTGCGCGACCGCTTGCCGATAAAATTATCGCAGAATACAACTGTGGCGTCATAAATTATTTCTGTAGTCTGATAAGATTTTAGGTTGCGGTAGCCGCCGTGAGGAGGGATGAGGGCAGGTTTCTCATTTTTCTTGTTTATCATGTATTCGCATTTGTCCTAAAAATCCTATCAGACTTCTTGTACGTCCTTATCAGGCAGACGCCTCGATAAAAAATCAAACCATGAATTGTCAGTTACACCTACCCTGAATTTCAATATTCAGAACCGACCCCTTTAATTAATTTTCACCTGTTAAATATTGAACTGATATTTTTCAAGAAAATTGTAAACCCAATAATCCTTTGAGTATTCTTTCAAAATTCTGAATTCATTATTGTTTAAAAAGTTTGAGAGTTCAACTAAGTTATCAAAAACCCTGTAATGACAGCCCTCATAGTTATAAACATAAACAATTTTTTGGCGAGAACTATCGCTTAAGTCTGTTAGTAGACTTGTTTCTACTGTTCTATTTGAACGCAAATAACTCTCTTCAATTTGTTCAACGCTATTCATTTTATTTTATAAAAATTTTATGGTAATGATAATCTAAGAATTCTTTTGATGGCAAAAACTTATCGGGCAACATGATTGACTGGTTGTTATATTTCAAAAATAATTCCTTAACTGCAATATCTTTTTTGAAATCATCAAAATACTTTGACAATTTAATTTTGTATTCTGCTGTAATTGTTAAGTATCCTTTATCAAAGGCTTTATCGTGAATTACATTTAAGCATAATCCATTATGAGGATTCAATCTATTTTTTTCATCTTTTGCCCAGGGAATAATATGACTCGCTACCAAGAAATCAGAAATACTTAGCCCTGTGACACAGCATTTTTGATTGTAGGATGAAAGGATTGAGCTTCTGAAAAAACTTTGATTTACTCTTGCTTTGATGAGTGCGTCTCTTTCCTTCCCTTTTGGTAATTCGTTTGCGTTAATATGTGCAGTTTCCTCAATTGTCTTTTTGCTGAATTTCGCAATCAGCAATTCACTTTCATAAGCAAGCGTTTCCCAGTTATTATTAAACTCAGTCCAAATATTTTCATCCAACTTGCTTGTATTTTCTAGACCAACAATTCCTCTCTTTTTCAATTCAGGGTCAAAACTTCCGAAGTTGCCAATTTTCATTTTTACTGAGTTGGCACTTCTTCCAATAATTTTTGCTATATGAACAATATCAGGATGCGTTGAGCTAACTCTATTGAATGGAATTTTGCAATAAAGATTAAATACAACGATTGTCTGTTCTCGTGTCCATTTGTCTATCGGCATATTAATTCTTTATTCTATTCACTGCTAAACACTTACTTGCCGCCCATGAAATCAAAGAGGGGACGATTCTATTTCCCCATCCCCCATTTTTCTCACTGCCGAATCCTCTAACCACGCATAAAAACCCTGCTCATCCGTAATCTTCAATCTCTCAACCGTCCATTCTCTGATAACATCTCTAATCATTGCTCTCATCAAAAACACTTTTCTTCATAGACAAAAAAGGGCTGAGGAGTTTCTGCCCTTAAAATTAATTCCTATGATTCTCTTTTTCCCTTTACCCGCATTTTGTAAACCCGCAGTCGTGGCAGACTGCGCAGCCGCCTTCGTGCTCCACTGCGCCGCCGCATTCAGGGCACTGTCCTATGAACATGATTGCTGAAGCGTCTTTATGCCCGTTGCCGTTCCCCTTATCACAAACGTGATGGTATTTTTCAAGGGCTTTTGCAATCGCATCAGAGCAAGAGAAAATCTGTCCTCCGCTGTGCCATGCCGGCTGGTGACAACGCACACCTTTAAGCTGGCTTATTATTGCTTCAGGCTCAATATTTGATCTCAGGGCAAGGGAGATAAGCCTCCCCAATGCTTCTGACTGACTTGAAGCGCATCCTCCTGCCTTGCCCATAGATGCGAAGAGTTCAAAGAGGTGGCCTTTTTCATCCTCGTTAATTGTGATATAGATATTTCCGCAGCCTGTCTTCATAAGACGCGTTGAACCTTTGATTACCTCCGGCCTTTTCCTCGGTATTATCTTCTGTGTGTGTGTTGCATCCGCTGCCTGCTGTTTTTCCTTTGATTTCCCTGTTGTAAGAACCTGCTCTTCCCTTGAGCCGTCACGATAAACAGTAAGCCCTTTGCAGCCGAGCTTGTATGCAAGCAGATATACATTCTCAACATCCTTTGGCGTTGCCTCATGCGGGAAATTGACTGTCTTTGATACTGCATTGTCAACGTATTTCTGGAAAGCAGCCTGCATTATTATGTGCTCTTCAGGCGTTATGTCATGCGCTGTGACAAATACAGCCTTAACATCATCAGGAATTTCGTTAAAATCTTTTATCGTCCCTTTCTCAGCGATTTTCTCCATCAACTCCCTGTTCCAGAAGCCCCGCTCTTTGGCGACCTTTTCAAAATGCGGATTTACCTCTATAAGCTTTGTGCCTTCCATAACAGTCCTTACATATGAGACTGCAAAGAGAGGCTCTATGCCTGATGAACAGCCTGAGATTATTGACAATGTGCCTGTCGGCGCAATGGTTGTCACTGTTGCATTTCTTACCCTGAGTTTTCCGTCATAGATGCTTCCTTCGTAATTTTCGAAAACTCCCTTTTCTTCCGCCAGCGCTGATGATGCTTTTTTGCCCTCTGCCTGTATAAATCCCATAACCTCCTCGGCAAGCTCTACTGCCCTGCCGGAGTTGTAAGGGATATTCATCTGTATGAGCATGTCTGCCCATCCCATAACGCCAAGCCCTATCTTTCTGTTTGCCTTTGTCATCTCCTCTATCTTCTTCAACGGGTATTTGTTTACATCTATTACGTTGTCAAGGAAATGCACTGATTTCCATGCAGTGTCTTTTAGTTTCTGCCAGTCAACCTGTGCTTCACCGTCACGCGTAACGTGGCTTGCAAGATTAATTGAACCGAGATTGCATGATTCGTATGGAAGCAGAGGCTGTTCTCCGCATGGATTTGTTGATTCTATCAGACCTATTTGCGGGGTGGGGTTTGATTCATTTACCCTGTCAAGAAACACAATGCCCGGCTCTCCGTTCTTCCATGAATGGTTTACTATCAGGTCAAACACTTCTTTTGCCTTGAGCCTTTGAGTAACCTTCTGTGTGCGCGGGTTTAGGAGGTCATACTGCCTGTCTTCTGACAGGGCATTCATGAATTCTTCCGTGAGCCCGACCGAGATATTAAAATTATTTAGCTTTGTATTTTCATCCTTGCATGTGATGAAGCTTATGATATCAGGATGGTCAACTCTCAAAAGGCCCATATTTGCGCCTCTTCTTGTCCCGCCCTGCTTTACCGCCTCTGTTGCTGTATCAAATACCGTCATGAATGATATCGGGCCTGATGATACGCCTTTGGTTGAACCTACGACATCTCCGTTGGGCCTGAGCCTTGAAAAGCTGAATCCTGTTCCTCCGCCTGATTTATGTATTATTGCGGCGTTCTTCACCGCATCAAATATGGATTCCATTGAATCATCGATAGGGAGCACAAAACATGCAGAGAGCTGTCCCAGCCTTCTTCCAGCATTCATCAGTGTGGGGCTGTTAGGGAGGAAATCCAGAGAGGTTGTCATCTCATAAAAAGATGACTCTAACGCATTGACTTCTGCCTCTGTTTTTCCATAGTGAAGGTCGGCAGCCGCAACACTCCGCGCAACCCTTTTGAAAAGCTCATGAGGCGTCTCTACAATCTTCCCTTCCTCATTTTTTTTGAGATACCTTTTCTCAAGGACTTTCATCGCATTCTGTGTAAGGCTGAGACCATTTAAGACCTTCATAAATTCCTCCCCGTAAAATTATATTATTTATAGTATTTCTTTAATTTCTCTCTGGCTGTTGTGCCTTTCAAGCAAATTCATCCGCTGTCTCAGCTCTTCAATAGCATTTTCTTTTTCTATCGGACAGGTTTTTGTGCAGATATCAGGGCATTTCAAGCAGGCAAACCAATCTTTAAGCCCCTTACAAATCTCCACGAATCGGAGTCTCCTTATATTCCAATAATTTGTGTTGTTAAATGAAGTTTCAATAATTAAACCACAATATCTTGTGTATGTCAAGCGGAAAGTTATTTTTTTGTAACTGCATGATTTGCAAGGATTTTATCGGTGAAATCAGTGTTGAGAGTTTGTTAGTGAATTTTCATGGAATATTTAATGGAGAGAGCTTCTGCTTATTTGTGTTAAAATTATCTGTTTATGAACGAGAAAAAAGGCAGAGTTTATCTTGTTGGCGCAGGCCCCGGCGATATCGGACTGCTGACAGTCAAAGGCATGAAATGCCTCCAGAGAGCAGATGTGGTGGTTTATGATTTCCATTTAAATGCTCAGGTTTTGAATTACATAAAACATGATGCTGAATTCATATACGCCGGCAAGAGAGGCGGACACCATACAATGGCGCAGGATGAAATAAATAAAGTTCTCGTTGAAAAGGCAAAGGAAGGAAAGGTTGTCTGCAGGCTTAAAGGCGGTGATCCCTTTGTATTCGGCAGGGGCGGAGAAGAGGCAGAGGCGCTTGCTGAAAACAATATTGATTTTGAAATCGTGCCCGGCGTAAGTTCTGCTGTGGCAGCGCCTGCATACGCAGGAATACCTATCACCCACCGCGCTTATTCATCTTCATTTGCAGTGATACCGGGTTATGAGGACATGACAAAAGAAGAGTCTGCGATAGACTGGTCAAAGCTTGCAACAGGAGCCGGCACTCTGATTTTTTTAATGGCTGTGAAAAATATGGATGTCCTCGTAAAGAAGCTGATGGAAAACGGCAGAAGCCCTGACACGCCTGTTGCCGTGATAAGGTGGGGCACAAGGCCTGACCAGAAGACCATAACAGGCACTCTAAGAGACATTGCCGACATTGTGAAGGAAAAAGATATAAAACCTCCTGCTGTTATGGTGGTCGGCGAAGTGGTGAAATTAAGAAAGACACTCATGTGGTATGAGAAAAAAACAATGTTCGGACACAGAGTGCTTGTGACAAGAGAGCATTCCGGAGGATTTGAACCTCTTGAAGAATTGGGAGCGGAGATGATCGAGTTCCCTACCATAGAGATAGCGCCGCCGGAAAACTATGATGAGCTTGACAGCGCGATAAATAAGATTGAGGCGTATAACTGGATTATTTTTACAAGCGGCAATGGCGTGAAATATTTCCTTAAAAGGCTGATGGAAAAAGATAAAGACATCAGGGATTTGAAAGGCATAAGGATATGTGCGATTGGAACAAATACAGCAGCGGAAATAAAAAAATACGGAATTAAGGTTGACTTAATACCGGATGAGTTTAATGCAGAGGGGCTGATAGAAGCGTTTCTCAAAATTCAAAATTCAAAATTCAAAATTCAAAGTTTAAAGGGAATAAAGATTTTACTGCCGAGGGCTGAGAAGGCAAGAGAGATTTTTCCTGAGAAGGTGAGAGAATTAGGCGGAGAGATTGATGTCCCTGTAACTTACCGTGCAGTCAAACCGGAGATGCACGGCAAACGGTTAAAGCGGTTTTTAAAAGAAGGACGCATATCAGTTGCGACATTCACAAGCGCGTCAACATTCGACAACTTCATGGAGATTATCGGAGAAGATGCGGATGAGCTTCTCAGGGATGTTGCGATTGCTGTTATCGGGCCTGTAACTGCAGGGGCAGTTGAAAAGGCAGGGCTCAAAGTTGAGATTATGCCTGAGACTGCGACAATTGAGGCAATGGTTGAAGAGATTATAAAATGGGCGATAAAGAAGAAAACTGCTGTATAAACGTTCACGCGCAACTGGACTGTCTGTTTTATGAAATGGTATCATAAAAACCATAGTTTCTTTTATAGGTAGTTTTTAACTTTTGATTTTTTAATTTTGATTTTTGATTTTTTAATTTTGAATTTCTGTTAATGCCCCCTTAGCTCAGTAGGATAGAGCACAGGTTTCCTAAACCTGGTGTCGCAAGTTCGATTCTTGCAGGGGGCACTTTATTTTAGATGTATGTGCAGTCCGCTTGTCAGGTTACCTAAATCCCGATTTGTCGGGATTCGATTCCTGCAGGGGGCACCATTTTTTACTTTAATGAAAAACCAACTTAAATATCTCCAGAATTTATTTTATGACATGATGAATGACTACGGCAGGGTTTTTGTCGTAATCAAGCAGTCTGAACGTACTGTGATAGGCAGCAGGGGTTTTACTGACGAAGAAAAAGAAAACGGACTTGTACTGGCATTTAACAGCAAAAACTATAAAACCCTTCAGTGGACTGAAGACGGGAGCATAGTAACAACGCTCGGATTCGGCTCTAATAATAAAGTGGAGAACTGCTTTCTGCACTCCGATGATATAGTCTCTGTATACTCTCCTGATGCGAAGATAAAATTTGACAGGTGGGATATGATGGAAACTAAAGATTCTCTGTCGGAATCTCAAAAAATCAGGAACGATAAAAAAGATGCTGTGACTAAAGGGAAGATAGTTTCACTGGACAGCTTTAGAAAAATAAAACCCTGAGCCTTGATTTTTAGGCAGGCATGTTATAGCATTCTATCAGCATGGCAAAGAAAATTTTAATTGTTGATGATGAAAAAGATATTGTTGAGCTTATAACATATAATCTCAAAAAAGAAGGTTTTGTTGCAGATTCAGCTCCGGATGGCGAAACAGCCCTCACAAAGATAAAGAAAGGCAATTATGACCTTGTAATCCTTGACCTCATGCTTCCCGGACTTCAGGGCGTTGAACTATGCAGGATAATAAGAAATGATATTCAAATGGCGTCATTGCCTGTTATTATGCTTACAGCCAAAGGAGAAGAAGTGGATAGAGTCCTGGGGCTTGAGATGGGAGCGGATGATTATATTACAAAGCCGTTCAGTCCGAGAGAGCTTGTTGCAAGGGTTAATGCTGTCATCAGGAGGGCAAAAGAAAGACCTGCATCAGCCCGCATAATAAAAGAAGGAGACCTCGTTATAGACAAAGATGCGTATGCTGTAACCCGCAAAGGCATTCCGGTTAAACTGAGCGCTACAGAATTCAGGCTTCTTCTTTATCTTATTGAAAGGAAGGGGAGAGTTTTTAACCGTGAACAACTTCTAAATGCAGTATGGAGTGATGAGGCATTCGTTGAGCCGAGAACAGTAGATGTGCATATAAGAAGGCTGCGCGCTCAGATTGAGGAAAATCCCTCCAGCCCCCGCTATATCAAGACCATGCGCGGCGCAGGCTATTTTTTTGACGGGAAGCAATGAAACGTGTCCTGTTCAGGAGAGTGATACTCCTGTATCTTATAATATTGTCCCTCCTACTTGTTGGTATTGAAATATATCTAACAACCGCCACAAAGGATGACCATCTCTTTTTTGTATTGCTGACTGTAGCATTCATAGCTGCTTTCGTATTACTTATACAGACGAAAAGGCTTGCAAGAACAATAGAGGAGATCGCGGCTTTTTTAAGGGAAGTTACAGCAGGCAATTTCAAGACAAGATTGTTTCTTAAGGAGGGAGGAGAAATCGGAGAACTTGCAAAAAATATAAATACCATGGCGCATGAGTTCAAGATACGGCTTGAGCGGAGCAATGAGAACAGGCACAGGATGGAAGAGCTTTTGAAAAATATACATGATGGCTTTATGCTATTAGATGCTAAAGGCAAGGTGTTGATCTGCAATCCTGCTGCAAAAAAAGTTTTCGGGGTTGAGCGCGATATAGAGGGCAGACCGCTGCTTGAGGTAATCAGAAATGTCGGATTAACCGATATCATGAGAAAGGTTACGGATAAGGAAGAATCTGTTGTGCAGGAGATTGAGATTGCATATCCAAAAGAACTTTATCTCATGGCAACAGCAGCGCCGTTTTATTATCCTCCCCAGAGCGAGAATGTGTCGGGTGTCATGCTGTCATTTCATGATATTACAAGGCTGAAGCAGCTTGAGGATATGAGAAAGGATTTTGTGGCAAATGTATCTCATGAAATAAAAACTCCCATTACGGCGATAAAGGGATCTGTCGAGACATTGCTTGGAGGCGCGATTGACGATAGGGAGAATGCCTTGAGGTTTCTCCAGACAATTAAAAATCACAGCGAACGCCTGAATTCACTTGTTGAAGACCTGCTTACGCTTTCAAGAATAGAATTCGGAGATATAAAGATAGGAAAAACAGCAGTCAGTCTTGACGATGTTATTGATACAGTCTTTGCTACGTTGCGGAACAAGGTTGGGATAAAGAGCATTTATCTGAAAAAGGAGATACCTGAAAATCTTGGCGAGATAAAGGCGGACAGAAATCGTCTGACCCAGATACTTCTTAATCTTGTGGATAACGGCATAAAGTTTACAGAAACGGGTGGAGTAACGGTAAAAGTAAGAAGTGAGAAGTTAGAAGTAAGAAGTATCTCCGAACTCAAAACTCAAAACTCAAAACTCGCTGATTTCGTAGAAATCAGCGTGGAGGATACCGGCATAGGTATTCCGCAGAAGCATCTGCCCCGTCTTGGTGAAAGGTTTTATAGAGTTGACAGCTCCCGCTCAAGGGAACTCGGTGGAACCGGATTGGGACTTGCAATTGTGAAGCATCTTGTAAAGGCGCATGGCTGGGAAATGAAAATAGAAAGCGCGCAGGGAAAAGGCACAAAGGCAAGAATTTTCTGTCCTATCTGTTAATCAGAACTTAACACCCCTTTAATATTCCTGTAACAATCCCCTGTTACAATAAACACAGTTAGAAGATATAATTTTAAAGGAGGACAAAGAATGTTTAAGAAAATCGTTTCGGGCGTAGCAGTTCTGATAGTTGTGATATTTATGAACATAACTATCTCAAAGGCAGAGGACAAGCTCATTAGGATTGACGGTTCAAGCACAGTCTATCCGATAACAGAGGCGGTTGCCGAAGAGTTCCAGAAGGCAAAAAGAGGCGCCGTGAAAGTTACTGTAGGCATTTCAGGCACAGGCGGAGGATTTAAGAAGTTCTGCAGGGGAGAGACAGACATATCAGATGCATCAAGGCCTATACTCAAAAAAGAGATGGATGTATGTAAGGAGCATGGCATTGAGTATATAGAGCTTCCAGTTGCCTATGACGGGCTGGCAGTGGTTGTGAACCCCAAGAATACATGGGTCAAATCCCTTACTGTCGCCGACCTTAAGAAGATGTGGGAGACTGCTGCACAGGGCAAAGTAAAAAAGTGGAAAGATGTGCGTTCTGAATGGCCTGACGCATCCCTGAAACTCTTCGGTCCCGGCGTGGATTCGGGAACCTTCGATTACTTTACCGAGGCGATCGTCGGGAAATCAAAGTCATCCAGGGGAGATTTTACCGCGAGCGAGGATGATAATGTCCTTGTCCAGGGAATATCAGGTGACAAAAACGCCATGGGATACTTCGGCCTTGCATATTATGAAGAGAATAAAGACAAATTAAAGCTTGTCCCTATAATCAATCCCAAAACAGGACAGCCGGTATTTCCCTCTGAAAAGACCGTTATGGACGGCACGTACCAGCCCCTTTCGAGGCCCATATTTATCTATGTAAGCAAAAAGGCAGCGGGAAAACCTGAAATTAAGGAGTTCGTGGAGTACTATCTGAAGAATGCAGCCAAGCTTGTTCAGCAGGTGAAGTATGTTCCGCTTCCTGCAAAGGCCTATAAACTTGTGGAGGAAAGGTTTGCAAAGAGAAAGACAGGGGCCCTGTTTGGAGGTGAGGCAGAAGTCGGTGTAAAGATAGAAGACCTGCTTAAGAGAGAAGAAAAAGGGAAGTAAAACACCTCTAAAAGACCTGAAATTTGTATTACCAGAGGGCGTCGATACGACGCCCTTTCTGCTATCTCTAAGGTTTTTAACAGAACTGTAATATCTCTGTAACATTTCTGTAACAAAAAAAGAGGATAATAGATTGAAATAATTTTTCTTTATTTGTCATTCCAGCTTGTCTGGAATCTTTTTTACGATTCCGAACAAATCGGAAGGATTGCGGACAAGCCGCAATGACAGCTTTTAATGCATATTTTCGGGTCAATGACAAGAAGGCGTTTTAAATGAAAAAGAATCTAAGCAGGAAAATCAAGGAAAGGATAATAGAGACAGCGCTGTTTCTGAGCGCTCTTTTCTCTGTTTTTATAACTGTTGGCATTGTTGTTGTTCTTTCCTATGAGTCATTAGGATTTTTTAAGGAAGTATCATTAAAAGAATTCCTCACTGAAAGACAGTGGACACCGCTGTTTGCAGAGCCGAAATTCGGGATTCTGCCTCTGGTCTCAGGCACGCTCCTTACAACAGCCATCGCTCTTATTGTCGCGCTGCCTCTGGGTTTGACAGTGACCGTCTATCTCAGCGAGTATGCGCCTCACAGGGTAAGGGAAGTAATAAAGCCTATGCTTGAACTTCTGGCAGCAGTGCCTACTGTTGTTTATGGTTATTTTGCGCTCCTTTTTTTAACGCCGATACTTCAGAAATTTATACCTGACCTTTCAGGATTTAATGCCCTTAGTCCCGGAATAATCATGGGGATAATGATAATTCCATACGTAAGTTCTGTCAGCGAGGACGCAATGAGGGCAGTCCCGATGCACATCAGAGAAGGTTCTTATGCGATGGGCGCAACAAAACTTCAGACGGCATTCAAGGTTGTAATTCCCTCAGCGTTTTCAGGCATAGCAGCTGCATTTATCATCGGCATATCGAGGGCGATAGGAGAGACGATGGTGGTTGCAATAGCAGCGGGGGGCATGCCCAATTTCACGGCAAACCCCCTGGAGCCTGTCCAGACCCTGACTGCTTACATTGTTGCGGTAAGCCTTGGGGATGTTCCGCATGGCACTATCGAATATAAAACCATATTCGCTGCCGGCATAACACTTTTTCTGATAACACTTGTCTTTAACATAATAGGCTTCTGGTTCAGGAAAAGGATAAGGGAAGTATACTAGAAATGAAAAATTCAAAAATCAAAGTGCAAAATTAAGGATTGTCATTCCCGCGAAAGCGGGAATCCAGAAGAAACTGGATTCCGCATCCCCCGATTAAGGACTTCGAGGGCAGGCAAGTGCGGAATGACAGAATCGGTACAACTTATTTATGGAAGATATTAAAAAGCGAATAAGATTTAACAAATTCTGGAACAGGGTATTTCTAATTGTTGGACTGTTATCCACCCTCGTCGGGCTTGTTCTGCTTTTTACGCTTATGGCTGATTTGTTTGTTAACGGGTTCCCGCGGTTGAGCTATAAATTCCTCACCTCTTTCCCGTCACGCTTCCCTGAAGAAGCGGGGATTCTCTCTGCGTGGGTGGGAAGCTTTCTTGTTCTGCTTGTTACAGCATCTGCAGCAATCCCACTTGGGGTGGCTGCAGGAATTTATCTCGAGGAGTATGCAGGGAAAAACTGGCTCACGGATATTATCGAAATCAATATCGCAAATCTCGCCGGTGTGCCTTCAATAGTTTATGGCCTCCTCGCCATGGGGTTATTCGTTTATTTTCTGAAATTCGGAGAAAGCATCCTTACCGGAGGACTTACCCTTGCCCTCCTTATTCTTCCTATGGTCATCATGGCGACAAGGGAGTCGATACGCGCAATCCCCAATTCAATAAGAGAGGCATCTTACGCTCTCGGCGCCACTAAATGGCAGACCGTACAGTCCCATATAATTCCATATTCAACAGGCGGAATCCTGACCGGCATTATAATCGGGCTCTCAAGGGCGATAGGCGAGACAGCCCCTATAATCACCGTTGGTGCGCTTACTTTCATAGCCTTTCTTCCATCGTCTCCATTTTCCTCAGAATTCCCTTTCATATCATTCAAATGGCTGCTTGATCCGTTCACAGTCATGCCGATACAGATGTTTAACTGGGTATCAAGGCCGCAGCATGAATTTCAGTTAAATGCAGCGGCTGCAGGAATAGTATTGATGATAATGACGTTGCTCATGAACGGGCTTGCAATATATATAAGATACCGGTTCAGGAAAAAGATAAAATGGTAAAAGAACTAAAGGCTGAGGTTAAAAGACTTAATTTCTACTACGGCAGTGTCCAAGCCCTGAAGGAGATTAGCCTGCCGATAGAGCGCAGAAAAGTTTCCGCGCTTATAGGGCCATCAGGCTGTGGAAAAACGACATTTCTCAGATGTTTTAACCGCATGCACGACCTGTATCCTAATAACAGGTATGAGGGTGAAATAATTCTCTATCCTGACAATATCAATATCATTTCCCCTGAGATAGACCCTATTGAGATAAGGATGCAGATAAGCATGGTCTTTCAGAAACCTAACCCGTTCCCAAAATCAATATATGAAAATGTCGCCTATGGGCTGAGGGTGAGAGGAATAAGCAAGAGAGCGGTGCTGGATGAGAAAGTGGAGAAATCATTGAGAGGCGCTGCGCTATGGGATGAGGTAAAAGACAGGCTTAATCATCTTGCGTTTGATCTTTCCGGCGGACAGCAGCAAAGGCTCTGCATAGCAAGGGCTCTTGCAACTGATCCAAGGATACTTCTTTTTGATGAACCGACCTCTGCGCTTGATCCTACGGCAACTTCAAAAATAGAAGAGCTTATTGTAGAATTAAAGAACGAAGTGACAATAATTATAGTTACACATAACATGCAGCAGGCAGCGAGGGTTTCTGATTACACGGCATTCATGTATCTTGGCGAGATTGTAGAGTATGATAAGACTGTCAGGATATTTACCGCGCCTTCAAATAAGCTTACAGAGGAATATATCACAGGAAGATTTGGATGAAGTTATTCAACAACTACACCCCTTACCCTTGCCTCTCCCGCAAGGGGAGAGGGGACTCTTGGGGTTTACTATCTTGAAGGGAGAATTTCCCTATTCCTCCCCTCCCTTGATGGGAGGGGACACAGGGGAGGGTGAATAAGGAGGGTGTATGTCGACTGTATTTGAAAGAGAATTAGAGGACTTAAAGGGAAAAGTTTTAAAACTCGGTTCAATGGTAGAAAAGGCAATAAGCGACTCGATAAAATCACTTGTTGAAAGGAATTCTAAGCTCGCAGCGGATGTTATAGACAAAGACCCCCAGGTGAATGCGATTGATGTTGAGATAGATGAGGAATGCATAAGACTGATTGCTCTGAGACAGCCCCGTGCAGGTGACCTGAGGCTGATAACAACAGCCATGAAGATTACAACTGACCTCGAGAGAATAGGCGATATTGCTGTTGATGTCTCCGAGAGGGCTTTAGAACTGAATGAAGAGCCGCAGTTGAAGCCGTATATTGATATTCCGCGCATGGCTGAAATAGCGCAGGGAATGGTAAGGGATGCATTGGATGCCCTTGTGAAGGGAGATGCGAAACTCGCAATGGATGTTATAAAAAGGGACGATCAGGTAGATATGCTCACTGTCCAGGTCTTCAATGAACTCCTCTTCTTCATGATTCAGGACCCACATACGGTATCGAGGGCAACGAGGATTACCTATGTGTCAAAATACATAGAGAGGATTGCTGACCACGCAACAAACATCGCAGAGATGGTCGTTTATCTTGTTGAAGGGAAGATTATAAGGCATATGGCATTGCCTGAAAAACAGTGAACAGTGAATAGTGACAGTGACAGTAAAGAAATACAGACACTAAAAACTGACGCTGTAAGAAACTGACACTGATAACTGACACTGATAACTGACACTTACAACTATCAGCTACTATGGGAATTTCTGACAAAAATAAACAACTCGAAGATTTAGACAAGAAATACATCTGGCATCCATTCACGCAGATGAAGGATTGGCTTGATGAAAAGCCAGTTATAATCGCTGAAGGGAGAGACTGCTTCATAAAAGACATCTACGGCAGGTGGTATCTGGACGCTGTATCATCAATGTGGGTAAATATCCACGGACACAGGAAAAAAGAGATAGATGAGGCTATAAAAGAACAGATAGACAGGATTTCACATTCAACACTCTTGGGTTTGAGCAATGTCCCTGCAATAAGATTGGCGGAACGTCTAATAAAAACAGTTCAAAAGTTAGGAGTCGGGAGTCGGGAGTCGGGAGTCATTAACTTCGAACTCAAAACTCCGAACTCAAAACTGAATAAGGTCTTCTACTCTGATAACGGCTCAACTTCTGTTGAGGTTGCGCTCAAGATGGCATTTCAGTATTGGCTGCACAAAGGACTGGATGGAAAGCATGGTTTTCTCTCACTGAAAAATGCATATCACGGGGATACGCTCGGAGCTGTTAGCGTTGGAGGCATAGAGACATTTCAGAAAGTCTTTAGCCCACTTTTATTTAAAACGTATAATGCGCCTTCTCCATATTGTTACAGATGCGAATCAGGTCGGAGACTTGACTCTTCGAGACTCAGTTATCCTGACTGCAAAACAGCATGTCTTGAGAAAATGGAAGATATTCTCAAGAAACATTCTTCTGAGATTGCAGCAGTTATTCTTGAGCCTCTTGTTCAGGCTGCAGGAGGGATGATTATTGCGCCTCATGGTTATCTTAAAGGTGTAAGAGATTTATGCGCAAGGTACAATGTCCTGATGATTGCTGATGAGGTTGCAACAGGATTCGGAAGAACAGGGAAGATGTTTGCCTGCGAACATGAAGGAGTAGTTCCTGATATACTCTGCGTTTCAAAAGGCATTACAGGAGGTTATCTGCCATTGGCAGCTACAATAACTACAGATGAGATTTACAATGCATTTTCAGGTGAATTCAGGGAGCTTAAGACATTCTTTCACGGGCATTCGTACACAGGCAATCCATTGGCATGTGCAGCAGCGCTTGCATGCCTTGATATATTTGAGAAAGATGAAACACTGAAGAATCTCAAGCCAAAAATAGAACTGCTTGAAGGATGGCTTAAGGAAATATCGGAACTCTCCCATGTAGGAGACGCACGAAACAAAGGGCTTATGGCAGGAGTTGAACTCGTAAAAGGTAAAAATACAAAAGAGCCTTATGCGTGGGAAGAAAAGATGGGATGGAAGGTTGCATATCATGCGAGGGACAACGGAGTTTTTATAAGGCCGCTCGGGAATGTAGTTGTGATAATGCCGCCTTTGAGCATCAGCATTGAAAATCTCAAGCAAATGCTTAAAGTAATTAAAGATGCAATAATTGCTGTAGTATAAATTTAAGGAGGAGAGATGGAAAAAGAAGTATTAGACCTTAGAGGATATAAGGAGAAAATACCGCCTGTAAATAAGGGCACTTTAGAATGGGAAAAGGAATTAATTTTTCACGGTAGAACACAGCGGGGTGAAGAGGTTGATTACGACGCTGAATTCCAGTGGGGATGCTCACCCACAGAAACCCTGTTAATGAGCGTTGCAGGATGTCTTGCGATAGATGTCGTATCATTCTTGAAGAAGATGAGAGCCGAAATAACAAGCTTTAAGATTGATTATTCAGGCGAGAGGAATCTTACGCCTCCTCAGTATTATAAGGCAATGGAGATGGTCATAAATATCTCAGGGAAGAACATTACGCCTAAGAAGATGGATAGGGTTATAGCTCTCTCGCAGGAAAAATACTGCTCTGTTTATCATTCTCTGAGAAAAGACATCAAGGTTGATGTGAAATACAATATAACTCATGAGGAATAGATCTAGATTCATGATGCACGATACATGATGCAGGATAAGGATTTCTGGCATTATTGGTAGCTGTAATATTAATGTCCCATCCTTATTGTATCCTTGTCATTCCGTGCTTGACACGGAATCCAGTCTTTTCTCTGGTTTCCCGCTTTCGCGAGAATGACGAAGAAGCGGACATTTATTATGCAGCATTCAATAGTTTGTTCAGGTTTTATATCTTGCATCTTGAATCCTGTATCTTGTATCTTTGACATATGAGCAAGAAATCTATAATTCTTATTTTTATTCTTATTTTATCTCCGGCGCTTATCTATTTCCTCTGGCCCTCTGACGAAAGCCGGATTAAAAAACTCATAAAAGAAGGCGCGGCAGCAGTAGAGAAGGAAGAGGTTGATAATGTCATGTCAAAGGTCTCATTCAATTATCAGGACAATCACGGTTTTACATATATTCTTTTAAAGAGGGTGTTTGAAGAGCAGTTCAAGAGAATGTCAGGGATAAAGGTTGAATATGAAAATCTCAAGATAGAGGTTAAGGATAAGTCAGCATCAGCTTCTTTTGACCTGCGGGTGATTGCAACAATCGGAAACCAGACAGGCTACATCATCGGAGACCTCAAGACTCCTGCGCGCATAAAACTCTTCCTTGAAAAAGAGCGCGTTAGCTGGCTTGTGACAAAGGCAGAAGGGTTATCTTTTTAGCCCAAATCTATATCTCAAGCCTTGATGCCATTTTTATCGCCTCAAGCATGCTTGAAGGGTTGGCAATCCCTTTCCATGCAATATCATAGGCAGTTCCGTGGTCAGGCGAAGTTCTTATAATCGGCAATCCAACTGTTACATTCACGCCTCGGTCAAAGGCAATCATCTTCAATGGTATCAGTCCCTGGTCGTGGTACATGCATACCACTATATCAATTCCACCGTTATATGCTTTATTGAATACCGTATCCGGCGGATAAGGGCCTGTAACAGGAATCCCAAATTTTTTTGCATCTTCAATTGCAGGGATAATCTCATTGCTTTCTTCACTTCCGAAGATGCCTGTTTCTCCTGCATGTGGATTCAATCCAGCGACTGCAATTCTCGGATTTTCTATCCCCAACATACCGCACGCTTTCTTTGCAAGCCTTATGGTTTTTAATACGCTTTCTCTTGTAATCATGTCCGGCACGCTCCTGAGCGGAGTATGTATCGTGACAAGAATCACCTTTAAAGGCTCACCGACAAGCATCATCGCATAATCTTTTGTGTCTGTAAGCTCGGCAAGCATTTCAGTGTGGCCATGCCATTTCATGCCTGCCATCTTCAATGCCTCTTTTGAAATCGGCGCAGTGACAATTCCGTCAACTTTTTTATTCAGAGCAAGTTCAACTGCCCTTTTAATATAACTGACACATGCCTTTCCGTTCTTTGCAGTTGCCTTGCCTTTTTCAAAACCTTCAGGCGCTTCCACATCAATAAGCTCAATTGTCCCTATTCCTGATATGCATTCGTCAGGTGTTTTAATCAGCCTTAATTTAAGCGGCAACTTAAGCAGATATATCGCCTCCTGCATGACAATTCTGCTTCCGATTACGAGGGGAGCGCAGAAGTCTCTTATCTCAGCGCAGTAAAGGGCTTTGGCAATTATCTCAGGCCCTACTCCGGCTGCGTCGCCCATTGTTATGGCAATCTTTTTCATGCTATGTGTTAAGACTTAAAAACGGTTATATTTGCGGTCAATTTTTATTCTCTTGTTTTACACATATAAAGCTTACTACAATATAATAAATTTATGCACTATGTAATCTTAGGCACAGCAGGACATATCGACCACGGCAAGAGCGCATTGGTTAAGGCGCTGACAGGCATAGACCCTGACAGGCTGAAAGAGGAAAAAGAACGCGGCATTACGATTGACCTCGGTTTTGCAGACCTTGTTTATCCTGACGGACTTACAGCAGGGATTATTGATGTTCCCGGACATGAGAGGCTTGTAAGAAACATGCTTGCAGGCGCAGGAGGCATTGATATTGTCATCCTTGTTATTGCGGCAGACGAAGGGATAATGCCTCAGAGCAGAGAGCATCTTTCAATATGCAATCTCCTTAAAATCAAATCAGGGCTGATTGTGATTACAAAGGCGGACATTGTTGAAGATGACTGGATAAAACTTGTTTCAGAAGAAGTGAAGGATTTTGTGAAAGGGACATTCCTTGAAGGAGCGGATATAATCCCTGTTTCATCAAAGACAGGGAAGAATATAGAACTCCTAAAGGAAAAAATCAGAGACGTTGCCTTAGCAGTAAAACCAAAGCTGACAAAAGGGCTCTTCAGGCTTCCCATTGACAGGGTTTTTACGCTGAAGGGATTCGGCACTGTAGTTACCGGCACTGCCATCTCAGGAAGTATTTCTGTTGATGATCCTGTTGAGGTACTTCCGGCAAATATAAACAGCAAGGTGCGCGGTCTTCACAGCCACGGGAAATCAATAAAGACTGCTTATGCAGGCCAAAGGGTTGCAATAAATGTTTCTGGAGTGGAAAAAGAAAGTCTGAAAAGAGGGGATGTTGTTGTAGTCCCCGGGAGATTTTCTCCTGCAAAGGCTGTAGATGCAAAAATAGAACTTCTTAAAGATTCGCCTGTTTTAAAAAACAGAAGCCTTGTCCATTTTCATTCAGGAACATCTGAAACGATTGCAAGGGTAATACTGTATAACCTTGAGGAAATAAAACCCGGCGAAGGCTGTTACTGTCAATTAAGACTTCAGACGCCTGTTATTGTAATGTCAGGAGACAGATACATTATAAGGAGGTTCTCGCCTGTTGAGACAATCGGCGGAGGAGAAATTCTTGATGCTCATCATGGCAGGAGGAAGAGAGCCGAGGGGATAGAAGACCTGAAGATTTTGGAACTCGGAACACTTGAGGAGAAAATTGCAATGAAAATAAAAAAGGCAGGCATAAATGGAATGCCTGTTACTACGCTGGAAGGCTGGATAAATGCGGATGTGCCTGCAATACAGGATGCAATAAATATATTGAGACAGAGAGACACAGTAGTGCAGCATGAAAATATCCTTATTCACAGCGTTGCAGTAAATTCAATCAGGGCAGGCATTGATAAAATCCTGAATGCCTTCCATAAACAAAATTCCTTGAAAACAGGTATGCCGAAAGAAGAGGTGAGGGCGCAGCTTAAGATTGACCAGAAAATCTTTAATGCGCTTACAGCAACAATGAACAATGTTGTAATAGACAAAGACCTAATGCGCCTTTCATCCTTTAAAGTCTCATTATCAGAGGTTGATAAAGGCATTGAGACAAAGATTCTGAATATGCTTGAGCAGGCAGGCTTTCAGCCTCCGTTAAAAGAAGAGATTGCAAAGGCATTAAATCTCCAGCAGAAACAGCTTGATGATATTCTCAAGCTAATGGTAAAACAGGGAAGCCTTGTGAGGGTTAACGAGGCAATGTACATTACAAAAGCTGTTTACGATAAGATAATCAATTTACTTAAAGATTTTTTCAGCAGGAAAAAGGAGATGACAATTGCAGAATTCAGGGACGTCCTCGGCACGTCCCGCAAATATGCCCTCCCATTCCTTGAATACCTTGATACCCAGAGGATTACAATGCGCGTCGGGGATGTAAGGAAGTTTTTGGCGAAAGGGTGAGAAAAAGTAAATGAAAAGTCCTCAGGTTGTTTCTAAGGTCTCCCTTATAAGCTTCCCTTCGATGCCTTTCTTAATCCTCACCTTTCCGATCCGCTCGGGCAGTATAAATTTCAACTCTCCTGCAACTGCTTTTTTATCAAGCTGCATGGATGCAAGGAGGGTGTTTCGATTTATCCTAACCGGTATTTTAGTTGGAAGCCCATAGGATTCAATCAATGACTTTATTCTCTGGACGGTTTTCTCTTTGAGAAGCTTCAGGCTTTCAGCTATTTCTGCTTCGATAAACATCCCGATGGCAAGAGCCTCGCCGTGAAGATATTTTTTATATCCGGTCACTGTCTCTATTGCATGACCTATCGTATGCCCGTAATTCAATATTGCCCTCAGACCGGCTTCCCTCTCATCTTTTGAGACGACCTCTGCCTTAATCTCACAGGAGCATTTGATTATGTGAGTTAATGACTTCTCATCCAGCCGCAGGATTTTATCTCTGTTATTCTCTAAAAACGCAAACAGTTTCGCGTCCCATATCACGCCGTATTTGATTACTTCAGCAAGCCCTGCAAAAAACTCTTTCTGCGGCAGGGTCTTTAATGCATCAATATCTATCCATACAAGTTTTGGCTGGAAGAATGTGCCTATCATGTTTTTGCCGAGCTTGTGATTAACGCCTGTCTTGCCTCCGACTGAACTGTCAACCTGGGCAAGCAGTGTTGTCGGGATCTGGATATAATCAATTCCCCTCATGTATGTTGATGCGACAAAACCTGTTATGTCTCCGATGACTCCACCGCCGAGCGCAATGAGCGCAGATTTTCTGTCAAGCCTGTGCCTGAGAAGTTCTCCATAAATCTTCTGAACTATACTTATGTCCTTGTATCTTTCTCCGTCAGGGATTATCACAGGGATGGCGTCAAAACCGGATGATTTTATGGAATTCAGAACTTTTTTGCCGTAAAGTCTATATACGGTCGGGTTGCTTATAATCGCAGTCTTCGGGCTTGCGCTTAAAGATTTCAGCTTAGGACCAATCTTTCCAAGGATATTGCTTCCTATGCAGATGTCGTAGCTTCTGTCTCCAAGGTTAACTCTTATCTTTTTCATTCTTTTGTTAGGTTTCAGGTTTCAGGTTCTATGTTTCAGTCTAACACCTAATACCTGACACCTAAAACCTTACTTTCGGATTTTCTCCATTATTTCCTCCGCAATCTCAAGAGGCGTCTTATTTTCTGTATCTATCATTATATCCGCTTTTTCATAATAAGGCATTCTGAATTTAAGAAGCTCCTGAATTTTCTTTAAAGGGTCTTCCACCTGAAGCAATGGCCTGTCATTATTATTGCTTATCCGTTTAAGTATGGTCTCAGGTGTGGCTGTAAGGCAGATTACTACTCCGTTTTCTCTCAAGGCATCCATATTCTCCTGCCTTAAAACAGCGCCGCCCCCTGTTGAGATAATAACATTTTTGTTTTTAGAAAGTTTTTTTATCATCTCCGCCTCAATGTCCCTGAACCCCGGCTCTCCGAACTGTTTAAATATCTCGGTGATTTTCATCCTCTGAGATTTTTCTATTTCTGTATCAATGTCAATCACCTTCCAGCCGAGAACTTTCAAAAGTTCTCGGCTTACCTCGGATTTGCCGGTTCCCATAAAACCAGTCAGCACAATATTTTTCATAATTCAGGTGCCAGGCATCAGGTTTCAGGTGCCAGTTTTTTGATTAGAGAATTTGTTAACCCGTTTAACATTTTTCCAATTTCCACTATCTCAGACTCTATTTTAACGAAGGATTCTTCTGACAAGTAACCTATATCCTTACTTATCATAATTTGAGTTCCTAACTCAGCAATTGAGCCTAAAGCAACATGCAAAAATTGGATATATTCTTTTAAATGTTGGCGCTCATGTCCTTCAGCTATATTGGATGGAATAGATACAGCAGACCTTCTAATCTGACTTGTTAATCCATATTTCTCTGACGCAGGGAAAGTATTAGTTATCTTATATATCTCCAAACATAAATCGTAAGCTTTCTTCCAGACTTTTAACTCTTTGCAGCCTTTCATCTATTTCCCCCTGACACCTGTTTTAGGTTTCAGGTCTTAGGTCTTAGGTCTCAGGGAAATGCCTGACACCTGATACCTGATACCTAGAACCTTTTTAGATATTCCAAATAACCTTGATAATTCCTCTTAACCTCTGTTATGCTGTCGCCGCCAAACTTTTCTAAGAAAACATCAGCTATAACAAGCGCTGTCATCGCCTCGCCTACAACGCCTGCAGCAGGCACAGCACATATATCAGAACGTTCGTAGGCTGCCCTGAACTGTTTTTTTGTCACGATATCTATTGATTGCAGGGGCTTCCTTAGAGTGGGGATTGGTTTCATTGCCGCCCTTATTATTATCGGCATCCCGTTTGTCATCCCGCCCTCAATCCCGCCTGCGTTATTTGTTTTTCTGTAAAAACCGGGGTTCAGGTTCCATGTTTCAGGTTTCAGGTCTTTGTTTTTACTATCACCTAATACCTGACACCTGACACCTGACACCTCTCTGTAAAATATCTCATCCATCACCTCTGACCCCGATTTCTTGCTCATTTCAAAACCCATGCCGATTTCAACACCTTTAATAGCCTGAATAGACATCAATGCCTGAGCAAGTTTTCCGTCAAGCCGTTTGTCCCATTGTATGTGACTGCCGAGGCCGACAGGAACGCCTGCTGCAAAGACCTCAAAGATTCCGCCAAGAGAATTTCCTTCTTTTGCAGCCTTGTCTATTAGTTGAACCATATTTTTTGATGAGGGTTTATCAGGACATCTCACAGGAGATGCCTCAGCAATCCTGAACAATTCTAAAAGTTCTTTTTCTGAACTTTTAATTTTTAATTTTGAACTTTGAATTTTCCCTATTTGTATAACATAACTCCCGATGGTTATGCCAAACTCTGACAAAAACCTCTTTGCTATTGCTCCAAGAGCTGCCCTCATTGCCGTTTCCCTTGCGCTTGAGCGCTCAAGAATATTCCTCATATCATGGGTGTCATATTTAACTGCGCCGGCAAGGTCAGCATGCCCCGGGCGCGGGCTGGTAACTAACCCCCCTTTGCTTTCCCCCTTATTTAAGGGGGGAGTGAGGGGGGTTACACTCATAACATCTTTCCAGTTGATCCAGTCCTTATTTTCTATAAGAATAGCTATCGGAGAGCCTATGGTTTTACCCCATCTGACACCTGAGAAGATTTCAGCATGGTCGGTCTCTATTTTCATTCTTCCGCCGCGGCCGTGGCCTCCCTGTCTTCTTCTGAGGTCCCTGTCTATGTCGCCAGAAGAAACAGGAAGCCCTGAGGGAATGCCCTCAAGAATTCCTATAAGGGCTTTGCCGTGCGATTCTCCTGAGGTAAGGTATCTGATAGCCATTGCAGAATAAATCCTTACGGCTTAGTTACAATTGTTGGAGTTATGAAGATAAGGAGTTCCTTAACATTAGGCCCTGACTGTGTCTTTGTTTTAAACAACAAGCCAAGGAGAGGGATTTTACTCAAAAGCGGTATCCCCTCTTCACCTTCTGTTGTACTTGTAGTATAGATCCCGCCTAAGACCAATGTCTCGCCGTTCTTTACAAGCGCATTTGTATTTATGGTTTTTGTATCAACAATCGGTGGGGTTACGCTCGTAAGGCTGTTATCGGTTGCTGTAACCTTTAACTGGACATAACCATCAGGTGTAATCTTCGGGGTGACGTTCAAGCTTAACATTGCCTGCTTTTCCTCTGTCTTTGTGCCTTCTGCGCTTGTGGTTTGAACAAAAAAGGTTTGACCCTGCTGGATAGTGGCTGCTTCATTGTCCATCGTCAATATCTTTGGATTTGACAATGTCCGTGCTTTGTTGATTGATTCAAGCGCTGAGAGTGACAGGTTCACCTGCACAGTGCTTGCACTTCCTAAGCTTAATCCTAAAACTCCGCCGGGATTTGTGGTGGAGGCTCCGGCAGTTAATATAGGAGTATTCACAGAAAATGTCCCGCCAACCATGATATCGCCGATGCCAACCTTATGACTTGCGGCTCCAATATCCCCTCCCCATCTTATTCCGAGTTTTTCGGTATAATCGCTGCTTACTGTCACTAATTTTGCCTCTATCATAACTTGCGATTTTGCAACATCCATTATCTTTACAAGCTCTTTTATTTTGTTAATGTTCTTCTGTGTGTCCTTAATAATAAGGGTGTTCATCCTTGTATCCATTGTTATACTGCCTCTATCTTTAGTGAGCAGTTTGCCCTTATCAATAGCGCCGCTAATCTCGCCGGCAGTGGCATAATTTATACGTATTATCTCCTGAGTAATGTCCTCTGCTATTTCCTCAGCGGCCTTAGCCTTTGTCTTGTCTTCAGAGATTTTTGTAAACGTAGTAATCGGCGCAATCCATACTATATTCCCCTCTATAGACTTACCGAGGCCGAAGGTCTGCAGTATTATGTCAAGCGCCTGCTCCCACGGCACATTCATAAGTTTCAATGTAATTTTGCCCTTTACAGCAGGGTCAATTACAAAGTTGTATCCGCTTATATCAGCAAGAAGCCTGAATATCGGCCCTATGTCAGCATCCTGAAAATCCAGAGAAATTTTCTGCCCTTTGTATTTGCCTTCTCGTAGAGTCGAGTCTCCGACTTCAGCAGGCTTTTCCGCAGAAGCAACTGAGTTTTTCATCTCTACCTCAGCAACCTTTGTTTCTCCCTCAGATGTCTTTGCAGCATATTTTTCTTTTTCAGGGAGTTGGAATGAGACTATCACAGAATCCCCTACTGCTGTAACAGTAAAACTTGCTTTTTCTTTCATGTCAAGCACAATTCTTGTTTTGTCTTTATATTTGCCTGACCTGATGCCTTTAAGCGGCGACTGTGCTTTGGGTAACGGCGCCTCAAGTGTGACATTAGGCATGTCTAAAACTGTACGGTTATCAAGTTCAAAAACATTAGGGTTCAGAGAGCCGTTGCCTTTTATTGTCAGCTTTAGGACGTCCTGCTCTTTTTCAATATTTACTTTTACAATTGATGTTGCAGGCGGAAGCTCTTTTGATGCAGCTGCTTTTGGCAATGCCGGTTCTTCTTTTTCTGCTGTCTTTGGTTTTTCTTCCGGTTTTGCAATTTCTACGGTTTTAGTTTCCTTAAAGGCATCCTCTATTTTCTCTACTGCTATCTTGGTTTCCTCTGCCTTTGGTGTTTCAGTTGCTTTTTCAGTTGTCTTTGCTTTAAGTTCTTCTTCCAGATTAATTATATTGAGTGTCAGCAGGGTTCCCTTGTAGGCAGGCACGATACCGGCAGGAGAGGAGAGGAGTATTTCAAGTTTGCTTAACAGCGGCTCATCTGTTTGAGACGGCATAATCTCTGTTATCCCCGCTTTCTCTGATTTGATTTTGCCTGCAGCAATGCCAAGCCGCACATCCGGAAGCTCCACAATTGCTTTATACGGGTCAGAAGGCTTGTATATTGTATATTTGAATGGCTTATCTGCATTGATATTAAGCGTATTGTCTGTTATGTCTATTGCAGTCAGCGTGGCGATTTGCCTTTCTTCCTGTACGCCGGCCGTAGTTGCGCATCCTGAAGTCAGCATTAGAGCTGCCAACAAGAAGGCGGTAAGGGACAGGCAACTTTTTTCCCAAAAAAAGTAGCCTGTCCCTCTCCTGTTTTGGTTTATGTTTTCTGGTTTCTGTTCACTGGTTTTTAATTTTTGTCTCATTCTTCCTCCCCTTCACGGAGTTTCAAAATTGTTTCTTTTGATTTAAGTTGTCCCTTGTAATCTTTTATTCTTTCTATGATAACGATATGATTCTTGTTTATCTTTTGTATCTTCCCTTCGTGTATCCCGATCGTCATGCCTTCTCTTAAAGTATATGCCTTTCCATCAGGTAAAACTACTGTTGCAAAATTACCTTTTTCATTCCATACAATGCCTAAAATCTTTATTGCGCTGACGTCATAATTTTCAAGAGGGGTCTGACCCTTCTTGGGTTTTTCTACCGCAGTTACAACGAGAGAAACAAACGGATCCCTCTTGCCTTTTTTGTCGTATACATAGACATTTTCTTCCACATTAGGCGCTTTTACTTCGGGACTCTGGGGGGTGCCCTCCTGAGCAGCTTTTGCAGGCGCTGCTTTGAGAGAAGGAGCTTTTTTATCACACGCCCCTAAAAAGAAAGGTGATGCGAGAATGAGGATAACAATAAGGAACAAATCTTTTCTGAGTTCTGAATTTTGTTTTCTGTTTTTCTGATTCTGTATCATTTGCCCTTCTCTTTCACTGCCGAAAAGGTTATTGCTTTTACTGTTATGTTTAATGCAGCCTCTTCTTTTCGCACCTTCGGGTCCCCGAGTTGTATATCAGAAACATTGACAATCCTGTTTAATCGTGTAAGGTTGCTGAAGAAGGAGCCCAGGTTATGATAAGTTCCGGCAAGGGTTAAGGAAAATGGGATTTCCTCAACTATGCCGCTTGGATGCGCTTTTTTTGCCTCTGGTCTCCATGTCAATATATCTATATCCGCCCTTACAGCTATCTCAGATAGCTGCTGAATCAGCGTAGAGACACCTTCTTCTTCCGGAAGTTTTTCCTGTAGCTCCTTGAGCTTTTTAGTGAGCTTGTCATTTTCGATCTTAAGAATATCCAGTTTTGCCGCCTTTGTTCTATTTTTGGCTATATCATTTTCCTGTGCAGATATGTCAGTATCCAGTTTTTTGATTTCCTTTGTTTTAGGAAAATATACAAGCATTACAAACAGTATAGCGATGATTACTGCCGGAGCAACGGCTATGGCTATTCTTGCGCCTTTGGGCACCTTTTTTAGATCAAATTTTATGTCAAGTTTAATGGCCACGTTATCCTGCCTTCACCTTGCACGTTATATTAAACTGATAAGTTACGACTTTGCCTGTGGTTGACTTCTGTGTTCCATGAAGTTTTACATCTGTAAAAAGCGTTGACTTTTGAAGATTCTTTTCATAGTTGACAACATCCTCATTTGTGAATCCGGTACCGCTTATCTTTATGTCATTGCCTGATACAGACATGGACTGAAGCCAGACACCGTTTGGCAGTACATTGCCCATCTCTGAAAGGATTTTTACAGGGAGGCTTTGATTCTTTCTAAGCTGTTCTATTATGCCTGTTCTCTTTTCAAGCGTTTGTTTCTGGGTTTCATAGTTTTCTACTTCCTTTATCTTGTTCTTCAGGTCCGCTATTGTTGCTTCGTTAGTCTTTTTTTGCTGTTGGAGTAAGGCTAATTGGGAACTTTTATAGTAGAAAAGATACCCTGATGCAATGATTGCCGCTAAGGTGAACAGAACGCTATTGATTATGAATACCGGAATCGCCTTGGGCTTTTTCTTGCGCTTTACTTGCAGGAGGTTTACTCTTATCATCTGTCGCCGGGCCTCCTTAAGGCAAGCCCTACAGCAATAGCTGCCATAGGCGCCATTTCCTGTATATATGAAAAATCAAATTTTTTAGGTATTGAGATGTTTTTAAACGGCTCTGCCACTTTTGATTCAACCCCGATTTTTTCCGAGAGGACCCTCGGGAAGTCTTTTATGAGCGCTCCTCCGCCGCTCAGTATTATCTCATGTATGTCCTCATGCAGTGTGGTGCTTTTGTAATAATCTAACGAGCGTCCTATTTCATTGATTAAATCCTCAGATGTATTCATAACCACAGAATATGCGTCTCCGGGAGACACACCTTCTATGGCTTCTCCCCTTTTAAGTCTTTCAGCGTTTTCATAAGTGATGCTGAATTCCTTTTGAATGGCTTCCGTGTACAGATTGCTTCCAAGAGAGCTGTCTCTTGTGAACACGGAACCCCCGCCCTTAAGGATGTTTATATTTATCGTGCTTGCTCCGATATTGACCAGCGCCACATTTCTGTTCGGTTCAATCTCGTAATTGATTTCATACATATTTTCAAGGGCAAAGGCAGCTACGTCCACTATTATCGGATTCAGGCCTGCCTCTTTTACAACTGCAACATATTCATTGATTATGTCTTTCTTAACCGCAACGAGTATAACGTCCATCTGCCCGGGCTCTTCTCTGGGGCCGAGTATCTGAAAGTCAAGGTTCACATCCTCAATATCAAACGGGACATACTGTTCCGCCTCAAATTTTATTGATTCGGCAAGCTCATCCTCTGACATCTCATGAAGCGGTATCCGCTTTATAATCACTGAGGCATGCCCTGAGATTCCTATTACTGCATCCTTTGTTTTTACGCGGGCTTTTTTTGTAAGTTCCTTGAGGGCTTCTACCAGCCTGAGCGAGTCTATTATGGCTCCATCAACTATAATCTCAGGCGCAATCGGAAGCGTATCAAAAAGTTCCAGCTCGTAGCCCTTTTTAGTGTCTTTGACCTGCACTACCTTGAAATAGCTGGAGCCTATGTCCAGGCCTATAGAACCTTTGCTGCCAAAAATCATAACTTAATAAATACCAGAAAATACGTAACTTGTCAAGTTATTTTTATGTGAATTTTCCAGTTATATCAAAAGCTTTCGCAGAATTTTTAATATATTGGTTTAAGAGTTGGCGATTCAACCGTAATGCTAAAGGATGTGTAACAAACGCTCTATTTTTATCCTTGAGCCTGTTGACTTGCCTATTGCAAACAATTTACCGTCAGGATTTTTAAGCCTCAGATACGAATCTGCCGGTAATTCAGGCAAATTCTCGGATGTAATCATGGCCCCGTTTGCCATCCTGATAAAGTCACTGCTGCTGAGGATGATATCTTTAAGATGGCTGAGTGAAGCGTCAATGGAACAAACAGATTTTTCTTTATGAGGCAATTCGTCAAAAGCGGCTGAGTCATTAAGCATAAAATCTCCTATTTTTGTCCTCTTAAGTTCAACGACATGCGCTCCTATTCCAAGCGCTGTTCCTATGTCATCACACAGAGTGCGGATATATGTTCCTTTGGAGCATAGCACTCTTATCTCCAGAAAAGGAGGGACAAAGCCGATCATATCAAGCTTATATATATTTACGCTTCTATGCTGCCTTTCTACTTCTATGCCTTTTCGCGCAAGCATGTAAAGGGGTTTGCCTGCGACCTTTATTGCAGAATACATAGGAGGGACTTGTTGAATATTGCCTCTGAAGCGCTCAAGGACAGGTTCTATTAGATTCTTATCTACAGAGAAATGCGGAGCTTTATAAATTATTTTTCCTTCGGAATCTAAGGTATCTGTCCGTTCGCCGAGTTTCATCATGGCAATGTATTCTTTGTCGGCGTCTGCAAGAAATCTTGTTATTTTTGTCGCCTCGTTCAGGCATACAAGCAAGATGCCTGTAGCAATCGGGTCAAGCGTTCCGGCATGCCCTGCTTTTCTGGCAGCGAAGAGCTTTTTAACCTTTGTGACTGCCTGCTGTGAGGTCAGTCCTTTTGGTTTGTTGAGGTTTATAACTAAATTTTTTCCGTCCATTTGTCAATGCTCATATCAGGGTTTTCCGAGCAGGCATACAGCGTATGCTGCAATGCCTTCGCCCCTGCCTGTAAAACCCATTCCTTCATTTGTCTTTGCCTTGATATTAATAAGTTCCGGAGGAATCCCTGCACTGCTGAGAGCCTTTTTCATGGAATCAATGTATGGCGAGAGCCTTGGTCTTTCCGCAATTATTGTTGAGTCTATCCACAGGACTTCAAACCCATCACGATTTACCATCTCAATTACATTCTTAAGCAAGGCAATGCTTGATGCGTCTTTCCATTCCGGTCCTGTGTCAGGAAAGTGTTTTCCTATGTCTCCGCGCCCGAGGGCGCCGATTAGAGAATCTATTATTGCATGGCAGAGAACATCCGCATCCGAATGCCCCGTCAGTCCCTTTTCAAAAGGTAGTTCTACCCCTCCGATGATGAGTTTGCGGCCATTAATAAGCCTGTGCGAGTCATATCCAAAGCCCGTTCTCATGATGCGCTTTCCACCCTCTTTCTTAGAAAGAGTTCTGCTATATCCAGGTCTTCGGGAGTTGTTATTTTTATGTTGCTGTAAGAGCCCATTATTGCTTTTACTTTGCCTCCGTATTTTTCTACTATTGCTGAATCGTCTGTTGAGTAGAAACTCTCGTCCATTGCTTTTCTGTATGCCTTCATCAGCACAGAATATTTAAAAACCTGAGGCGTCTGTATTGCCCAGAGAACACTCCGATTTAATGTTTTCTTCACAATGATTTCTTCCCCTTTTCTCCTGACACCTGACACCTGACACCTGACTTCTTTTATTGTGTCTTTAAGTGGGACCCCGACAACAACGCCGTCAACTCTCCTGAGTTGTCTTATCGATTCTTCAACGATAGATTTTTCAATGAGCGGCCGCACGCCGTCATGTATCAGCACGACATCTGTTTCTTTGTCTATCAAAGTAAGTGCGCCGTAAACAGAGTCCTGCCTCTCTTTTCCTCCGGGCGCAATCCTTTTGACCTTTGAGAATTTAAATTTCTCTAACAGATTACATCCAAGCGCCATATCGTCTTTTTTAAAAACAGGTATTATCTCTGCAATCTCGTTAATGGATTCTAATACCTCAAAAACCCATACAACCAGCGGTTTATTCCCGAGCACCTGAAACGGCTTGTTGCCTCCCTGTCCGAATCTTTTTCCAAGCCCGGCTGCCGGAACAATGGCTGTAACTTTTTTCATTTGTCAATTTGCATATTCATCAAGCTAAGCAAGGGTATAGTATTTGAGCGGTTTCTTTTGCCGATAGTCAAAAAATATGACATAAAGAGGCAAAAGCCTCGGAGCGAAGCGAGAATGAGCGAAAACACTATACCCTTGCTGTTAAATAAACGCATAAACTATTTTACCGCCCTCAATTCTCTCTCTCGTAATCCTCTTTTGTCTTGGAGAATATCATCCTGCCTGCTGTTGTCTGGAGGACGCTTGTCACAGTAACGTCAACGTTTTTACCGATAAGCCTCTTGCCGTTTTCTATAACAACCATCGTGCCGTCATCAAGATACGCTACCCCCTGGTTATGCTCCTTCCCTTCTTTGATGACAAAGAGTTTTATGGTTTCGCCGGGAAGGACAACAGGCTTCAGGGCATTTGCAAGCTCATGTATGTTCAGGACAGATACTCCCTGAAGTTCGGCAATCTTGTTGAGATTAAAGTCATTGGTTATTACTTTTGCGTCAAGCAGCCGCGCAAGCGCTACGAGTTTTGAATCAACCTCTTTTATTTTCGGAAAATCCTCATCAACTATTTTTACAGTCACATTGGACATCTTCTGGAGCTTGTGTAGAACATCAAGCCCTCTTCTGCCTCGCCCCCTTTTGAGAGGGTCAGGAGAATCCGCAATATACTGCAGTTCCTGGAGAATAAACTGGGGTGTTATAAATATCCCTTCTATAAATCCTGCTTCACATACGTCAGCAATACGGCCGTCTATTATTACACTTGTATCCAGCAGTTTAAGATTTTCTTCAACCCCCTGTCCTCTGAAAAGCCTGAGTATGCCTGATATGGTAAGCCCCTTACCCCGTCTTAGCCCTATCAGCAATCCCGTATACCCCAATAATGCATTCAGAAGAAATGCGGTTGTCGCATAATCTGGAACAATTGTTTTCAAAGGGAAAAGCACCAGATTTGCAAATAAAAGGCCCACTGACAGGCCGAATATTCCGCCAATTACCACCCCGATTGAGATTTTTTTAAATACGGCTTCTGTAAAAAGGGTAAGCGCTCCGGCTGCCGCACCCCATACAGCGCCGATAATATGGGAATCATATTTACTGCCAAGCAGATAACCTGTCATTAAAAAAACAGCAAATACAGCTATTCTTAAAGTAATAAAAATCAATTTACTCACCTCCTTTGTGCTTATACATATACATAAATTGAGACCCCTGAAAAAGTCCCAAATTCGTCATTCCCCGACTTGACCGGGGAATCCAGTATTCTTTAAAATCAGAGACTTCTGGATTCCCGCTGGAGCCTGCCCTCGAATGCCGTAATCGGGGGCGGGAATGACACAAAAACAAACTTTTTCAGCGCTCTCAAATTTTTAATTTTAAATTTCCCCTATGATGCCTTTATTGCCGTGTAAAATTTTTGCCCGCCTCTGTTAATGAAAAGCAACACTGTTGCGCCCGGCTTTATAGTAGGGGCAATTTTATTAAAATCATTGATACTGGTTACCTTTTTGGTGTCTATTTCCTGGATGACATCTCCTTTCCTGAGTTTAGCCTCATCTGCCGCGCTTCCGGTCTCTACCTTTAAAAGCACCACGCCCTTCTCGTCTCTGTTCAGTCCTAACTGCTGGGCGATCTCTTTTGTCAGTTCTACTACTTCAAGTCCTGCCAGCGCTTCACCTCGTCTGGCATCCTCGGGAACTGACTCAATCTTTGCCTCTCCGGGTTCTTTCGGAGCTTCTGTTATTGTTACAATAAGGTTATATTCTTTCCCTTTTCTGAGTATTTTGATATTTACCTGAGAGCCTGCTTTGGTCTGGGCAACTGTATTCCTCAGACTATCGGCATCTTTTACTTTTTTACCGTTATATTCAAGGACTATGTCGCCGCGCATTATGCCTGCCTTTTCAGCGGGGCTGCCTTTTACAACATCGCCTACAAGCGCCCCATCCGAATCCTTGATCCCGAATTTCTCGGCAAGCTCAGGCGTTAATCTTTGTATTGAGACTCCGAGCCAGCCTCTTGTTTTCTTGCCGTACTTTATAAGGTCTTCCATTACAGACCTCACGAGGTTGCTTGGCACCGAAAACCCTATGCCCTGATACCCTCCTGTCTTTGAAAATATTGCCGTATTTATGCCGATAACTTCGCCTTTGATATTTACAAGAGGGCCGCCGGAATTGCCCGGATTAATAGCAGCGTCTGTCTGTATGAAGTCTTCGTAGTCTGTGATTCCCACGCTTGCTCTTCCAACCGCGCTTATTATTCCCATTGTTACTGAGTGGCTTAGACCGAATGGATTCCCGATGGCAAGGACGAATTCTCCGACCTGCAGTTTATCAGAGTCTGCCCATGCGGCTGTTGGCAGGTTGCCGGCATTAATCTTTATTACTGCTATGTCTGTTTTCGGGTCAGAGCCGACAATTTTCCCCTTAAAGCTTTTTTTGTCATAAAGTGTCACCTTTATCTCTTCAGCCTGCTCAATAACATGGTTGTTTGTGATTATATAGCCGTCGCTTGAGACAATAACACCTGAGCCCAAGCTCTGCTCTTTCCATTTTTTAGGTGAGCCAAAATCATGAGACGGGCCGAAGAAATTAAAAAATGGGTCGTCAAAAAAAGATGGCGCCTCTCTTTTGACAATCTTTGTTGTTGAGATATTCACAACAACAGGAGAGACACTATTTGCTATCTCGGAGAATGCCTTTGATGTCTCTATTATCTGGATAGGCGCTCTCGGGGATACTGTTACAGTCAGCCGTGACGGGCCGGTAATCCTGCCAAAGATATAAAATGAAATCCCCGCGAGGAGGAATCCTGACAGAAGTACGATTACCCCAATTAATATTTTTCTTTTCATATATTTTTAATTATAATCGCAATAGCGAGTCATTGTAAAGATAATGGGCTATAATTGTCATAGATAAAGTTGACTTGGCAGCTTTCATATAGTTAATATTTTCTATGCATTCACATTCAGACTACGTCCCCTTGCACCTCCACACAGAATACAGTCTCTTAGACGGAGCGATCAAAATAAATGAGCTGGTTGCTCTTGCGTCCTCTTACAGAATGCCTGCCCTTGCCATAACAGACCACGGAAATCTCTTCGGCGCTGTTGAGTTTTATAAAAAGGTCTCAAAGGCAGGGATTAAACCTATCATTGGCTGCGAAGTTTACATAGCTCCTAAAAGCCGCTTTGACAAGGAGAAGGTCAAAGACTTGACTCTGCGAGATGATGTTTCAGAGGCATCTTTCCATCTTATACTCCTTGCAAGAGACAACAACGGGTATAAAAATCTCGTCACGCTTGTGACAAAGGCTTATACAGAAGGCTTTTACTACAAGCCGCGCATTGACAGAGCGCTTCTTGAACAATACAGCGGCGGTCTCATCGGCCTTACGTCCTGTCTTAAAGGGGAGGTGCCTTATTATCTTCAGAGAGGGCTTTTGGATAAGGCGAGGGAAATTGCGCTTGAATATAAACACATACTTGGGCCCGAAAACTTTTATATAGAGATACAGAATAATGACCTTCCGGAGCAGAATAAGCTGAACGAAAAACTCGTTGCCCTTGCAAAGGAGCTTCATATAGGGATTGTTGCCACAAATGACTGCCATTACCTGAAAAAGGAGGACGCAAAGGCCCACGATATATTGCTCTGCATACAGACAGGGAAAACGGTTGCAGACAGCAGCAGGCTGAAATTCAATTCCGGGGGGTTTTACTTCAAATCTCCTGATGAGATGAAGACATTTTTTAAAGAGGTGCCGGAGGCTGTTCTAAACAGCAGGGCAATTGCAGAAAGATGCAATGTGGATTTTACAACCGGCAAATCCTTCCTGCCGGCATATAAGATTGAAAGCGGTCGCTCACCTGATTCCTTTCTTGAAGAACTTGCAAGAAAAGGCATGCATGAGAAATTTGGAAGCCAGCCGCCTGATATATATATTGAAAGATTCAAAAAAGAGATAGAGATAATCAAAAAAATGGGTTACTCCTCTTATTTCCTCATAGTATGGGATTTCATAACTCATGCGAGGGAAAAGGGGATACCTGTCGGACCGGGCAGAGGGTCTGCCGCGGGAAGCCTTGTATCTTACTGCCTTGACATTACTGCATTGGACCCAATTAAATACGGCCTTTTGTTTGAGAGATTCCTTAACCCTGAGAGAATAAGCATGCCTGACATAGATGTTGACTTCTGCAAAGACAGAAGGGGAGAGGTAATTTCGTATGTGTCGGACAAATACGGTAAGGACTATGTTGCCCAGATAATAACATTCGGGACTATGGCTGCGAAGGCAGCGATAAGAGATGTTGGACGCGCGCTTGATATTCCCTATGCTGAGGTTGATAAAATCGCAAAGCTTGTGCCGAATACCCTGAATATTACGATTGATAATTCCTTGCGGACAGAGCCGCAGCTTCAAGAGCTTTATGACAGCAATCCGCGCGTAAAAGAACTGATTGACATAGCAAAGAGGCTTGAGGGGCTGTGCAGGCATGCCTCAACCCATGCAGCAGGAGTGGTTATAGCTCCAAAACCTCTTACGGATTATACGCCGCTGTATAAAAATCCATCCGATGGAACTGTAACAACACAGTTTGACATGGGCGCTATTGAAAGCATCGGGCTGCTGAAATTTGATTTCCTCGGACTAAAAACCCTCACTGTTATAGAGAAGACACTGCGTTACATAAAAGATTCAGGGACAGATTTGTCTCTTAGAGATGTGCCTCTCGAGGACACGGCAACGTATAAGCTTCTGAGTTCAGGACAGACAACGGGCATATTCCAGCTTGAGAGTTCAGGCATGAGGGAAATACTTGTGAAGATGCAGCCGAACAGATTTGAAGACCTTATAGCGCTCGTTGCGCTTTACAGGCCGGGCCCCATAGGAAGCGGCATGATAGATGATTTCATCAAGAGAAAAAAAGGAAAGACGGCTGTCAAGTATGAACTGCCTCAGTTAAAGGAAATACTTGATGAAACCTACGGCGTAATTCTTTATCAGGAACAGGTAATGCAGATTGCAAACAAACTTGCGAACTTTACCATGGGGCAGGCAGATATACTTAGAAAAGCCATGGGCAAGAAAAAACCGGAGGAGATGGAAAAACTCAAAGAGGCGTTTATTAACGGAGCAGTTGCAAACAAGATAACAGAGAAAAAGGCTACAAGGCTGTTTGACCTTATGGCTTTGTTTGCTGAGTACGGTTTCAATAAATCCCATTCAGCTGCTTATGCATATCTCGCATACCATACAGCATACCTCAAGGCGCATTATCCTGTTGAGTTTATGGCGGCAACATTAAGCGCTGATATGGGTGATACAGACAAAGTAGTTCATCTGATTGCTGAGTGCAGAAATATGTCTATAAAAATGCTTCCTCCTGATATAAACGAGAGCGGAAGGGAATTTAAAGTCACAGGCGCTTCTGTCAGATTCGGGCTTGAGGCAGTTAAAGGCGTTGGAGGTTCAGCCATAGAGGTAATCCTTGATGCAAGGGACAAGGAGGGCAGCTTTTCCTCGATAGAGGATTTCATTAAGAGAGCGGATTCAAGAAAGGTAAATAAAAAGGTTATTGAAAACCTTATAAAAGCAGGGGCATTTGATTCTCTCGGATTAACAAGGGCAAGGGCTATGTTATTTGTGCAGGATTCTCTTAACGGTTCTCGCGGCCGAAGCCTTCTGGGACAGCAAAACATTTTCGGCTCTCAGGAAGAGGCAGACACTATTAAAGAATGGGATGAGATGGAAATCCTAAGTTGTGAAAAAGAGGCTCTCGGCTTTTATGTCACAGGTCATCCTATTATGAAGCACAGAGAGAAATTGTCAGCGCTGCACATAAAACGGACCTCAGAGCTTGACAGTATTTCTGACAGGGACGAAGTTCAGGTTGCAGGCGTTATAAGCAGGATTAAAAATATACAGAGACGCGGAACAGCAGAAACAATGGCATACTTTACCCTTGAAGATGAGGAAGGAAGCGTTGAGGCTATCGCATTTCCGGAACTCTTTAAAAATAACAGGGATCTTCTTAAGAAAGACGCTCTGGTTGTTGTGAAGGGGACAGTTGACCGCACAGAAAAAGGCACAAAACTTATCTCAAACAAAATAGTAAAGATAGACGGTTTTGGTTCCAGAAATGGCTTAAAATGCGAGATTAGTATAAAATACCCTATTGCTGACAGTCTAATCCTCGAAAACCTGAGGGAAGCGCTGTCAGGCAGTTCAGGGGAATGCCCTTTATATTTAAAAATGGATTTGCCTGACTCTGAGGTGTTTATTGCCACAGGGTTTCAGATAGATCCAAGCAGCATGCTGATAGGTAAGCTTGAAGGGATACTCGGGAAAGGAGCAGTGAGAATAACTTCCCATCATGAGATATTATCTTGAGTTTGAAAAATCCATAGAAGAGCTTGAGCTTAAAATAGAGGAGCTTAAACGTCTTTCTAACAGGAAAGACATGGATATAACCTCGGCTGTAAAAAAGCTTGAGAAAAAGGCAAAAGAACTCCGCTCTGAAATCTTTTCCAATCTCACCCCGTGGCAGAAAACGCTTCTTGCAAGGCATCCTGACAGGCCGTATACCCTTGACTATATAGACATGCTTTCAGAAGATTTCATAGAGCTTCACGGCGACAGAAGGTTTTCTGATGACCCTGCGATAGCCGGAGGTTTTGCAACTATAAACGGCGTGCATGTAATGATTATAGGCCACCAAAAGGGAAGAGGGACAAAGGAAAGGATATACAGAAACTTCGGGCAGCCGCAGCCGGAGGGCTATAGAAAGGCTCTGAGGCTCATGAAACTTGCAGAGAGATTTAAAAAACCTATAATCACGCTTATTGACACCCCCGGAGCCTATCCCGGCATAGGCGCTGAAGAGAGAGGACAGTCAGAGGCGATAGCAACGAATCTCATGGAGATGTCAAAAATGAAGACTCCTATAATCTCTATTGTCATCGGCGAGGGCGGAAGCGGCGGGGCACTTGCATTGGGAGTTGCAGACAGGATTTATATGCTTGAGCATTCTGTTTATTCAGTCATATCACCTGAGGGATGCGCTGCAATATTATGGAAAAAAGACGGAGATCTTACTCCGGAGGAGTTCTCAAAGTCCGCGGATGCGCTCAAGCTTACCGCCCAGGACCTTCTCGGGTTTAAGATAATTGACGGGATAATACCTGAGCCGCTTGGCGGCGCCCACAGAAACCCGGAAGCAGTTGCGAAAAATATTTCTGAGATAATAATGCAGTCAATAGAAGAGCTTGGCAGCAAGAGCGGCGGAAAGCTCATAGATGAAAGGTATAAAAGGCTCAGGCGGATCGGAAGTTTTGACGTTGCTGAGGCTTAACCGCTCTACGAGCCATCGGCAATATTTTAGAAGATTAAGCCGGTGTGGTGGAACTGGCAGACGCGCCGGACTCAAAATCCGGTGGGGGCAACCCCGTGAGAGTTCAAGTCTCTCCACCGGCACCAGTATTCACGCGACAGGGTTGGAATCAGGCGGTTTAAGGTTTTATGTCAATCCGCGAGATTAAGGCGTCGGCAGCCATTGCGCCGGGGACGATACTTCCATCAGGGAATATAATTGCAGGTGTCCCTGTGATGCCAAGTCTTTCTCCGAGTTTTAGGTTTTCGTCTATCTCTTTGCTTTTGCATTCAGGAGGAGGAAGTTTTTTGCCGGCAAAGTTGTCTTCCAGAAGTTCTAATGACTTTTTGCATACTATTGTCATTGATTTTTCGTATGCCTTCGGATGCAGTTTTACCAGAGGGAATAGCTTCAGATAAAAGGCTATATCTTTTCTTTTCTCTAAAACCTTCTTCATCTCCAGATGAAGTTTTCCGCAGAATGGTCAATCGGGGTCTGTAAAGACGATAACCTTCTTTGGTGCATTTGCATCGCCCATGAGCAGGGCTTCGTCAAGAGGTATCTTTGATATATCGATCCTATTGAGATTGGAAAGTCTTTCGCCTGTGAGGTTTCTCCTTGCCTTGACGTCAAATATGTCGCCTGAGATGAGAAGTTCTTTTGAAAAATCTATGTATACTATATCTTTCTTTCCTCTTACTTCAAAAACGACCTCCCATATTCCTTTAATAGGTCCGGGCTTTATCTCAAGAACCTTGGAAGCAGGTATGCCTCCCTCAAGGATGCTCTGTGCTTCGTTAGAGGTCAGCTTATGGCATTTTGTGCAGTCATGGTCAGCATCACTGCTGCCGTACGACAGCGGCACATTCAGCATAGATGCAGCAATGAATACAAAAATGGGGAGAATGTATTTACGCATGACGCTATAATATAGCATACTTAATTTCCTTCGGTGGTAGCATAAAATGAATTCTGAAGTTTTTTATTTTTATAGATAGTGAAAGCGATTGACAAACAGAAAAGACAACAAATAGAATAAACCATTCAATCTCCGATAAAAAGGATTCCAAATGACACTTAAAGAACTCTACAAAAAGGCTGTATCCACAGGCATTGAGAATGACCCCCGCGGAAAAGATGCTGTCCTGAAAGAACTTGCTGCCAGAAAAAAAGATTTTGAGAAACTCAGGGAAGACGAAAAAGAATTCTTTGACAGCGAAACACTTGAAAACCCGTATTCTGATTCAAGGATATTAAATGGCGCCGGTGAAGAAAAGATAAAATCTGCCCTTGTAGGAATAGATATAGAGGTTGGAGAGTTATTGCTTGCCGAAAACCTGAAGGCAAAAGGGAAGAGCATAGACCTGCTCATCTCTCATCATCCTGAGGGCAGGGCATACGCAAATCTCTATTCTGTTATGCAGATGCAGTCAGACATATTGCATAGATTCGGGGTGCCAATAAATATAGCTGAAGACCTTATGGAGGGCAGGATAAAAGAGGTTGAGAGAAAACTTATGCCTGTTAACCACACAAGGGCGGTTGATGCGGCAAAGCTTTTGGGTGTTCCGTTCATATGCCTTCATACCCCTGCTGATAATATGGTCGCAACTTATCTGCAGAGGCTTTTTGACGAAAAGAAACCTTACAGGGTTTCCGATGTGATGGAGGCTTTGAAGGGCATACCTGAATACAGGACGGCAAGTTTTAACGGCGCAGGCCCGAAGATATTAATCGGCTCTAAAAACAGAAGGGCAGGCAAAATATTTGTTGACATGACAGGCGGCACAGAGGGTTCAAAGGAGATATTCGAAAGCCTGACAGCAGGCGGGGTAAACACAATCATTGCTATGCATCTCAGCGAAGAGCACCGTAAGGAAGCTGAGAAGAATCATCTCAATGTTATTATTGCAGGGCATATTGCAAGTGATAACGTCGGTATTAACTTGCTTCTGGATGAATTATCCAGAGGTTCATCGCTTGAGATTCTTGAGTGTTCAGGTTTTAAAAGGGTCAGCAGAAATTAGTAGTGAACAGTGAGATAAGAGCAGTAGCCCAGCAGCCCAGCAGCCCAGTAGAGCAGGAGATAAAAAAAGTTTTGCAGTTGTATCTTCCTGCTGCTCTGTTGCTCTATTGCTCTGCTGACTAAATGCTATCCACTGCTAAAGATATGAAAACAGACAGACTCCTTGAAGACATAAAGTCACGCATAGATATAGTAGAGCTGATTTCGGATTATATAGAGCTTAAAAAGGCAGGACAGAACTATAAGGCGAACTGCCCTTTCCATGCAGAAAAAACTCCGTCGTTTACGGTAAGTCAGAGCAAGCAGATATTCCATTGTTTCGGGTGCGGAGCAGGAGGAGACATATTCGGTTTCGTAATGAAATATGAAAACCTTAATTTTCAGGAGGCGCTCAAGATGCTTGCCAAAAAGGCAGGCGTACAACTTTCGGGCTACAGGTTTGAGGACGGCCTGACTGAAAGAAAAGAAAGGCTTTATGTTATTCAGAAAGAGGCATTAAATACATTTACAGGGAATCTCAAAAAATCAAAAACAGCTATAGCGTATCTTGACAAAAGAGGAGTAAGTCAGGAGATGGCTGAGGCGTTCTCTCTTGGGTATGCGGACAGGGGGAGAAAGGTTCTTTATGACCATTTGAGGGCAAAGGGGTTTGATGATTCGCTCATCACACAATCAGGACTTGTCTTCACCGGAGAAAGCGGGCTGCACGATGTTTTCAAAAACAGGATTATGTTCCCGATATTTAATATACAGGGAGATGCTATCGCTTTTGGCGGAAGGGCTATTGACGACTCAATGCCGAAGTATCTCAACTCTCCGGAGACTTTACTGTTTAAAAAGAGCGAAACCCTTTACGGACTTAATGTTGCAAAGGATGAGATAAGGAAAAAAGGTTATGTCATGATTGCTGAAGGGTATCTTGATGTAATCATGTGCTACATGCATGGCTTTCTAAATGTGGTTGCTCCTCTGGGCACTGCGCTGACAACAGGGCATCTCCAGAAGCTTGGAAGGTTTACAAAGAAAGTTCTTCTGGTCTTTGACAGCGACGCAGCAGGCATTGCCGCTGCGAAACGGTCGCTGTCAATTCTCTATGAGCATGGATTCAGGAGCAAGGTATTGCTTCTTCCCGAGGGAGACGATCCTGACAGTTTTCTCAGGAAAAACGGAAGCCGCGCATTTCAGATTAAACTGTCAAAGACAGAGTCCATGGTGGATTTTATTCTTAGATTGAAGGGAGATAAGTCAGACAATGTCAGGACAGCTATCGGGATAATAGATAATGCAAAGGATTTAATCCTGAGAGAAGAGCTTTTCAAGGAATTAGGGGAAAAGTCAGGGATAAGGGAATCTGTTCTCAGAGGGGAGACTAAAAGGTATGAACAAAGAGCAGGTATCGGCTCTGAGCGGCTCGGAGCTGCGGCAAAAACTGCAGGGTTCCTATACGATGAGGAAGTTTTGCTTCTTAGCGCTATAGTTGCATTCCCTGACAGGGCGCCATATATTTTTGATAACCTCAACATTGACAGAGTGTTCAATCCCGTAGTAAGACAGATTTTTCAGGAAATTAAACCTTCAGCCGAAAGGTTGAATATGAATACAATGCTCGGCATTCTAAATGATGAAGGGAAGGCGCTTATCACAAGGCTGTCGCTTAATCCCGGATTTGATATTGAACATGTTGATAATAATATCAGGGATTGCCTGAGAAAGATGGCGCACTGCGAAATAGAAGAAAGGATAAGGCTTGCTAAAACCTCTGGAGATTTACGGCTTCTGAACAGCCTCTTGGCGGAAAAACAAAAAATAACAAGGAGAAAAGATGAGAGAACAGCCTGAACACTTTGAAGGAGACGAAGACAGGGAAAGGCTTTCTTTACTGGAGGATGCTCTGGAAGGCGAGGCAATAGAAGAGTCGAGGGAGAAACCTCTCCTTCAGGATACGGAGTATGATCCTGTAAAGATATATCTGAAAGAGATGAGCAGTGTCCCCCTTCTCACAAAAGCGGGGGAAGTTGAGATAGCGAAAAGAATTGAAAGCGGCAGAAGGAAAGCAGCTGAGATTATTTTTGCCCTTCCGTTTACGGTCAAGAAACTGATCGAATTGGGAGAGCTGATTGAAAAAGGCGATGCGCCGCTGGCAGAAATAATACAGGACGGCGAGGAGACATTTGAAGAAGACCTTTTTACTGAGAGGAAGAGATTTTTTCATGTAACGGCCCAGATAAAGAAACTGCATGAAAAGAGAATGGCGTGCCTCAAAAGGCTTGAGGCTGAAGGCAGTTCGACAGGGGGAAAAGCGGTTCGTATGCTTGAGGATAATACGACTAAAATACTGGACAAAATAGATAAGCTGCGGTTAAAAGAAGGTGCAGTGATTGCTTTTTCCGAGGAAATAAAAAATGCAATTTCCGGCATTGAAGAAACAGATAAAAAGCTGTCAGCTATCAGAAAAAAGCTCAGACAGAACGGCATTAATGCTGATATAGGCAAAGGTATAAAGGTAAAGAAAAACCTGTCGGTACGACTCGCAACCGAGAAGGACGACGCAGGCGCTCTAATTAACGCCTACAATGAATGCAGGGAAGAGCTGGCAAAAAAAGAAGAAGCGCTCGGCATTAAGGCAGAAGAAACAAAAAAGACGCTGAAGCTTCTAATGGAAGGGGAACAGCAAATTCTTGAGGCTAAGAAAGCGCTTATAGAAGCGAACCTGAGACTTGTTATCAGCATAGCAAAAAAATACATGGGTAAAGGGTTGAGCTTTTCTGACCTGATACAGGAGGGCAATATAGGCTTAATGAGGGCGTGTGATAAGTTTGAATACCAAAGAGGGTACAAATTCAGCACTTATGCAACATGGTGGATAAGGCAGGCGGTTACGAGGGCGATTGCAGACCAGTCACGGACAATAAGAATCCCCGTTCATATGGTTGAGACTATAAACCGCATAACAAAGACAACAAGAGAACTGGTACAGGAACTTGGAAGAGAGCCTGTTGCAGAGGAAGTTGCGTATAAAGTGGATCTGCCGGTGGAAAAAGTCAGGAGTATATTAAAGGTGGCAAGAGAACCGGTATCCCTTGAAACCCCTATAGGAGACGATGAAGACAGCTATCTCAGTGATTTTATTGAGGATAAAACTGCGCTGTCTCCCCTCGATGCGGCAATACAAAATGACCTGAAGGCTCAGATAGACAAAACTCTCTGCACTCTCAATGAAAAAGAACAGAAAATTTTAAGGAAAAGGTTCGGAATAGGAGACGACACAGCGCCTCAAACGCTCGAAGAAGTAGGAAAAGAATTTGAAGTTACGCGGGAGAGGATAAGACAGATAGAGGTTGGCGCAATCCGGAAACTGAGGCACCCTTCAAGAAACAAGTGGCTCAGGGAATTTATAAGCCGTTCGTGAACCCCGTTAGAAGACCTTCACCATTCTAACGGGATAACCCTTGTGGTTCGCTCAAAAAGGAAATTATCTTTACCCTGCTGCAAGCAACGGGCTTCTAACGGGGTAAAAATCATGGGCGCAGCTTTTTCCATGCGTTCAGAGACAGCCTCCTCAAAAATTTTGTCCTTTCTTTGTTGTTCTTAATTCCGGATAACGCCTTTGCGCGCATTTTTTTGATATAGTTCAGATGCTTTACGAATTCACGTCCGTAGAGTCCTTCAAGCTCTTTCCTGATAGTTCTTGCGAGGGAAGGGCTTATGCCGGATGTTGAGACAGCAATCGTTAATGGACCGCGCCTTACCACAGACGGCGCTATAAAATTGCAGAGCAAAGGCATGTCAACAACATTTACAAGATATGGGGCATCCTCTGAGATTTTCCTGTTTGTTTCGATAGAGTCTGTAGCAGCTATGACGAGGAATGCGTTTTTCAGGTCGCCCTTTTTATATCTGCGGGGGATATATTTTATGTGTCCTCGCAGATTCTCTTTCTTGAGTCTCTCTGTGCATTCAGGGCTTATTACTGTTACCTTTGCGCCTGACCTGAGCAGCGACAGCGCCTTCCTTTCCGCTACCTTGCCCCCGCCGACAACTACGCACTTTTTGCCTTTCAGATTTAAAAGAATGGGATAATAGGAAGTTACAGAAGTCACTTTTTGATGGATAACAGTTCTTTCTTTGCCTGCGGGATAAGGCTGTTTTTAGGGTGCTTCTCTATGAGGAGTTTAAAATATTCTTCTGCCTTGTCTTTTTCCCCGAGTTTTTTATGAGACATTGCCAGATGATAAAGGACGCCGGCCTCTTTTTTAAATTCCGGAAATTTCCGGAGCACTCCCTGAAATCTTTTAATTGCGGCGCTGTAAGAATCTTTCTTGTAATAAAATGCGCCAACCAGAAATTCGTGCTCCGCTATCGTATTTTTGCATTTTTCAATCCTTACCTCTATGATGTCCCTGTAGGGATTTCTCGGAAACATTCTCTTTAGTCTTTCAAATTCTTCAAGCGCCTTTGATGCTCCTCCGTATCCGCGGTCAGGACCCTCTATCTGATTGAAATAAATCATCGCGATTTGGAACTGGGCATAGGATGCATATTTATGCTCAGGATAAATATCCAGAAATCTTCTGTATTCTTCAACTGCACGGTCAGGCTCTGCTTCTTTTGTATACGAATCAGCAATCCTGAGCTGCGCCATCGGAGCATACTTTTTTGTCAGATCCCTGTTTTTAATCTCAAGGAGCGCTGTCCTTGCCTCTTCGTACTCCTCTTTGTCCATCAGTTCATTTGCCTTTGCGAAGGACTTCTGGCCGTCAAATATTTCTGCGGGTTTTGTCGCAGGCTTGCCCGAACATGATAATACGGATATCAGAGGTATAAGCATAAGCGCTGTTGTTATTTTTTTCATATTCTTATTTAAGCCTGTAGAAGGGTTTTTAGTCAAGAGAGGGCCGCTGTTCAGAATCCCGCAAGGCATAGTATAAGCGCTGTTGTGCCTTCAAGCAAGTGATGGGCAAGAAAGTAAAAAGAGACCTGTATTGCTGCAAAACTGCAATGATTATCAGGGTTATGAGATTGAATTTTTTTCTATCCGCATAAATTTTAGGATTTAATCTCTCTTTGTCTTCTTCTTTTCTCTATGCTTATCAGCAGAAGTGATAATGCTGCCGGCGTAATTCCCTGAATCCTGCTCGCCTGCCCTATGTTTGCAGGCATTATCTTCTGAAGTTTTTCAAGAACCTCTGTTGAAAGTCCGTTTATAGAGGCATAGTCAAAATTGTCAGGTATCTTTTTCCCCTCCATCTTTTTGAGCTTTTCCGCCATTTCTGTCTGTTTGAGGATATATCCCTCGTATTTTACCTGTATCTCAACCTGATTTTCTATGTCAGGCGCCAAAGTCTTTTCAGACGGGGAGAGCGTTCTGATAAGATTATATACAATTTCAGGCCTTTTTAAAAGCTGTTCAAGGCTTATATTTTCTGATACAGGAGAGGCATTAATCGCGGTAAGAGTCTCATTAACCTCAGAGGGTTTAAGTCTTGTTTTCTTAAGCCTTTCAATTTCTTCTGAGATAAGTCGCTTTTTTTCTTCAAATCTTTTGAAATCACTGCCGCTGATAAGCCCTGCTTTAAACCCCTTTTCCATCAGTCTCAAATCAGCATTATCATGCCTCAGAAGCAGCCTGTATTCTGCGCGCGAGGTGAACATCCTGTACGGCTCTGAGGTTCCTTTTGTTATGAGGTCGTCAATCAAAACTCCGATATAAGCCTCATGCCTTTCAAGCATTAGAGGCTCTTTTCCCTGAATTTTCAGCGATGCATTAATCCCTGCCATCAACCCCTGCGCTGCCGCCTCCTCATATCCGGAAGTCCCGTTAATCTGTCCTGCAAGGAAAAGCCCGTCAATGCGCTTTGTTTCAAGGTTGTGTTTTAACTGCGTGGGATAAACAAAGTCATATTCGATGGCATAGCCCGGTCTCATTATCTCGGCAGCTTCCAGTCCGGGAATTGTTTGCACGAGTCTTACCTGTACATCATAAGGAAGGCTTGTGGATATTCCATTTGCATAATATTCTTTTGTCTCCAGCCCCTCAGGCTCAAGGAAGATCTGATGCCTCGGCTTTTCGGAAAAGCGTACAACCTTATCTTCTATTGAAGGGCAGTATCTCGGCCCGACTCCCTGTATCTTTCCGCTGTAAAGAGGTGAACGGTCCAAATTTTCTCGGATTACCGAGTGGGTTTCAGAATTCGTATATGTTATGAAACAGGGAAGCTGCGGATTCGTTATCTTCTCTGTGCTGTGGGAGAACGGAACAGGAGGATCATCCCCATACTGCGGCTCTGTCTTTGAAAAATCTATTGTCTTTGCGTCAAGCCGAGGAGGCGTTCCTGTCTTAAGGCGTCCCATCTCAAGGCCGAGTTTTTTTAATGAGTCTGATAAGCCGATAGAAGGGAATTCTCCTGCCCTGCCCGCAGAGAAATTCTCAAGACCGATATGGATTAATCCCTTGAGGAATGTCCCTGTTGTCACTATCACTGCCTTTGCTCCGTAGAATATTCCTAATGACGTGAGAATGCCTTTTACTTTTCCATCTTCCACAGCAATTTCATCTACGAATGCCTGCTTTATATCAAGATTTTTTTGAAACTCAAGAACCTTTCTCATTGCAAGTTTATACAAGACCCTGTCTGCCTGTGCCCTCAATGACCACACAGCTGGGCCCTTTGACTTGTTCAGTATCCTGAACTGAATTCCTGCGCTGTCAGTTATCTTTGCCATTTCCCCGCCAAGTGCGTCTATCTCTCTGACAAGGTGCCCCTTTGCAAGCCCTCCTATTGCAGGGTTGCACGGCATCTGCGCAATTGTATCAAGATTAATGGTGAAAAGGCATGTGGAAAGACCCATGCGCGAGGAAGCGAGCGCTGCCTCGCAGCCTGCATGGCCGGCGCCGATAACAATTACGTCATAATCACGATCTTTAAACATGATTTATTATACCTTAAAATCTCTTACTGCTCTGCTATAATAGGCGAAGGAGGCGGCCATTTCTTCTATAATAATAGACGGTTACAATCTAATCGGCATACACCACAAAGACCTTGAAAGCCAGAGGCAGAGGCTTGTGGAGAGGCTTGCTGAATACAAGAAAATTAAGGGACACGATATCACCGTTGTTTTTGACGGGTGGAAGAGCGGAAGCGGTGAGGAGTCCCATTCCGTGACAGGAGGAATCAAAGTCATCTATTCAAGGCTTGGAGAAAAGGCAGACGCTGTCATAAAGAGAATCATATCCTCTGAGAAAAAACAGTTGATTGTTATAACCTCTGACAGGGAGATTGCTGACCATGCATGGGCAAATGGCTCTGTTGTTGTCTCATCGGATGAGTTTTCGGATATACTCGGGAAGCCCTTAAAGGTTGAGACAGGCGAATTTGACATGATTGGCGAAGATGAATATGAAATGCCTAAAAAGGGAAGCCCCAGAAGGCTTTCTAAAAAAGAGAAAGCAAAAATGAGGGCTCTCAGCAAATTGTAGTCGCTGATGAATAAAAAGGCAGGGTTCCTGCCTTTATTAAAATTGAATGAAAAAGTTATTTAATTTAAGGCCTGCTGATGCTGTGACAGCAGTATTTGTCAGCATATTGCTGCTGCTCACGATTGCATTTAACTCTGCTATTCCGAAGAGACTGCTCTTAATCTCAATATACACCGCACTCCTTATTTCGCAATTCATAATTATAAGATTCAGGGATAGAAACAGATTCCTGAGAATAACTTATGACCTTGTATTTCCGATAATATGCGTCATCATACTCTTTGACAGTCTTGAATGGGTTGTCCATTACGTGAATCCAAAAGACATAGACCCACTGCTTATAACGCTTGATTATATTATCTTCGGCAATCATCCAACAGTCATGCTTGAGGCGATAATGAATCCATTTCTGACAGACATTCTGCAGACAGCATACTCTACATATTATTTCATCCCTGTGATATTCGGCATAACACTGGTAAGGAATAATCAGAGAAAAGAGTTTGACAGGTCACTGTTTCTAATCCTTTTTTGTTTTTACCTCTCATATCTCGGCTATATAATCTGGCCTGCGCTCGGCCCGAGATTTGCGCTTGACCATTTACAGACGCAGAGGCTTGAAGGATTTTTAATAGCAGAGCCGATGCAGAATCTCCTGAACAGGCTTGAAGGCATAAAGCGTGATGCATTCCCGAGCGGGCATACAGGTGTTGCGCTGACAGTGCTGTACCTTGCATACAATTATAAGAGAACTCTCTTCCGGATTTATTTACCTGTCGTAATACTTTTGTTATTCTCCACCGTCTATTGCAGGTATCACTATGTTGTGGATGTCATTGCAGGGGTTGTCCTTGCAGTTGCGGCAATATTTTTCGGAGATATATATTATAAATGGCAGGAGAAAAGAGAAGGCGTTGACAACGAAAGATTGTAAGCTATATTCTAAAGAAGCTTGGTGATTATGGCGCAGGGAATAATAGAAAACCTCATAAGCGAACTTACAAAACTCCCGGGGATAGGAAGAAAGACCGCGCAGAGGCTTGCCTTTTTCATACTTACGCTGTCTGAAGAAAGCGCAAAAGACATAGCCAAAGCTATTAATGATGTTAAGGAGAAGGCAAGATTCTGCAGCAGGTGCTTTAACATTACGGACACAGAGGTGTGCAGTATATGCAGGGATGAGTTAAGGGACAGAACAAAGATTTGCGTTGTGGAGGAGCCGAGCAATATCCTTGTCGTTGAAAGGGCAAAGGCATTTAACGGCCTTTATCATGTCCTTCTCGGTTCAGTCTCGCCCATAGACGGGATGACCCCTGACAGACTCAAGATAGCTGAGCTTGTGGAAAGGGTAAGAAGTGACAGTGTAGCAGAGGTAATACTTGCAACGAATCCCAATACAAAAGGAGAGATGACAGCCCAGTATATTAAAGATGCCCTGAAACCCTTCGCTGTAAAAGTCACACGAATTGCATACGGCCTTCCCATAGGAAGCGATATTGAATTCGCTGACGAGGTGACTTTAAGCAAGGCGATTGAGGGAAGAAGAGAGATGTAAGGTTACCTTATCTTTCCCTGCCAATCTCTGGCTTTAGATAATATCTCCTCTTCATCAGCGGTGCAGAGCCTGCCTTTATCAACAACAAGTTTCCCATTAACAAATACTGTCTCTACATCTGATGCTCGCGCTGAATAAACTATGTGCGAATAAATATCATAAAGAGGCGTGAGATGAGGTTTATTCAGGTTTATTATAGCTATGTCTGCTGCCTTGCCTTTTTCAAGGCTGCCTATAATGCCTCCGAGTCCAAGGGCATCAGCGCCACATTTTGTCGCCATGAGCAGAGCTTTTTTTGCATCCAGAACAGTAGGGTCATTTGAGACTGCCTTATGCACTTTCGCGGCAGTTGACATCTCGCTCAGGATATTAAGGTCATTATTGCTTGCAGCGCCGTCTGTTCCGAGACTTACCTTTACGCCTGCCTTAAGCATCTCAGGCACAGGCGCAATGCCTGAGCTCAGTTTGAGATTGCTCTCTATGCAGTGAGAGACTCCGACTTTGTGTTTTGCAATAGCCTCTATATCTTTTTCATCAACCCAGACGCAGTGGGCTGCAATAATGTTCTCATCAAGAAGACCGATTTTTTTTAGATGCGCAACAGGAGTTAAGCCGTATTTGCCTTTTATCTCTTCAACCTCCCACCTTGTCTCTGAGAGATGTGTGTGAATCATGACATTGTATTTATCAGCAAGTTCTTTTACTTTTTTGAGGGTCTCAGGACTGCATGCATAAGCTGAATGAGGCGCAATGCACGGGACAATCAGATCATCGCCTTGCCATTCTTTTATGAATCTTTCCGCCTTGCTTAAATATTCATCTGCCGAATTGCCTGCGACTGTGGGGAAGTCAACTATCCCTGCGCCGAGAACAGCCCTCATGCCGATTTTTTTCGCAGCTATGCTTGAGGCATCCTCAAAGAAATACATGTCATTGTATGTTGTAATCCCAGCCTTAAGCATCTCAAGACAGGCAAGCTCTGTTGCGTCGGATACAAATTCAGGGCTGAGCCACTTATTCTCGGCAGGCCAGATATGTTCCTCAAGCCATTCCTTTAATGGCAGGTCGTCTGCCATACCCCTGAAATAGACCATTGCCGCATGGGTGTGCGTATTAATAAGTCCGGGCAGCACTGCCGTGTTTTCGCCTTTGATTATATTTTTTGAGGAATATTTTTTTGAGATATCATCAAAACTGCCGGTATCTGCAATCTTATTGCCTTGAATGGCCACAGCCCCGTCCCTGATAAGGGTCTGGCCTTTATCCATCGGAAGGACATAGCCGCCCTTAATTATGTAATCAGCGTTTTGCAAAATAACTCCTTAATAATGGCAGAGAATTTGTTTTGCCCAGTTAGAGGCAGATGATATCTAACGGGGTTTACTGATTATACAAGAAATGAGGTTTGTAATGGCAGAGGGTTTTATAAGGGCGGGGCGGCATTTTAAACTAGAAACTAGTGCAAGTGTCCCTATGTTTTCCACCCGACACGTGAAATAATTCAGCGGGGTTGCTGCACAGCGCCGCTATAAAAGACATCGCATTTGCCGCCTTGAACAAAGCGTTTCGCCTTCCGGTAAAGGTCGAAGATTGGTTCGGCAAGGGACCCGACCGCGCTCACCGCGCCGACCTCGGGACTGCCGAAGGAACCGCTGATGCTTTGTTTGAATTTTGCGCATCCCTTGTCATCGAGAAGCGCCACTATTACATTATCATATCGTTCGCTGACAAGATTGAGCTTGCCTTTAAGGGCAACTCTATTATGGTGCGTCGCAAGGGCGCAGTCCGTAGCGTCCGCCACACCATCCCTGATCTTCCATTGGGAAATGAACTGTGTGATGGTCCCCTGCCCTCCCCGGGTCTGGTGGTAAACGTCCCCATAACGGTACCCCTTGAGCGCAACGGTGCCGAGAGGTCCGGCGATGAAGAAAGCGCCGAGGTCGACGAGGTTAAACTTCTGGCTCGTTTCATATTTTGAGAGGACCGTGTCGAGGTCCATAGTATAAATGACGAGATTATCACCCCGTAGAGAAAAAGTACCGTCCATGCTGCTCATCAGATTGCGGCTTCCTTTTTCTTTCATCGTCAGGGAAGCATGAAGATCTCCCTTCCCTCCGATGACCTTTTTTGTGCCGAAAGACTCCTGAAGTTTTGCGAAGTCCAGCTTCGATATCTTCAAATTGATTTTATACACAGCGTCGACTGCCGACTTGTCTGCCGTGGCATCTCCCTCAGCCTTTGCGCCGAAGATATCCATGGTAAGGGACATGAGGTAGATTACTCCCTTCTCCGCTTTTATAGGACTCTTGACGTTGTCGATGGTGAGGTCCTTTTTCCGCACCTCCTTGCAGTCGAAGCTTCCTGTGAACGAGACGCTCTTTATGACGTCCCCTGCTATCGAGAGGTCCTTGATAGCCAGATTGAAATCTTTAAACTCCGTCTTTTCCCCTGTCTTCTTGTCGAGATAGACAAGTACCCCTTTGGACAGCTTGAACTCATTCAAGCTGAAGGCTGCTCCGGGCCTCTCTTCCGTGGATTTCTTTTCAGTGCTTTCAAAATTATCTTTCCCATCGGCGTCCTTCACGATGGTGACAACCGGTTTGACGAGATCGCACCTGGTGACTTTGAGTTGCTTCTTCAGCAGGGGCATCAACTCCACCCCTACCTTGAGGTTTTCAAGGGAAAGGATTTCGCCTCCCTTGTTGGCGACGTGGATATCCTTAGCCGATACGCCAAAGGGAAAGAAAGAAAGCCTCATCTTCCCATTGATCCTGACATCCAGTCCTGTCGCCCCGGAGGCAGCGGCCTCGATGCTGGGCTTGTAGGAATTTATGTTGAAGGTGAGGGCGAAAACGACTACTGCGAGAACAAGCGCTACGGCACCGCCGCCAAGGATAAAAAGGACTTTTTTCTTTTTCGCATTCATTTCGATTTGTAAATTCTGATTTTAAGGTATCACACAATGGGGTACACGTCAAATGACTGGCAAGCTATCAGAAGATTACATTTTGAAGTGTTTGGAGTTCCTTGCGGTTTATAGCGTGGGTCAATTCAAGTCCCTTTGAAAATTGTCAGGTAAGAATGTTCTGACCTTGACATTACCTCAAAAGAAGGTAAGATGTAATCAATTGCATGATACAAATAGGCACTTTTGTTGCCGGAGAGGGGGCAAGCATGATTTGGACCATTTTTGTGATCCTCGTGATCTTATGGCTTCTGGGGCTGGTGAGCGGTTACACGATTGGCGGATTCATTCACGTCCTGCTGGTGATTGCAATCGTTGTGGTGCTGATCAGAATAATTTCGGGACGCAAACCCTTTTAACTGGTGGGGGAAAGGAAGGCAAACCATGCACAAAGGGTGAGGATAAAAATAGATTTTTCGTGTATATTAAGTTGCGAAACAACAAAATTCGTGAAGGAGATGTAAAGATGCAACCAATAACAGCAAAGAGAGTGTTCATAATCGTCATTGCCGTATTTTCCATGAGTTTGATGGTTGGGTGTTCCGGTATGGAGAAAAGACCCGAATACAGATCAGGATATTTGTACTATCCTGTGGCATTAGTCAATGCAGACCGGGCACTGGATGAAGCGCGCATGGCGGGTAAAGACAAGGAATGTCCGGCAGAATTTAATGCTGCAAACGATATGGTAGACAGGGCCTATGAGGTCTACATGGCATGTCGTACGCAGGAAGCTATTGATATGGCCCAGGAAGCGATTGACAAAATTCAGGCCCTTTGTTCGTCCAAGCCGGTTGCTGAGATGAAACCCGAGTCCAAGGTTGGACAGAAAGCTGATGAGCCGGTAATTATCCTTGCGTCTGAGCCGAAGATTGAGGAGAAGGTAATCGTCCTTGCCTTTGAGGACATACATTTCGATTTCGACAAGTCGACCCTTACAAAAGAAGCGCAGGTGATACTGAAAAGGAATATCCAGGTGCTGAAAGATAACCCTAAAACTAAAGTCCGCATTGCAGGGTATACCTCTGCTTCCGGCACTGAAGCCTACAACCAGAAGTTAAGCGAAAGAAGAGCAAATGCCGTCAAAGCATACCTCATTAACGAAGGGATCATTACACCGGACAGGCTTTCCACAATCGGCTATGGCGAGACAAACCCGGCAATGCATGAAGCGGCGCCTAAAGACCTTTACTCAAAAGCTGCAAAGGCTAACATGAGAGTTCTTTTTGAGATCATTGTGAAATAGGACCGCAGTTGCATTTATTAACATTGCAATCGGTATGATTGCACATCTAAAGACAGGAGGAGAGAAATGAAGAAGGTTATTTTTATGGCAGTGTTAATGGTTTTTGGATTAGCCTTGTTTTCGGGATGCGCCTCAATCAAGGGCGAAACAACGGGTGAATATATCGACGACTCAACGATCACGACAAAAGTTAATTCGATAATAGTTAAGGACCCGGATGCTCATTATTTCAAGATCGATGTGACGACAACACAAGGAGATGTTGTTCTCCAGGGTTTTGTGAATAGCAGAGATACCGAAGCACGGCTTGTAGCAAAAATCAGGGAAATCAGGGGTGTGAAATCCGTGAAGAGCCTCTTGAAGGTGGAAGAGAAGAGGTAAAAAATGCACAAAGGGATAATTCCGGAGATTCGGGCTTTCAACTTATTGTCCTCCCCGCGATCCTCTGCTGATTTATGGCTGAGGAAAAGGTGGAGGTGAAAAACAGCAAGGAGAAAAAAATGATCACGCTAATAATTGTATTGATCATCATTGCGGTGGTGACGGTCTTTTCGGTACAGAATGCAATACCTGTTGTAATCTCATTTCTCTTCTGGAAATTCGAGGCGTCCCTTGCAATCGTTTTATTTCTCTCTGTTTTGGCAGGTGTGGTTATAGGAGTCATTGCAGCATCTCTCTTTAGAATGAAGTCGTCCAAGAAAAAACAAAATTCTATTGATAGGGAAAAAGCGCGCTCTCTTTGAAGGATTCACTGAAAACAGGTTTTATTCTTGCAAATAGTTAACCTTTGATAGGAGGAAGAAGATGAAAAGATTCATGATTGTTTTAGCGGAATTCACTCGATTAAACGAGGACATATGATTTCAAAGATTCTTGTGCCGACTGACGGGTTAACCTCAGCTACGAAGCCAATTGAACTCATCTATTCCCGCGAATGGCGCGGATGGCGAGTGTACGGCGGCGGTGAGTACCTGATCCACAAGGAACCGGCTGATCTAAAGCCGATGAGCGCCCACTGGGGGATCGAGTATCGCGGCAGCAAGCCGCTTGTGTGGAACGGCAGGCCGATTGGCGGGGTGGACATGAAGAGCTTCGAGGAGCATAGCTGGGCCATCGATACCAGCGTCAAGGCCGGCCTCGAGTTCGGTCATCCCAACCCAGGGCAGCGTCGTCTGCGCCTTATGGCCGAGTGGTACAAGGGATTTGATCCGCGCGGCCAGTTTTACAACAATAAGGTTGAATACTATGGCATGGGGGTGTCGCTTGGATTCTGAGTTTCTCTCCTTTTATTTTTTGCTTCTTTCGTCTCAATTCTCGGAAAGAGATGTTCTGCTTTAGAGACTTTTATTTCATAAGATGGTTTCCATTCCCATTCAAAAATCTCAGGGCTGCACTCTTTTGCCTCATCAACCAAAGATTTCAAGCCAAGCTGTTTCCATATCTTCCCGGCAGTATCGGGCATAAAAGGATAAAGCGAGAGCGCTGTGATTCGCAATGCATTCCAGATATTGAACATAACAATTTTCAATTGATCCGTATTCTCCTTTGCGAGTTTCCACGGCTCTTTTCTTGCTATATAATTATTCGTCTCTCCGATTATATTCCAGATATTTTCAAGCATCAGACTGAAGTGCAGATGAGACCAATATTCTTTTCTGTGTACATTCATATATGCATAAGCGCACTGCTCTTCAAGCTCGCCTGACGAGCTTGCATCTATGCGCCTGATATCAATTGCTCCTCCAAAATATTTCTCTGCCATTGCAATGAATCTGCTTACAAGGTTGCCGAGGTCATTTGCGAGGTCTGTGTTTATCCGGTTAATGAGCGCCTGCTCTGAAAAATCTCCGTCAAGCCCGAAAGGCACCTCACGGAACAGGAAATACCGCAGGGCATCCACACCGTATTTTTCGACCATGGCATTGGGGTCAACCATGTTTCCGAGGGACTTTGACATCTTTTTTCCATGAACTGTCCACCAACCGTGAGCGAAGATGTTTTTTGGAAGAGGAAGGTTTAATGCCGTAAGCATTGTTGACCAATATACAGCATGGGTTGTTAGGATATCCTTTCCCACAAGATGGTGGTCAGCAGGCCACCAGCTATATGAGTTGAAAGTTGAAAGTTGAAAGTTGAAAGTTTCTTCCTGACTGCTGACTGCTGATTGCTGACTGCTATCTGACTGCTGTGGAGCAAGATAGCTTGTTGCTGAATAATAATTTACGAGCGCGTCAAACCAGACGTATGTAACAAAATTTTCGTCAAACGGCAATGGGATTCCCCATGAAAGTCTGCTCTTTGGCCTTGAGATGCAGAGGTCTCCGAGGACATTATTCCTCAAAAATCCGAGGACTTCGTTCTTTCTTGTTTCAGGAAGTATGTAGGACGGGGTTTCTTCGATATATTTGACAAGCCTCTTCTGGTATTTCGACATGAGGAAGAAATAGTTCTCTTCATGAATCTGGTCAACAGGACGGCCGCAGTCAGGGCAGTTGCCTTCCACCAGATCCTTTTCGGTCCAGAACCGCTCATCCGGGGTGCAGTACCAGCCGGCGTATTCCCTTTTTTCGATCTCCCCCTTGTCCCAGAGCATCTGGAGAAGTCCCTGTACGGTCTTGATGTGTGCGGCATCGGTTGTCCGGATAAATGCGTCATTGGATATGTTCAGCCTTTTCCAGAGATCCCTGAAATTGTCCACCATGATGTCTGCATGTTCCTTCGAAGTGCGCCCCTTTTCAGCGGCTGCCTTTTCAACCTTCTGGCCATGCTCGTCAGTGCCTGTAAGAAAGAAAACTTCTTTTCCTTGCAGTCTGTTGTATCGTGAGAGAATATCCGCTGCAATGGTTGTGTATGCGTGGCCTATGTGCGGGATATCATTGACATAGTAGATAGGAGTTGTAACGTAGAATCTTTTTTTCATATTCTTAAGATATCCCTGCCCTTCTATTCATTCTTTTTTTGATGAAATTTCCTCCAGCGCCACCTTTTGCGTTTTCTGTGTTCCTGCCCAGTCTCTTGTCCTGTTGCATTTTCCTTGGCAGTTTCTGTTTGAGGTTTATCAGTAAAAGCAGGCGCAGCGCTCTGGGGAGCAGGGGCTGGTGTTTCTATATGTCTCGAAACAGTTTCCATTACGGTTTCCGGTTGAGACGCACCTTCTCTTTCATCCTCAAGAGGCGTGTTCTCTTCCATGACCCTTATCTCATCCTTGGGTTGAATCTCGGCTGATTCATCAGAAATCTCATAGCTAAGGCAGCACATAAGCCTGCCGCAGATTCCTGACAGCTTGCTCATGTTGAGTACGAGTTCCTGTTGTTTTGCCATTTTGATGGATATTGGCTCAAATGACGTAAGGAATGTCCTGCAGCATAGTTCTCTGCCGCACATTCCAAAACCTCCGACTATCTTTGCCTCATCCCTAACCCCTATCTGTCTCATTTCTATGCGCGTCTTGAACTTTGCAGCGAGGTCTTTTACAAGCTCCCTGAAATCTATTCTTCCGTCCGCAGTGAAATAAAAAACTATTCGTTTTTTGTCCAGAGTAGATTCCGTAAACACAAGTTTCATCGGAAGTCCCCTCGCCATAATCCTCTCAATGCAATAATCCTTCGCCTCTTTCTCAAAAGCCTCGTTGTCCTGTTTTTGCTTAAAGTCTTTCTCTGTTGCTTTTCTCAGCACTTTCCTCAGTTCTCTGGCAGATGTTTCAACTGTGCGCCTCCCTATAATTACGCTCCCTATGCTCAAACCAAGGTCAGACTCAACAATGACAAGGTCTCCTTTTTTAAATTCCGCGCCTGAACCATTGACCTCAAAGTCGTAAATCTTTCCGCAGTCCTTAAATCTTATTCCGATAACGTCAGGCATCTATTCCCTCATAAATACAGAGATTAAGCAGCAAGAATTAAACTTATCCATTACTTAACTCCGGTTTTTAATTTTAAATTCTGCATTATAATTGTTACATAATTCCATGTAATTGATTTGTTCAGGTTAAAGCCAAGATAACCCTTCAAAAATGATAGTCTGCCGTAAATATTTATTATATCTTTCATCTCTATCGCTTTGCTCATCTCAGCGAATCTGTCTTTAAGGTCTGTATTTATCAGCATGTCGCTTTTCCCTGTTATCTTTAATACAGCAATATCCCTTAAAAGTATGAATGCCTTATTAAACCATAATTCCATCTCTTCCTTGTCTGCCCATGTCTCTTTATTTCTGCCTCCTGACATTTCCCCGAAAAGATTGAAAAACCAGTCCCTCTCTTCTATGAGGTCGCTTGAGATTGCAAGTCCGGGCCTTCCCATGGAAAGCCTTGAAAGAGTTGACAGCCGGGAATCGGTAATCTCTGTATCCTGATTGTCAATTGCCCTTATGACCTCTTTACATTGCTCAGGAGCCAGAGGTGAAAAATTTATCCTGGAGCATCTTGACCTTATTGTTTCAGGCAGTCTGTCAGGGCTTGCTGAGATAAGAATTATGATGCTCTGAGGAGGAGGCTCCTCAAGTGTTTTAAGAAATGCATTTGCAGCAGACGGATTCATTGTCTCTGAGTCATCAACAATCACGACTTTTCTTTTTCCCTCGTAAGGCGCAAGCGAGATAACCTCTTCAATCATCCTTATCTCATCAACCCGTATCTCTCCCTTTTCAGGCGCTGCCATGAGAAAATCAGGGTGTGTCTGCGAGTCTATTTTCTTGCAAGAAGGGCACTCATCACAACAGTCAGTGAACAGTGAATAGTGAACAGTGAACAGTGACGAGTTTAGCTCGGAGTTCGGAGTTCGGAGTTCGGAGTTTTGTCGTTGGCGTTTACTTGTTACTTGTAACTCGTTACTCGTTACTGGCTTCAGGCAGTTCAAAGTCTTTGCAAGATTAATCGCAGTGAGCTTTTTGCCTATTCCTGATTCGCCGGCAAAAAGATATGCCGAAGGAATCCTGTTCCTGACCATTGTGCCAAGCAGGATATTAATTGCTTTTTTCTGTCCTATAATATTTTTAAACGCCATATCAAAACTCAAGATTTTTCAGAAAGTGCAGAACTGCTGACCTTGTTTTTGTCTCTGTTTCTCTCTTAAGGCATTATAACTTTACGGGGAATGGATTGACAAGAGGAATACCCCTCAATCATTTCTGTGGCAGGTATGTGTAAGGAGGCTGCGGCTGAATTAAGGCAAGATTCACGGGTCTGTCAGAATAGGGGCTGAAGTCTTCACGAAGTGGAGCGGATAGCCCCTGCATGAGAACTTATAAGAGCTTTATATATCGCACGAACATCTGCAACTCTTATGAAGGTAGTTTAAGCTTGCCGAAAGACAGTTGCAGCCTCTTGAAAGGGGGAACGGTATCGCATCAGTTTAATATTTCAGTTCAGCCTTTTTCTGGTTGGCCACAACAATAAGCACAAAATTCTCCGCATCAAGATATTTTCCGGCAACGCGCTGCACATCTTCCTTGGTTACCGCATTTATGAAAGAAGCGTATTTTTCTGCATAATCTAAGCCAAGATTATAAAACTCAACCGTTGCGAGAAAGTCCGCAATCTTCCTGCTGGTGTCAAGCCTTCTTGGAAAGCTTCCTGTAAGGTAATCTTTTGCTCCTGAAAGTTCCTCGTCAGAGACTTTCTCATCTCTGATTTTTTCTATCTGTTTCAATATCTCTTCTGTCGCTGTATTTGCCGATTCATTTTTTGTCTGTACTTCCGCCTGGAATAAACCCTTTTCCTTGCTTGCGGTAAAAAAACTTCTGACATCATAAGCAAGCCCCAGTTCGTCTCTTATCTTCTGCATAAGCCTTGATGAAAAACCGCCGCTGCCGAGTATGTAGTTCATAACAGAAACAGCATAGTAATCAGGGTTGTCCCTGCTTATTCCGAGATGCCCGATGATTATAGTCGCCTGTGTAACGTCTCTGTCTATCTTCACGGCCTTTTTTGTTTTCTCCTCGTTCATGGGATGGATTTTCCTCTCGGGCAGGTCAGCCATCTTCCATGAATCAAGATATTTTTTAATGAGAGAGTTTAATTCGTCGGGCGTAAGGTCTCCGACAACTGAAAGCATCGCATTGTTGGGGATGAAATATTTTGCATGAAACCTCAAAAGGTCTTCCCTTGTTATTTCTGAAAGGGTTTCTGTTGAGCCTTCCACGAGCCTGCCGTAAGGATGTTCTCCGAATACCTCTTTTTTAAACGAACGCTCTGCGAGAAAAGACGGGTCTTCCTCTCTTTGTTTCAGAGAGCCTTTTATTAGTTCTCTTTTCCTTTCAAGTTCTTCCTGCGGGAATACGGGGTTCAGGATTATATCGGAAAAAAGCTCAAAACCCTTTTCTATGTCTTTTTTAAGCACGGATAGCGTTATCGTTGTGTAATCGCCTCCTGCCGATGCGCCGAGCCCTGCACCCATAAATTCAATATCTTCGCTTATCTCTGCTGATTTTCTGTTTTTAGTTCCTTCATCAAGAAGTTCTGCCGTAAGATGAGCAAGTCCTGCCTTTTCTTTTGGCTCGTCAAGCAGTCCGGCTTTTACTATCACGGTAATCATGACAATAGGCAGATTGTGTTTTTCAGAGTGCAAAACTGTAAGCCCGTTAGGAAGTATCTTTTTATTTGCATCAAGAGCAAACGAACAAGTGGGAAGTAAGAAGTAGGAAGTAAGAAGTAGAAATAACATAGCAGAAAGAAAGAAACAAAATTTTTTTATCTTTCTCTCATCAATTTTTATCTTCTTATTTCTCACTTCTCACCTCTCACTTTCATGGGTATCAAAATCCCCACTGTCCTGTTGTCTTCACGGAGGTATTTCTTCGCAGCGCTGCTTACATCCTCCGGCGTTGTTTTCCTTATGTTTTCAAGATACTGCTCCTTAAGCTTCCAGCTGCCGAGCATCTCAAACATCCCTGCTATCTGCGCCTGATAATATATTGAGTCCTGTCCCATAACAAACGACGCCTCAATCTGGTTCTTTGCCTTCTGCACTTCACGTTCCGACGGCAGTTCCTTCTTTATCTTTTCTATCTCGGCATACAGCGCGTTTTCAACATCCTTTATGTCCTTGCCGGGCGCCGCTGTTGCGTCAAATAAAAAGAGATAAGGGTCTTTATTAAGTCCGCTGTAGTCAGCGGAGGCGCCGATAGCGAGCTTTTTTTCATAGACTATTGACCTGTAAAGCCTTGAACTTTTGCCGCCCGATAAAATCATTCCAAGAACCTCAAGCGCATAACTGTCAGGATGCGGAACACTCGGCGTGTGATAGACCGCGATTATATAAGGGAGTTCCGCCTCTCTCCTCAGACTTATTCTCCGCTCGCCTTTCTGTTCGCCTTCTTTTGAAGTGACAACCATTCTGCCGGATGAAGGAGAAATGCTTCCGAATGATGCCTCTATCTTTTTGATGATCTCTTCTGCCTTAACATCTCCCGAAACAACAATCACTGCGTTGTCAGGAGAATAATATGCCTTGTAATGAGCGAGGAGGTCGCTTCTTTCTATTGAAAAAATGTCAGACATCCAGCCTATCACAGGCCAGTGATATGAATGAGACTTGAACGCAGCAGCCAATACTTCTTCATACAGTGAATTCTGCGGGTCATCCTCATACCGCATCCTCCGCTCTTCCATTACGACATTTCTTTCTGCAATGAACTCCCTTGGGTCAAGGATAAGGTTTTGCATCCTGTCGGCCTCAAGCTCTATTGATATGTCTATCCTGTCTGATGAAAGAGTCTGATAATACATTGTGTAATCCTTGGTCGTAAATGCGTTGTCAACTCCGCCGTTTTTCTTCACCATCTTTGAAAATGCCTTAGAGCCGTATTTCGGAGTGCCTTTGAACATCATATGCTCGAGCAGATGGCTTATGCCGCTTTTTCCCGCAGGCTCATCCCTTGAGCCGACCCGATACCATATCTGGAATGTTGCCAGCGGAGACTTATGGTCTTCAATGACAAGAACCTTTAGCCCGTTGTCAAGTTTATATTCATTTACCCCCGCGTAGAGGGATAAGGGGATAAGGAGAATGATGAATATTAAAACTGCCAGTTTTCTCATGATTTTAATAATATCATATTCTTTTTCAGTCTTTTATCATGCAATGCCTTTACAAGAGAATTATAGCTCATCGTATTCAGCACATCCTTTTTCTCAATCCACCCCCTTCTTGCTATTGATACGCCGTAGTGCATATAGTCAAACTGGCTTGTGAGGTGTGCATCTGTGCTTATGACAAACTTAATCCCAAGTTCCTTTGCCTTTTTTGCATAGATGTCATTGAGGTCAAGTCTCAGCGGGTATGCATTTATCTCAAGAGCGGTTCCTGTCTCTTTTGCAATTTTAAGAATATAGTCCATATCTACCTCATAAGGGTCTCTCTCTCCAATAAGCCTTCCTGTTGGATGCGCAATCACAGATACATAAGGATTTTTCATTGCCGAGACAAGCCTTTTTGTAAGCTGCTCTTTGCTCTGCCTGAATCCCGAATGTATTGATGCAACAACAATATCCATCTTTGCAAGGACTTCATCAGAAAAATCCATCCTGCCGTCGCTTCTTATATCAACCTCAATCCCCATCAGGAGTTTAAAACCGCTGAGTTTTTTATTTAAAGCGTCTATTGCTTTTTTCTCCTCCATCAGCCTTTCCTCATTCAGCCCCCTTGCAACGCCGAGCCCTTTTGAATGGTCTGTAATCGCTATATACTCATATCCCCTTTCTTTTGCCGCACTGACAAGTTCTTCAAATGTGTGACTTCCGTCACTCCATTCGCTGTGCACATGAAGGTCTCCTTTTATGTCTGCAAGCTCAATGAGTCTTGGAAGGGCATTGTTCAGGGCAGCCTCAATCTCTCCCCTGTCTTCCCTCATTTCAGGCGGGACGTATTGAAGTCCGAGTATGTTATAGATGTCTTCCTCGTTTTTGCCTCCGAGTTTTTTGTTGTCCTTTTCCCTGAATATGCCGTATTCATTTATCTTAAGCCCCTTCTTTACAGCCATCTCCCTTAAACGTATATTGTGCTCTTTGCTGCCTGTAAAATATGCGAGCGCTGCTCCGAAAGATTCGTCTTCAACGACTCTCAGGTCAACCTGAATGCTTTCTTCTGTTATAATGCTTGACTTTGTAGCGCCCTGCATCAATACTTCTTTTGCATCAGGAAGGTGTACAAATGTTTTCATGACATCATGCGGATTGGATGAGGTTATCAGAATATCAATATCCCTTACAGTGTCTTTCATCCTCCGCAGGCTTCCTGCAACGCTTATTTTTTCAACAGGCGCTTTTTTCTTAAGGTATTCCACAATATCAGAGGCAAGCGGCAATACCCTGCCCAACGGCTGCCTTTCTTTGCCTCTCCTGAGCATCTCAATGCCTCTGATTATATTCTCCTCTGTCTTTTCTTTTATTCCAGGCAGTCCGGCAAGCTTATGCTCTCTGGCGAACTTCTCAAGATCGTCAATGTTTTTTATTTTCAGTCTTTCGTGAAGGAGTTTTGCTGTTTTTGGCCCAAGGCTTGGCACAGAAAGGAGCTCAGCAAGACCTTCGGGAACCTCTTTTTTCAGGTCTTCGTAACTTGCGACTTTTCCTGTCTTTAAGTATTCCTCAATCTTGTCAGCGAGGTCTTTTCCTATGCCCGGTATTTCAAGAAGTTCTTCTCTGCTCAGGTCTGCAATGTTTTTTGCATGTCCCTCGATGTTCTGCGCAGCCCTTCGGTATGCCCTGATGCGAAACGGGTTTTCGCCTTTTATCTCAAGCAGGTCAGCAATCTCATTGAATATCCGGGCTATTTCCTGATTCTTCATGAGTAAAGTATAGCAGAAGAAAAATCCTGTGTATTCAAGCAAAGCAGGATATAATATCTTCGCTCATTCTCGGGCTATCGCCCTCCGAGGTATTTTGCCTCATGATTATTCAGCAATTTACTGTAGGAATATCGGCAAAATAAAACCGCTCAAATACTATATCCTGTTTTGCTTGTGAGAAGCGTAGAATGAATGGTGCCGAAGGCGGGATTTGAACCCGCACAGCCTTTCGACCACTAGACCCTGAACCTAGCGCGTCTGCCAGTTTCGCCACTTCGGCTGTTAGTATTATATAATATTCCGTAGAAGCGATGCAGGCTGTCAGTTATTGAATTATGGCAATGAAGACAAGAAGAATGATTTACACAATTTTCATCGGGCTGGCTCTGGGTTATCTGCTCCTTGTAGGGTTTGTTTATCTGCGACAGGGCAGCATGGTTTATTATCCCACAAAGGATATAGAGGGAACGCCGGCGGACATAGGCTTGAAATTTGAAGAGATTACTCTGAGGACAAAGGACAGCGTTAATCTATCGGCATGGTATGTGCCGGCAAAGGATGAGCGCGGGGTTGTGCTTTTCTGCCACGGCAATGCAGGGAATATCTCACACCGTCTGGATTCTATCCGCATATTCCATGATTTAGGACTCAGCGTTCTTATATTTGATTACAGGGGCTACGGAAGAAGTGAAGGCTCACCTACAGAAGAGGGGACATATCTTGATGCAGAATCAGCATGGGAATATCTTGTTAATGTGAAAGGTGCGCGCTCTGAAAAGATTATATTGTTCGGACGCTCTTTGGGAAGCGCTGTTGCGGCAGAGCTTGTGCTCAGGCGCAAAGCGGCAGGCATTATCATTGAATCAGGGTTTAAGTCTATTCCTGCTCTCGGAGCAAAGTTTTTCCCGTACCTTCCTGTAAGATTAATCAGCCGCTTCCAATATTCAACTATTGATAAAGTCAGCAGGATTAACATACCGAAACTTTTTATCCACAGCCCTCAGGACGAGATGATTCCTTATGATCACGGCGCTGCGCTTTTTAAAAATGCAGCAGAGCCAAAGGAGTTTCTTCAGATAACAGGCGGGCACAATGAAGGCTTTCTGACCTCAGGGGAAATTTACACTGACGGACTGGACAGATTTATCGCAAAGTGTCTATGAAAGGAAGAACCACTGCAATTAAGCGAAGCCTTGGCGAAGTTTAATGGCGGGAGCGTGTGGGAATCGAACCCACCCTTCCGGTTTGTGGCCGGAAACACTGGATTTGAAGTCCAGGAGGGACACCAGAACCCTATGCACTCCCATGCTTGATTATTTTATCAGAATAGCCGGTTAATTTATAGTTAAGACATTTAGAGGGCTGGCAAGGGAACTATAATTTAGTTGTTTGCTTCCTGTCATGAATTTTGAAGTCCACAACTATAGTCAACAATGAAAGAAATTAAATGTAGAGAATTGTGAGCAGATAACGTTTTACGGATAAAAGAAGTTGTCAAAAGCAATTTGCGGAAATCTTTGATTTCCCTTTTATCTGCTGTTATCTGCCGTATGACGCAGATGCGAGCGTCAAAATTAATTTGCTTGTCCTGTAATGACTGCATGAATATACTTTAACCTTTCTTGTTCCCCGTAATCTTTACCGATTATCTCTCCAATTATATATCTTACTAATAATCCTTTTTCTTGCGGGTTCTTTAATGCGGTTTCGATTTTATCCATCAGTTCTTGCAGTTTATTATCATCTATGGAATGTTTACTTTTATGGAATAATTTTTTCAATGCTTCTTTATCGCTAAAATTATACATTTTCTCTTGTGCAGATTTAATCAAGGAGTCTGCTTGATAGTCTTCCATGTAGGGATAAGCACTTTTGACAAGAGTGTGCAAAACATCCTTAATACTGAATTCCTTGCCCGTGCGTTCTGCTGTTCCCATCTGGTAGCCAGCGATAGAAGAATAACGTACCATCAATGGAAAATGGATTCTACGCCATGGTGAAGCAAGTCGGACATAATATCGTCCTACCTCATAAATAGTAACCAGTGCAAATATTACCCAAAAGACAATTGATAGTATTCCATTCGTAATAAGTGCTATGCCAAATGAAAGAACTTGAATAATAAAGATTGGAAGAAGGTCATGCATTCCTTCAAATGGGTCTACACTTGCTCGACCGCTATAGAGGTTTCTTTTAATACTTCTCATACCAAACCATACCCAGAAAAAACTGATAATTACATAAAGTGATAATAGAAATGCCCCCGACCAATATCTGGTAATGACGAAATAGATAATTACCCCCATTCCAATCCAGTGGCCAAAACTGGTAAAAAATGAAACAAGTAGGATTCCCAGAGGTATATATTTATGGTCTTTGAATAAATAAGTCAGAATAAATACGAGAATAAGAATATTGATACCAGATAATATTCGACTAATAGGGCCTGTTCCTTCTCCGCGACCAACCTTCTCATACGCTATCCCATTTTCCATTCTTTTAAAAAAATCACTCATAAAGTTTCTCCTAATATAACTATGCCTTTATCGAGCGAGTGTCGAGTATCGTTTGCAGGCTAAAAGAAGTGCGTAGCATTTGCCTTAATTTGTTTCCTTTTAGCCTGCTGTTAGTCGCTGGCGGTCTCATTATCTTCTATTGGTTTTATAAAGTTTTCTTTATCAAAATCTCTTAAAGACTTGTTGGGATTATCTCTCAAATAATTGTAAAATCGGGTAATCAATTCACGGTAATAACGCTCTATATTAATCACTTGCCCTTGCTTATTTTTTTCTACTTTTATGCCCACACCGTTTAGAACCCGTCTATCTAATATTGGAATTAAATTCGGAAAATGAAAATGTAACAAAGCAGAGGCATATGAATATCTAAGTCCATCAATTGATGTACTATTAGATAAGGTGAGGCGTATGAATGATAAGGCCTTATTTTTTAACGATTCAAGTTCTTCATTTGATAGGTCTTTCAAATATCTCACCCCAAATTCTTGATTGATAGCCATAAGATGTTTAGAATATTCTTTAAGTTTTTCGTTTACAGCAGCCCCATCTTCATTTATTGAAGCATTCCCACCTTTGAAATTACTAACATACAAAAGATCAATATAAGTTAATTCAAACTTTTTCTCCTTTCCATCTATGTAGTTTAAATAATTTTGATAGCTTATATTTGCCTTTTTCCATTGATTAATTAAAGCTTCCTTGCTCTTTTGCTTCTTTTTCTTCATATGAGACCGCTTGCGACTAATTGGTTATATACGCACTCAGGTTCGTCTATACCGACATGGTTAAAATATACCTATTTTCATGGAATATGTAAACTATTTATTTCAGGCAGGATTTCTGCTTTTATGGAGTGAGCAAAATCTGAATATTACCCCCTTTAAAGAAAGCCTCGCTTTCAAGTATAATTCTATTGGAGGAGCTAAGAATGGAAAAGACTAAGATAATGCCCTTGTCTGAGATTCTTCATATCCTGAGAAATCTTAAGGCAGAAGTAAGGCAGCGGTATAAAGCTGAGATAAAGGGAGTTTTTGGCTCTCATGTAAGAGGCGAGGAAGGTGCAGGAAGCGATATAGATATACTTGTGGAGTTTGACGAAGGGGCTAATCTCTTAGATTTGACAGGTCTTTCAATATTCCTTGAGGAGAAATTGTATTGCACTGTTGATATTATCCCTGAAAGTGCTATTAGAGTGGAATTAAAAGAAATAATTCTTAAGGAGACTGTCTGCCTATGAAGGATTATACCCTTTATCTCAGAGATATCTTAGATGCTATGGATGCAATTGAAAAATTTGTCGAAGGCGTGGAGTTTGATGAGTTTAAAAGGGATGATAAAACATCAAGTGCTGTGATAAGAAAATTTGAAATTATCGGTGAAGCAGCAAAAAAAGTTTCGGAAGAAATTAAAAATAAGCACACGGAAGTCCCATGGAAGGAGATGGCCGGAATGAGAGATAGACTGATTCACTTTTATTTCGGGGTAAAATATGAACTTGTCTGGGACACGATAAAGGATGTCATTCCAAAAATAAAACCCCTCATCAGGAGAATCTTAGAGGAAGGGGAATAGGGTTTTACTGTAGCAAAATTATAGCAGAAAGCATCCGATTTTACATAATCCACAGAAAATATCGGCAAGCGCTGTTAACGCATTCACTTCATCAGAGTTAGCAGGATATCAGCGAGTATTGCGAGGATTGACAGTATGAAGATTATCGCATAGTTCAAGTCTTCCGGTGAGGATTTTATTGATGAGAGAAGATAAAGTACTATCTCCCTGTCCTCTTCGGTAAGGCAGGCGTTGGCTTTCACCTTGTCAATAAGCTGAAAATCATCTATAGCCTTTTTTCTCTTCTTTGTTATCCTGTATCTGTAGAAAAAGAAGAAGACGTATCCGACAATGCCTGCATACCACGCAGGCCTTACCCATGAAGGCTCAAGATGCTGGAAGACTATTATTGCCCTGACCGCTATCGCAGAGATAAGCCCGATAACGAAGAATCCATAGGTTACGTATTTTGGCATGATATGAGGTCTTCTGTTCATTATTTTATTCCGATCTCAATCATCTTTGTCTTTATCTTCTTAATCCTGTCTCTTATCCTTGCAGCGCGTTCAAAATCAAGTTTCTTGGCAGCCTCTTTCATCTCCTCTTCAAGCCGTTTAAGCGCTTCATCGTCATAACCGTATTCTGCCTTTTCCTCTGCTGCAATTGGCACTGTCCAGTAATCAGATTCATAGATGGAGCTTAATATATCTTTTATATTGCTTTTAACAGTCTCAGGGGTAATATTCATGTCCCTGTTGTATCTTTCCTGTATATCCCTCCTCCTGTTTGTCTCATCCAGAGTCCTTTTTATAGAGCCAGTGATTTTGTCTGCATACAGGATTGCCTCTCCATTTATATTCCGTGCTGCACGGCCTACTGTCTGTATCAAAGAGCGCTCTGAACGGAGAAAGCCTTCTTTGTCGGCATCCAATATTGCAACCAGCGACACCTCGGGAAGGTCAAGCCCCTCTCTCAGGAGGTTTACGCCTATCAGCACGTCAAATTCCCCGAGCCTCAGGTTCCTTATTATCTCAACCCGCTCAAGTGTATCTATATCTGAATGCAGGTATCTTACCCTTATGCCGAGATTGGCATAGTAGTCGGTTAAGTCCTCTGCCATCTTTTTTGTAAGTGTTGTGACAAGTATGCGCTCGTTCTTTTCTGCTCTCTTCCGTATTTCCTCTAACAAGTCGTCTACCTGAGATGATACGGGTTTCACTGTCAGTTTCGGGTCAACAAGCCCTGTCGGCCTTATAATCTGTTCTGTGACGCTCCCTCCGGATTTTTCTATCTCGTATTGAGCCGGCGTGGCAGAGACATAGATTGCCTGTTTTACCCTGTGTTCAAATTCCATAAATGTCAGAGGCCTGTTGTCAAGCGCTGAAGGCAGCCTGAAGCCGTAATCAACGAGCGTCTGTTTTCTTGATCGGTCACCTGCATACATGCCTCCTATCTGAGGGACAGTTGCATGGGATTCGTCTATCACAATCAAAAAGTCTTCGGGGAAATAATCAATAAGAGTGTATGACGGCTCTCCTGCTGCCCTTCCGCTCAGATGCCTTGAATAGTTTTCGATGCCGTGGCAGTATCCGAATTCCTTGAGCATCTCAAGGTCAAACCTTGTTCTCTGCTCAATCCTGCGCGCCTCAAATATCTTTTTTTCTTTCAGAAAAGACTCAACCTTTTCGTTCATCTCAGTCTCTATCCTCTTTAATGCAGGCTCAAGCTTTTCCCTCGGCGTTATCCAGTGGCTGTTCGGAAACAGTGAAGCTTTCTCAATCCTGCGTGTCTTTTCGCCTGTCAGGTGGTCAAATTCGTTGATTGCATCAATATCACTTCCAAAGAACTCAATCCTTATTCCTTTATCAAGAGAAAAGGATGGATAGACTTCCACAATGTCCCCCCTTACCCTGAATGTCCCTCTCCTGAAGTCCGTATCAGCGCGCGCATACTGCATCTCAACAAGCCTTTTCAATATCTCATCTCTATCTGTATGCATTCCCTCCTCTATTGTGAGATGCATATTCATGTAATCCTCCGGCGAACCTATGCCGTATATGCAAGAGACTGAGGCAACAACGATTGTGTCTCTTCTTTCAAGCACTGCCCTTGTCGCTGAATGCCGCAGCCTGTCTATGTCATCGTTTATTAAGGCATCCTTTTCTATATATGTGTCAGTGGTCGGGATATAAGCCTCGGGCTGATAGTAGTCATAGTAGCTCACAAAAAACTCTACTGCATTTTCCGGGAATAACTCCTTGAACTCGCCGTATAGCTGCGCTGCGAGTGTCTTGTTGTGCGCTATGACAAGAGCGGGCTTGTTCACGTTTGCAATGACGTTAGCTATTGTAAATGTCTTGCCTGAGCCTGTTACTCCAAGGAGCACCTGATGCCTCAGTTTTTTTTCTATTCCATCGGTGAGTTCTTTTATTGCACTGGGCTGGTCGCCTTTTGGCGTGAAGACTGTGGAGATTCTGAAATTGCCCATAGGGAATTTTAAGCCTTAGGCAGGCCACAATTCAACATTATTCCATGATGGGTGTATCGCAAGGTTATGGCATTGCATGCGCGGTTTTTTCTTATTGACCCCGTTAGAAAGCAAGCCCCGATAGAAGCAGCGCTTCACACGTCCGAAACTTTCTAACGGGGTTGACAAAGTGGCGTATTGGTATAAAATGTAACTCTGAGGGATTTCTTCTTTAGAAAAAAATCTAAACGATGGGAGGAAATGGCATGAAATTAGCTGTATTTGTCAGCGATTTTAAATTGACATCTGAATGAGTTATGACTTTGCCCTGAAACTTGCTGAGGCAGCAGTAAATAAAGGGCATAAAGTGAGTATCTGGTTTTCGGGCAATGCAGCAGGTTCTGTCAAGGCTCACCAGAAACACTTAAAAGACTATCCAACAGGCGAGAAACATTTAAAGGCCCTCATTGAAAAGGGCGTGGAAATATGCACATGCGAGGCTTGCACAGTGGCAAGAGGCATCCAGAAACCTGAGGGCATTGAGAAGGTGCAATGGAATGCCATGCACTGGTATCTTGCAAAGATACACGCCTCAGACAGAGTGCTTCAGATAGGAGGTGAATAAGATGGGTGATGTAAAACTTGCCTTTGTGGTGCAAAAACCTCAATATAAAGGTGAAACATCAAGGCTTGCGATAACCCATGCAATATCTTATCAGACTGTTGAAATACTGCTTGAGGATGGCGATACAGTAACGCCGACGTTGTGTTTTGTCGGCGAAGGTGTGCTTGGACTTCAGAAAGGTCAGAAGGCAATGGAAGACGCAAAACACGTATTATTCTTTTAATAAAAAAGGAGGTTTAAAATGGGAGAATTAAGCAGCAAGACACCGGATCAGGTTCTTGACGTAATGGGCAGGGCATGTCCTTATCCGTTAGTGCTGGCAAAGAAGTCAGTGGAGAAGATGTCCAGCGGGCAGATATTAAAGATACTCTGTGACGCGTCTGCGTCAGCGGAAGATTCCCTTCCAAAATGGTGCGAAAGGCATGGCTATAAGTTTGAGTCGGTAAAAGACGATGCAAAAGGCTCCTGGGATATTTATATCCAGAAGGGTTAGGATTTTATTGGAAGTCTAATCCAACAGCAGTATAATCTTTGTATGTACAAAAGAATTCTTACCACAGTGAATGAACACCTTAACTCAGAGGTTACTGCAAGGTATGCAATGAATCTTGCAAGAATCTGCGGCGCAAGGCTTTATCTCTGTTTTGTCGCTGAAAAAGAAATGACAGTTTCGACTATTAACAGGGCAGAGGAGGCGGTGAAGCGGATATTTCTCGAGGCAGAAAAAATCGGCATAGAGATAGAGGCTATAACAGAGACAGGCGACCCTGTAAGGAAGATAGGCGAACTTGTAAGGGGCGCGGGGATAGATATTGTCTTTGCCTCAACAAGGAAGGAAGATATTGAACGGAGGTTTTTTGCAGGCACTATTGCAAGACGCCTTTCTCTCAGCCTTCCCTGTTCAATGGCTATTGTAAGGGTGGTGCACACAGGCAGGATACATCCAAAAGAGATTCTTGTCCCGCTAAAAGCAAGAATAGATCATGTTGAAGAAAGGGCGTATTTTGCGGCAAAGATCGCGCAGGCATTCGGCTCAGAGGTTTTTATATTTCACTCTCCGGAAACAGTATCAAAATTTTTTCATGGAGAAATTCATCTGACGCCGATTGAATGGGAAGAAAAACTCCCCAAGGGCATCTCCGATTTTATGGAGCATATGAAGAGATACAGGATTGCCCATGTGGGGAGGTCTGTTCCTGGAAGCATAGGCAGGATGATTACGATAGAGGCATTCTCTAAAAGGCATGACCTTATAATAATGGGCGCCAGCCAGAGGAGCATGCTGAGTTCTATATTAAAAGGCAATCCTGTTGAGGAAGTGCTCAGAAATACTCCCTGTAATCTTATAATTCTAAGGCCGCGTGTTTAAAATTATACATAGGAGTCCCGATTTTATCCCGATGAGAATCGGGATAATGAGCGAAAATATTATGCCATGTCTTTATCAGTCTGCCAATGAAGATACATAATCTCACAAAAGAAGAAGTCTTACGCACACTTGTTACGTCAGAGAATGGGCTTTCAGAAGAGGAGGCAAAAAGGCGTCTCTCTGAATTCGGCTTTAACGAGATAAAAGAGGCAAAGAAAAAACCTCTCTATATCAGATTCTTTAAACAGTTCACTCATTTTTTAGCGATACTCCTCTGGATAGCGGCCTTCATGTCATTTTTGTCTGAATACCTCCATCCGGGCGAGGGCATGCTCACCCTCGGCATAGCAATAATAGCCGTCATATTCATTAATGCAGGGTTCACCTTTATTCAGGAATACCGCGCTGAAAAGGCGCTTGAAGAATTAAAAAAACTACTTCCATTTTATGTGAAGGTTTTAAGAGACGGGAAAGAAAAAGAAATCTATGCGCGTGATGTTGTCCACGGCGATGTTATCCTGCTTTCAGAGGGCGATAAAGTCCCTGCGGATGCAAGGCTCATAGAGACTTCAGGGTTGAGAGTGAACAACGCTCCTCTCACGGGTGAGTCAGAACCGATACTGAGAAGGCATGAGGCATATGAGGGAGAGTTTATTGAGAGTCCGAATATTGTCTTTGCAGGCACGGCAGTTGTGAGCGGGTCAGGAAGGGCGGTCTCATTTGCAACGGGAATGCAGACAGAGTTCGGGCGCATAGCGCATCTGACAGGCGCTGTAGAAGCAGGACTCAGCCCTCTTCAAAAAGAGATTGTTAAGGCTACAAGAGTCATTGCTGTAATAGCTGCTGTGGTTGGAGTGTTCTTTTTTTTACTTGGGTTTTTAATCGGCAGGAGTTTCTGGAACAACTTCATATTTGCCATCGGGATAACAGTGGCCCTTATCCCTGAAGGAATGCTTCCTACTGTAACGCTTGCCCTTGCAATGGGAAGCCAGAGAATGGCGAAGAGAAAGGCATTAATCAGAACCCTGACTTCTGTTGAAACGCTCGGCTCTGTAACTGTGATATGCACAGACAAGACAGGCACGCTCACTCAGAATAAGATGACTGCGACAAAGGTATGGACTATAGACGGTGAAGAAAAGACACGGGAGAGCTTGCTGGAAACAGCTTATCTCTGCAACAACGCACGTCTTATTGAAGGACAATACAGAGGCGATCCGACAGAAGCAGCATTGCTTAAGACTGCAAGAGAGACAATAGGAGATTTTAAAGGCGAACGCATAGCAGAGATACCTTTTGACTCCGAGAGGAAGATGATGACTACTCTAAATATAGTTGAAGGCAGGATGTTTGCCTTTTCAAAGGGCGCGATGGAAGGTCTTCTTCCATTATGCACTGACAGTATGATAAACGGCGATAAGGCCCCGATGGATGAAACGATAAGGAGAAGAATCAACGATGAATATCATTCCATGATGGATAAGGGTCTGAGGGTGCTTGCCTTTGCATACAAAGAGATTGATGACAGTTATAAGTTAAACGTTAAAAGTGAAAAGTTAGAGAACCCCGAACTCGAAAGTGATATGGTCTTTGCCGGATTAGTAGGGCTTGAAGACCCTCCAAGGCCGGAGGTGCCGGATGCAATCAGGAAATGTCACGAAGCAGGGATAAAGGTAATAATGATAACAGGAGACGCAAGCAGGACTGCGGTTGCAATTGCAAAAGAGATTGGACTTGTTAAAGGAAATCCTGTTGTTATTGAAGGCAATGAGTTTATCCGGATGAACGATAAGGAATTGAGGGAGAAACTTTCAGAGAAAGAGGTTATATTTGCACGGATGACGCCCAAGCACAAGATGAGGGTTGTATCAGTATTACAGGAAGAAGGTGAGGTTGTAGCTGTGACAGGGGATGGCGTTAATGATGCTCCGGCGCTTAAAAAGGCTGATATTGGAATAGCGATGGGAATCTCCGGCACTGACGTTGCAAAAGAGGCATCTGATATGGTTCTGCTTGATGACAATTTTGCGACTATTGTCAATGCAGTTGAAGAAGGAAGGACAGTATATGAGAATATCAAGAAGTTCATAACGTATATCTTTGCATCCAATATCCCGGAGGCTGTGCCTTATCTCGCATATATCCTTCTGAAGATTCCGCTTCCGCTTACGATAATACAGATACTTGCTGTTGACCTCGGCACAGACATGCTCCCGGCGCTTGCGCTCGGTGCAGAAAAACCAATGCCGGGGATAATGAAACAGCCGCCGAGAAAATTGCAGGAAAGACTGCTGAATTTTTCTTTAATCAGCAGGGCATATCTCTTCCTCGGCCCGATTGAGGCTGCTGCATGTATGTTCGGATTTTTCTATGTGATGCTTAATGGAGGGTGGAGATGGGGCGAGATGCTTTCGCCGAATAACATCCTTTACATGCAGGCGACAACAGCATGTCTTACAGCGATAATAGTCACCCAGATCGGGAATGTTTTTGCATGCCGCTCTTCGAGGGAATCCGTATTCAGCATAGGATTCTTTACAAACAGGCTGATATTTTTAGGCATTGCTGTGGAACTTCTGCTGCAATTATTCATTGTCTATCATCCGTGGGGCAATAAGATATTCGGCACATATCCCATATCTCTCAGCGCATGGCTTGTGCTGATTCCTTTTGCAGTTTTCCTGCTGTTTGCCGATGAAGCAAGAAAGCGGATAAGGGTTTTGTCTCCTTGACTAACCTTAAAACTAATCATTATAATTGCACTCTGAATGTTGATCTACTTTAAGATGGTATGCAACTTATTTTTTGTCATTCCTGCCCCGTATCAAGTACGGGATAAACTCCAGCAGGAATCCAGAAGCATTGTTTAACTGGATTCCCACTTTCGTGGGAATGACCTAAAGGGATACAGAGCCTGCAATGGAAGAAATTAACGAGTTAATAGAACAGAGGATTAAGAAGCTTGATGAACTCAAGGCTTTGGGCGTAGAGCCTTTTGGCGGCAGTTTTGATATAAAGGACTACGCTGAGGACTTAATTAATAAGCACAGTTCTACAACCAAAGAGAAACTGGAGGCATCTCCTGTTCTGTGCGTAATAGCCGGAAGAATAATCATGATGCGTGATTTCGGGAAGGCTGCATTTGCGCATGTGCAGGATTCAACTGCAAGGATTCAGGTCTATTTCAGAAAGGACATTCTGAATGAAAAATACAGCGTCGTTAAAAAACTGGATATCGGAGACATCGTCGGGATAATCGGGAAACTTTTCAGGACAAAGACGAATGAACTCACAATAGAGGTTGATGATTTCAAATTTCTCACAAAATCACTACGGCCTTTGCCTGAGAAGTGGCACGGTCTTAAAGACATAGAGACGCGGTACAGGCAGAGGTATGTTGATCTGATTGTCAATCCGGAAGTTAAAGAAACATTCAAGAAAAGAAGCTCAATCGTAAAGGCTGTGAGGGATTTCCTTGAGACAAAGGGTTTTATTGAAGTAGAGACTCCTATGATGCACCAGATACCGGGAGGCGCTGCTGCAAGGCCTTTCAAAACACATCACAATGCGCTTGATATAGAACTATATCTCAGGATTGCTCCGGAGCTTTATCTCAAGAGACTGCTTGTTGGAGGATATGAAAAAGTTTATGAACTTAACAAAAATTTCAGGAATGAAGGTATCTCAACAAAACATAACCCTGAGTTTTCAATGCTTGAATTTTATATCGCATACAAAGACTACAATTATCTCATGTCTCTGACAGAAGAGCTTATATCTTATGTGACAGAGAAGACACTGGGGACTTTGAAGGTTCCATTTGGAGATGAAGAGATAGACTTTACCCCTCCATGGCCCAAGATACCTTTTCTTGATTCGCTGACTCAGAAAGGTGTGCCAGTAGATATTCTGAATGATATTGACAAGGCGGCGGCATGGGCAAAAGCGAATAAGATTGAGATAGACAAGGGCGCCTCGCTTGGAAAGGTTCTTGATGAGATTTTCAAAGAAAAGGTTGAGCCGTATCTCACACAGCCGGTATTCATAATTGATTATCCTGTTGAGCTCTCACCGCTAGCTAAGAGGAAAAAAGACAGCCCGGAGCTTGTGGAGAGGTTTGAACTCTTTGTTGCAGCGAGGGAGATTGCCAATGCATTTTCAGAGCTCAATGACCCTATGGATCAGAGGGAAAGGTTTCAGAGGCAGGTAGAGGCAAAGGAAAAGGGAGATGAGGAGACTATGTGGATGGATGAGGACTTCATAAAGGCGCTTGAGCATGGAATGCCCCCTGCGGCAGGAGAAGGCATAGGCATTGACAGGCTCGTAATGCTGCTTACGAATTCACAGTCAATAAGGGATGTAATTCTTTTTCCGCAGTTAAAGCCAGAGGCGTAAAGAGCCTGCCTTGAGTGAGGTTATAATAAAGCAGCAAAATCCTTTAAGACGTATGCGCTTTCCTGATGAAGAGTCAAGATTCCCGTGGCTGTCAATGCTGCTTGATTCCTATCGCAGGCTGTCAATTTGCAGGCATACGACTGGAAAAAACTTGCTAAAGTAATGGAGACTTTGATTCTAAGAAGCGGTGAACAACTCCTCTATCTTCTTCCCTATATCCTTAGCTTCCATAAATGATGTTCCGATGAGGACTGCATCAATGCCGGCTGATTCAAGGCGCACGATATCATCACGAGTCTTAATTCCGCTCTCGCTGACGACAATTTTATCAGATGGGATTTCTTTTTTGATTATGTATGTGATATTAAGGTCAATTTTTAAGGTCTTGAGATCTCTGTTATTAATGCCGATTATATCTGCATTTACTGAAAGCGCAGTCTCAAGTTCTTTCAAATCATGGACTTCAAAAAGCACTGACAACCCAAGTTCCCTCGCGAGATGGAGATATTCTTCTGCCTGATTTTTACTGAGTATCGCAGCGATTAAAAGTATTGCGTCAGCCTCATTCACCCTTGACTCATAAATCTGGTATTCATCAAATATGAAATCTTTTCTGAGCAATGGTTTTGTGGTTGTGTTTTTTATTAATGGAATGAACTCAAGCCTGCCCTGAAAGAAATCCTCTTCTGTGAGCACTGAAATTGCGCCTGCCTGTTTTCTTTCGTAGACAGAGGCTGTTTGGATCGGGTCAAAGTCCTCTCTTAGAATACCCTTTGAAGGCGATGCCTTTTTTATCTCGGCAATGAGCTTTATTTTTTCAATATGATTCCGCTTTATTGCGCTTGTGAAATCCCTTGGTTTTCCAGCATCGGCAATCCTTGATTTAATGCCTTTCAAAGGCACGCCGGACTTTGCGATTCCCAGCCTTTCTTTCTTCTTTGAAACTATCTCATCTAAAATTCCCATGAAAGGATTTTATAGAAACATGCCCGTATTTTGCAATGCCTCTCTTATAGCGATCATGGCATAAAGTCAATTTATATGCTTTTTTGGGATATTTTTTTGCTATAATCCTGAGATGATAAAAAGACTTATGACAGCTCTTATACTGCTGGCGATTCTTATTGAGACAGGAGATGCTGTAATACTAATCGGTGAATCCGAAAGCATCAGAGAGGTTAAAGCGGTCAGGGGATAATAAACAACGGAATGGACGAAAAAAGAAATATAACCAAAGCTGCCGGCATTATGTCCGTGGCCACATTTATCAGCCGTGTCCTCGGCTATGTTAAAGACATGATTCTTGCAATTTATTTCGGGGCAACGGGACTTTCAGACACCTTCTTTGTTGCATTCAGGATTCCGAATCTTTTGAGGGAACTTTTTGCAGAGGGCTCAATGTCATCTGCGTTCATACCTGTCCTGACAGAGTATCAGGCTAAGAACGGTAAAGATGAAGCAAAAAGACTTGTAAGGATTACGTTTACTTTTATAATGATATTTGTCGGTTTAATCTGTCTAATCGGAATTATATTTGCTCCCTCAATTGTTACAGCGATAGCTCCCGGTTTTTTAAGTATGCCGGAGAAATTTTCCTTGACTGTTCTTCTTACGCGAGTAATGTTCCCCTTTCTTTTATTCATCAGTCTTGCAGCGCTTATTATGGGCGCATTAAATTCAAGGCGTGTATTTTTTATTCCGGCTTTGGCGCCGGCAATGCTTAATGTTTCAATAATTGTCACAGTTATATCACTTGCTTCAAAAATGGAACAGCCTATTATCGCAGTTGCAATAGGGGTTGCATTGGGAGGTTTTGTCCAGTTTGCTTTTCAGATTCCGTCTTTTTTAAAAAACGGATATAGCCTCAAACCCGAGTATGATTTTAGACATCCCGGGCTTAAGAAGATGTCTATTCTTATGCTTCCTGCAACCATGGGGATGGCTGTTGCACAGATAAATATTTTTATAAGCACAATCCTTGCGTCATACCTTGCTGCGGGAAGCATCACATATCTATATTATTCCATGCGCCTCACCCAGTTCCCTATCGGCATATTCGGGGTTGCCATGGGGATGGCTGTATTGCCAACTTTGTCAGAACATGCACTAAAAGGAGATTATGACAAACTCAGGGATGATTTCTCGTTTGCGCTGAGACTGCTCTTTTTCATAACGATTCCGGCAATGGCAGGGCTGATTGCGTTAAGAGAGCCAATTGTCAATATTCTTTTTCAGAGAGGAAAGTTTGATTATGCCGCAACAGCCGGAACTGCTGATGCGCTTCTGTTTTATTCCCTTGGTATATGGGCGATAGTCGGAGTCAGGATTGTGACTGCAAGTTTTTATTCCATGCAGGACACGAAAACTCCGATAAAGATTCTTGTGGTCACAGTAATGACAAATATTATCCTTAGCCTTATACTAATGGGGCCGTTAAAGCACAGCGGTCTTGCTCTTGCAAATGCCCTTGCGTCAACTGTGAACTTTTTTCTTCTGTTTTATTTTCTGAGGAAAAAACTGGAAAGGCTGGGAGCAAGAAGGATCATTAAATCTTTTTTAAAGATATCTCTTGCCTCTGTTGCCATGGGTGCCACAGGCTGGTTTTTACTTCACGGAGAACTATGGAAAGAAAGCGGCAGGAGCATGGAAAAGGCAGGTTACCTGTCGGGTGTTATAATACTGTGCTCTGCGCTTTATTTGTTTATAAGTTATCTGCTTAAAAGTGAAGAAATGGAATATATTGTCGGGTTAGTTAGAAGGAAAATTCGATAGAGGAGATGATATGCTCATAAAAAGCCTTGTGGTAGGGCCGCTTGAAGTAAACTGCTTTATCATCGCAGATGAGAACACAATGGAGGCGATGATTATAGATCCCGGAGACGAGCCTGACAGGATAATGGAAATCATAAAAGAAAATAACCTCAAGGTAAAATATATCGTGTGCACCCACGCTCATTTTGACCACGTGGGGGCTGTTGCTGACATAAAAGGTGAAACAGGCGCAAAGGTAGTGATTCATAAAGATGAACTTGAGATTTATGGAGGCGCAAAAGATCAGGCTGCATTCTGGGGATACGAACTTGAACCATTGCCTGAGCCCGACATGTTTGTTAGGGAGGGAGATAAATTAGAGATTGGAAATTTGAAATTTGAGATTTTTCATACACCAGGACACAGTCCGGGCGGGATATGCCTTTATGGCGCAAATGTTATATTTACAGGAGATACTTTGTTTGCAGGCTCTGTCGGGAGAACTGATTTTTATGGCGGAGACATGAATGAACTTAAGAAGTCTTTTGTAAGGCTAATGTCTCTGCCTCAGGACACAAAGGTTTTTGCCGGGCACGGATCTTCATCTACTATAAGGCACGAAAAGACAAGTAATTTTTTTAATGGTGAGATATGAAAATAGAACTAGTAATAAAGAGCAAAACAAAGAATATGCGAGATTTTTGAGGTTAAATGATGTTTTTGCACCTAAAATTAGTCAAAAAACCTCAATTTTTGCCTATATTCTCCTGTTGACTATAATGCCGGAAGTGATAGTATAATAATAGGAGTGATAGTATAATAATAGGCTTTAAAGGGAAGATTCAAAACAACCCCGATCTAAGCACAAGCGGTCTTTGATTTAGAAATAGCTATGCCAATGGGTATGGCTTTTATTCTTCTCTGTTTTACCTTTAAAAATGTTAGAGAGGTAAGATAGGGAGTTTTGTTCTTTGAAAACATAAAAGTAGGCCCCGTTAAAGTTTATTTGGTGTTTAAGTTTTTAATGAGAGTTTGATCCTGGCTCAGAACGAACGCTGGCGGCGTGCCTAACACATGCAAGTCGAACGGAGTCATTTTGAAGTAGCAATACGGAAGAATGACTTAGTGGCGCACGGGTGAGTAACACGTAGGTAACCTGCCCTTAAGAGGGGGAAAACCCGCCGAAAGGCGAGCTAATACCGCATAAGACCACGAACTGAGATGTTTGTGGGAAAAGGAGCAATCCACTTAAGGATGGGCCTGCGGCCTATCAGGTAGTTGGTGAGGTAACGGCTCACCAAGCCTAAGACGGGTAGCCGGTCTGAGAGGACGGACGGCCACACTGGAACTGAGACACGGTCCAGACTCCTACGGGAGGCAGCAGTGGGGACTTTTGCACAATGGGCGAAAGCCTGATGCAGCGACGCCGCGTGGAGGATGAAGGCCTTCGGGTTGTAAACTCCTTTTGTAGGGGAAAATAATGATGGTACCCTGCGAATAAGCCACGGCTAACTCTGTGCCAGCAGCCGCGGTAAGACAGAGGTGGCAAGCGTTGTTCGGAATTACTGGGCTTAAAGGGCGCGTAGGCGGTAAGATAAGTCTGTGGTGAAATCCTATGGCTTAACCATAGAATTGCCATGGAAACTGTTTTACTTGAGTCAGCGAGGGGATGGTGGAATTCCTGGTGTAGCAGTGAAATGCGTAGATATCCGGAGGAAGGCCGGTGGCGAAGGCGGCCATCTGGCGCTGAACTGACGCTGAGGCGCGAAAGCGTGGGTAGCAAACAGGATTAGATACCCTGGTAGTCCACGCCCTAAACGGTGGGCATTAGGTGTAGGGCTCGTAAGGGTTCTGTGCCGTAGGGAAACCATTAAATGCCCCGCCTGGGGAGTACGGCCGCAAGGTTAAAACTCAAAGGAATTGACGGGGGCCCGCACAAGCGGTGGAGCATGTGGTTTAATTCGACGCTACGCGAAGAACCTTACCTGGGCTTGACATGTTAGTGGTAAGAACCTGAAAAGGCGATGATTCCGAGCAATCGGAAAGCTAACACAGGTGCTGCATGGCTGTCGTCAGCTCGTGTCGTGAGATGTTGGGTTAAGTCCCGCAACGAGCGCAACCCTTATCCTCTGTTACTCCGCAAGGAGGTCTCTGAGGAAACTGCCGGCGATGAGCTGGAGGAAGGTGGGGATGACGTCAAGTCCTCATGGCCCTTATGTCCAGGGCTACACACGTGCTACAATGGATGCTACAGAGGGAAGCAAGACCGTGAGGTGGAGCCAACCCCTAAAAGCATTCGTAGTTGGGATCGGAGTCTGCAACTCGACTCCGTGAACCTGGAATCGCTAGTAATCGTGGATCAGCTACGCCGCGGTGAATACGTTCCCGGGCCTTGTACACACCGCCCGTCACACCACGAAAGCCTGTTGTACCCGAAGCTGGTGAGCTAACCCGCAAGGGAGGCAGCCGTCTAAGGTATGGCCGGTAATTGGGGTGAAGTCGTAACAAGGTAGCCGTAGGGGAACCTGCGGCTGGATCACCTCCTTTCTAAGGAGCAATTGGGGCCTACTTTATGTTTTATAAATCAGTGACAGTGTCAGTGATTGGTGTCAGTATGTCTGACACTGAAAACTGACACTAAACACTGAAATGTTCTTTGACAACAGAAAGAAAAATAAGGGTCAAGTTAGAAAGGGCGTACGGTGAATGCCCTGGCATCGGAGGGCGATGAAGGACGTAGGAGGCTGCGATAAGCCACGGGGAGGAGTCAACCATCCTTTGATCCGTGGATTTCCGAATGGGAAAACCCAGTCCCGGTAAAGCGGGATTATCATACACTGAATTAATAGGTGTGTGAGGCAGACCCGGGGAAGTGAAACATCTCAGTACCCGGAGGAAAAGAAATCTAATGAGATTCCCTCAGTAGCGGCGAGCGAAAGGGGAAGAGCCCAAACCGACCCTAACACAGAGTGAATAGTGAACAGTATTTAGTGAATAGTAAAAAAACTGAAAGATCAGGTTTTGATAGCTATTCACTGTTCACTAACGACTATTCACTGTGTGTTAGGGTCGGGGTTGTAGGACCGCACAAGTAGGAACACTGCATTATAGCTGAATGTTCTGGAAAGGACATCCATAGAAGGTGATAGGCCCGTAAGCGAAATGGTGCAGAAACCGAAGCGGTATCCTGAGTACCACAGGACACGTGGAATCCTGTGGGAAGCTGGGGAGACCACTCTCCAAGGCTAAATACCATCTGATGACCGATAGTGCACAAGTACCGTGAGGGAAAGGTGAAAAGAACCCCGGTAAGGGGAGTGAAATAGAACCTGAAACCGTATGCCTACAAGCAATCGGAGCTTGCCGCAAGGCGAGTGACGGTGTGCCTTTTGATTAATGAGCCGGCGAGTTACTGGCTGTAGCAAGGTTAAGTCCTTAAGGGACGGAGCCGTAGGGAAACCGAGTCTTAATAGGGCGTTTAGTTACAGTTAGTAGACCCGAAGCCAGGTGATCTACCCATGGTCAGGGTGAAGGTGAAGTAAAATTCACTGGAGGCCCGAACTGATGTTTGTTGCAAAAAGCTCGGATGAACTGTGGGTCGGAGCGAAAGACTAATCAAACCTGGTGATAGCTGGTTCTCCCCGAAATGTATTTAGGTACAGCCTCGGAGTAGTCTTACGGGGGTAGGGCACTGGATGGGATAGGGCCTCGAATGGGGTACCAAACCCAACCAAACCACGAATACCGTGGAGACGTTCTCCGGGAGTGAGACTGCGGGTGCTAAGATTCGTAGTCGAGAGGGAAACAGCCCAGACCGTCAGCTAAGGTCCCTAAAGGTGTTCTAAGTGGGAAAGGATGTAGTGTTGCTTAGACAGCCAGGATGTTGGCTTAGAAGCAGCCATCATTTAAAGAAAGCGTAATAGCTCACTGGTCAAGCGACACTGCGCCGAAAATTTAACGGGGCTAAGTACACTACCGAAGCTACGGATTCCCGCAAGGGAGTGGTAGGGGAGCATTCTGCGGACCTGTGAAGGTGAGGCGTGAGCCTTGCTGGAGGGGGCAGAAGAGATTATGCCGGCATAAGTAGCGCAAATCCTGATGAAAAGTCAGGACGCCGTAAACCTAAGGTTTCCTGGGGAAGGGAAATCCGCCCAGGGTTAGTCGGGCCTAAGGCGAGGCTGAAAAGCGTAGCCGATGGACAACTGGTTAACATTCCAGTACCATCTTGTATGTGTTTGACCGAAGGGGGGACGCAGAAGGACAGTCTGAGCCTGGTGATGGTTCAGGTCCAAACACTTAGGCTGGTGAGTAGGCAAATCCGCTCACCATTAAAGCTGATGTGTGATGGGGAAACCCGTAAGGGTGAACTCAGGCGATTCCACACTGACGAGAAAAACCTCGTAGGGAATATACAGGATGACCGTACCGCAAACCGACACTGGTAGGTGAGTAGAAGATACTAAGGCGATCGAGTTAACCCTCGCTAAGGAACTCGGCAAAATAACCCCGTAACTTCGGGAGAAGGGGTCCCCGCGCAAGCGGGGCGCAGTGAAGAGGCCCAGGCGACTGTTTACCAAAAACACAGGTGCCTGCTAACTCGTAAGAGGATGTATAGGCACTGACGCCTGCCCGGTGCCGGAAGGTTAACAGGAGGGGTCATCCGCAAGGAGAAGCCCTGAATCGAAGCCCCGGTAAACGGCGGCCGTAACTATAACGGTCCTAAGGTAGCGAAATTCCTTGTCGGGTAAGTTCCGACCTGCACGAATGGCGTAACGATCTGGGCGCTGTCTCGGCGAGGGGCTCGGCGAACTTGAGATACCGGTGAAGACGCCGGTTACCCGCAACTAGACGGAAAGACCCTGTGCACCTTTACTATAGCTTGACAGTGAGTTTTGGTGATATATGTGTAGGATAGGTGGGAGGCTTTGAGGCGTGGGCGCTAGTTCACGCGGAGCCGTCCTTGAAATACCACCCTTATCTTACTGGGGCTCTAACCTGTCCCCGTGATCCGGGGAAGGGACACTGTCTGGTGGGTAGTTTGACTGGGGCGGTCGCCTCCTAAAGAGTAACGGAGGCGTCCAAAGGTCTCCTCAGGCTGGACGGAAACCAGCCGTCGAGTGCAAAGGCATAAGGAGGCTTGACTGCGAGGCAAACAAGCCGAGCAGGTACGAAAGTAGGGCTTAGTGATCCGGTGGTTCTGAGTGGAAGGGCCATCGCTCAACGGATAAAAGGTACGCCGGGGATAACAGGCTTATCGCGTCCAAGAGTTCACATCGACGACGCGGTTTGGCACCTCGATGTCGACTCATCGCATCCTGGGGCTGAAGTAGGTCCCAAGGGTTCGGCTGTTCGCCGATTAAAGCGGTACGAGAGTTGGGTTCAGAACGTCGTGAGACAGTTCGGTCCCTATCTGTTGTGGGCGGAGGAGACTTGAGGGGAGCTGTCCTTAGTACGAGAGGACCGGGATGGACGGACCTCTAGTGTTCCGGTTGTCGTGCCAACGGCAATGCCGGGTAGCTATGTCAGGAAGGGATAAACGCTGAAGGCATCTAAGTGTGAAGCCCACCCCAAGATTAGGTCTCCCGTGGAGTAATCCACCTAAAGGTCTGTGGTAGACCACCACTTTGATAGGCTGGAAGTGTAAGTGCAGTAATGCATTCAGCTGACCAGTACTAATAGACCGTGAGGCTTGACCCTTATTTTTAATTTCTTTCTGTTGTCAAAGTTTAGGGATAGAAACTGTTATACGAAATAGTTTTAATCCCCCCTTGTCAAATTCTTTTAAAAGAGTAGAATTTAAGCAAGACCATTTTAAAATATCAGAGAGATTTGAAATAGAGCAGGTGCCTAAAAACACGCGCTCTGTTTCAAATATCCTGATATATGTGACAAGAAGATGAGAGAAAGAGATATATTTGAAGAAATACTTGAAATTGGTAAGAGACGAGGAGTTCTTACCTATGACGAGATAAACGAAGCGCTTCCTTCCGAATTTTTTTCCCCTGATGAGTTAGAAGACCTGATGGACCTTCTTCACGATATGGGAGTGAAGGTTGTAGATAATGAAGAAGTTACCATACCTGAAGAGGAAGCAGAAGAAGAGGTCGAAGAATACGAAAAAACAGAAGATCTTGTTCAGGCTTATTTTCATTCCATGGGTGATATATCAATACTTACCCGGTACGAAGAAACCGAGCTTGCCAAAAAACTTGAAGAGGGCAAAGAAATAATAAAGGCAATAGTATCTTCCCTGCCTATTTATAAAAATGGCGAGGCGCTGCCCGAAGAGGAAGAAGAACCTATTCCAGAGGAGGAAAGGGCAGACGAGTTGCTCTTGAGAACCATCAACAGGCTGGAAGAGCTGACGAGGCAGATCGCTGTAATTGACAAGAAACTCCCAAAGGACAGTTCGCTAAGGGAACTAAAGAAAACAATTAGTGAAAAGAAGAAGAAGGGGATAAATACAAAAAAGCTTGAGGCAATCGCAAAAGATGTGCAGATGGAATATAGAAAAATAGAAGCAGAAATCGGAATAAACGCAGATGAATTTAAAGATATGTGGAGCCGCATATCAAAGGCAAAAGCGCTCATGCTGGAAGCAAAAAACGAGCTCATTACGCGCAATCTCAGATTGGTTGTTAATATAGCCAAAAATTATGTCGGCAGAGGTCTTCCGCTCCTTGACCTCATACAGGAAGGCAATATCGGCCTCATGAAGGCTGTTGATAAATTTAAATACGAAAAAGGCTTCAAGTTCAGCACATATGCTACATGGTGGATAAGACAGGCGATAACAAGGGCGCTTATTGACCAGACAAAGACCATAAGAGTGCCTGTTCACATGATGGAATTTTATAACAGGGTTACAAAAGCCTCAAGAGAACTTACGCAGCAGCTTGGAAGAGAACCTACCAATGAGGAGATTGCCAAGAAACTTACAGTGCCGACGAGGAAGGTTGAAGAGGTCTTCAGGGCGATACAGGACCCTATTGCTCTCCAAACGCCGGTCGGAGATGAAGATACAGAGCTTGAAGATTTTATTGGAGATAAAAACAGTCCGTCTCCTTACTCTGATGCTGAAAGGAATGAAATATCCGAGCAGATGCAGCAGATACTGAAAACCCTTACCCCAAAGGAAGAAAGAGTCATCAGGATGAGGTTCGGGATTGGAGCAGACAGAGATCATACGCTTGAAGAAGTCGGGCGGCATCTGTCAATAACAAGAGAGAGGGTCCGCCAGATAGAAGCGAAGGCATTGAGAAAACTCAAACATCCAAGCAGGCTTAAAGCGCTTAAAACGCTAAGCACATAAAATTTACCCTGTTAGAAAGCCCTGCTCTTTCTAACAGGGGTTACTTCAGCCCGCTTACCGCATCTCCAATTCTTATTGCAGATTCGCTTTTCTTTACGATTGCAGCCGCTGTCGAATTCTTCAGGCTTATAATCTGAATTGTCCCTGTTGTTCTGGAATTGGTAAATTTATCAACAGATGTTGTTCCCAGGATGTCCCCAATCTCAAGACCGTCATTACTGCCCTTATCAATAAACACTATGTCCATGGCGCCTGTTATAATCCTTAATTGATGAGCTGCAATTACGAAGCCGCTGATGCCGGGTTTCCTCGGCGCATCTGTTTCTATTATCGGCTCAACTTCGTGGAATGTATCAAGCAGGTCTCCTACGCGTATGTCACCGTAAGCCCTTGTGATTTTTGCCTTTGTAAAGCTGTTTTCTTTCCCTATTATCTCTGCGATGCCAACCACAGCGATAAGAGAGCCTATTTTCTTGTCGGTTTTCGGATGCCTTATGAGGCTGGTTGGGCGTATGATATAGAATCTATCGCCTGTATTTGAATCAGAATCTGTTTTTATGTATATGAAATCATTGTCGCCAAAAAGCGTTTTTCCGGAAGGGGATCCTGTTACTTTCCCGACACTCTTTATTTTTTTTGCGATATAATCTGTAATATATCCGCTTGACAGTATCAGATTCTCATCAGCAAGATAATTTTTCTTGACAGGCTCTATTTTAGTTTCAACAGGTTTCAGTTGCTCTTCCTTTTTAGGTTCTGCCTTTGGTGTTTCTGTCACTGCAGATGCTTTTTCTGTTGCGGCTTCTTCCTCCTGCTCTTTTTGAATCAGCCTTAGAGGGATTTTTATCATCTGACTGGGGAATATCCTGTCAGGGTTTTTAACGTCAGGATTCTCCTTCCATATCTTTGGCCACAGGAATGGGTCTTTTATTTCCTTTGAAGAGATGTCCCAGAGAGTGTCTCCTTTTAACACCTTATATTCCTTGTATTCCATATCCTGACCGGATGAGGTTAGGAAAGAAAATGCAATAACCATGAACGCTAACATGCCTATGAGACTTATTTTCTTGATCATCTTCGTCTCCTTTTAAGCTTAAAGTAATCTATTAATATTATATTACAATCCAAAGATTTGTCTATAGTTTTTGGTGAGGGATTTTCGGTTTCCAGAAAAGTTTTTCGTGTAAGTCGCACTTTTTGAAATGTGTAAAAGTGAAGATTTTAAGTGAAAATGGTTAACATTATTTTTTATGCCGCATGCGTCTTTTTGTGATACTTTATGGAAAAACCGCGGGCTGAGTCAAGAGAAATTATCATCCTCAGATGTTGGATATCCCCTCTTTACCATATCTGCGGTAACATTGATTTTGAATCAATTCGACAGAATCACTTAATGGATTTTATGTATTTTCCCCAATACCTATACATCTGAATTTCATGTATTCCCATTTCCTTTGCAATCTGAGCTTTATTGAGGTTTTTATTCAGAAGTCCCCGGAATTTCTCAGGATTAAACTTTATCCACGCTCTTGCCCTTCCTTTGCGCTTTACTCCCCTCCTACGTAAGAGAAAATATAATCCTGCAATAGTTTTGTATGGCAATTTCAATTCTTTGATTATGTCCTTAAGGCTTTTGAGGCTCAGATATAGCGATTCGGCTCTCAAGAACTGCCTTTTTGTCAGAAGGCCGTAGGGCTTCCTATGAGGATTTTTGACATTGTAGAGTTTTCTGATATGCCCCACATACCCGTGTGAACACCCTATCTCCCTCGCTATCTGACTGTTATTCTTTTTTGCAAGCAGTTTCCTGATTTGTTTCTTAAGTTTTGTCTGTCGCAAAACACCCTCCTATCTCGCTGGCAGTTCCAAGGAATGCTGTAACTATACAAGAGATAGTATAACTGACACAACCTGCCCTGCGCTATGCCTGTGGATAATCAGGTGAAGCCGACACTTAGAGGAATATACTTCTCCCTAAAAACTCGCACACGCGACCTTGCCGGCAGCCGTGCTGATTTCATTAAGAATAGTTGTCAGAGGGATCAAATACTACATTATATCTGGACTGATTTAAAGGGGGCAGGTCATTACCTCACCTTTATCATTGGTGACATTCTTTGCCGCCACTCTTCCTGTTATTTGCACCTTGCAACGACCCGGCTAAGATGGTATATTTCAATTAAACATAGTGAGATGGTTGTCTTTTATAAAAAAGGAGGGAAGTGAATGACACAGAAGAAAAAATTGCATGACGAGATTGAAAAGGTTGCATATACTCTATTTGAAAGCAGTGGCTGGCTCCACGGGCATGACTTAGAAAATTGGTTAGAGGCAGAAAAGGTAGTGATGGAAAAACATGAAAAACATGCGAAGGAAATAGAGCACGAAGCTGATGTCATCAAGAAAATAAAGAAGGGGTTTCGGAAGACAGATAAAAAAGGAGGCCGTGTGTATAGAGATTAAAAAAGTGTTGCAGCAGCAAATTTTGCCTGTAATCGAGCCTATAAGTTTATTGCCTTATGTGCGGAGTTCACCCGGAAATCGTGAATCATTCCGCCCACTCAGAGATGCGGCTTTGCTGTAATCCGCAATCCTTCATAGAGACTCTGATTGTTTAGGAGAGAAGAACTTTTCAGTAATAAGTAATGTTTCTTTTTTTATGTTTTGTTTGATATAATATCTTTTCCTACGGTGAAGATTTTGAGCAGGGAATGCGGTTGCTCTCTCCTGTAGTTCAGAAGATAACCCGGAGAAAATATAAAGCGGGATAAAACCCGGTTGACAAAAAATATTTTCTCTGGTAAGATTTCAAAGTTTTCCCGTAGAATCTGTTTCTTGTAAAAAATACGATACGGAGGCAATGTGCCAACAATCGCACAATTAGTTAGAAAGGGCAGAAAGAGTATGGAAAGGACAACGAAAAGTCCTGCGCTCAGAATGTGTCCACAGAAAAGAGGGGTTTGCGTCAGGGTATATACAACTACGCCCAAGAAGCCGAACTCTGCCTTAAGGAAGGTAGCAAGGATAAGGCTGACGAATGGGATGGAGGTTACAGCTTATATACCTGGAGTTGGGCACAATCTTCAGGAACATTCTATAGTGATGATTAGAGGCGGAAGAGTTAAAGATCTCCCCGGTGTTGGATACCACATAATCAGAGGAACGCTTGACTCTATGGGCGTTGCTGACAGAAGACAGGGAAGATCTAAATACGGGGCCAAAAGGCCCAAATAACGGAGCGGATAGATGCCAAGAAGAAGAGTTGCAGAAAAGCGCGAGATTTTACCAGACCCAAAGTATGGCAGCAAGGTTGTCAGCAAGTTTATCAATGTGCTGATGGAAGACGGTAAAAAAGCAACAGCTGAAAGAATATGCTATGGGGCATTTGATATTCTCAAGGGGAAAACCAACAATGATCCGCTTAAGATTTTTAAGACTGCGCTGGAAAATGTTAAACCGGTGCTGGAGGTTAAACCTCGGAGGGTTGGCGGCGCAACATATCAGGTGCCTGTGGAAATAAGGCCTCAGAGGCGCATGGCGCTGGCATTTAGATGGCTGATAAGCTATTCCCGCGTAAGGGCGGAAAAGACAATGAGGGAAAGGCTTGCCGGTGAGCTGCTTGATGCATTTAATAACACAGGGACATCTATAAAGAAGAAGGAAGATGTCCATAAAATGGCAGATGCTAATAAGGCATTTGCCCATTATAGATGGTAAAAAGAGTAGGGGAGAAAGATCTTGTCAAGGTTTTCGTTAGAAAAGACACGCAATATTGGAATCATGGCGCATATAGATGCAGGAAAGACTACGACCACAGAGCGTATCCTCTACTATACAGGCGTCACATATAAAATAGGTGAGGTCCATGAAGGCACTGCAGTCATGGACTGGATGGTTCAGGAGCAGGAAAGAGGCATAACAATCACCGCTGCTGCTACTACATGTTTCTGGAAAGACCACAGGATTAACATCATAGATACGCCAGGGCATGTCGATTTTACCATTGAAGTTGAAAGATCTTTAAGGGTTCTTGACGGCGCTGTGGCTGTTTTTGATTCTGTGGCGGGCGTTGAGCCTCAGTCAGAAACTGTATGGCGGCAGGCTGATAAATACAAGGTGCCAAGAATAGCATTTATGAATAAGATGGACAGAGCAGGAGCAGATTTTTTTATGGGTGTTCAGAGCATGGTGGACAGGCTTGGAGCAAATCCGGTGCCTATACAGATACCTATAGGCGCTGAGGAAAAATTCAGGGGGCCTATAGACCTTGTGGAAATGAAGGCAGTATATTTTGATGATGAGACTATCGGCGCAAAATATGTGGAGGGCGCTATCCCTGACGATATGATGCCGACAGCCAGGCAATACAGGGAGAAGATGCTTGAGGCATTATCTGATGTTGATGAAAATATTATGGAAAAATTCCTTGGCGGCAAAGAGATAAGCGCAGAAGAGATAAAGGCAGCATTAAGGAAAGGCACTATACAGATGAGACTGACACCTGTGATATGCGGCGCCGCATTTAAGAACAAAGGTGTCCAGCTTTTGCTTGATAGTATCGTAGATTATCTTCCTTCTCCGCTCGATGTCCCCACAGTATCAGGGACAAAGCCGGGGAACGGTTCTGAGGTAGTAAGAAAGGCAGATGTAAATGAGCCATTCTCAGCGCTTGCTTTTAAAGTGATGACTGACCCGTATGTGGGACAGCTTACATTTGTAAGGGCATATTCCGGCGTGCTTTCTGCAGGTTCATATATTTACAACTCTACAAAGGATACAAAAGAGAGGGTCGGAAGGCTTTTAAAAATGCATGCCAACAAACGCGAGGAGATAAAAGAGGTTGCCGCAGGAGATATAGCCGCAATAGTTGGACTGAAGAATACACTCACCGGCGATACTTTATGTGATGAAAAGTCACCTGTAATACTTGAATCCATAGAATTTCCCGATCCTGTCATCTCGGTTGCGATTGAACCTAAGACAAAGGCTGATCATGAAAAACTCTATGAGGCGCTTGGAAAGCTTACTCAGGAAGACCCTTCATTTAAGGTTTCATACAATGAGGAGACAGGACAGACAATAATATCGGGAATGGGCGAACTTCATCTTGAAATAATCGTTGACAGGCTTTTAAGGGAATTTAAGGTTGGGGCTAATGTTGGCAAGCCTCAGGTTGCATACAGAGAGACAATCAGGATCTCGTCAAAGGCAGAAGGGAAATTTATAAGGCAGAGCGGTGGACGCGGACAATACGGCCATGTATACTTAGAGCTCGAACCTGTTCATGGCAAGGGTTTTGAGTTTGTTAACAAGATTGTAGGCGGTACAATACCGAGAGAATATATCCCGGCTGTTGAAAAAGGCATAAGAGAGGCTATGGACTCAGGGGTTCTTGCGGGATATCCTGTTGTAGATATTAAAGTAACACTCTATGACGGTTCATATCATGATGTGGACTCCTCTGAAATGGCATTTAAGATTGCAGGTTCGATCGGTTTCAAAGAGGCTGCCAAAAAAGCAAAGCCTGTTTTGCTCGAACCGATGATGAGCATAGAAGTGGTTACCCCGGAGAATTATATGGGTGATGTTATAGGAGACCTTAGCTCAAGGAGAGGAAAGATACAGCAGATGGAGAAAAGGGGTAATGTGCAGGCAATAAAAGCTCAGGTCCCGCTCTCAGGGATGTTCGGTTATGCTACCGACCTCAGGTCAAAGACGCAGGGAAGGGCAAACTATACAATGCAGTTTTCCCATTATGAAGAGGTGCCCAAGGGCATAGCTGAGACCATCGTAGCAAAGGTTAAGGGCGAATAATAATAAGATGCAAGATACAGGATGCAAGATGCAGGTTTTAGAAATCATGAATCATGAATCGTGCATCATGCATAAAAGGAGGCAATAATGGCGAAGGCAAAATTTGAGAGGACGAAGCCGCATTGCAACGTAGGGACGATAGGGCATGTAGACCATGGCAAGACCACACTAACGGCAGCAATAACAAAAGTGCTGTCA